>JAZQCL010000037.1:0-84236 GCA_045546235.1 Acutalibacteraceae bacterium
CCGCAATTCTTTCAGTTATGTATTCCCCGCGTTCACGCAGGTTGTGTTCGTGGTAGCTCACCATCGGGGTGTGGATTCCAAAGTGATTAAGCAGCTTTATTGTAACCCTTGTATCCTCGGCGGCAATAAAATCCACAGAGCCAAGGGTTTCCACAGCCCTTGGGGAAAAATCCCCCAAATTGCCAATGGGAGTTCCCACAACGTATAATTTTCCGGACATGATTTTTCTCCTGCCCTTTTATTAATCTAATGATATGTATTCAATGTCAAACAAGTCGAAATATTCTTCTTTAAATTTTTTCTGCGGCTCATTGGTGTTGACCCTAAATAATATATCGTATTGACCGCAATCGGTGTGCCAATGTGAGAAGTACGCCTCAGATGATGAATTTTTATCTAAAATATAGAGCCCATTGCGACACTTGGTTATTGTTGACTTAATGAATTCGTAGTTGTCTAGGTCTTCTTCTATTTTTGCACTAGTTGTTCCGGTTGGAATACTTTTGTAATAGGGAATAGACTTGCCTCTCGAAGGATAAATCTCGAATTCCAAACTGTTTATACCTTCTACAGGACTATCTGCATAATAAACGACTTTGTATCCTCCTGCGTGCCACGGAGTGTTTAAGTCAACGCCTATCATTTTATAAAAGGGGCAGATTTCTTTTAATTTAAACTTAGCGGAATTAATACTTGGTAAAATTAGTGCGTTTTTTTGTTTCAATTCATCAAGAAGCACGCGTCCAAAAGCGTCGTTTTCAACATCACCTCGGTTGGTTTTCACCCAATCTAAAAATTTACCTTGGCTGTAAAATCTATCATTAAACTCAACACACTCTAAATCTATAAGTTCAAAATAATCGCTGTTAAAGGTTGTTCCATGACTGTATTTTATCAAATAATCATTACATAAAAACCACGCAGAATAGTTGCTGATATAATATGTGCCCCACTTACATTTGTCCTTGCTTTTTACATACTTTACACTGTTGCTTGACCGAGAAGCATAATCGTATTCTTTTATTAGCTTTAGTAACGACTGAGTGCCCGTGTTTTCAGCCGACGTGGGATAAATTGTTAAAGAGAAAGCAATATCATCTTTTTTGGACTGGTATTTGAATATGTAAGATACTTTATCGTTACGAATGATATTAACAGAATCCAAAGCAAAACTACTGTCGACAACAGGTAATAAAATTTCCTTTTGCGAATAAGCCCAAACTAAAAAGGGGTCTTCGCGGTGAGAGAGATCTTGCAAATTCTCTTTGTAACGGCATTCTTTTATCCAATCTAAAAATTGCTCATCAGCGTTATTGCCAGAAAAGTCGTTAAGCGGCAAAGGTGGCGGTCGCGTCCAAACATCTGAACTTGCAGAATTTGTAACCGCACCAGAACCGATAGTGTAATTTATAATAGAAGAGGATTGCGTTTGGCTAGAATAATTTGGTGTGGAGGAAGAATTGTTTAAAGAAGAATCGTCGGTTATATTAGATATGTGAGTACTTGTTTCTTCCTCAGTTGCAGAGGCGATATCTTCTTTCGAAATAGCAGATGGTGTGCTTGAATCGGTTGCAGGGGTTTTTGCTGTTTGACAGCCGCAAAGGGTGGCGGTCAGCAAGCAACAAATTAAAATATTAGCTAAATATTTCATACAAAACCTCCTATATCTCAAGTGCGTGTTGTACGATTGTTCGTACATCAAGTTAAATATGCCCCTCTTTGTAGTTGCCGTAGATGGTAAGCATTTCGGGGGAGTTGGGCTCGCCGTTTTCACCCTCGATATAAAGGGGTGGCATAATTTTCATACCGCTGTTACCGTCGCGCCGGCCTTCAACCAATATAAGCCAGGGTTCGGTATCCTTTCTTTGGTGAACGGTGCGCAGGGTTTTGGGCTCAATTTTATTTTCCCGCATAGCGGCAAATATATCTGCCAGCCTTTCGGGGCGGTGGCAAACACAAAGCCTGCCGCCGCTTCTAAGCAGACGTTTTGCGGCATTGCAAACGTCCGATAAAGTGCACTCAGCCTCGTGGCGGGCGATGTAGCGGGCATCGTTTGGATTTGTGATACCTGCGCCGGACTTTTTGTAGGGTGGGTTACAGGTTACAACGTCCATAGCACTAAGGGGAAGGGAGCGTTTTAGTGTGTCGATATCTCTGATATCGGCATTTATAATTTTTAGGTTTGTAAAGCCGTTTTCCTCGGCCGCTCTTTTTGCTAAATCGCAGGCCGCGGCCTGAATATCCACACCGTAAAGGGTTTTTCCCACACCATTCCTACAGTGAATTAAGGGGATAATTCCGCCGCCACAGCCAAGGTCACACACCGTGTCGTTCTTTCGCACACCTGCAAAGTGGGCAAGAATTACCGCGTCGGTGCCGTAGCGGTATTCGGGGGTGGAGTATATAATCACCCCGCCGCCGAGGGGAGTTTTTTGTGGCTCGGCGTTGGTGACGGCAGATGCGTTTTCGTTTAGCTGATTCTTTGCGGGGGCCTTCGCCTTGTGCAGTTCACACATTATGCGCGGCTCCACTTAACACCCTGAGGTGTGTCTTCAAGGATTATACCCATTTCTTTTAACTTATCGCGTATGGCATCGGCCTCGGCAAAGTTCTTTGCCTTTCTGGCTTCGGTACGTTTTGCAATCAACTCCTCAACCTCGGCGTCTAAGTCGTTGTCCGATTGATTGTACAGTAAGCCCAATACTCCGCAAAGCTCATCAAGAAGCTTTAAGCTTTCTTCGCAGGCAACCTTTGTGGGTTCGGCTGCCACCATAATATTGATATCTTTAGCTAAGGTGAATATTGCGGCCAATGCGTCGGCGGTGTTAAGGTCGTCTTCCATAGCCTCGATAAATTCAGCCTTGTGTTTAGCCAAAAATTCGGGAGCTTCGCCACCCTCGGCTGCATGGGTAAGGGCAAAGGTAAGGCCTTCGCGGCAGTTGTAAAGGCGACTTAATGCGCTGGCACCCTGCTCGATAATTTCGGTGCTGTAGTTAATGGGGCTTCTGTAGTGGGAAGAAATCATAAGGTAACGAATGGGCTCGTAGCCGTACTTTTCGGCAACGTCGCGAACGGTGAAGAAGTTGCCCAGAGATTTCGACATTTTTCTGTTATCAACATTGATGTAGCCGTTGTGCATCCAGTAGTTTGAAAAGCTGCAGCCGTGGGCGCATTCCGACTGTGCAATTTCATTTTCGTGGTGGGGGAAAATCAAGTCCTGACCGCCGCAATGAATATCGATGGTATCACCTAAATATCTGCCCGACATAGCGGAGCATTCAATGTGCCAACCCGGTCTGCCGTCGCTCCAGGGAGAGGGCCAGGAAGGTTCGCCCGGCTTTGCGCTTTTCCAAAGGCAGAAGTCCATGGGGTCTTCCTTCTGCTCTGAAACGTCGATTCTGGCGCCTGCTTCCAAATCCTCTAAGGGCTGGTGGGAAAGCTTGCCGTACTCGCCGAATTTCTTTGCGCGGAAGTAAACATCGCCGTTGGCGGATTTGTAGGCATAGCCCTTGGCTTCAAGCTCTGAAATAAGCTCGATAATAGCGTCGATATTTTCGGTTGCCTTGGGGTGCACCGTGGCCTCACGAACGTTAAGGCCCTTGGCGTCGGTCCAAAATTCCTTAATATATCTTTCGGCAACCTCGGGCACGGTGATGCCTTCCTCGTTCGCCTTCTTTATAAGCTTATCGTCGATATCGGTGAAGTTTTGCACAAAATTCACCTTCATACCTCTCCATTCAAGGTAGCGGCGAAGCACGTCGAACACGCATAGTGGGCGAGCGTTGCCAATGTGAATAAAGTTGTAAACGGTGGGGCCGCAGGCGTAAATTTTAAGCTCGCCTTCGGTAATGGGCTTTAATTCCTGCTTACTGCGGGTAAGTGTGTTAAAAATTTTCATTTAAAAAAACTCCTTATATGTGAATGAATTTATCTGAATTTTAAAAGCGGATTTAATTTTCAGCTTCGGTTTCTTTAGTATTTCCCGTAAGGCTGTCGATTTGAGCCTGCAGCTCGGCAATTTTCTTATCGTAAATGCAGAATTGCTGAGCAACCGGGTCGGGGATATGCACCTGATCCAGCTTTGGCAGTTTAACACCGCTGCGTTTAACAACTCTGGCAGGAACACCAACAACGGTGGAATCGGGGGGCACTTCGTGAAGCACCACGGCACCTGCCGCGATTCGGGAATTGTCGCCCACTTTAAAGGGACCCAGAACCTTAGCGCCCGAGCTTATCATAACATTGTTGCCAATGGTGGGGTGACGTTTGCCCTCGTCTTTACCCGTACCGCCCAGGGTTACGCCCTGATAAATCAGCACGTCGTCGCCGATTTCGGCAGTTTCGCCAATAACAATGCCGTTGCCGTGGTCGATAACCAAACGGCGACCGATGGTGGCACCTGGGTGGATTTCAATACCGGTTTTTCTAACGGTGCGCTGGGAAATCCAGCGAGCAATAAATTTGCAGTTGTGCTTATAAAACCAATGGGCACGGCGGTGGCGACGTATGGCCTTAAGCCCGGGGTAGAGGAAGAAAATTTCAAAAGGATTACGCGCCGCAGGGTCGCGGTCCATATAGGCGGCAATATCTTCTCTAAGACGAGTGAACATATATATACCTCTTTTCTTATCGGAAAAAGTGAAAACCGAATGTAAAAAACAAAAAACTCCGCCGATATGCGAAAGGACATATCAACGGAGGCGATTTTTTAAAAACCACGGTTCCACTCCGATTAGTGAACTCTTGCGACGTTGGTAACGGTGTCAACCCGGGGCGGAATACTGAAATTCCTCCGCCCGACTCCCGAATGCACTTCACGATATTCGCCTTTAGGCACTTGCACCAAATGTGCCACTCTCTGAAAAGGCAGAAATATTGCTACTCTTTTCGTTCAAAGTCTTTGCTGGTGGGATAGCCCCAACCTATATAATATAATATTACAAAATTTACGTTTTGTCTACTGTTATTTTTTGTGGTGTGATTTTTGCCGTAAAATTATTTCTTTACGTTTATGAATTCTGCGTTCTGCACAAGGTAAATTACACCCGAAATTACGGTAAGCACGGCAGAAGCCCACAAAAGGCCTGTGCCCATTCCCTCTAAGAAGGAAAGGGTGTGTGCGCCAAGACAACAAAGGGTTCTGAGCCATTGAACAAATAAAATAAGAATGATGGAAAGCATCTGGCTAACGGTTTTTGCCTTGCCCCACATATTGGCGGCAACAACCTTACCACCATCGGAAACGGCGGCAAGACGAATGCCCGAAACCAAAAATTCACGGAACAGGGTTATGAATGCCACCCACATAGCGCCGGGAACGTGGTCGCCCAGGGCAATAAAGCCAAGCAGAGCCGAGGTGGTAAGCATTTTGTCGGCCAAGGGGTCTAAAAACTTGCCGAAATTGGTAATAAGATTGTGGCGCCTTGCCAGCATACCGTCGAAATAATCGGTTATAGAGGCGGCGGCGAAGATTATCAACGCAACCAGGTAGTTGTGGGAAAATTGCACCGTCATAGCCAATAGGAAAAAGGGCACCAAAATCATTCTTAAAACTGTTAATTTGTTGGGTGTATTCATTTTTAAAACCTCCGGTTTTAGATTTTAGATTTTAGATGTTAGATATTAGACATTAGACGAAACGGTGTGCCTTCGGCACGAATTATATAAATCCGTTTGCGAAGCAAACACAATAACTATTATCTATTCATTATTATCTATTAACTGCCGCGTTAGCGAGCCTATTCCTCCAGCTCGCCTAAAAGGTCGTAATCTAAAGTGTCGTTGATTTGCACCTTGTAAAACTCGCCTATTTCCAAAGGCCTTGGAGAGATGAAGAAAATTTTACCGTCGATTTCGGGTGCGTCGGCGGCACTTCTGCCAAAATAGCAGCGAATGTAGTTATCGTAGCCCTCGCAAAGCACCTCTTGAGTGGTGCCGATTTTTTCCTGCATTTTCTCGCAGGCGATGGAAAGCTGAAGTTCCATTATATTTTCGGCGCGGTCTTGACGAGTTTGAGGCTCTACGGCACCGCTGAAGCCTGCGGCGGGGGTGCCCTCTTCCTCGGAATAAGCAAAGCAACCAAGGCGGTCGAAACGAACCTCTTTCACAAACTCACAAAGCTCGCAAAAATGTTGGTCGGTTTCACCGGGGAAGCCGCACAGCATGGTGGTTCTAAGGGTTATATCGGGAACGGCGGCGCGGATTTTATCCAATAATGCCTTAAGGCTTTCGGCATCGCCGCTACGGTTCATAAGCTTTAAAATTTCGCCGCTGGCGTGCTGCATAGGGATATCCAAATAGGGCACAACCTTGGGCTCTTGACGAATCACCTGCAGCAGCTCGTCGCTGATTCTTTCGGGGTAGGTGTAAAGGGTGCGAATCCAATGAATGCCGTCGATTTTTGCAATTTCACAAAGCAATTCGGGCAGCAGGCTTTTGCCGCCGTTCAGGTCTTCGCCGTAGCGGGTGGTATCCTGAGCCACCAGAACTAATTCTTTAACACCCTTTGCCGCTAAATCTTTGGCCTCGGCCACACAGCTTTCAAAACTGCGGCTGCGGAAATGCCCACGGATTAAGGGAATGGCACAGTAGGTGCAGCAGTTGTCGCAGCCCTCGGCAATTTTAAGGTAGGCGGTGTAAGGGGGAGTGGTAAGAAGTCGTTCTCCGCCAAACTTTAGCTCACACTTTTCGCCATAGTGGTTTTGAAAATCGCCTGCCAGGGCCTTTTCAACAATATTTACAATGTCGCCGTTGCGGCCAATGCCCACCACCACGTCTGCCTCGGGAATTTCGCGGCTGATTTCATCGCGGTACCTTTCGGCAAGGCAGCCGGTTACAATAAGAGCTCGCAGTGAACCGTCTTGCTTATATTTTGCCGCCTCGATTATGTTTTCTATGGCCTCGCTTTTTGCGTCTTCAATAAAGCCGCAGGTGTTAATAATTATTACGTCGGCCTCGGTCTCCAGAGGTGTTATTTCGTAGCCGGCATTTTTAAGGGCTGCCAGCATAACCTCGGCATCTACCTGGTTTTTGGGGCAGCCTAAGGAAACCATACCTATTTTATAGCTCATACCTAATCTCCAAACTCGTTGTTGCTGAAATTTATGTTGTATTCCGACAGCACAGACTTTACGTCGCCGTAGCTGTAGCCCTTTCGCATAAGGGAATTTATTGCTTTGGTTAGGGCTTTTTGGGAAGTAATGCCGCCAAGATATTTCCTTTCCACAAGGGCTTTAAGTCCGATTTTCGGGTCGTCTTGGCGGGCGGCAATAACCTGCTTTGCCAAACCCATATCAACGCCCTTTGCCGCCATATGCAAAGCCGCCGCTTTGGGGGCAATACCTTTTTCCTCGATAAAATGCTCGGCCAATCTTTCAGCATAGGCTTGGTCGTTAATCAAGCCCAGCTCTTGCAATCGGGCAAGCACTCGACCACATACGGTGTACGAATATTCGGACATTAGGTTTCTGTTAAGCTCGCCTGAGCAATAGCTTCTTCGGGAGAGGTACCACATCGCTTTTGAAAGGCAGCGGCGGTATGCCGATTCGTGGCAGACTTCATAAAGCCATTCCTCGCTTACCTCTTTGCCCGCTTTTAAGAAAAGCTCTTCGGCATATTCAGTTTGTAAAAGCAGATTCCCTGCGTCGTCGCACAAAGCGTCGTCGCAGGTGAATGCTTCGGATAATTTAACCATTGTGAGATGCTTGCGGCGCACCTCAATAGCGGTGATTATCATTATTCGTCGTCTACAGCCACGTCAATGTTAATTTTGGGGCTGATTTTTTTAGGCTCGGCAGCCGGCTTTGCTTCCTTTTCGGGGGCGGGGGCCTCTTCGGGCTTTTTAGCTAACTGAGAAAGGGTTACCTCCTGCAGCTTTTCCATAACTAAATCGCTGATTTCCTTTGCCAGCTCGGGGTTCTGCTGAAGGGTGATTTTGGTGTTATCTCTGCCCTGACCCATACGCTGCTCACCGTAGTAGAACCAGGCGCCGCTACGCTTGAGAACGCCGGTTTTAACGCCCAAGTCTATAATTTCGCCAACGCGTGAAATACCCTCGCCGTACATAATGTCGAACTCGGCCTCTTTGAAGGGGGGAGCTACCTTATTTTTAACAACGCGCGCGCGGGTGCGGTTACCAATAACGGTGGTGCCGTCTTTAATAGCCTCTTGCTTACGAATGTCAATACGAACGCTGGCGTAGAAGCGAAGTGCGCGGCCGCCGGTGGTAACCTCGGGGTTGCCGTAAATAACGCCAACCTTTTCGCGAAGCTGGTTAATGAATATTGCAACACAGTTTGCCTTAGATAAAGCGCCTGCCAGCTTTCTTAATGCCTGTGACATAAGCCTTGCGTGAAGTCCAACGTGACTGTCGCCCATATCGCCTTCAATTTCGGCCTTGGGAACAAGGGCTGCAACCGAGTCGATAACCACAATGTCGATAGCACCCGAGCGAATAAGCTGCTCGGCGATTTCCAAAGCTTGTTCGCCGGTGTCGGGCTGAGAAACAAGCAGTGAATCGATGTCTACACCCAACTTTGCGGCGTAGATCGGGTCAAGTGCGTGCTCAACGTCGATAAATGCGGCGATACCGCCCTTTTTCTGAGCCTCGGCAACGCAGTGCAGAGCAACGGTTGTTTTACCTGAGGATTCAGGGCCGTAGATTTCTACAATTCTGCCGCGGGGAAGTCCGCCTATTCCAAGGGCTGCGTCAAGGGAAAGGGAGCCGGTGGGAATGTGCTCAACGTTCATTTTTGCGTTTTCGCCAAGCTTCATAACTGCGCCCTTGCCGAAATCCTTTTCAATCTGCTGAATAGCGGTTTCCAGAGCGCGCTGTCTGTCGTTTAATGCTTTGGTATCTTTTTCTGCCATATATATTCATCCTTTCGTTTTTTTACTGTTTATAGTATAACCTGTTCATTGTACGAACAATCGTACTTTGCTAACTCTTTTTACCCATTATTACCCTATCGTTGCCGCCGTAGTCTTTAATACAGCGAATATCGGTAAGGCCAGCCGCAGAAAATAGCTTTTGTACCGCCTCGGCCTGGCTGTAGCCGATTTCCACTAAAAGGTGGCCGCCGCTTTTTAAAAGAGGTGCCCATTTTTCACAAATAATACGGTAAAAGTCCAGCCCGTCGCTGCCGCCAAGCAGCGCCATCTGCGGCTCGTAGGTAACCTCTTTTTGAAGCTTATTCATTTCAGATTCGGTAATGTAGGGTGGGTTGGAAACAATCAGGTCCCAGCCCTCGTCAAAAGGGGCGTTAATATCGCCCAAAATGGGTATAACATCGGAATGGTTAAGCTTTATATTGTGTTTTAAATAATTAAACGCCTCGCTTGATTTTTCCAAGGCAAGTATACTGCAATTCGGGGCATTTTTATCGATTGCAACGGCAATACAACCACTGCCCGAGCATAGGTCAATTATGCGAAGCCCTTTTTGCTCGTTAATAAAGCTAAGGGCGGTATCCACCAAAATTTCGGTGTCGGGCCTTGGTATCAGCACGCCTTCGCCAACCGAAAATGGCAGGCCGTAAAACTCCCATTCACGGAGTAGATATTGCAAGGGGTAGCCGCCGCAACGTTTAAGGCACAGTTCGTTAAGTAATTCCCTTTGTTTTTTTGATAGGTCGGGGTTTTTTAGCCGCATCTCGGAAGAGGTAATTTCTAAAACGTGGCACAGAAGTAATTCGGCCTCGAAGCCATAGTCCTCAATCCCAGAGGCTTTTAAGGCTTCGGAAACCGCCTGAAGTTCTGCTATTGCCGCCATTTTACCAGTTATCCTCGTCGGGATTGTCGGGCAGAACGGCCTTTAAGGATTCAATTGCAACCTCAATCATATCGTCGTCGGGCTCGTTGGTGGTGATGCGCTGCATCCATTTGCCGGGAGCGGCGATAATTTTTGTAAGGAAATTGTCGTGTCTGCCACACCATTTAAGCAGCTCGTAGCCGATGCCGCAGATTATGGGCAGCATAAGAATTTTTGCCGAAACCCAGGGAATTCTCATTGAGGGGTGCTGCAGCTCGGGTATAAACCAGGTAAGGGCGGCGCCCAAAAGCACGCCCACAACCAGCATAAGTATCATAAAAGATGTGCCGCAGCGTGGGTGGAAACGGCTTTGCTTGCGTACGTTTTCCACATTAAGCTCCAGCCCTTTTTCGTAGCAGAAAATTGTTTTGTGCTCGGCACCGTGGTAGCTGAAAACACGCTTGATGTCCTTCATTCTTGAAACAAGCAGAATGTAAAGGAAGAAAATAATCATTTTAAGCAGACCCTCAATTGCGGCCTTCCAGCCGAAAAGGGCACCCGATGCCGCCTTGTTAATAAGATCGAAAACAAGGGAGGGCAGGTACATAAACAGCACCACGCCAAGGCCAACGCCAAGCACAGCGGCAACCACCATAATTACCGCCACCAACTTGTCCCACCTGCTTTTGGGTTTTTCCTCGTCAGGCTTTTCTTCGGCGTTTGGGGCTTCCTCTGCTTTTACTTCTTCGGCGGTTTCGGGGGCTTCCTCGGGCTTCTTTTTAGACTTTTTCTTGTCCTCTTCTTCTAAATCTGTAAAGCCCGATTTATCGGCAGATTTCATCAATGCGCTGTAGCCCGTAACCATAGATTCAACAAAGCCCACAACACCGCGGATAATGGGCCATCCAAAGATGGCACACTTATCTTTTAAGTGTTTTTCGTTGATGTATTCAATATCGATAGAACCGTCGGGGATACGAACTGCAAGGGCGGTTTTTTTGGGGCCCTTCATCATAATTCCCTCTATAACGGCCTGACCGCCTATAGATGTTTTCTTTTGCATTTTTAAACTCCTTCCAAAAACGGATAACCGAAAATTGCCATTACTCGGCGGCAATATTAAGCTCGGTGGGGGTAATGTCAACCTCGGCCTTTGGCTCGGACTCCTGGCTTTCTGCTACGGGAAGCACCACGGTAACGGTGGTACCCTCGTTTTCGCGGCTTTCGAGGAACAGTAAGCCCTTGTGTTGTTTAAGAATTTCGTCGGCAACGGCAAGGCCAATTCCGCTGCCACGTATAGTTTTGTTGGATTTAAAGAATTTTTCCTTAACACGGTCGATATCCTTTTCGGGAATTCCAACACCCGTGTCGGCCACGGAGATACGGATAAAGCCTTCTTCAACCGCAACCTTTATATTTACAAAACCGTCTTTCACGGTGTATTTAACTGCATTATCAATAACGTTTATAAACACCTGCTTAAGCCTGTTAACGTCGCCCAAAACCGGGGGGAGGGTGTGGGGGCGAACCACCCGCAGCACAATGTTTACCTGGCGGGCAATTTCGTCGTACATTTCGGCGGCCTCGTCTATAATTCCTGCAACGTCGATTTTAGACATATTCACCGAAAGTCTTCCCGACTGTATGCGAGAGAAGTCAAGCAGCTCTTCAACCAAGCCCTGCAGGCGGTCGGCCTCGCTAAGAATAACCGAGATGCCCTTTTCAACCAACTGGTCGTCGGTACCAACCGACATTTTTGCCGTTTCGCCCCAGCCCTTAATTGCGGTAAGGGGGGTGCGAAGCTCGTGGGAAACCGAGGATATAAAGTCGTTTTTCATTTCTTCGGCATTTGAAAGCTCGCTTGCCATATAGTTTATGGTGTCGCAAAGCTCGCCGATTTCGTCGCCCTCTTTAACCTCTAACCTTGAACGGAAATCGCCCATTGCAATTCTTCGGGCGGTGCGTGAAACCTCTTTAACGGGAATAACAATGGAACGGTTGAAGTAACGGCCCGAAAAGCTGGCAAAAACAATAAGCAAGGCGCCAAAGGCCACGGCGGCGGCCATAGTTACTAAAAAGGTGCGGCGAATGGGCTGCATAGAAATTACCCAACGAACATAGCCGTGGGCACCAAAGCCGGTGTCGGAAAGGCGGAAGGTTTCGCACATAACCCTTTCTCCGGCTTCAGATTTGCCAATGTAAGCGCCTGTGCCCGCGTCGGAGCTAATGGCGGCTTCGTAGTCGGGCATTTTAGGGGTCTCCCCCAAGGCAAAGCCGCCTGTATCGGCAATTACGTTGCCCTTGGAGTCGATAATCTGCACCTGCATTTTATCGCTGTGCTGGAATTTTTCAACATATTCCCTTGCCGAGGCAGGGAAGTTATCTGCTGTGGAGTAGCTAAGGCCGGTGAAAAACCTTGAATAGCTGTCGGCCTTAGAACGGGCCATATTCTGGTAGTATGAATACATAAAGAAACCCAGCGCAACCTCTACAATAAGTACGCCGGCAATAATTGAAAAAAGTATGTTTACAAGCCATCGCCTTGTAATGCCTTTAACCTTGATTATGGTTTCCATTAGTATTCACCTACCTTTTAGATGTTAGATGTCAGATGGCAGACGTCAGATGTTAGATGTTGGACGAATAATGTGCCAAAGGCACATTAATGAAGCCAACACCGTAACTATTACCTATTCGTTATTATCTATTAACTGCAGGTCGCAGACCTGCCCACTATTCCGTCTGCCACTTATAGCCCATGCCCCAAACGGTAATAAGGTGTGAGGGCTTTGAGGGATTGTCTTCAATCTTCATACGAAGCCTGCGGATATTAACGTCTACAATTTTTTCTTCGCTGTAGTAATTTTCGCCCCAAACGTGGGTAAGAATGTCGGTACGGTCCAGCGCCACGTCGGGCTGGGTGAAGAAGTATTCAATAATTTGGAATTCAACCTGAGTAAGTTCGATATTCTTTCCGTTTTTATGTAGGGTTCTGCGGCGAAGATTAAGGGTAAATTCACCAAGGGTAATTTCGTTTTCAGATTTTGGGCCCATATGGTTCTGCATATCAACACGGCGCCACAGGCAGTCTACACGGGCGGTAAGCTCGGTGGGGCTGAAGGGCTTGGTGATGTAATCGTCGGCGCCCATCATAAGGCCGCTGATTTTATCCATCTCCTGAGTTCTTGCGGTAAGCATAATTATGCCCAAGGTTTGCGAGCGCTTTCTAAGCTCTTTACAAAGTGTAAAGCCGTCCATTTCGGGCATAGAAATGTCTAAAAGCGCAATGTCGAAATCGCCGCCCGATTCGTCGAAAATACGCAGAGCCTCGGCACCTGTGCCTGCCTCTACCGTTTCGTAGCCTACACGTTTTAAATTTATAACCTCAAACTCGCGGATAGCCGCTTCGTCTTCTACAACAAGTACCCTTTTCATTCTTTTTAATTCTCCTCTGTAATTTTTTCTGAGAAAATTGCCTTAACCTTTTTTTCGGTAAGCCCGAAGGGATTATCTTTTATATGAATTTTGCCTAAATAAACCGTGGTTTCGTTTTCCGCCAGGGTGAACATATCTTTGTAATCGGAAGCCTTAAAGCTGTCGGCCGAAACGGCGATAATGCTTAAAACCTTTTGCCCTAACCCCTTTTTCGCATTGTAGGTGTAAAGGTCGGTTCCGTCGCTTGAGCCGCTGTAAACACAGCTGAAGCCGCCCTGCCAATCGCTGTCAACGGTGATTTTATATTGCAAAAGCTTGGAAATTACCGATTTTTCTTTTGTGGTAAGCTTGCCGTTTTCATAGCTTTTCCATTCGGTAAGCCCCAAAGTGGCATCGCTGTTGCCACCGTTGGGAAGCATTGTGGTGCAGGGGATTTCGGGAACTCCGTCGCCGTTCACGTCGCCGCAAAGCAGTTGGGTAGAACGGCCGGTAATAACGGCGGATTTACCGCCGCGCCGGCTAAGGGGTGCCGAAAGCAGCCCGCCGGAGCTTACAATAATTTCGGTAAACATTCCACCTTCGGCGGTGGCGGCGTCTATAAACAGTGCCGGGTTGCCGTCTATTTTGGTTTTGTGTATTTTTTTACAGGCCACAAAGCTTGAATCTATAGAAACAACCGAGGCTTCGGAAATGCTGCCGTCTTTTGCGGTAAGCAGGCGACACTGTGCGGTTTTCGCTGTGGGGTCGGAGGTGAT
Organism: Acutalibacteraceae bacterium; assembly: GCA_045546235.1. GTDB lineage: Bacteria > Bacillota > Clostridia > Oscillospirales > Acutalibacteraceae > UMGS1532. The sequence goes on from JAZQCL010000037.1 coordinate 13,939, forward strand.
TAACACCAGCTCTTTACCCTTGGCTTTATCCATATTGTAAAGGCAGAAATCTGTGTAGCCACCCTCGTACATTTCGGCGGGCTTGTTGCCTGAAATGTCCAGCACTGTAAGTCGGGTTTCGGGGGCACCGTAAATACTCCAGGCAATAATTGCCTCTTCCGATTTATCGGAATCAAGGTCGCCGAATTCTATGCGCTCAATGTCGGTGCCGCCAAGCCTTGTGTCGCTTATAACCTTCCAGCGGCCGCGGTTTTCGGTAATAACCGTAACGTGCAGCTCGGTGGTGTCGTCGGTTTCGGTGGAGTAGAAGGCAAGCGCCTCTTCTTCGCCGTCGCCGTCCATATCTCTAACGATGTAGGCGTTGCGCCATTCACCGGATTTTGCGCACTCAAGGGTGAACTTTTTACCCACAGAATCCATAAGTGCTTCGCGGATTTTGCCCAGCTCTCCGCCGGGCTTGGGAGATTTTAAAAGGGTGTCGGATTCGCCAAGAAAATAGCTGCAGCCCGAAAGCCCACAAAGGCAGGAAAGCGCAATGGCTACAGCCCCTAAAAACTTCTTCACTTTACACCCCTCCAATCGAAAAAACGAATTTGTATATTTCTATTCAGCATTAATTATACCACAACACAGTGGGTTTTGAAAAGAGTTTTTTTATTAATTTAAAAATTATTTATTTTTCGGGCAGAAACAGCACCAGCGGCGGCAAAATTACAAACAATGTCACCAATCCCGACATATCTTTCCGCAGAACTGAAAAACGGAACAAATTTGTACTTTTTTAGATACAATTATCTATTGCAAATTGTACTCGGCTGTTATATAATATATAGGTATTATGGGTTAGTGTGGATATCCATACACTAATACTGAGAAGGCAGGATGTTAAAAATGAGGATTGTTCACTTGTGCTTAGGCAATTACTTTGCAGATGGTTACAGCTATCAAGAAAATATGTTTACAAAATTTCACAAGCAAGAGGGTCACGAGGTTTATGTTATAGCCTCTTTACAAACCTACGATGCCAACGGTAAGGTTACCTTTATGGAAATGCGTGAGCCTTACTTTACAGAGCATGGTGTGGAGGTTACAAGAATTCCATACAAAAAAGACAATAAAATTTACCGAAAAATAAGAAAATTCAAAGGGCTTATGGCGGCGCTGGTGTCAAAGAATCCGGAAGTATTGTTTATACATAACTGCCAATTTGCCGATATGAAAACGGTTGTGAAATATTTAAAGAAACATCCCGGCGTTCGGGTGTATTGCGATAGCCATGCCGACTATTCCAACTCTGCCACCAACTGGTTCTCTAAAAACGTACTGCATAAAATTTTGTGGCGCCGTTCGGCTAAGATGATTGAGCCCTATGCCAAAAAATTCTATGGCGTTCTCCCCGCTCGGGTTGAGTTTTTAAAGGAATTGTACAAGCTTCCGGAAGAGAAATGTGAGCTTTTAGTTATGGGCGCCGACGACGAACTGGTAGAGGCCAACGCCGCCCCCGAGGTAAGGGCAGAGGTGCGTGCAAAATACGGCATTGCAGAGGACGATTTTCTGCTTATGTTCGGCGGCAAGATAGATTTATTTAAGCAGCAGCTTTTGCTTGCTATGGACGCCGTTAATGAAATTGATAATCCAAAGCTTAAGTTTATTGTTTTCGGTTCGGTTGTTCCCGAAATGAAAGAGGCAATCGAAGCTCGTGTCAGCGATAAGGTTAAATACATAGGTTGGGTGGAATCAGACGAATCTTACCCCCTGTTTGCCGCAAGTGACCTGGCTGTATTCCCCGGCCGCCATTCGGTTTTCTGGGAGCAGGTAACAGGCCAGGGTATACCCCTGGTTGTAAAGCATTGGAATGGTACTACCCACGTGGATATCGGCGGCAACGTGAAATTCCTTTATAACGACAGCAAGGAAGAAATTAAAAACGCTATTTTAGAAATTACAGGCAACCCTTCACTATACAGCGAAATGAAAAGGGTGGCACTTGAAAACGGTATGAAGGAATTTTCCTACCGTGATATTGCAAGAAGAAGTATTGAAGAGGTTTAAAAATGGGTTTTTTGGCACTTTTGGCGGTATACGTTAAAGAGATGTTTTTCTCGATTCTGGCTATGTTAGGCATAGACAAATCGGGGGGAAGCTATATGCAGATAATGTACATTGGTATGACTATTATCTGCATTCTCACCTTCGTGTACCAGATGGTTTTCAGGCTTAATATTTCCCGGCAAGAGCTAATTATGATATTTGCCTTTGGATTATTACTGCTGGCATTTTTGTTTGTTCCGCGAATTTTCTATCGTAATGCAGGGCCTGTTTATCAATCGCAGTTGTTAACGGCGTTTTCCAGTGTGCTTTCAGCATTCCTGATGGGAATTCTTATAAAACGCGGCAATTTTATAAATTCTATGTCACGTGCGGTGCCCTGGTTTGTAATTATAAACACAATTTCCTCCACTCTGGTTACCTTTAACTCCTCCGACGAAACCTCCGGCGGATATCTGCAAGATGACAGCGGCTTTAACTATCAGGACCTTTCCTACTTTATCGCCTTTACCTTTGCCCTTAATATTTTTTATATTAAAAATCAGCACAAGATAGAGGGTAAAAGCGTGTTTAAACGCCCCGGCTGGAACACCTTTTTCCAATGCCTTATTCCCGTGCATATGCTTTTGGTAATGCTGGCCGGCGGCCGCGGAGCATTTATTCTTGTTTGTTTGTTGTCTGTTTACTATTTCGTTATGGATTCCGCCAATTGGAAGAAAAACGCCAAAAATCTGGTGCTTATATTCGGGGCGGCTATGTTCCTTTTCGCCATAGTGCCAACGGCAAACCTGGAATATTCCGGATTCGACAGAATCACCAATATGTTCGCGGGCGTTTTGGATTCGGGTCGAGTTGACCTAAGGCGCAGGGCCTTTAATGCCTTTTTAAGAAACCCATTTATCGGAAACGGCAGTGGCTCGGTTTACCCCTTCTTTAAGGTTTATACCCACAATATGTTTACCGACATACTTATGGAATATGGCATTGTTGGTATGGTGGTTGTGGTTATAATGCTTGAGCGTATGATTAAGGGTATGCGTACCTTGATTCGCCAAAACCCCTGCAACCACCTTGTGGCGGTAATGGCAATAAGCTGCTTTACTCAGCTTATGCTCAGCGGATATTATCTTTCAAGCACAATGCTGTGGTTTGTGGTGGGCTACGTGTTCGCCTCCCCCTCGGAAAAGCCACAGCAACAGAAATATATTTCCAAATACGTTAAGGTCAAGGAGAGAAAAATATGAAAATCGCAGTTGCAGGCACAGGCTATGTAGGCCTTTCAAACGCAATACTGTTAGCCGGGAAAAATCAGGTTTTTGCGGTGGATATTATCCCCGAAAAGGTTGATATGATAAACCGCGGTGTGTCCCCCATTATCGATAAAGAAATTCAAGAGTATCTTGCAAAGGGTAACCTTGACCTTACCGCCACCTGCGACGCCGAGGCGGCTTACCGCGATGCCGATTACGTTATAATCTCTACCCCCACCAATTACGACCCCCAGCTTAACTATTTCGACACTTCGTCGGTAGAAAAGGTTATAGAGCTGGTATTAGAAATAAATCCCACCGCAGTTATGGTTATAAAATCCACCGTTCCCGTGGGCTATACCGAACAGGTACGCGAAAAATACAGCTGCGACAGAATAATTTTCTCCCCGGAATTTCTGCGTGAGGGACATGCCCTTTACGATAACCTTTACCCTTCAAGAATTATTGTGGGCGTTACCGATGAAAATCCCGAAGTGAAGCAAAAGGCTATTGCCTTTGCAGGGCTTCTTAAAGAGGGTGCAATTAAAGAGGATATCGAAACCCTTATTTTAAAGCCCACCGAGGCCGAGGCGGTTAAGCTTTTCGCCAACACCTACTTAGCCCTTCGCGTTTCCTTCTTTAACGAGCTGGATACCTACGCCGAGGTTCGCGGCCTTGACACCAAGCAGATAATCGAAGGTGTCTGCCTTGACCCCAGAATCGGCAACCATTACAATAACCCCTCCTTCGGCTATGGCGGTTACTGCCTGCCTAAGGATACCAAGCAACTGTTGGCTAACTACAGCAACGTGCCCAACAACATTATCGGCGCTATTGTAGAGGCCAACCGCACCCGTAAGGATTTTATTGCCGAAAGAATTCTGGCAAAGAATCCGAAGGTTGTGGGAATTTACCGCCTTACAATGAAGGCAAATTCCGACAATTTCCGCCAATCCGCCATTCAGGGCGTTATGAAGCGCATTAAAGCCCAGGGAATTGAGGTTGTGGTTTACGAGCCCACTTTAAAGGAAGAAAGCTTTTACAACTCCCGCGTAATTCGCGATAAGGAAGAATTCAAAAACCTTTGCGACGTTATAATCGCCAACCGTTACAACCCCGACCTTGAGGACGTAATGGACAAGGTTTATACAAGAGATTTGTATTTTAGGGATTAATATAGGTGAACAGATGAAAAAGTACGTTTTTGTGCAACGCTCGGTTTGTAATATGGGCGGCTCTCAGCAATATCTATACAGGAAAATCAACTTTCTCAAAGGCCGAGGCTTCCAGGTTAAGGTCATTGTTGGTGTTGCGGGAGAAATCATTATTGAAAAATTAGCAGAGCATCAGAATTTGGTTGATGGCCTTAACCTTTCTCCTTGCTTTTTTAACCGCCGCGACCAAAAGAGGATGATTGACGAGGCAATTAAAATCATCGACCCCCGCGAGGGTGAGGAAATCTACATAGAATCCTGCACCGCTTCTACTTCGCTTTGGTGCGAAATGATTGCAAAGCGGCTTCACTGCCGCCACGTAAGCTTCGATTTTGAAGAGGTGTTCCATAACCTTACCAAAACCCAGCTTGAATTCCACAATTTCAAGCATCTTCGCCGTGAAATTTGCGGAATTTCTCAAAGCGCCCTTCCTTTGATGTTTAAAGGCTATAAAGAGATTTCCCCCGAAGAGGCCTATTACTATCGTGCTATGTGCAGTGACCCTGTAGACGAGGTTACAGATAACCAAAAGGCAAATGAAATTATTAAAGAGCTGAAAAAATACGATCTGGTTATTGGAACCATCGGTCGTGCCGAAAAGCCCTTTTTAATCCCCACCCTTAAGGGTATTCGCGAATATATCGAGGAAAACCCCGACAAAAAATTCGGAGTGCTGTTTATTGGCGGCTCCGAGCAAAAGAAGTATGAAGAAGAGGCTGCAGAGGTCTTTGCTGATACGGAAAATGCCGAGTTTTACTGCACCGGCAGAATTTTCCCCATTCCCCGAAGCCTTTGCAGTATGTGCGCCGCCTTTGTATCCTCTTCGGGCAGTGCCTCTGCCACCGCAAGAGAGGGCTTCCCCACAGTGGCGATTTCTCCCGTAACCTTCGGTGCCAACGGTATTCTTAACTACACCACAAGGTTTGCCGCCGTTCCCGAAACCGAGGTTAATCTTTCAATAAAAAGTCAGATTTCAGAAATTATCGATAATAAGTATGTCGAAAACCACGATAATTTGGGAATGTACGACGGTATGACCTTCGACGAAGAGGCTGAAATACAGTTTACAAAGCAGGTTGCCTTTATGGTGGATAACGATTCCCCCTTGGAGTACTACGACGTTAGTCTTGTTAAAAAAGAGGGTAAAACCAAATGGGTGGCCCTTGCCGCCAGAATTATTGGCAGAAGGTTGTTTTTAAAGGCCTTAAAGCGGCTTGAAAAATCCAATTCAACTTTAATTAAGGGATGAATTTTTAGTGCATAAGCAGTTTTTATATAAATTAATCGAGAGGTTTGGTACCCATCTTTCCTCTTTTGTTATAAACATAATACTGGCAAGGCTTATTTTGCCCGAAGAATACGGAATAATGTCGGTGCTTAATGCCTTTATTGCCATTTCCCAGATACTTCTGCAGGGCGGTCTTAACACCGCGCTTATTCAGAAAAACACCGCCGACGAGGACGATTACTACAGCATAACCTTAGTTAGCCTTAGTTTTTCAGCGGTGCTTACCCTGTTGATTATTCTTTTTGCTCCCGTAATTGGTAACCTTTACGGCGATATGTCGCTGGTGGCACCAATGAGGGTTATGGCGCTGGTGCTGATTATTCAGGCCTTTACCTCTGTTTACAACGCTCGCGTTGTGTCGGGTATGCAGTTTCAGAAGCTTATGCGGGCAACCCTTCTTGCAGGAGTTACCTCAGGCGGAATCTGCATCGGCCTTGCCCATATTGGCTTTGGAATCTGGGCGCTTGTGGTTCAGCAGCTTCTTAACGCATTTTTGCTTACCCTTTTGCTTATGATGCAAACCCGATGGATACCTCACGGAAAATTCCGTAAAGATAAGGCCAAAAGTCTGTTTTCCTTTGGCTGGAAAATTATGCTTACCAATCTTATTACCCGCGGCTATGTAGAGGTTACGGCACTGGTTATAGGAAAGGTGTTCAAGCCCACAACCCTTGCTTACTATAACCGTGGCAAGCAGTTTCCCCAGGTGGTGTCGGATAATGTAGACGGTGCCTTGCAGGGTGTCTCTCTGCCGATTTTCTCAAAACAGGAAAACCGCCAGGGAATTGTGCGAAATTTAAGAAATTTTATGACGGTGTCTACCTTCTTTCTTTACCCCATACTTGTGCTGCTTGCACTGCTGTCGCAAAACATTATAACCATTTTGCTTACAGAAAAATGGCTGAAATGCGTTCCCTTCTTTGTTGTGTGGTGTATCTATTATATGATGGTTTCTCACACCACCCTTTGCAATCAGGCCATAATTGGTGCAGGAGAAAGCGGTGTTGCCTTAAAGCGGCAAATCACCTGCACATCTATTAGCGCCATATTTATGATTGGCTCAATTATAATTTTTCACGATGCGCTTATAATGCTGATTGCAATGCTTGTCGGTCGTGTGGGTGTTATGCTTGTCACCGTTAAAATGACCGCCGCTACCCTTGGCTACCCTATAGGCAAGCAGCTTATGGATTTGTCACTTAATCTGCCGGCAACCCTTGTTGCTGCAGCCGCAACCTATGGCGCAGGCTTTATTTTCAGCAATATATGGCTTCAAACGGCGGTGCAGGGCGTAACAATGCTGGTGGTCTACCTTGCCGTTACCTTTTTGATTAACAAACCCACCCTTTTTAAGGTTAAGGATATTGTGCTTTCAGTTTTAAAAAGAAAGGCGGCGTAGCCGTGTCGCAAAAAAATGTAACCGCCGCTAAAATTCTGGAGTTTTTGCAGGCGGTGGATAAAAGCTTTCCCACCCCCTTATCTAAAAAGCAAAATCTTTCTGCTTATGCCGATAAGCTTTATGGTTCTGCCACAATTTGCGCCCAAGTGGAGAAGGGCAAAATTCTGTCTATGGTGGCGGGCTACACCGAAAACCTTGTTGGCGGTATTGCCTATATAGCCGTGGTTGCCACAATAAGCGAAGCGGCGGGGCGCGGCCTTGCCACAAAATGTGTAAAACAGTTTATTGAAATATGCCGCGAAAAGAATATCCCGGCGGTGCATTTATATACAGATAATCCCGGTGCAGAGATTATGTATAAAAAAATCGGCTTTGAGGATTATTTCCCCGAAAACGAGCCGAGACCCAACAATCTGCATTTAATTTACAAAATTCAAAAGGAACAGTGAAGTTTAATGAACGTTATGCTAACCTCGGTTGGCCGCCGCGCATACCTGGTTAAATATTTTAAAAGTGCCTTGGGCAAGGATGGGCAGGTGCACGTCTGTAATTCCGACGACCGCACAGTTGCCTTCAAATATGCCGATAAAGGTGTAATTTCCCCACTTATTTACAGCGAGGAATATATACCCTTTTTACTTAGCTATTGTAAGGAAAACAAAATTGACATTTTGCTTTCTCTTTTCGATATAGACCTGCCGGTGCTGGCAAGAAATAAAGATAAGTTTGCCGAAATCGGCACAAGGCTTATAGTTTCCGACCCAAAGCTTATTGAGATTTGCAACGATAAGTGGAAAACCTATCTTTTCCTTAAAGAAAATGGCTTTAACGTGCCGAAAACCTACCTTAATTTACATTCCGCCATGCTGGCTGTAGAAAGGGGAGAGCTAAGCTACCCCATAATTGTAAAGCCACGCTTTGGCTGTGGCTCGCTGGCTATGTCGGTGGCGGAAGACGAAATGTCGCTGCTTTATTTCTACAGTCGTAATGTCCGTGCCGTAAGCCGTACCTATTTGAAATATGAATCGGGCAGCGAGGAGGATAAAATTATATTCCAGGAGTGTCTGGACGGTCAGGAATACGGCGCCGACCTTATTAACGATTTAAAGGGTAACTTTATTAACACTGTTGTTAAAAAGAAGGTTGCAATGCGTGCGGGGGAAACCGATATTGCCGAGCTTTGTAACCAGCCGGAAATTGTTGCCGCCGCCGAAAAATTAGGAAAAATCACGGGGCATATAGGCAATATGGATTGCGATCTGTTTTTGGTAGACGGTAAAGCCTACGTTTTAGAAATGAACGCCCGCTTCGGCGGGGGTTACCCCTTCAGCCACATGGGTGGTTGTAATCTGCCGCTGGCAATTGTTAAATGGTGCAGGGAAGAGGCTGTTGATAAATCTTTGCTTACTGCAAAAACGGGTATCCGCGGCTATAAAGAGCTGTGCATTACCGAGTATTAAGGAGAAATTATGGAAAGCTTAAAAAACAAAAAGCTGCTGATATTAGGCGGTGCCGCATATCACGCAAAGCTGGTTGAAGCGGCAAAGGCAATGGGGGTTTACACCATTGTAGCTGACTATCTTGACCCTGCCGATTCCCCTGCAAAACAGGTGGCAGACGAGCATTGGTGTGTCAGCATTACCGATATCGATGAGCTGGAACGGCTTTGTAAAGAAAACAGCGTTGACGGTGTGCTTAATATGTGTATCGACCCGGCACAGCGCCCCTATAGTCAGTTAACCCATCGTTTAGGTTTGCCCTGCTATGGCACACCCGAGCAGTTTTTTATTATGACCGACAAGCACGCCTTTAAGGATTTTTGTATAAAGCATAATATCGACGTAATTCCCGAATACACCGAAGCCGATGTTAAAGAGGGTAGAGTAGAGCTGCCGGTTATGATAAAGCCTATCGACAGCCGCGGCTCTCGCGGACAAACCGTGGCCTACACCGCGGCAGAGCTTATAAAGGGCATTGAGTTTGCCCGTTCGGAATCCTCCAACGGCAATATTATGATAGAAAAATTTATGGGCGGCAAGCAGGATTTTTCTATGACCTATTTCGTGGTAAACGGCAGCCCTTACCTTACAAGGGTTTGCGACCGCTACGTGGGAAGGCCGGAGGATAATCTTAACAAACAGTGTGTGGGCTGTATTGCCCCTTCAAAATATGCCGATTTTTACCTTAAAAATATTCACGAAAGAATGGTGGGCTTCATAAAGGCTTTGGGCATAAAAAACGGCCCCATATTTATGCAGGGCTTTATAGATGGCAACACGGTTAGGTTTTACGACCCCGGCCTTCGTTGCCCCGGCGGAGAATACGAAAAGCTGCTTCGGGAAACCACAGGGGCCGACGCTATGAGCCTGCTGGTGGAATTTGCCCTTACAGGCGGCATAAAAGAGCCCCGAGGCCTGAAAAACGACCTATATCTTTTGGGCGGTCACCACACCATTCAGCTTCCTATAACCGCAAGGGCGGGCAAAATTGCTGTGATGGATGGGCTTGAGAAGATTGCCCAAAACCCCTATGTTACCGCCGTTATTCGCAGGTACGGAGTGGGGGAAGAGGTTCCACCCAGCGGAGATGTAAGGCAAAGAATTTGTGAATTTGCGCTGATTATAGATGGTAACACCACCGTGCGACAAGAGGTGGAGTGGATATTCAAACAGCTTAAAGTCCTTGATGAAAACGGCGAAAATATGCTGGTTTCACAAGTGAATTTAGATTTATTAAATTATTAGTTAGGAGAAAAAGCTATGCCAATTGAATTTTTGTATTTAGCAACGGTCTTTGTGGTTGCAATAATAGGCTTCAGCATTATAAAGCGCCCGCTTTACGAATGTATGATGGTGGCCTTTATTGCTCTTGTGGCCGTAACCAACACCTGGAGTTATATCTGGACATTTATTTGGGATGCCCTTACGACCTCCAGCCTTTATGTAATAATTGTGTTTATTGTTTCGGCACAGTTACTTGCAAAAACCAAGGTTATTGACGATTGCGTTGCCATAATTCTTTCCATTTTCGGCAGAATCCGCGGCGGTGCAGGCTATGTTGCCATAATCGGCAGCAGCTATATGGGCTCCCTTTCCGGAAGCGGCCCCGGAAACGTTGCTACAACAGGTGTTTTCACCATTCCGGCTATGATTCGTTCCGGTTTCCCGCCTTCCCTTGCCGCCAATGTAGAGGCTCACTCCAGCACAATGGGTAATATGATTCCCCCTGCAGGTATGATTGCCATTGCCTTTGCCGCTTTAGACCAGCTTTACCCCGGAAAATACACAATGTCGCAGTATTGGTTGCTGCTTTGGGGAATTGCCCTTTGGTTTATTCTGCAAAGAATTGTTACAATGTACATAATGTGCCGCCATTATAAGGTAGAGGCTATGAAGCGTTCCGAGCTGCCCAGCCTTCGCAAGGTGCTTAAAACCGGCTGGAAGGCAATTTTCCTGCCCATAATCGTATTCTTGCCCTTCCTTTTGGATTCTCAATTTGCTGACGAAATAGCCTCCCGTCTGGGCGAGGCAGGAAAATCTGCCCTTTCCGGCAGCATACTGCTTTTTATCCCCTCAATTATTGTTATATTCGGTATACTTCTTTCGGGTAAGCAGACCATAAAAACCCTTACACCGAAGGTAATTTACGAAAGCATTTGCGACGGTATGCTTAAGGTTATACCCACAGGCTTTCTTGTTATGTCGGCCTATTTTGTAAGCAACGTGCTTGACCACGTAAACGTTGGCCCCGCCATTGGTGAATTTATTGCAGGGCTTAATATAAATATTGTTGTTTTGGCCCTTGTAATTCCTTTGTTTACCGCGATTTTAGGAATGTTGATTCCCGGTTCAACCCAAATTAAAATTTTTGGCGGCACCATAATTTCCGTGCTTGCCGCCGCAGGCGCAAACCCCTTTATAGTGGCAGGTATGCTGCCCTGTATCTGCGGTGCAATGCACGGTGTAACTCCACCTTATGCCGCCTGCCTTTACGTTGCAATGGGTATTGCCGAGGCAGACCTTAAGCCCTCTACCAAAAACTGCTTTATCTGGATTTCGGTTCACTACCTGCTGTCGGTACTTATGATATTGGGCTTTGTTCCCTTGCTGGGGCTTGTTTAAGGAGGTACGGCTATGAAGATTTTTGAAATTATGAAAAAACTATACGGAATACTTATGATGGTTTCCTTCTTTGGTGCCGCACTGCCTGTTATACCCTTTATTGTTGCGCTGATAATCGGCGGCAAAACAGGGGAGGCTATTGCTACATTTTTAACCGCTAAATACTATCCTGTAATAATGGTTCTTGCCTGTATCGCCGTGATTTTCGGCGTTATCGGAATGTATGCCGCCAAAAAGCAGGACTTCTCGCTGAAAACACTTAACCGCAAAGAAGAGAAGAAAGAACAAAAATAAAACGGTGCAAAAACACCGTAAGGAGTGTATATCCTTGGCAACAATCAATGTTACCCGTTCTTCGCTGCCCCCTTTTGAAGAATATTGCGAAGAGATTAAGGAGCTGTGGGACAGCCGCTGGCTTACCAATATGGGTGTGAAGCATCAGGCACTTGAAAAGGAGTTAAAATCCTTTTTGGGTGTGGAAAATGTCACCCTTTACACCAACGGCCACCTGGCACTTGAAAACATAATAGAGGCTTACGATTTCCCGAAGGGAGCAGAGGTTATTACCACACCCTTCACCTTTGCCTCTACCACCCACGCAATTGTGCGAAGCGGACTCACCCCTGTTTTTTGCGACGTAAATGCGGTGGATTTCACCCTTGACGCCCAAAAAATCGAGGCGCTTATTACAGATAAAACCGTGGCAATTGTACCCGTTCACGTTTACGGAAATTTGTGCCACACAGAAAAAATCGAGAAAATCGCAAAAGCCCATAATTTAAAGGTTATTTACGACGCTGCCCACGCCTTTGGCGTTACCAAAAACGGCGTTAGCTCGGCAGCCTTTGGCGACGCTTCAATGTTCAGCTTCCACGCCACAAAGGTGTTCAACACCATTGAAGGCGGCTGTGTGACCTACGGCGACCAGGCCTTAAAATCGGTTCTCGATTGCCGCAAAAATTTCGGCCAATCGGGGGAGGATTGCATCTATTCCGCCGGTAACGCTAAAATGAGCGAGTTCCAGGCGGCAATGGGGCTTTGCAACCTGCGTCACTTAACCGAAGAAATCGCCAAACGAAGGGCGGCGGTAGAAGAGTATCGCAAACGGCTCCAAGGGGTAGAGGGAATTTACCTTATCCCCGAGCAGAAGGGCGTTGAATCAAACTATGCCTATTTCCCCATAGTTTTGGAAAACTACAAGCTTGACCGCAACGAGCTGTTCGGAAAGCTTCGCGAAAACGATATAATTGCACGTAAATATTTTTCACCCTTAACCAGCGATTTTTCCTGTTATAAAGCCTTGGAAAAAGGCAATACCCCCGTGGCAAAGGCGGTGGCAGAAAAGGTACTGACCCTGCCCTTGTATGCCGATTTGACCCCCGACCAGGTAAATCACATTTGCGATGTTATTTTAAAATAAATTTTAAGGAGACCCATTATGAAAGGTATTATTCTTGCAGGCGGTAAAGGTACAAGGCTTTACCCTATGACCAAGGTTATTTCCAAGCAGTTGCTTCCAATTTACGATAAGCCGCTGATTTACTACCCCCTGTCTATACTTATGCTGGGCGGTATCAGGGAGATTTTAATAATCTCTACCCCCGAGGATACCCCTATGTACGAAAAGCTTCTGGGCGACGGCAGTAACATTGGAATTTCCCTTTCCTATAAGGTGCAGGAAACCCCCAGAGGCCTTGCAGATGCCTTTATTCTGGGCGAAGAATTTATAGGCGACGACAGCGTGTGCCTTATCCTTGGCGATAATGTTTTCTACGGACAGAATATGACCAAGGTTTTGCGTTCGGCTATGGAAAGAAAAACCGGAGCTACGGTTTTCGGCTATCCTGTTAAAAATCCCCGCGCCTTCGGTGTGGTGGAGTTTGATAAATCCGGTAAGGTGCTCTCTATTGAAGAAAAACCCGAAAATCCAAAATCCAACTATGCTGTTCCGGGGCTTTATTTCTACGATAATCGTGTTATAGAAATTGCCAAAAAGGTTAAACCTTCGGCTCGCGGTGAAATTGAAATAACCGCTGTAAACAACGCCTACCTTGAAATGGGCGAGCTTAACGTAACCCTGCTTGGACGCGGTATGGCCTGGCTTGATACAGGAACTCCCGAGGGTATGCTTAAGGCGGCTGAATTTGTTGAAGCAGTGCAGGACAGGCAGGGCTTCTACGTTTCCTGTATTGAGGAAATTGCCTGGCGCCGCGGCTTTATTACCACCGAAAAGCTTTTACAGATTGGTGAAAGCCTTAAAATGACCGACTATGGACAGTACCTTATCGCCCTTGCAAAGGAGGAAGCTTAATGACAATTATCGTTACAGGCGGTGCGGGATTTATAGGAAGCAATTTCCTATTCCACATGCTAAAAAAATACCCTGACTACCGCATAATCTGCCTTGATAAATTAACCTATGCCGGCAATCTTTCCACCTTAGAGCCGATTATGGATAACCCAAATTTCAGATTTTTTAAGGCCGACATTTGCGACCGCGAGGCGGTGTACAGCCTTTTCCGTGAAGAAAAGCCCGACGTGGTGGTAAACTTTGCCGCCGAAAGCCACGTTGACCGTTCTATTGAAGACCCGGGCATTTTCTTAAAAACCAACATTATGGGCACTGCCGTGCTTATGGACGCCTGCCGTGAATTCGGAATTACCCGTTATCACCAGGTTTCCACCGACGAGGTCTACGGCGACCTGCCACTTGACCGCCCCGACCTGCTTTTTACAGAGGAAACACCCATTCACACCTCCAGCCCCTATTCCTCTTCTAAAGCGGCGGCCGATCTGCTGGTTCAGGCCTATCACAGAACCTATGGGCTGCCGGTTACCATCTCTCGCTGCTCTAATAACTACGGCCCCTACCATTTCCCCGAAAAGCTTATTCCTTTAATGATAGCCAACGCCTTGGCCGACAAGCCCTTGCCGGTTTATGGACAGGGCCTTAACGTTCGCGATTGGCTGTATGTTGAGGACCATTGCAAAGCAATCGACCTTATAATCCACAAAGGCACCGTGGGCGAGGTTTACAACATAGGCGGCCACAACGAAATGGCAAATATCGACATTGTAAAGCTTATTTGTAAAGAGCTTGGCAAGCCCGAAAGCCTTATAACCTACGTTGCCGACCGCAAGGGTCACGATATGCGCTACGCTATCGACCCCACAAAGATTCATAACGAGCTGGGCTGGTTGCCCGAAACCAAATTTGCCGACGGCATCAAGAAAACCATTCGGTGGTATCTCCAAAATCGCGACTGGTGGGAAACCATTATTAGCGGCGAATATCAGGATTATTACGAAAAGATGTATAAAAACCGATAAATTCTACGAAAGGGCTTAAAGGCCATGACTAAGTATAAAAACCTGTTTTTGCAGCAGTCTTATATAGATTCTTACGATGATTATAGGCGCGCTCTGAACGGCGCTCATCTGCCCCATTGGGATTACTGCATAATCACCGCCTCTAACGAGGCTCAGGCGGCGGGCTATCGCGACCAGATTCAGTACCGTATCGACCACGATCTGCTTTGCACCGCCACCCATTATGCCGTAATTCCCGACCCCGAGGGCAAGCGTGTGGGCTCGGGCGGAGCGACCCTTGCCGTAATGCGTTACGTTCGCGAGCATTCGGGCCGCAGCAGCTTTAAGGGCTTAAAAATTCTGGTTGTTCATTCCGGGGGCGACTCTAAGCGTGTGCCTCAGTATTCGGCCTGCGGCAAGTTGTTTTCCCCCGTTCCACGCGAGCTGCCCGAGGGCAGGCGCTCAACCCTTTTCGACGAGATGATTATAGGCACCAGCGGCATTCCCGCCCGTATTTCCGACGGTATGCTTGTGTGCTCGGGCGACGTGCTGCTGCTTTACAACCCCCTTCAGATAGATTTCTATTCCGAGGGTGCCGCCGCAATCTCTATTAAAGAGGACGTTTCAACCGGCTGTAACCACGGTGTTTTCCTTAGAGATGAAGAGGGTAACGTGGGCAGATTTTTGCACAAGCAATCGGTGGAAAACCTAAAAGCGGCAGGTGCAGTAAACGCCCAGAATAAGGTTAATATCGATACAGGTGCCGTTATTTTCGAAAGCCATCTTTTAGACGATTTGTATTCCTTGGTAGAGAGTGAAGAAGATTACCGCCGCTACGTGAACGACCAGGTTCGCTTAAGCTTCTATGCCGATTTCCTTTACCCCCTTGCCAGCGGCTCTACCTTAGAGGAGTTTTATAACGAAACTCCCGAGGGCGGATTTTCCGACCAGCTTACACGTTGCCGCTACGAAATCTGGCAGGCAATTTCAAAATATAATATGAAGCTGATGTGCTTCTCTCCCGCATCATTTATCCATTTCGGCACAACGGGTGAATTGCTTCGCCTGCTTACCGAGGATATTGAGCATTACAAGTTTATCGGCTGGTCGCCCTGCGTTAATTCCAACGTAGAGCCAAGGAAATTTGCCGTTACTAACAGCTATATCCACAAAACTGCCAAGGTGGGGCAGGGCTCTTATATTGAAGACAGCTACATCTGTGAAAACACCGTTATAGGCTCGGGCTGTGTGATTTCCGGAATCACTCTAAAAGACATTAACATACCCGACAACACCGTGCTTCACGGCTTAAAGCTTCGCGACGGCAGATTCTGTGTAAGAATGTATGCCACGGGGGATAACCCTAAGGAAAGCCGTTGGTTTGGCGCCCCCTTAGACTGTCCGCTGTGGATTAAGCCCCTTTTCCCGGTGTGCAACAGCATTGAAGAGGCGGTTGCCGCCACCCTTAGCCGCCGTACCGACTGCGAGCTGCAAAGCCTGCAGGACAGCTTTAATAACGCCGACGTAAGGGAGATTCTTCCCTGGAGGCTGAAGCTGGCCGACGTTGTTATGGTAGAGCGCTTTATTAAATGTATAGACAATAGCGTGCCTTATGAAGAGGCCAATAAAATCTTCAGTAACGGCGTAAGCGAAAGGGTGAAGGAGCTGCTGCAAAAAAGGGCAGAAAGCTCTGAATACAGCAGAAAAATCCGTATTTATTACTACCTTTCAAAGCTTTGCTCAGGGGTCGAGGCAGAAGATTATGTTGTAAAAAGCTTCGCCGCCTTAAAAGAGGCAATAGTAAGGCAAACCGAAAACACAATTTTCTATAATCCGGGCAGAAAAATAGTTAAATCCCACGTGGTTTCCAAACTGCCAATACGTGTAAACTGGGGCGGCGGCTGGACCGACACCCCACCCCACTGTAACGAACACGGCGGCACCGTGCTTAATGCGGCGGTACTGCTTGACGACAGTTTCCCTATCGAGGTGGTTTTAAAGCGACTGGATCAGGAAAAAATTGTTTTAACCAGTGCCGATTATGGTTCTTACCGTGAGTTTTATGATATTGAGGAATTAAAAAACTGCAGCAACCCTCACGACCCATTTGCCCTGCAAAAGGCGGCCCTTATAGCCACGGGAATTATCCCTACAGATGGCGAGGAAACCTTAGAGGAAATTCTTTCCCGTTTAGGCGGTGGAATATATTTCTCTACCCAGGTTATAAACATTCCTCGCGGCTCGGGTCTTGGCACCTCAAGTATACTTGCGGCGGCCTGCGTTAAGGGTATTTACGAAATGCTGGGTGAGGACGCCGACGAAAGCGAAATCTGCAGCCGTGTGCTTCAGATGGAGCAGATTATGTCTACAGGCGGCGGCTGGCAAGACCAGATGGGCGGCCTTGTGGGCGGCATAAAAATTCTTACCTCAAAGGCCGGCGTTACCCAGAATGTAGAGTGGGAACAGCTTGAGCTTAGTGAAGAAACCGTGCAGGAGCTTAACGACCGCTTCTGCCTTATCTACACCGGTCAGCGAAGGCTTGCCCGCAACCTGCTCAGAGAGGTTATGGGCAGGTATATAGGCGCTAACCCCGATTCCTTAGAGGTCCTGCGGGCAATTCAGAATATGGCCTGGCAGATGAAGCGCGAGCTGGAAAACGGCAACGTAGATTCCTTTGCCCGTTCACTTTCTCAGCATTGGGAACTGTCAAAACGGCTTGACGAGGGCTGCACCAACACCTGTATCGACCAGATTTTCCTTGCCTGCGACGATATGATAAGCGGTAAGATGATTTGCGGTGCCGGTGGTGGCGGATTCTTGCAGGTAATTCTTAAAAAGGGTGTTACCCGCGAAGACCTGCGCGACCGCTTGAACGAGGTTTTTGCCGATTCCGGCGTAGACGTGTGGAACTGCTCGTTTTGTATGTAATACCATGCCTTAACTTAAAAAATATGCCTGCCAGAATGTTTTTCCGTTTGGCAGGCGGCAAACTTCTTGATTAACGGAGTATTTAATGAACAAAACCGTAAACTTTTTAATTGATATTATGGCGGCGGCCTTAAGTGCACGCCCGCTTAATACCGACTCTCAGGGTGTGGATTTTCGCACCCTTTTAAGGCTGGCCGATGCTCATCGTATCGACATTGCTATGTATTATGCCCTTAAGGATTTTCCCGACGTTCCGCCTGAAATTATGGAAGAATTAAAGCGTCGGCAGGATGTAAATTCCCTGAAATATGCCGTAGTTTCGGCCGAAACTGAGTACCTTAACACTCTTTTCGAAAAAGAGGAAATTCCCTTTATGCTGCTTAAGGGCAGTGTTATCAGGGGGCTTTACCCCCACCCGGATATGCGCACCAGTTGTGATGTAGACTACCTTATAAAAGCTGGGTATTCCGAAAAAATTGAAAAACTGATGGCGGCTTCGGGCTTTAGCTTCACCACCCGAAGCGGTGGTGTAGATACCTATAAAAAGCTTCCCTTTGTTTGTGTTGAAATTCATCGTTCGCTTTTAAGCGGTCACGAAGAGTTTGATTGCCTTAATTCCCTTTGGGAAAATTCCAATCCTTTAAATGATGGCTCGAAGCAGGGCAGACGTATGTCACTCGACGATTTTTATGTCTATACCATTGTGCATATTGCAAAGCACATAACCTATGGCGGCAGCGGAATCCGCCCCATAATGGATATGTATTTGTACCTTAAAAATTACGAAAACCACCTTAATTGGGACTATATATATAAAACCCTTGCCACGGTTGGGCTGGAAACTTTGGGGCGCGAGCTTAAAATTCTTTGCGAGCACTGGTTTTTGGGTGGTGAAAAAAGCGATGTTACCGAAGAGCTGTCCCATTATGTTGTGGAAAGCGGAATCTTCGGAACGATAGGTAACGCCGAGGCTCAGCAGGCGGTGTACAAAAAAACAAATGCCGCAATTTCTAAAAGGCCAAGCTTTTTGAAGATTGTTTTTCTTTCCTATAAAAATATGACCCTTAGGTATCCCAGCCTTAAAAAAGCACCGCCACTGTTACCTATATATTGGGTAATTCGCATTGTAGACGTGATTTTACACAAGCGGGATAAAATTGCACCGCTTTTAGGTAACACCACCGAAACCACCGCCGAAAAGCTGGAAACCACAGAAAAATTATTCACCCGATTGGGTATTTTAAAAAGCGAGGAAAAATAAATGGAAACTAAGTTCGTATTTCACAAAATCCCATCGGCACCCTTTACGGTTCACGGCCTGCTTCCCTATAACAAAGAAGATGGCTTCCGCCGTATGCCTGAATCGGCCTTCGAGGTTATGACCGCCCCCTTAATGAAAGAGCAGCGGCTTCACACCAACACCGCCGGCGGCAGGGTGCGTTTTAGAACCGACGCCAAAGAAATTTGGATAAAGGCAGATACAGGCGAGGTTACTTATTGTGCCAACGGCAATAATCTGTTGCACCATAATTTCGACCTTTATCGCGAATTTGGCGGCAAGGAAATTTTTGAATGTACCTTTGTTTCCTGGAGCGACGAGGCGCGCCGCGGCGTTGTTAACGAATCCCGACCCTTAAGGGGCGACGGTATGCGGGAATTTACCCTTTATATGCCCTGCTACGGCAACGTATACTCTTTAGAAATCGGCCTGCCCGAGGGCGCAAAAATCCAGGCGGCCACCCCATATAAATTCGAAAAGCCGGTTGTTTTCCTCGGTTCTTCCATCACCCAGGGCGGTTGTGCCGCCCGAAACGGCATTACCTACCAGGGCTACCTTTCCCGCAGAATCGGGTTCGATTATATCAACCTTGGTTTTTCCGGCTCTTGCCGTGCCGAAAAGGAGCTGATGGAATATATTGCCACCGTTCCAATGTCGGCCTTTGTGTACGATTACGACCATAACGCCCCCACCATAGAGCATTATGAGGAAACCCACCAGCAGGGCTACGATATTATTCGAAAGAAGAATCCCGACATTCCCATAATTCTTGTTTCAAAGCCCACCCCGAAGCTGGACGACGCAGGGGATATTAAACGCAGAATTATTGTTCAAAAAACCTTCCATCACGCAGTAGAGCAGGGGGATAAGAATGTTTATTATATCGACGGATACTCCCTTTTCGGCGGTATTGACCGCGAGGATTGCACCACCGACGGCTGCCACCCCAACGATTTGGGTATGATTCGTATGGCAGATATGATGACCCACACCCTGCATTTTGCCCTTAACAAAAATTCAATCGACACAAATGTGGTTGAAAAAGTGGTTGATGTGTGGTAAAATGATTAAAATTAATTCTGGAGTGAAAATAAATGTTCAAATATTACGATAAGCTTGTAGAGCTTTTAGACCCATTCTTTAAAGAGGTTGGGCTTAAGTCTGCCGAGGGCGACATATTCTTAAAAGACGGCTTTGCCGCTAAAATCGATTATAACGAAGAGGCCGGCATTTTAGAGCTTAAGGGTGCAAAGCCCAAAGAGGGCGAGCAGCTTGAATTTATAACCCTTTCTCAGTACCTTTTCGACGCTTCCCACACCGAGCGCGACCTTAAGTCGGTTGCTATTGATTTCGAGGAAACCTTAAGGGTAGAGCTGGGCGTAAAAAAATCCTACGGTGAAACACGGAAAATTGCAATGCCCACCAAGGCAGGCATTGGTGAAACCCCCACTATCGAGGCATTTACCAAGGTTTTCTTAGATGTTTGCCCCCAGTATCGCGATGCATATAAGGAAATGATGGCCGAGTACAACTCTTTCCTTTACGTTGATTTTTACAAAAAATATGGCGTGGAAAGAATGCTGGAGCTGGCCCGCGGCGGTAAGGAAAACGCAAAGGCTTTGGCTAAATTCCTTAACTTCCTTAATAAGCATTACGTAGAGGGCGACAAGAGTGTTGCCGCCACCATCACCACCATTATCTTTGCCGGCGCATTTTATAACCAGGCAGAGCTTTATAAAGAGGCCGTTCTGCCCAAGCTTCAAGAGTTCCCCTACCTTTCAAAGGCCGCAACCGCATCTATCGAGTTAGCTGCCAAAAACAAAAAGCTGCAGGAAATATTCAAATAAAACAATATTCAAAAGCAAAACCGCTGATCTACCAAAAATCGGTAAATCAGCGGTTTATTTATATAAGTATATTGCCTTTTGCCCAACCTGTTCACATTTTTGTATGCTACGCTATAAAAAATTTATTATTTCCCGGGTTAAGGGGTGTAACGTCAGCACCGATTTTAAGGGTGGCGGAAATGGTTTCGGGCAGGTTGATTTCTATAGCTGTGCCGCCATTTTCGGGGTAGAATTTCACACCGATTTCGCCACATTTTGTATGGAGTTTACCTCCCGCAGACTTAACGATGGAGTTAAGGCAGGGTGTGATCACAACTTCGCTGTAGCCCGATTTAAGGTTTTTGGGTTTAATTCCTAAAAGCCCCTCGAAAAGCAGCGAAACGGGTGCGCCGAACATGGGGTGGCAGTTGCTTGCGTAGTCGACGTTTAAACCTTCCCAAATGGTAGAAGCGGCCTGCGATTTCATTCGGTTATAGCCAATTTCAGTATTCTCGCTTGAAAGCAGCTGCAGGGCAATATCGCCCCTGCCAATTTTAAACAAAACCTCGCATAAAATGGGTGTTCCAAACATTCCCGTATCAAAACAGGGTGCGTTTTCATAGCGGTTTATAAGGGCGGCGGAAAGGGTGTTTTTGTTGCCTATGTTTGCCAAAAAAGCAAAAGCATTGGCACCATGGCTGCCCGCAAAAAATTGTTGGTTAGTAAGGTAGGCTTTTTCTAAAGCCCTTCGGCAATTTTCGGCAATTTTATTGTAATTTTCAATATCCTCGGTAATTCCCAAAACCTTGGCAATTTCAACCAGTTTTTCCAAAGAATAAATAAGGAAACAGGTGTTCACAAAGGGTTCGGGCAGGTTTTCTTTATCGGTAGGATTTGTGGTTTTAGAAAGCCTTTCGGTTTTAGGCACACACCAGTCGCCAAGGCACCAGCCCTTATCTTCTTCGCGAACAACAAGTCCGCCCTCGCTACGGGAGAGCATATATTCTATCCACTTTTTCTGTGGCAGATAGCATTTTTTCAGAACCTCTAAATCGCCAAAATGTCGGTAGTGCTGGTAGGGTACCTCAACCACTGCGCAACCCCATCCTCCGGGGCCACCGCCACCACCCATAAAGGGCGCAGTGTGCTGAACGTGGCCGTTAAGCTTATTTTGGCAATCAAGTATATCGTTAATCCATTTTTTGTACATTTCGCTTGAATCAAGGGTGGTCATACAAGCGTTTGCCGTAATCTGACCGTCGCCGGTGTAGCCCAAGCGCTCGCGGTGGGGACAATCCATGGGAACCGAGCCGTGGGTAGAAATAAGTTGGGTGCGAAGGTATGCGTTATAAAGCCAGTTTATAATTTCGTTGTCGCATTCAAAACAAGAGGTTTGGGGTATTTCGGTGTGTATAACCAGGGCGGTGGGCTCTAAAAGCTCGGTCTCGCCTAAAATTTCGAAATAACGGAAGCAATGCCACACAAACATAGGGCACAAATCTTGTGTTTCGCCGTTTAAAATAAAGCTGTCGCTTTGCAGCTGTTTTCTTCCGTCAACGGCAGATTCGTGCTGGGTTCCGGTGGTAAAATCGAAAAACTCGCCGTTTCGCAAAACCTCGGCAAAATTAAGGGTTATTTTATCGCCGCGCTTACCCTTAACCTTAAGGGCAACCAAGCCCGATATGTTCTCGCCGCAGTCATATAGCCTGTAGCCCGCCTTATTGCAAATAATGGTGGGGGTAATTTCTCTTATAATTCTGTCGGGTGGGCAGGTTTGTTTTTGCAAATTTTCGGGGGGATTTTGGCAAATTTTCACCGCAAATTCCTTGGGCTTTTCATCAAAAAGTCGGGTATCCCACTCCTCGCCGAAGAAAAGGTTGCAGAATGTGATGGGGTAAAGGCTGTAGCTTTCGCTGCCATCGGTAGAAATCACTTGTTTTTCGCCGCTCGAACAGGTAATTTCAAGGGAAAAAGCCGCCACCATTTTATCGCTGTAATCCACCTTGCCCTCGGCCTGACGATGGGGCTGAACATACCAACCGCCGCCGCATATAACCTCAATCAGGTTCTCCCCCGACTTAAGAAAATCCTTTACGTCGTAAGAAAGATAAAATGTTCTGTGAGAAATTTCATCGAAAAGGGGATAGGTGAATTTCGAAAGGTCGCGGGGGGCATAGTCGGTTTGGGCGGGGGTGAATAAATCCCGACTAACCCGCTTGCCGTTTATAAGCAGGGTGAAGTAGCCGAGCCCGCATACATCGATTTCGGCCTTTTCCATACCCTTAGTATTGTCTATCGAGAACCGCTTTACAAAGCGTATTGTTCCCTCTGTTTTTTCGGCGGTTATCCATTGTCCTGTCATTTTATTCATCCTTTCGGTGCAGAAGGAACTATGTGTGCCCCTTGCTTTTAAAATTTAACCACTCATAGGCGGCTATTGTTCGAATATAATATCATTTTTTAAATCGCCGCCGAACAAGCGCCATTGCTCGTCGTTTGAAGCGTTTGTAAAGGTTTGCAGAAACGTACCGTTTGAAAAGGTTACGGTCACGTCGCCAAGAGGAGTTAGCTCAATATCCTCAACAGTTGTTTCAGCGAGAGCTTGCAGCACATCGGGCACATTCGAGTCAAAAAGGTTGTTTCCCTTGACATCCCAATTAAAATTATCCCAACTGAAATTTTCAGAGTTTTCTAACTCGTTTGATGGCTGGAAAATATCCATATTTGCCAACAATACAGTCTCACCCTGAACTAAGCGGAAAGCGGATTGTATACGAAATACATAATCCTTTTTATTATTGGTGAATATAAAATCGCCTGTAGCGGCAATTCGTCGGATGGATATAAGCTCGGCACCTGCCAGCGCATCGAAAAGTGTTGAAGTGTCAATATAATGTTTCATAAGTTGTCCCTTGTACTAATTGTTTTTATATCGGGTTCTTTGGTCTATTCGGCTTTATACAATTCTCTTGCCATTGTGGTACACCTCGATGTTCGGCAGGTCGTGGTAGTTGAGCTCAAACAAATCGCCTGTACTTGTGTTTTCAAAAACAAGACTGGTGAAATATTCATATTGCGGATCGTATACATCAAGCTCGTTATAATGAATATACTTATGCGAAATAGCGAATATGCGCTATTTCGCGCCGAAACGTATGGTTTCGGCACAAGATTTTAGAATAAAATCTTAAGCATTTCATTGCAATGGTATAGTTGGGAATTATTAACAATAATTCCCCTATCCGCTGAAATCAGCGGATGCGAAACAACGGTACAAACCGTTGTTTCGCTAAACTATATCCATTATCATCTTCGTAAGCGGCTTCAAATAAAGCTGTAATGGTTTTACCGCTTGAATATTTGATAAGGTATTCGTCTTTTTTGTGATTGAAAACAAAAACAGTAAGTTCTGAAAATTCCTTGCTTTCTCGATTCTTTGGCATAATAATTACCCTCCGTCGGCACTTGATAAATTTGGCACACGATGCTTTGTCAGATACGAATTAACTCTTGTGCGGGTTAGAAAGATAAGTTTCGGCCCCATCGGCCCAGTCCTTTGCCGAAAGGCGGTTTAATGCCGCTACAGCATCGGGTATATTCAGGCTTTCGGCGTATTTTTTTGCAATACTAAAGCTTTCGGTAACGGAAAATTCTGTGCCTTTTACAAGCTTGCAAAAATCGGCATAAACAGAGGGCTCAGAAGAACCGCAATCGGTAAATGCGAAGGGATTTGCTCCACTCAAATACGAACCGAGCTCTCGATCGTGGTTGCGCTCCCACTCTGCTTCAAGTGCGTAATATATAAGGCAGTACAATTCAAATTTTGTCATAGTTGAAGCTCCTATTCCATTTAAATGGATTGGCATTTCGCCCTCGGGGTGTCGTAGCAAATAACAGCAGAGGGCTTTATTCGGCTTTATGTATTCCTGAGCTCTTACGGTCGAATTTAATAAGTCCTATTATGGCGGAAAGAACGCCCAAAATACTGCCGCCTACACCGCCCCAGGAGCCCACCGTAAGGTGATAAATTGCCCAAAGTCCGTTGCCGGGTATGTTGAAAAGTCGGGTGAGCTTTGGATTGGTAGAGCCGAAGCCAATAATCGCCAGCGCCGTGCCGGTTGAGGGCAGCAGGCTGGCAGGCCCCACCCAGGAAAGGGCAGAGGTGCCGAAAGATACCGCCACAAATAAGGGCACCCAGAATTTTTTGCGGGCCCATTCGTGGTTTACGGAGTTGTAGAAAACTATGCCGCGGACAATACATATAATAAGCACAAGCATTCCTGAATAGCCCCCAAGCAGAAACATCTGCAGAATGGTAAGGCTATCGCAAATAAGCTTAACAATAAGCACCCTTGCTCTGGTTTTTTGAATGTAGATAAAGAAGTTGAGTCCCATTGAAAGAAAGCCTATGCCTTGAACAAATACATCGAACATTATGCTCACCTCGTCAAGACCCATATTACACCAACTGTATCACCTAGTCAAGATCCATATTACACCAACTGTATCATTTTTGCAAGATTAAAATTTTCGTTATTTTCTATAAAAAATCAACTTCTGATTTAGCTAAATTCACAAACTAAGAATTACGCTATTGTATTACAAGGGGATTTGTGTTAAAATACTTATACTAATATGCTCTTTTGGAGGTAACCAATGCGTAATTCAAAAAACTTATCAAGAATTATAGCTTTAATAATATCTGTTTCGGTGCTGGCTTCGGCTCTGCCCTCGTTTGGTGTTTTGGCCGCAGAAACCGACACAACCGTTGGTGCAAATTACCAGGGTAACGTTAGTATAACCGGTTCGGCCGCCACTAAAAACGAACAGCTTTTTACAGGCAGCGACAATACTTCCTTGGTTAAAACCGCAGCACAGCTTAGCTACAACACTTTTGAAAATGGCAAATGGACCAGCCACCCCCAGGGCAGAGAGGGTCAGGCAAGCTACCTTGCAGACGGCGATATTGAAAATAAGTATTTTTATAACAGCACAAAGGATAGGTATGTAAACGCCAACCATTATATGTGCTCTGCCCGCGGCTTTACAGTAAAGGCTGCCGAAAAGGATGAAAACGGTTGCGACGTTGCGGAATACCGTGTAGACGGCACAAAATATTCTGTAGATATTATTCACGACCTGCAGCGAGAGGAAGCGGTTAAAAAGGTAATTGTTTCCCACCATTCTACACCCATACTTCGTGCCGGCCACTATGTGCTGTATGCTTCGAAAACCCGCGACACCCTTTTTGACGATGCCAACATTGTAAAAAAGATTGAATATAACTACACCGCATCTACATCCCATATATTCAAGCTTACAAAGGCCATTACAGCCCGCTATGTTGCAATTCGCGTTTATAACCCCTATGCCACCGCCAACCAAGAGGAGTTGCGTGCCAACGGCGCCACAAAGGTTGCCGGCAATGCCTATATCCGTATGTTTGAATTCAACGTTTTTGGCGAGGGAACAGAAAAAATAGAATCAAGGCATTTCCCTTACAAATTAAAGAACGACGAAACGGCCGAAAACCCCGATTCTATTCCAACCTATACCTTCGGCACCGATGTTTTAAGTAAGAATAACCTTGTGGCCGGTCTCAGTCCCAGTTCAATGTTCTATATGCAGGGTGCAAGCAAATACAACGCATACGCCAAAATAACCGGCGTGTCGGTAAGCAACACCTTGATTACCGACGGAAAGGCCGAAACAGGAATAGAGGTTGCAGACCAAAACTACAATACAAGTAAATATAAATTTGTTAAAAACGGAACCCTTCTTGACGATGAATCCCAGATGTTTTTGCAGTTTAACTATAGGTTAGACGGCACAGCAAAGGTGTCTGACATTTCGGTTTATTTCCACGAAACGGCCGACATTAGTGCAGGCCACATTAAGGTTTCGGTTGCAGAAAACGAGGCCGACCTTTTTAACTCTGCGGCTGCAGGAAGCTTTATTTCGGGCGACATTTACAGCTCTTACGGCAGCTCGGTTAACGTTGCCTTCAATTCTCCGCAAGAGGGTGCCTATGTAGGCATACGTATAATCTGCCCTGTTAAGAAGTACTACAGCGATTTGAACAACTGCTATGCCAGAATCAGTGAAATTGCCGTTTTTGGTAATTACAGCTCTACCGTTGGCGGAGTAAGATATAACTATAGAATCGACGGCACAAACACCACCAAAACCGATAACGTAGAAATTAATTATACCGGAAACCCCGACCTTAGCGGAAAATACAGCCTTGGCACTAAGGCCACAATTCACACCCCTTCTTCGGTTCGCGACCCAGAAGGTAACCTTCACAGCTTTGTTAAGTGGATTGATGGTGCAGGCAGTATTCTTGGCACCGAAACCGCACTTACAGTTACGTTAGATACAGTTGCCGTAAAAAATATTTATGCAATTTACGGCGTATCCGATAAGGTTGTTACCTTCACCTTCTTGGATTATTGGGGTAATACCATTTACACCGCCGATGTTCCCTTTGGTCAGTATATATCCCGCGAGGATTACGAGGCGGCCAATGCAAGGCTGGGCGACGTGCCCGGTCAAAAGCTTAAATACAGCGAGTTCCGTTTCGGCTCCCGCAAAGCCTTAATGCCCACCTGGAATGCCGATGTTTACAATTTCACTGCCGACACCGCCACCACCTTTACCCCCATTTACGAGCCCGACGATAAGGCCTACACCGTAACGGTGAACGGTGAGCCTCAGGCAAGCACCTTCACCTTTGACCAGAAAATTACCCTTAACGACAGCAATGCAAATTATTGGACCGTAAACGGTGTTGAATGGTGTAAGGGTACCGAATTTACCGCCTATGTTACCGAGGATATGGTAATCGAATCCAAAAAGGGCAGCCTGTCTCAAAAGGTGGCATTGGCCAAAAATCCCATTGTTTCGGGCTCCAGCGTGGGCTTTGCCGCAAGGTTTGTGGATATCCCCAATGGCGCTACGATTAATGGTGTGGGTCTGCTGCTTGTAAGCGGCGATTCAACCGTTACCGAAATTACCACCGCAAATGCACAGCAATTAATTCTTGCCACCAAGCGCAGCGGAAACGAGTTTATGGTAACCGTAAGAAATCTGCCGAAGAAGGTTACAAGAAGGGCGAGAGTTTACGTAAATTACGACGCAGGTGCGGGAAACTACGGCACGGTTTACAGTAACGAGGTTACGGTTACAATGCCCTAAGCCAAAATATCAAAAACTAAAAGAACGCTTTTTGCAAAAAGGGCGTTCTTTTTCTTTTTTGCACAAAAAACAAAGCTTGAATTTGTGCAAAAAACAGAAAATTTAAAAAAACCGAATAATTTCTGTGAATTTGCTTTTTAAAACAGGAAAAATGTTGTATTATTAAGGCGTACATTTATATCTATTGAAAAGGAGAATAAGTATGAAAAAGAGATTAATGTCTTTGGCTGTTGCGTTAACTATGCTGACGTCGCTTTTCAGCGTGGCCTTTAACGTAAGCGCAGCCTCGCTTTACAGCGAAAAGGATTTAGCCTCGGGCGTACTTTTCGATTCCACCACCGTTATTACCAGCGACGGAACCGATGTATCGCTTAGTAACGATATCTGGAGCTTCAGCACACTTGCAGGTCAGGGTGCAGAGCAAAAGGATATTTCCGCAATCGACGGAATTACCATCGACGACGGAAAAACCCTGCTTTCCAAAAGAGACCGCCAGGGCGTAAAGTTCTATGCCATAAACAATAACAACGGTGCTTACACCAGCGCTCTGGGGTACGAGGGCAATAGCGCCTCTATTCTCAAGGATTTCGACGGACAGATTGGTGCCCATAGCGATTTCCAGGGTCTTAACCAGTTGGTTGTGGAAACCGCCACAGGTGTGTATAACTCCAGAAGAAATTACAACTACTCGGCAGACTTTATTGTAGACTTAGGCTCGGTTTGCGACATTTCCGGCTTTATGGTTTCGGGTTCTAACAGCGAAAGATTTGTGCCCGGTATGTATAGAATTTATGCTTCTAAGGAAATTGCCACCCTTTTTAACAATAAGCCCCTTATCGACTTTACCGACAACTATGAAAACGATTCCGTAGCAATGGCCAATGCCAACGCTATGTTCGGGCTTAACTCCGGCAACAAGGTGTTTGCCCGTTACGTAGGCTTCCGCTTTGCCGACGTTTGCACTCAGAACATTAAAGACCAGGGCTACGAATTTATTCATAATAACCTCCGTGGCTCTGAGCTGGCAGTTTACGGTGAACCCGTTGCCACTAAGGAAGGTGTTTCCGCCACTGTAGAAACCAGCCAGACCCCCCTTGCACCCACCGGCTACGAAACCTTGGTTGTTGCAAGCGAAGGTAAGTTCGTGCTTCCCTCTAAAACCGATATTACAAACGTTAAGGAAGAGGTTAAAAACCCCACAGGCAACCTTACCGATGGTATTTATGCCGCAGGCGGTTACGACGATTATACCGCCAGCGACAATGCCAACGGCTACGGCCAGCAGTCCAGCACCTTGGGATATATTGTAGACGATAAATTCTACACCCAGGTAACCCACCAGATTATGGACACCGTTAACGTACAAAAAATTCAGATTGTTGGCCACACCAATCCTAATCTGAAAATTGGCCGTTACGTGCTTTTTGCAGGCAACGATAAGGCCACACTTTATTCTCCCGAAAATATAATTTTAGATTACGATAACTCCACCATCGTTAACGAAGGTGGCGTATGCCTTCTTTCAGGCAACAGTGATAATATGATTAGCCGCCAGCAGATAATTGACTTTGGCGAAGGCTTTAAGGCCAAATACATCGGCCTGCGTGTGTACGACACCTGCGGATTTATTTCCAAGGGTGCAGTAGGCTACAACACTCCCGGCTCCGACGGTGGTGCCATATATCTTCGTTTGCACGAGTTCAACGTTTTCGGTTCTCCCGAATACACCGTTGACCACCTTGACTACACCTACGATCAGTATAGAAATAACGTAGATATCGCCCGCAGCCTTATCGCAGATAAGAGCCCTGTATATGCAAGGGCCACAAACTATCTCACAGGCGAGGTTAATGCAAATTATGCCCCCAACTATGTTGCAGTTGACGCGGCGCCCGACACCAGAACCCTTACCGATTCCGATGCAGTTGCCATTGGTAACCTTATTTGGAGGGGTGCTTACTACGCTGTTGATACCAATAGCGACGGTAAAACCGATAAGCATATAGAAAACGGCACCGATATGAACCAGGTTATTGCCTACGATATGGGCAAAGCAATGCTTATAGACAAGCTTTCCTATATATCCCACACCAGCACTCAGCTTCAGCTTCATAAATATCAGATTTCCTTTGCAAATTCTGCCGACGCACTCTTTAGCGACGGTGCAGTTTTCACCACCGACGTTATAACCTCTCTCTACTCGGCAGGTACAGTTAACTTTAAAAAGGAAATTGTAGCACAGTTCGTTGGCTTAAAGGTTATTTCGGGTGTTCGCCCCACCGCAGTTGGCGCATACGACCAGGGCGCTTGCTACACCCGTCTTTCTCACCTTTCTGTTTTCGGCAACACTTATGGAAGCCTTTCTACCGTAACCTTTACCGATAAGAAAAATAACGAAATCGCAAAGGTTGATACCGACGCTTCGGGTTACATTTCGGAATCCGACCTTAACTACGTAAACAGCCTTGTTCCCGAAATTTACGGCTACAACAAGAAGCTGGGCGACAACGGCAAGCAGATGTGGAGTGCCGACGTTTACGGCGCAGTGCTTGAGAACATCACCGTTACTCCCGCTTACGAAAAGGATTCTGCCCTTGTATATACCCTTACCCACAATAAAATTCAGGGTGATCCGGTGGTACAGCAGGTTGAATTCGACCAGCACGTAACCTTGGTTGACGATGCAGCCGCATCCTTCAAGGTTGGCGACAGCGTAATCGGCGGTGCAGGCTCTGCCGGCTTCTATGCCGCAGGCGACCTTACTGTTGATTCCTCGGCCGATGCAGCTCCCGCTACTCCCACCGTTACCATTCTTAACACCGTTATCGAAGAAAACGGAAATAAGCAGAATTGGAGAGTTTTTGCCCACGCTTACGTTCCCGAAGGCTACACAGTAAGCGAGGTTGGTGCAATATTCGTTTCTCCCTACACCATTAAGCAGCTTTCTAAAGAAGGCGTTTCCGATTGGACCTTTGAAACCTTAGGCGAAAAACACGCCTTCGTTACAACCAAGGGTGCCGATGGTGCCGCCGAGGCTATGCTCAGCCTTAACGGGGTAGGCGCAGGCTCTACCCGTTATGCCAAGGCCTACGTTGCCTACAACGGCAACAGCTCTACAGTAGAGTATAGCTATTCCGCCAAGCTTGAAAAGGTTTTCGGCTGATACAATTAATTTAAACAAATAAATATAGAACACGCGGTGCTTTGGCATTATGCCAAGGCACCGCGTGTTGGTTTCACGGGTTATTATATGGTCGTGGGGATTGAAGCAAGTGATCAACTAATTACAGAGTTCTTTCAACAATCTCTGCTTCTGTTATCAAATCTTTAATTTTTGTGCCATCAAGCTCGAATTCCAAAACCTCGTCTAAGCTTAGCTCCATCATAATGGACGGAGTTTCTACGTCGGCTTCTGCAAGCCAGAATTTAGAATCGGTAGAGGGTCTGCCAACAAAATATTTCTTGCCGTTCCATTCGAAAACGACTTCTGCACCGCAATCTAAAACCCATTTAAATTCGGCGGTGTCTTTAAAATCACCTGTAAAGTCAAGAATTTTCTGTGTCATAACATAATCCTTTCTGAATTCTTTCAAATTTTCGCAACCGTTTGGATAATTGATTTGTTTATAAAAATCAGGTAGATTGTCTTTCCAAGTTATTATATGGTCGTGGGGGGTTGAAGCAAGTGAGCAACTAATTATAAAGTTCGGTCAATGATTTCGGCCTTAGTTATCAGATCTTTGATTTTCGTGCCGTCAAGCTCGAATTCCAAAACCTCGTTAAAGGATAATTCCTCATCCACTGAAGGGTTTTCTACGCAAACCTCAGCTAAGAAAAATTTTTCATCGCTACAAGGCCTACCCACAAAATAAGATTTACCATTCCAACAAAACACCACTTCTCCGCCGCAGTTCATAGTCCAAGAAAAATCAGCGAGAGAATTAAAAGTTAGAAATTGATTGGATGATTTCGGATTCATAGTAAAGTCCTTTCTAAAACTTTTTAGTTCAGGTGCACCATAGGGGTAATTGATACGTTTATAAAAATCCGGGAAATTCTTATCCCATTTAATTAAATAACCGCACGAAGTAAAAGCTGCGGTTATCTTGTTGTATGAGTGCCTTATTTTAGGTGTTATTATTAATCGAATTTCATTTTTTCAAAATTCAACAAGTCGTTGGGTGTTACGGATAAACATTTACAAATACACGCAAGTTCGTAATCAGTAACTTGGCGGTTGTTTTTCTCTATTTTACTTATCATTTGTTGGTCGATATTAAGGTTCATAGTCTGTAAAATTGCAGCTAAATGGGTTTGTGATAATCCTTTTTCTTCACGTAATTTTTTAAGGTTTTTCGATATAATGTTTTTATTATCATAATAACAAATCTTCTTCATAATTTTATCTTACCCTCAATACGTTATATTAACGTATTGACAATAACATATTTTTGTGTTATAATTACGTCACATTAACGTAACGTTAATAGAATTTTGTGTTTTCAGAGGGGATTTAAATGATTAAAAAAATTTCAGCATTAATTATGGTCGCTTTACTTTTAGTTGGAACAATGCTTGTGTCAACCGGTTGCGATAAGGATATGAACACTCTTAAAATGATAGTGTTCAACCAGAATAAATCGCCGGAAGGAACCTATGTTTGCTCCGGTGAAGACAATAAAAATATATCTTTTTCTACTACATATATTTTTAATAGCGACGGAACAGGTACACGTCGCCACATGTCACAACTTTACTATAGTGAAGCGGTAGCAGATTTTCTTTGGAGGCAAGAGGACTCAAGAATTTATCTTCATAAAGCATCGTTAGAAACCGAGCCGGTAGAGGAACTTGTTTATGATAAAGATTCGGATAGACTAATATCTACTACAGGCGATAAGATATATGTCAAACAAGATTGATATTGAGGGGCTGAATTAACAGTTAATCGATAGCTTATATATTTGCAAGAAAATGAAGGTGGCGAAATTTCGCCGCCTTTTTCTTTATTCGTTTCGTGTCTTTGTTGCAGCAGTTGTAGTGGCAGAAAAATTAATTATTAATATATAAATTCACATTATTTTTACTTGTGAAAGTTAGTATTATGTGGTATACTTAATGATGTATAGTTGTATGCTTTATCGTTTCAGGGTGAAGCGTGCCGAAAATTACCACAAGTTTTAGGAGAGACCAACAATGGGTATTTTAAGCTTCCTTATGGGAAACTACAGTGAAAAAGAAATTAAAAAGATTCGCCCCAAAATGCAGGCAGTTCTTGATTTACAAGAAAAATACGAGGCCTTAAGCGATTCCGAACTGAGAGAGCAGACCGACCTGCTTAAAGCAAGATTGGAAAAGGGCGAAACCTTAGACGATATCCTGCCCGATGCCTTTGCCGTTTGCCGCGAGGCTTCCTGGCGAATTTTGGGTATGCGCCATTTTCCGGTTCAGATTCTTGGCGGTATTGTGCTGCATCAGGGCCGTATCAGCGAAATGAAAACAGGTGAAGGTAAAACCTTGGTTGCCACCCTGCCTGCTTACCTTAACGCCTTAACCGGCAAGGGTGTTCACATTGTTACGGTTAACGATTATCTGGCTCAGCGTGACTCGGAATGGATGGGCAAGGTTTACCGCTTTCTGGGGCTCAAGGTTGGCCTTATTGTAAGCGGTATGAAGAACGCCGAAAAGAAAGAGGCCTATGACGCCGACATAACCTATTGCACCAACAACGAGCTGGGCTTCGATTATCTTCGCGACAATATGGTTATTTATAAAGAGAAAAAGGTTCAGCGCGGCCACAACTTCGCCATTGTAGACGAGGTAGACTCCATTCTTATAGACGAGGCCAGAACCCCCCTTATAATTTCCGGTCAGGGCGATAAGTCTAACGACCTTTACCGCCGTGCCGACAGCTTTGCCCGCACCCTTAAATGCGTTAAGGTTCGCGAAACCAACGATAAGAAAACCGACGAAGAGCAAGAGCTGAACGGCGATTATATTGTAGACGAAAAGGCAAGAACCTGTACCCTTACTGCCGACGGCGTTAAGCTGGCCGAGCGTTATTTCGGCATTGAAAACCTTAACGATGCCGAAAACATCACCGTTGCCCACCACATTAACCAGGCAATCCGCGCCCACGGTATTATGACCCGCGACGTAGACTACGTGGTTAAAGACGGCGAGGTGCTTATTGTAGACGAATTCACAGGCCGTATTATGTATGGCCGCCGCTATAACGAGGGTCTGCATCAGGCCATCGAGGCTAAAGAGGGGGTTTCTATTCAGAACGAATCCAAAACCCTTGCCACCATCACCTTCCAGAATTTCTTCCGCCTTTACGAAAAGCTTTCGGGTATGACCGGTACCGCTATGACCGAAGAGCAGGAATTCCGTGAAATTTATAAATTAGACGTTATTGAAATCCCCACCAACAAGCCCTTGGCCCGTGAGGATATGAACGACGTTGTTTACAAAACCGAAAACGCAAAATTCAATGCCGTTATCGACGAGATTTTAGAGCGCAACGAAAAGGGTCAGCCTGTGCTGGTTGGTACCATTACCATCGACAAATCCGAAAAGCTCAGCTCTATGCTTAAAAAGCGCGGCATAAAGCACAACGTACTGAACGCAAAGCACCACGAGCGCGAGGCCGAAATTATTGCCCAGGCAGGTAAATTCGGCGCCGTTACCATCGCCACCAATATGGCAGGTCGTGGTACCGATATTATGCTGGGCGGTAACGCCGAGTATTTGGCAAAATCCGAGCTTCGCCACGACGGTGTGTCCGACGAGGTTATTGTAGAGGCAACAGGTTATGCCGAAACCGACGACCCAATTATTATTGAAGCCCGCCAAAAATATGCCGAATATTTAGCAAAATACAAGGCCGAAATCGAGCCCGAGGCCGAAAAGGTAAGGGAAGCAGGCGGCTTGTGTATTATAGGTACAGAGCGCCACGAATCCCGCCGAATCGATAACCAGCTTCGCGGACGTGCAGGCCGTCAGGGAGACCCTGGTGTTACCCATTTCTACATCTCTTTGGAAGATGACCTTATGCGTCTGTTCGGCGGCGAAAGGCTTTACAATATGATGGAGGCCCTTAAGGTAGACGAAAATATGCCCCTTGAAATGGGTCTGCTTACTAAATCTATCGAGTCGGCACAGCGAAAGAAAGAATCTCAGAACTTTGCAATACGTAAGAACGTTCTTGAATTCGACGATGTTATGAACACCCAGCGTAACATTATTTACGACCAGCGTAACCGCGTTCTTGAGGGTGAGGACCTTCAGGAAACCGTTAAGAAGATGATTGACGAGCTGATAGACAGCGAGGTTGCCCTTTACTTAATGGACAGCGAAGAGGGCTGGAATATGGAAGGTCTGCGCGGCTACTTTATGGGCTGGGTTATCGGCCCCACCGAGCTGCAGTATTCCGACGACGAGCTTGAAAGAATGGAGCGCGAGGATATTGCCGATTGGCTTCGCGAGAAAATTTCCGGCATTTACGCCGCCCGCGAGGAATCCTTTGGCAGCGAGCTTATGCGCGAAATTGAACGCGTTATGCTGCTTCGCACCGTAGACGAGCATTGGATGGAGCATATCGATAATATGGACGGCCTGCGCGACGGTATCAGCCTTCGCGCCTACGGTCAGCACGACCCGGTTGTGGAATACCGCAACGAGGGCTACGATATGTTCAATTCTATGACCGAGTCTATCCGCGAAGAAACTGTTAAGCGCGTGCTTACCGTTAAGGTTCGTCGCGAAGAGGGTGTAGAGCGTAAAAAGGTTGCCGAAGAAAGCGGCACCTCAGGCGGCGACAAGCCGGCGAACCGCACAGTAAAGGGTAAGGGTGCCGTAACTAAAAACGCACTTTGCCCCTGCGGTAGCGGCCTTAAATACAAGCGCTGCTGCGGTAAGAACGAAAGCTGATATATATAATATGGTGGCGGGTTTTGAATCAACTACGGTTCCTCTCGCCACCTTTTCCCGCTTTTGTTGCGTTTATTCTTGTAAGGCACAAAGCCTTACTTCGAATTTCACGCATCCACCTTCGGAAAAATCTGTCTGAGACGAACTCTTGCGGACTCAACCCCCGCCACCAATGCCTGTTTTCGAAAATCTGCGATACAGACGCCACCTTTTCCCGCTTTTGTACGAAAATTGAGGGACTGCCCTTTTTTTAAAGACAGCCCCAAAAAGTGAGTTATTTCAGCATATAGTTAATGCTTTCGGCGATGTTTCCAACGGCTCGCATGGTTTTTCCTGCGGTTTTGGAAATACTTTTCTTGTTACCCGAAAGCATAACCTTGCCCACCGTCAGCACGGCGGCACCTGCCAGCATTCCTGCGCCCATTCCCTTAATAAACATTGAGTTTTTATTGCTCATTTCAATACCTCCTTTTGGTAAACTTAGTTTATCCCGAAATTTCACTTATATATGGAGTTTTAAAATATGGAACTTATTACCTTGCAAAACGGACTGCGAATTGCCCTGCAGCAAAACGATTTCGCCCGTTCGGTTGCCATGCATTTATATATAAACTGCGGAAGCCGCAACGAAACCGAGGTTACCGCAGGCTCTTCCCATTTTTTAGAGCATATGATTTTTAAGGGCACAGAGGAAATTGATTTTTTAGAAATTAACCAAGAATTCGACGCTATGGGTGGTCAATTCAATGCCTACACCTCGAAAGAGCATACCTGTGTTTACTGCCAGGTTTTAGAGGCCGACGCCCCAAAGGCGCTGGATTTAATTTTAAAAATTGTAACCGAGCCTAAGCTTTCGGAAGAAGAGCTGCAAACCGAAAAAGGGGTTATTTTAGAAGAGCTTAGTATGTACGAGGATTCCCCCGAGGATTTAGCGGCCGAGGCACTTTGCAGCTTGGTTTACGGCTCGCACCCCTTAGGCAGGCCGGTTATCGGCTCAAAAGAAAGCATTAAGGCCATCACCTCGGATTCTCTTCGTGGCTACCGCAAAAAATTTTATTCCCCCGAAAGAATGGTGCTGTCTATCTGCGGCAAATTCCAAAAGCAGGCGTTGTTAGAGGTTGCAGAAAGACACCTTGCCCCACTTGAAAAAGACAAA
This sequence comes from Acutalibacteraceae bacterium, assembly GCA_045546235.1. GTDB lineage: Bacteria > Bacillota > Clostridia > Oscillospirales > Acutalibacteraceae > UMGS1532. The sequence goes on from JAZQCL010000037.1 coordinate 50,887, forward strand.
GACCCTGCAACAATCGAGCCTGCGCCCTGGAACGGGGGAATTTGCTTAAAAACCAAGGATTTCGAGCAAACCCAGGTTATACTTGCCTCGCCAAGCTTCCCTGCAGGCAGTGATATGCGTTATGCCGCCGCAATTTTTTCGGCAATAGCCGGGGGTAATTCCTCTTCAAGGCTTAATATGCGAATACGAGAGCAGTTAGGTCTTGCCTATTCGGTTTATTCCTGCAACTATGCCCACCGCGGCGCAGGGTTTTTTATGGTTTCGGCAGGCACCGCCCACGAAACCCACCTTGAGGTAATAAAAGAAATTTTAAAAATTATGGATAATATTGCCGCAACCATCACCCCCGAAGAGATTGAGCGTGTAAAATCCCAGTTCAAGGCCAGCACCGTTATGGGGGGCGAGAGCAACGGAGCCATTGCCGCGGCAATGGGTAAAGAGCTGCTTTACAGCGGCCGCTATACCGATATAGACGGTGTGGCAGAAAAAATTGCCGCCGTAAGCTATGGCGATGTTATGGCAGCGGCCGAGTTTATGTGGCAAAAAGAAAAGCTCGCCCTATGTGTTGTGGGCAAGCCTTTACAAAAATCAGATTATCAAAGCATTATGTAGGCCAAAGCAAACAGCAATATATTGTCGCTGTCTTCTCCCGAAAGCAGAACAATCATTAAAAGAATCAGCATTCGGTCGGAGTTAAGCTCAAATCCGTCTAAATTAAGAAATTTAAAAATATCCTTCCCCAAAAGTCCGCCAAGCCCCTTCTTTTTTTCTTCCTTCGGAAAATAGGCAGGTCCGCTTTGTTGCGATTCCCTTTTTTGCGGTGTTTCGCCAACCTGTTTTTGCGGCGGATTGGATTTCACAAAGGGTGGAAAGGGTGGCAGAGTGGATTTTTCCCACATTTTAAGCATTTCTTCTTCTGCCTGCTGTTGGCGAAATTTCATTTCGTCGCGGCTTGTGTTTTCCACCATACCACCTCCAAAAATCTAAAAATTAAGTATGCCCTGCTCGCGTAACAGTGGCATAATACTAACAAGCTTTAAAATTTTAACCGCCTTATCCACACGGCCTCTGCGTTCTTCGCTAAGGTGGGGCCTGAGGGCAAGCAGCAGCCCCGAACGGCTGTCGTCTCCCCTTTGCTTTAAAAGGCTTACCACCCGCATTATAGAGGCTACGTCGGGCATATCACCACCCGCAATTTCGGTGGGGGCAGCAGGGGAATCCGCGGCAGAGCCGCCCTCGTTCCCCGAAAACAGCCCCTCGGCCATTTTTCGTACCCGTTCCATACTTTCGGGGTCGTTCAGTATTCCCGAAAGCTTGCTTGTAAGGTCATCCATATCGGTCCTCCGCTATTTCAATTTTTTAAGCAGAGCCGCCGCCTGGGGTGAATTAAGAATTCTTTTAAGCTCTGCCTCGTCGGCTAATATGCTTTGCAGCTTATCGGATTGTGATTTGTTAAGGCTGCCCAATACTTTGTCCAGCTTGCCCGACTGCAGTGCCGCCGAAAGCTTGTCGGTATTCACTCCGCTGTTCGAGTTTTTCAGTGCCCCCATAAGCTTTTCTCGGTTAAGGTTGTTAAAATCGTTCAAAAAAATCAGGTCCTTTCTAAAAATATACATCGGGAGTGTAAGGAAAATGCGTATAATAGTTGTATCCGACACCCACGGCAGAGAATACCGCATAAGGGATATTTTAGAATCTCAGCCGGAAGCCGCAGCGCTTATCTGCCTTGGCGATGGGGTGGAAAATGTAGAGGATATAATGCTTGAATACCCTAATATTAAATTTTACGGCGTAAGGGGAAATTGCGACCTTACTTCTATAAAACAGGATTTCGATATTATTAAAATCGGGGGAAAGCAGTTGCTTATTACCCACGGCCACACCTACGGGGTAAAATTCGGGCTGGAAAGCTTTATTGCCGCCGCCCGGAATTTGGGGGTAGATATGGCACTTTACGGCCACACCCACCTGCCCGACACCACCTTTTGGGAGGGGCTTTATATAATAAACCCCGGCTCGGTGGGTAGGGGTTCGCCCTGCAGCTATGCCACCATAGATATTGAAAAGGGCGGAATTTTCCCCAACATAATTAAAGTGTAACCAATACAGTATATGTTTAAAATATTAAATTGATACCCGAAAGGAATTTTCAATATGAAGCTACTGGTAATCGACGGAAACAGCCTTATAAACCGTGCATTCTACGGCATAAAACTGCTCACCACCAAGTCGGGGCAGTTCACCAACGGAATATACGGCTTTATAAATATGCTGCAAAAAATTATGGAGATGGAAGCTCCCGACGGTGTTGCCGTGGCTTTTGATTTGCGAAAACCCACCTTCCGCCACAAGATGTATGCCGAATATAAGGCCGGCCGAAAGGGTATGCCCGACGAACTGGCAAGCCAGATGCCCATTTTAAAGAATTGGCTCAGTCTTATGGGCTACCGCGTGCTGGAAATGGAGGGGTATGAAGCCGACGATATTCTTGGCACCCTGTCGCTTGCCTGTAAAAACAGCGGCAACGAGTGTATTATCGCCACAGGCGACCGCGACGCGCTTCAGCTTGTTTCCGAAAAGGTAACGGTGCTTAACACCGTTACAAAAATGGGTCGCCCCGAAATTATCCGTTACGACATTGCCGCCGTTAAGGAAAAGTACGGCGTTGGCCCCGAGGGGCTTATAGATATTAAGGCCCTGCAGGGCGACAGCTCCGATAACATTCCCGGCGTTCCCGGTGTGGGCGAAAAAACCGCCTGCTCGCTTATTGCGCAGTACGGAAGTATCGATTATATTTACGAAAATTTAGACTCTTTGGATATTAAAGAGGGGATAAGAACAAAGCTTGCGGCGGGTAAGGATTCGGCATATCTCAGCCGTAGCCTTGGCACCATCTGCCGCCAGGTGCCTATCTCTTTGAATTTAGAAGAGTATCGCTTTGGCGAAAGGGATACCGCCGCCCTTGTGGCCTTAATGGCCGAGCTGGAGCTGTTTTCAATTATTGAAAAAATGGGCCTTTCGGTAAGCGATGCGGCAAAGCCTGCCGAAGAGGAAAGGGTGGTATATTTTGAAGAATACGGAGAGATTCCCGAAGCTTCGGAATATTATATATATTTCGATTACGAAAACGAAACCGCCGCCGTGGCTGTAGAAAACAAGGTTTATACAGTGGGAATGGAAAATGGTGGCTTTACAGAAATTTTGAAGTCCCAAAGGCTTAAAAGCATTTACGACCTGAAGCAGGCCCACCGCTACTACCTTAAAAAAGGTTTAAATATTAATGGGGCAAGCTTCGATTGTATGCTGGCGGGCTACCTTTTAAGCCCTGCCGCCTCGGGCTACGATTTAGAGCGCCTTGCGGGGGAATATTCCGCCGCAATACCCGAAATTGAAACCGAAAACAGGGTGGTAAGGCTTGCCGCGCTTCTTCGTGAAACCACCATAAAAATGCAGGCAGAAATTGAGAAAAACAACCTCCACCGCCTGCTTAAAGAGATTGAACTGCCCTTAAGCGAGGTGCTGGCCTCGATGGAAAACTACGGTTTTCTTGTAGACCGCGAGGGGATTGCCGCAATGGGCGAAAGGCTTGCTACCGAGCTTCAAAACCTTGAGGGGCAGATTTACCTGTTGTCGGGTGGCGAATTTAATATAAATTCCCCCAAGCAGTTGGGCGAGGTGCTTTTCGAAAGGCTACAGCTCCCCGCCAAGAAGAAAACCAAAAGCGGCTATTCCACCAATGCCGAGGTGCTGGAATCTCTATACGAATATCACCCCGTAATCGGGCTTATTCTGGAATACCGCAAGCTTTCAAAGTTAAAATCCACCTATTGCGACGGGCTTATTGCCTGCGCCGAGGCCGATGGAACGGTGCATTCAACCCTTAACCAAACCGAAACCAGAACAGGCAGAATCAGCTCTACCGAGCCGAATTTACAGAATATCCCCGTAAAAACTCCCGAGGGCAGAGAGCTTAGAAAATTCTTTATGGCCCATAAAGGCAATCTGCTGATTGATGCCGACTACAGCCAGATTGAACTACGAGTGCTTGCCCATATGGCACAAGACGAAAGAATGTGCCGCGCCTTCCGCGAGGGTGTGGATATTCACACCGTTACCGCTTCAGAGGTTTTTGGCCTGCCCGAAAGTATGGTAACCCCCTTAATGCGCAGCCGCGCCAAGGCGGTTAATTTCGGCATTGTTTACGGAATTGGCGCATTTTCCCTTTCGAAGGATATTGGGGTAACAAGAAAAGAGGCCGACGCCTATATTAAGGGCTACCTTAACACCTACAGCGGCGTGGCAGATTTTATGCAAAGAACTATTGAAGAAGCAAGGCTCTGCGGCTATGTTACCACTATGTACGACCGCCGCCGCTATATGCCCGAGCTTACCGCCACCAACGGTATGATCAGGGCGGCAGGGGAGCGTATTGCCCGTAATATGCCAATACAAGGCACCGCGGCAGATATAATTAAAATTGCAATGGTAAGGGTTTATAACCGCTTGAAGGCCGAAATTCCCGAAGCCCGCCTTATAATGCAGATACACGATGAACTTATTGTAGAAGCTCCCGAAGCTGTAGCACAAAAGGCGGCAGCAATTCTAAGGGAAGAAATGCAGAATTCTGCCACACTGGAAGTGCCGCTGATTGCCGATACGGGAATGGGAAGGACCTGGTACGATGCAAAAGAATAACCTTACTGTTCGCCGTGGCAGGCTTGCCGATTGCGAAAAAATCGCCGAAATAGAAACCGCTTGCTTCAGCCACCCTTGGACTAAAGAGGATTTAGAAGAGGGTATACGTAATTTCACCCACTATTTCGTGGCAGAAATTGAAGAAAAAGTGGTTGGCTATTGCGGAATTCAATCCCTTTCGGGCGAGGGGTATATAACCAACGTTGCCACTCTGCCAGAGTATAGAGGCTGTGGAATTGCCACCCGTATAATAGCCGCGCTTTTGGAATTTGCGGCGGCCGAGGGCTTGGAATTTGTTACTCTTGAAGTAAGGCAAGGCAACACTCCCGCCATAAATTTATACAGTAAAATGGGCTTCGAAACGGTAGGTAAGCGCCCAAACTTTTACCGCGACCCGAAAGAAGATGCCCTGCTTATGACCAAATTTTTAAAATGATTTGAAGGATAAAAGGATATGTATATTTTAGCAATAGAATCCTCTTGCGACGAAACCTCAGCCGCGGTTTGTGAAGGCCGCCGGGTATTATCAAACGTAGTGGCAACCCAGATTGCCGAGCACGCTCTTTACGGCGGTGTTGTGCCCGAAATTGCCAGCCGCCGCCACCTTGAGGCGATTTCCGCCGTTACAGACAAGGCAATTTCCGACGCAGGAATTACATACAAAGATGTTGGCGCCATTGCAGTTACCTTCGCCCCCGGGCTTATAGGGGCACTGCTTGTGGGTGTGAATTTTGCCAAAGGTCTTGCAAAAAGCCTTTCGGTGCCCATAATTCCCGTTCACCATTTAAGAAGCCACGTGGCGGCAAGCTACATTACCCATAGTGAGTTACAGCCGCCCTTTTTGTGCCTGCTGGTGTCGGGTGGCAATAGCCACATTATAAACGTAACCGACTACTGCAAATTCGAGGTTATAGGCCGTACCCGAGACGATGCGGCAGGGGAATGCTTCGATAAAACCGCCCGCGCCATAGGCTTGCCATACCCCGGCGGCGTAAAGCTGGATGAATTGGCAGAAAGCGGCAATAAGGATGCATATAAGCTCCCCTGGCCGAAGGTTGATGGTTGCCCCTACGATTTCAGCTTTTCGGGGCTTAAAACCGCCGTGGTAAACCTGGTGCATAATGCTCGCCAAAAGGGAGAGGAGATTTCCGCCCCCGACCTTGCCGCCGCTGTGAGGGCCAGGGTTTGCGATATCGCAATTCACAACACAATGCTGGCCGCCGAAGAAACGGGCGCCAGAGAAATTGTGCTGGCAGGCGGCGTTTCGGCCAACCGCGAGCTTCGCCGCAGAATGGAAGAGGAGTGCAAAAGCAGGGGCTTAAAGCTGTACGTTCCCGAGCTTCGCTATTGTGGTGACAATGCCGCAATGGTGGGTGTGCAGGCCTATTACGAGTATCAAAACGGAAATATTTCCGATATGTCGCTGAACGCCACCGCAACCCTGCCGATAGATTATCGCTGATAGAATAATTTAACAAAAAACAGTCTTTCGTTTTTACGAAGGGCTGTTTTTTTGGCATTTGTTAAGTTTTTTTAATTATAATTGGCATTATTTTACCAATACTTTACTTATAAAAGCTTTTTGTTTTAATGTGTCGGCGGTAATATTAAGGTAGTCCAAAGGACAAAGGACAAAAAAGGAGAATTATTATGAAAAAAGTATTATCATTAACCTTAGGAATCGCAATGGTGGCGGCAAGCCTTGTGGGCTGTAAAGCAGGCTCTTCAACAGCAATTACGGTGCTCTCCCGCGAAGAGGGCTCGGGTACCCGAGGCGCTTTTGTAGAGCTTTTGGAGGTAGAGAAAGAAGTAAATGGAGAAATGGTGGATTCAATAGTAGAAACTGCAGAAATCACAAACTCCACCTCGGTTATGTTAACCACCGTTAAGGGTAACGAGTCGGCAATTGGCTATGTTTCCCTGGGTTCGTTGAACGATACCGTAAAGGCTGTAAAAATTGACGGTGCAGAGCCTACCGCTGCTGCTGCGAAAAACGGCAGTTATAAGCTCAGCCGCCCATTTAACCTTGTGGTTAAGGGTGAGGCATCACCTCTTGCTGCCGACTTTATGGGCTTTATTTTAAGCACCCAGGGGCAGTCGGTGGTAGAAAAAGCAGGATATGTGCCCTTAGAAACCGAAAAATCCTATGTTAAGAAAACTGCTTCCGGTACTCTTAAAATAGGCGGCTCTTCTTCGGTGGCACCGGTAATGCAAAAATTAAAAGAGGCTTATGAAAAGCTGAATCCCGATATAACCATTGAAATTCAGGAAAGCGACTCTACCACAGGCATAAACAGCGTAGCCGAGGGTAGCTTTCAAATAGGTATGTCTTCACGCGGGCTTACGGCCGAAGAAGAGAAAAAGGGGCTTACAAGCACCGTTATTGCTACCGATGGCATTGCAGTTATAGTGAATGCAAAAAATACTGTAGAAAGCCTTTCTTCACAACAGGTAAAGGAAATTTATATGGGTGAAATTACCGATTGGGCGGAGTTGAAGTAATGAAGATAGGGGCTAAAAATCACCTCAGAATAGGGGAAAAAGGTATGAAACTGCTTTTTTTCCTCAGCACGGCAGTTTCAGTATTAGCGGTGGTGTTTATATGCCTGTTTCTGTTCTTAAAAGGTATGCCCGCCGCCTACGAAATTGGTGTGGGCGAGTTTCTGGGCGGCAAGGTGTGGCGGCCTTTACAGCAGCTTTTCGGCATACTGCCAATGATTGTTGGCAGCATCTATGTTACCGCAGGTGCCATTATAATAGGCGTTCCTCCGGGAATTTTATGCGGGGTTTTTATGGCTGAATTCTGCCCCAACAGGTTTTATAAAATATTAAAACCCACCATTAATTTGCTTGCGGGAATTCCATCTGTTGTGTACGGTTTCTTCGGACTTACCGTTATAGTACCCATGGTGCAAAGTGTTTTTGGCGGCAGTGGTAAGGGAGTGCTTGCCGCTTCCATGGTGTTGGGAATTATGATACTTCCAACAATTATAAGCCTTACAGAGGATTCCTTAAGGGCGGTACCTAAAAGCTATTACGAGGGCGCGCTGGCACTGGGCGCCACCCACGAAAGAAGCGTTTTTTCTGCTCTGCTTCCTGCGGCAAAATCCGGGGTTACAGCAGGGGTGATATTGGGAATAGGCAGGGCTATAGGCGAGGCCTTGGCGGTTAGTATGGTGGCAGGAAATCAGGCGGTAATGCCGGAAAGTATTTTAAGCGGTGTACGAACGCTTACCTCTAACATTGTTTTAGAGATGGGCTATGCTTCGGGGCTTCATCGCGGCGCTCTTATTGCCACGGGAGTTGTGCTGTTTCTGTTTATCCTTATAATCAACCTAAGCTTCTCTTTTATAAAAAAGGGGGATAAAAAATGAAGCTGAAGCTTTATAAAAAGCACCCCGGTGCATTGGCTGTACGGCTTGTGGTGTGGATGGCGGCATTCTTTACCTTCGCTGTGGCGTTAAGCGTTGTGGGTTACGTGTTGATACGTGGCATACCTCATATCAAGCCCTCGCTTTTTGCCCTTGAATACAACTCTCAAAATGTGTCGCTTTTGCCTGCCTTAATAAACACCCTGCTAATAGCGGCGTTAACCCTTGTAATAGCGGTGCCTGTGGGCGTTTTTTCCGCTATTTACCTGGTTGAATATGCAGGCCGCGGTAATAAATTTGTAAAAATTGTTAGAACCACCACCGAAACCCTTGCAGGCATTCCCTCTATAGTTTACGGACTTTTTGGATTTCTTGTGTTTGTTAACACTCTGGGGTTTGGCTATTCTCTGCTTTCCGGAGCGCTTACATTGTCTATAATGGTATTGCCTACCATTATGCGAACCAGCGAAGAGGCATTGCTTTCGGTTTCGGATTCTTTAAGAGAGGGCGCGCTGGCTCTTGGAGCAGGTAATTTAAGAACAATATTCCGCGTGGTTCTTCCGCCTGCAATGCCGGGCATTCTTTCGGGAGTAATTTTAAGCATAGGCAGAATTGTGGGTGAAACCGCAGCCCTTATTTACACAGCAGGCACCCTTGCAGGCTTGCCAAAAAGCCTTATGTCGGGGGGAAGAACCCTGTCGCTGCACATGTATTCGTTGCTGTCGGAAGCGTTGTATACTAACGAAGCCTATGCAACTGCGGTGGTGTTGCTGGTGTTAGTGGTGGTAATCAATGGGCTTTCGTCGCTTATTGCTTCAGGAAAGGAAAAGAAAAATGGCAAGCTTTAAAATAGAAAATCTTAACCTTTATTATGGTGACTTTCGGGCTTTAAAAAACATAAATATGGAACTGCCCGAAAGCAAAATCACCGCCTTTATAGGCCCCTCGGGCTGTGGAAAATCCACCCTGCTGAAATCCCTTAATCGAATGAATGATTTGGTAGAGGGCTGCAGAATTACAGGAAAAATAACCCTTGACGGCAGGGATATTTACAGCTCTACCGACCTGTACGACCTTCGCCGCAGGGTGGGAATGGTTTTTCAGAAGCCAAACCCCTTTCCTATGTCGATTTACGATAACGTGGCCTTTGGCCCCCGAACCCACGGAATACGCAAAAAGGCAGAGCTTGACGATATTGTAGAAAATGCACTGCGCTCTGCCGCCATTTGGGAGGAAACCAAAAATTCCCTTAAAAAAAGCGCACTGGCACTTTCGGGGGGTCAGCAGCAAAGGCTGTGTATTGCAAGGGCGCTGGCTGTAAAGCCCGAGGTATTACTTTTAGATGAACCCACCAGCGCTTTGGACCCTATTTCCACCTCGAAAATTGAAGAACTGTTGCTGGAGATTAAAAAAGATTACACAATAGTTATGGTAACTCACAATATGCAGCAGGCGTTAAGGGTTTCAGATAAAACCGCCTTCTTTCTGCTGGGTGAGGTGGTGGAGTTTGGCGATACCGAAAGGCTTTTCGCCACCCCTTGTGACCGCCGCACAGAGGATTATATTACAGGGAGGTTTGGCTGATGGGAAACAGCTTCGAAACACAGCTTAAAGAATTGCAGAGCAGGGTTGTAACAATGGGCGCTCTTTGTGAGAATGCCATCTCTTTAAGTGTAAAGGCTCTGCTTATGGGGGATAAAAGCCTTATAGAAAAGGTGATAGAGGTAGATTCCCGCATAGACGAGGCCGAAAGAGAAATTGAAAGCCTTTGTATGCGAGCACTTTTGAAATACCACCCAGTAGCCAGGGATTTAAAGGTGGTTTCCTCGGCGCTTAAAATGATTTCGGATATGGAGCGAATTGGCGACCAGGCGGCAGATATTGCCGAAATTGTTGCAACAATGGGCGGCGGCAGTAAAATCATTATTCAAAACGGGCATATAGGCGAGATGGCTCGCACTGCCATAAAAATGGTAACCGACAGTATCGAGGCCTACGTTAAAGGGGATAAGGAATTAGCAAGGCAGGTTTACCTGCTGGACGATAGGGTAGACGGTCTTTTTTGTAAGGTTAAGCAGGAGCTTATAAAAACTCTTTCCGATAAAGAGCAAGAGGATTGCCTTGACCTTTTAATGGTGGCAAAATACCTTGAAAGAATCGGCGACCACGCCGAAAATATTGCCGGCTGGGCGCTTTATTCTATGGGTGAGCAACCGGAGATATAAAGGGTATTGTAAAAACGGCACCAAATGTGGTATACTTAATGCGAAATAAGGAGTATTTGAGTATGAATAGCTTAGAAACCACAATTAAAAGGGTTGCCCTTATAAACGATATGTCCTGCTTCGGCAAGTGCAGTCTTACAGTGTCGGTGCCCATAATTTCGGCCTTTGGCTGTGAAACTGTGCCGTTGCCCACCGCCCTGCTTTCTACCCATACAGGGGAATTTCAGGGCTACACAAAGCTGGATTTAACCGCCGAAATGGAAAAAATTATTTCCCATTGGAAAGATATGGAGCTGAATTTCGACTGCATTTACACCGGCTACTTTTGCTCCATACAGCAAATTGATTTGGCAATAAATTTTATAAAAGAGTTCAAAAAGCCCCACACTCTGGTTATTGTAGACCCGGTTATGGGGGATAACGGCAGGCTTTACCCCGGCTTTTCGGAGGGGTTTGCCGAAAAAATGCGCCGGCTTACGGAATATGCCGATGTAGTTACCCCCAACCTTACCGAGGCGGCGATTCTTGCCGGCCTGCCCTTTGGCACTAAGCCCGAGGAAATAGCCGATAAAATAGAGGTGGAAAACATTGCCATAACAGGAATTGTAGAGGCACGGGAGATTGGCTACCTTATAAAATCAAAAAATAAAACCTTCCGTGCAATGGCTCCTATTGTGGATTGCCCCCTGCACGGCAGCGGCGATGTGTTTACCTCGGCCCTTTGCGGCGAGCTTATGAATAAAAGCGATTTTTCGGCGGCGGCCACGGCGGCGGCTAAGTTTTGCAACGAATGTATCCGCGACACCGCCCCCTTGCAGCCTCGCCATTGGTACGGAATTATGTTTGAAGAGGCTATGAAAAGGAGACATAAACCGTGGTAACATATAACGATATTAAAAACGATAGCGCGATAAACACCTACATCACCGCCGCCGATAAATCTTTAGCGGCGCTTGGATTTACCGAGCATAGCTTTCAGCACGTAACCAGAGTTGCCGAAACCGCAGGATACATACTTGAAACCCTGGGATATTCTGCCCATCAGGTAGAGCTTGCGAAAATCGCAGGCTATCTTCACGATATAGGCAACCTTGTAAACAGGGTAGAGCATTCCCAAAGCGGTGCGGTAATGGCATTCAGAATATTGGATAACCTAAATATGCCCCCCGAAGATATCGCTACGGTGGTTACCGCTATTGGCAACCACGATGAGGGCACGGGAATACCCGTAGATGCAATCTCGGCAGCCTTGATTCTTGCCGATAAATCCGACGTTCGAAGAAACAGGGTAAGGAACGGCGACGTTGCCTCTTTCGATATTCACGATAGGGTTAACTACTCGGTTAAAAGCTCTGTTCTTAAAATTAATCACGAGAAAACCCTGATAAAGCTTAAGCTTACGGTAGATACAAGATACGGCAGCATAATGGATTATTTTGAAATATTCCTTGCCCGTATGATACTTTGCCGAAAGGCGGCTGAAAAGCTTGGTATGGAATTTAAATTAATAATAAACGAGCAACAATTGATATAAAACACCCTTCGGGGTGTTTTTTGTTTGGGCAAATAAACGAAATTTTATTGGAGAAAACAAAACATCTTGATTATTTGCAAAAAAACTGATATATTTAATATAAGATGGTGTAATCCGTCGAATAAATGCAAACGTTTAAAATTAAGGAGTTGTGGGAATGCAGATTCTTTCATCGGTTCTAATGCTCACCTTGGGCCTTGTGTTTTTCCTATATGGAATGAACGTAATGTCCTCTAACCTTGAAAAGCTTGCAGGCAGTAAGTTAGAGGGTGCCCTTAAAAAAGCCACCTCGAACCCATTTGTAAGCCTTTTACTTGGTGCCGGCATCACAATTGCTATTCAGTCTTCTTCCGCCACCACCGTTATGCTGGTAGGCCTTGTTAATTCCGGCATTATGAAGTTTTCGCAAACCTGGTTCGTAATTTTCGGTGCCAACATCGGTACCACCCTTACGGCCTGGATACTTGCCCTTTCGGGAATCGACGGTAACAGCAATGTTGCATTATTTATGATGAAGCCCGAAAACTTCTCGCCTGTGCTTGCCCTTATCGGTATACTTATGCTGATGTGTTCGAAGGTAGATAAGAAAAAGAGCATCGGTACAATCCTTATTGGCTTTGCAGTACTTATGTACGGTATGGAATTTATGAAGGATGCCGTAGCCCCATTAACCGAGATGGAGGGCTTTGGCGACCTGCTTGTTCAGTTTAACAACCCCATTATAGGTGTGGTTGTAGGCTCGCTTTTCACCGCACTTATTCAAAGCTCGGCCGCCTCTGTAGGTATTCTGCAGGCCTTGGCCTTAACCGGTGTTGCCACCGGCAACCCAATTACCTTTGCAATGGCCATTCCCATTATTATGGGTCAGAACATCGGTACCTGCATTACCTCTATAATCTCTTGTATAGGCACTAATGCCAACGCAAAGCGTGTTGCGGCAATACACCTTTCGGTAAACCTTATAGGCACCGTAATTCTTTTAGCCATCTATTCCGCCGCCGATATGATATTCGGCTTTGCCTTCTCGGATATGCCTATCGACGGTTGGGGAATTTCCCTTGTTCACACCATATTCAATGTGGCAATCACCATAATTCTTGCTCCCTTCGGCAAGTTTGTTATGGCAATAGTTGAAAAGGTTATTAAAGACGATAAAAAGGCTGTTTCCCACGATAAATACGCCTTCACTCTCGACCAGCGTCTGCTTCGTTCCCCCTCTGTTGCCATTGGGGAATGCAACAACTTCACCATTACAATGTCTAAGGTTTCTCACAAGGCGCTTAATGCCTCTATGTCGCTGCTGGACGGCGGCTATAACGAAGAAACCGTAGCCGCGGTGTTAGAAAACGAAGAACGCCTTGATAAGTTAGAGGATAATTTGGGAAGCTACCTGGTTAAGCTTTCGGCTCAGGCACTTTCCACCCCTGACAGCCGCAAAATTTCAAAAATGCTGCACACCATTGGCGATTTCGAGCGCTTGGGCGACCACGCCGTAAACCTTATGAAAACCGCCAAGGAAATCCACGTAAAGAATGTAACCTTCTCTAAAGAAGCCACCCACGAGCTTGAGGTGCTTAAAAGCGCGGTTGCAGAAATTCTGGAAATCACAATGAAATCCTTCCAGGAAAACGATATCGACCTTGCCACTAAGGTAGAGCCTTTAGAGCAGGTTATCGACGGCCTTGCCGCCAAAATCAAGGCCAACCACATCTCCCGCCTGCAAACAGGTGAATGTACTATAGAGCTTGGCTTTATTCTTTCCGACCTGCTTAATAACTACACCCGTATTTCCGACCATTGCTCCAACATTGCCGTTGCGGTAATCGAGCTGGTTCACGGCTCTTTCGACACCCATAAGTACCTTACCGAGGTTAAATACGGCGGTGCCGAATTTGGCGAGGATTACAAGGAATATAAATTCAAATATAACTTAGCATAATATTAAAATGTCGGGAATTATTAAATTCTCGACATTTTTTTGTTGCAAAAGTAATGCTGTTGGTGTAAAATATAATAAACCCTTCGGGGAATTTGTTTTGAGGTGAAAACTATGTTCAAAAAATTGTTAGCATTATTAACCGTTCTTTCCTTGCTTGTTTGCTTTGCAGCCTGCAGTAAAGATGAAACGGTAAGCAAAAACTTCGGCGAAAAGGATACCGCCGATTATGAAGACAAGGACGATGCTTTAGATTTTGATTTCGACACTACCGAAGATGCCGAAGTTACTATTAAAGATACCGAAGACCAAGACGATGATTCCAACTCGGGCTTCAGCTTCGATTTTGGCGACACCGCCTCTGATTGTTGGGAAAACGAGAGTGTAGGCCTTGGCTTCCGCCTGCCCGACAGCTGGAGCTTCTCAACCGATGAGGAAATTGAAGCGATTAACGGCTTTGCAACAAGCCAATTATCCGACAGCGAGCTGCTTTCCAACCTTGATGAAAACAGCGTTGTTTACGATATGATGGCCAGCGACGATAATCTTTCCGGCAGCAACATCAATGTTCTTTTGCAGAAGGTGCCCGGCATTGGCTCCAGCGATATTAAAGCTGTGGTGGAAGAGATCGCCAGAACCTATAAATCCGAGCTTAAAACCCAAATGGCAGAAATGGGATTTGATATGAAGGCCTTCAACACAACCACATTTAATGTAGAGGGCGTTAGTATTCCCGGAATCGAGAGTGAGTACACAATGCAAGGGGTATCTATGCTTCAGCGCCAGCTTTACTTTAAAGCAGGCAGCGACCACGCTTGCATTATAACCCTTACCGCAATGAGTGAATCCGATATGGAAATGATTTTCGACAACCTTTACACACTGTAAACCGCAAACCGATATAATTAAAAGGCTACCCGCAAGGCAAAAACACCTTACGGGTAGCTTTTTTAATAGGTATTAATTAGTGGGAATCGGCCTCGTCGGTTTCGTAGGTCAGCATCATACCGCCGCCGTAGGCCCTTGCAATTTTGCGGTATTCCGAGGGGGAAATGCCGCAAATTTTATTAAACACTCTTGAAAAATAATAGGGGTCGGGAATACCGCAGCGGGCGCCGATTTCGCCGATTCTGTAGGGGCTGGTGTCTAAAAGCTCTTTGGCGTAGTTAATTCTTAAAGAGTTAATGTATTCGGTAACCGATTTACCCTCGCTCTTTTTAAATATGGTAGAGCAGTAAGAGGGGTGCAGGTTTATGTACTTGGCAACCGACTCTAAGGTTATGGCCTTCTGGAAATTATCTTTAATGTAAAGCTTAATTTTTTCCACATAGGGCATAGGGTGGTTAACCTCTTGCAGCTCTACAATTTTTATAAGCAGGTTGGTAACCAGGTTTTCCAGCTTTTCGTCGTTATGTATTCCGGGCTTTTTAAGCAGGTAGGAAATAATTTCGATATAGGCGTTAACCTCGTGGGAAAGAACGTTGGTCATATAATGAGAAAGGGGAAGTGATTCTCCCGATTTGGTGGTAAAGTTTACAGAAAGGTAGGAAGCCTTGCCGCTTTTGTCACGTACCATTTTGGTGCCTATAGGGCAATAAATGGCATCACCCTCTGAAAGAACAATGCTTTCACCGTCGATGGTGTAATACATTTTGCCTTTAAGGGCAATGGTTATGTCGTGATAAGGGCTGTCTGGCTTTGAAAACCCGAAAACATCGCAATCGGTGTTGTGATGAACAAGCAAAACCTTAAGTCCATCCAGGCATTCCATAATTAAAATCCTCCCACTTAGAATTTCCAATTGCATTTTAGCATAAAAATTTCACGCTGTAAACTTCAAACTAAAAAAATGCAAAAATTAATATTAAAAATTTACAAAAAACAGGAAAATTTGCAAATTTTGTGGCTTTTTTTGTTAAAAATCATAGCTGTTTAAAATCAGGTATACATTTACATTATTAATCAGCGGCTTTTGAAAATTACTATGAATTTTACACAAACAACGGCACAATAAGTCACGTTAGCAGACGTTGACATTCGAAAAAATTAAATAAATATAACAAAAGATTAAAAAAATTGCATTTGTATACTCAATATGATATATTTACAATGTATCATTACCCCCATAGTAGGGTTGTGCAAATCAACCACTATGGAGTATATATTTAAAGGAGATGTTTTGATGAAAACCACCAAACGCATTCTGGCAAGTGTTTTAAGCGTGATTCTGGCATTTAGCTGCTTCGCAGTAGTGCCCGCTTTCGCTGAAGACCTTTCCACCCTGGAAACCTACGAGAAGGTTACCGGCGTAACTTTGGTAAATCAGCAGTTACCTGCAGGTTACGACAAGGATAACCTTACCAAGGATTTCTCAGACTTAGCCGCAATGATTACTGCAAGGGTTAACCCTGCATTCGGCGGCGTATTAGACAACACACTGCAGTTGTCCGGCTTGGACAACACCTTCGTTGCAGGCAAATTAGCAGGCCGCACCAACCTTTTAGCAGGTGTGGGCGGAAAAATGTATTATGGCAACGGCACCGTAGCTAACGCTGCCTTTGCTCCCGCCAACATAACCGACGGTAACATTACCACCAACTGGTACAACGGCTCCATTCTTGGCTCAAATGCCGAAAAGGGCTGGCAGCCCGAAGAGGGTCAGCCCGTGGTTTACGGTGACGACCGTGCCGCTACCAACTCCTTCGACTATCAGATTATGTACGATTTGGGCGAAGAAAAGGAAATCGATACCTTCTATCAGTTCGGTTTTATTCGTCCTATTCTGCAGAACACAACATATAAAGTGTATGTAGGTAACGACCCCGACACTATTTATAGTGATGAAAACGAGGTTTTCTACTACAACGCATACAACGTACATAGCACATATCAGGAAAACTTAAGCTTTAATGCTATCAGAAACACCACTTATGCCAGCGCCACCAACGGTCTTCCCGACGGTCAGTGGGTTGAATTCAAGGGCGACAAAAAACCCATTGGTCAATACGTTGGCTTCCGTGTATATGATGCAGCCGTAGTAGGTTCCAGCGGTTACCCCGGTTGGGTGCTTATAGGCGAGCTTGGTGTATTGGGCGAAAAAGCTCCCGAGCCTCCCTTTGTTACAGGCGGCAACCTCACCCACTTAGACACTACTTCTGCATACGGTGTGGACTATGCAACTAAGGTTGCAGCATCCACCATCGAGCTTAACCAGAAGTATACTGCCAACATCCAGCTTTCCAATATGGTAGGCTCTGCTTTTGGCAAAAAGGTTGAAAACGACACCAATCTTATCAAGAAAGTACGCTTTAAGGGCTATTCAGGAAGTTGGAGTGAGCTTGGTGAAACAAGCCTTGGCAACATCACTGATATGATATACTATAACTACGATGATGCCGGTCATGCCGGTACAGCTTTTGGTGGCGGTTCCACACTGAACAATATCAGCTACGAAGCAGTTACTCAGGCTGCAGGCGGAACTGTTGTATACGGTGCTAACCGTATAGCAAATGATTATTACGATGTACTTGTAACTGCCGAGCTTTCAAAAAGAACTGAAATAGAGAAGATTCTTTATGGCGGTCACGTAGCAATGAATGTTGCTTCCCGCACCTATGCAATTTATGTTTCCGATAATGCAGACGACCTTTATAACGCCGAAAATCAGGTATTCCTCTTCAACAACTACGGTCTTGCAGACACCTACAGATTCAACGGTAACAACAGCGGCACAGGCCGTGGCTGTGAAGGACCCTACCTTGAGTTCACAGGTGACACAGTACCCGTAGGTAAATACGTAGGCTTTAAGTTCTACGATGCCTCTAATTTCAGCGTAGGTCAGCTTTCTATATATGACCTCTTTGTAAGCGGTACTGAATTACCTGATGCTCTGACCATCGCCGACAGTGACACTGTATACAGCGGCACAAATGCCTATGCCGATAAGGTTGCCAAGCTTAATGCAAGCCTTAACGATAAGTATATGGCAACACTTCAGCTTGCCGACCTTACAGGCAATACCCTCGCTTCAAAGGTTGAGGGCGAAACCAATCAGCTTGAATCCGGTGAATACCAGACCTGGGCCGACAGAGGCACAGACAACTGGAACACCTCTGTAAATATCGATAGCCTCACTGACTTTGGCTACGTTGGCAACGGCACAGCCACCCAGTTCGGCTCCAACACTATTCTTAACGCCACCGGCTACAATAAGGAAACCTTTGCCGCTGCAGGTGATACTGCAGAATATAAGGGTGCCGCTCGTGTTACCAACAACCGCTACGATATGCTCCTTACCTTCGAGCTCAAAGGCCTTACCGCTATTGATAAGCTTTATATGGTAGGACATCCCAATCCTCAGCTTTCTCCCTTCCTTTATGAGGTTTACGTAGGCGACGATAAAGCAACTCTTTATACCGCCGAAAACAAGGTATTCTACTACGACTATTCCGCAGCCGCCGGATCAGGCGAAGGCTGGAAGTTCAACGGCTCCAGTGGTTCAGGCAACAGAACCTCCGAAATTCAGTACCTTGAATTCAGAGGCGACGTCCTTCCCACCGGTAAATACGTAGGCTTTAAGATTTACGATGCCGCCGAGCACACCTACTACGGTGCTTGTAACATCTACGATATTGGTGTTTACGGCGACGTAACCGAATTTACTGCCTCAAATTATGTTTCCTACAGCTTCGGTACTACCTCCAAAAATACTGTAGTAAACGTTGGCAAGAGCGGTGGCGCAACCATCCTTGATGCCGAAGGCAACGAAGCCGAAACCGTTAAAATGGGCGACACCATCACCTTCAAGGCAGAGCCCGTTACCGACAGCCGCCATACCTTCCTTGGTTGGTACAATGGCGACACTAAGGTAAGCGGTGACCTCGAATATACCACCACCTTCGACGGCACAGCCTTAGAGGCTAAATATTCCACCGACCTTATCTTCCTTATGACCCCCGGCGAAAATGTAGTTGCCAAGAGCTCTTTCACAAACTGCAAGCCTTCCTTCGGTGTGGTTGATTGGCTTTACGATGCAGAAGAAGACGCTATGTTAATCAAGGGTCAGAAGAAGACCATCCAGGGCGACAACCCCGATACAGAAGAAGTTGAAGAAAGCTACGAGGCAGAAACCCTTAACTCTGCCCTCGTTTCCACCTTTACAATCGACGGCAAGAACGTTTACACTACCCAGTACGAGCCTTGGACAACATATAAGTATAGCGTCACCCTTAAGGCTACAGGAAAGAACCTTTTCACTACTGCTGCTGCCAATGGTTTTAACTTCCAAAATCAGACTGAGCAGACAGGTTATATTAAGTACGATGTTACCAAGAACCAAGACTATGTAACCTACGACTTCTATTTCAATTCAGGTGCAGCCGATTATAACGGTGCTGCAACCCGTTCTACCAAGTTTATCTCTAACAACCTTTTCAACTTCTCCGGTTTGCCCGATGGCACCAATGTATACGTTAAGGAAATGGCTATTGAAAAGGTTAATACCCTTATGGTAGGCAATGCCGACAACGCAACCGTTACTCCTTACGGTGCATTCAAGCCCCATATCACCGACCAGACTTCAGTAATCGCCAATGCAGATAACACCGCTTACGGTGGTCTTACTGCCGCTAATGCGATTGAGGCATTGGTTTACGACAGCCTGGCAGAGTCTAAGGTTATCGGTTCTGCCGACAACGGCAAGGCTATGTTCACCGCCCAAGCCGCCGACGGCTACGACGTAACCGCTGTTAAGGTTAACGGCCAGGTTGTTACCGCCGACGAAAATGGTGTTTACACCTATGTTGGTGCCGCAGTTGACGATGGCATCGACCACGACTTCCTTGCAGACGGCACAAAGACCTACGTTGTAGACGTTGAAACTGCTGTTCACGTTCACGAAGAGGTTGAAATTCCTGCCGTTCCCGCAACCTGCACCGAGCCCGGCTCTACCGCTGGTGTTAAATGTGCTACCTGCGGCGAAATCCTCCAAGCTCCCGAAGCTATCGATCCTCTTGGTCACACCGAGGAAACCGTTCCCGGCTATGCCGCCACCTGTGAAGAAACAGGTCTTACCGACGGCACCGTATGTACCGTTTGTGGCGAAACCGTAACCGAGCAGGAAGTAATCCCTGCCCTCGGCCACAAGATGGAGCTTAATGCCGAAGAAAACGCACTTGTATGTGCAAATAATTGTGGTAAGGAAATTGCTGTTTACGTTGTTAAATTCGTAAACAAGAACGGTGACCTGATTCACCAGGCAATTGTTGAACAGGCCAACCCCTACCTCACCGCTGATGATATATCTGCTGCCGAGGCTGCTATTCCCGAAATTTACGGCTACACCTTCGCAAATTGGGATAAGGGTCTTGACGAAGAAATCATTGCAAACACCACCGTTACTGCACTTTATAATAAGAACGCAGAAACCTACACCGTTACAGTTAATTACGTATCTCGCGAGCCCGAGGTTATCACCGACCTTAGCTACGATGCAAAGCTTACCATTAACGATCCCGCTGCAACACAGTGGCTTATCGGCGGTAATGTATTTGCAATCGGCTCGGAAATCACTATGTTCGTTGCAGGCGATATGGAAATCACCGCAAGTGAAGAGGATATCAGCGCAACACCCAGCGTAACAATTATTCACGACCAGGCTATTGCTTATGAAGACAGCAACACCTACGTAACCTTCGCTCACGTAAATGCCGCCGATAAAGTAATCAGCGAAATCGGCTTCATCTACATCACCGGCACCACCTACAGCATCACCGGCGAAGAAGGCTTCAATATGGCTAACCTCGATAGCATCGACAGAAAGTACGTTAAGGCCACCCTTCCCAGAGTAGGCTCCGACTTTATGGTTAGCTACGAAGGTATCACCAAGGCACAGGGCGCTCAGCGTTACGCTCGTGCATACGTAATCTTCGAAGGCGACGACCAGGTATACTACAGTAACGTTGTTGGTAAAACCTTCAATGTACAATAAGAAAGGAGTAAAATCGATGAAAAAGAATTATTTTGCTCCTAAAGCTAATATAATCGAAGCGCTTTGCAGTGAATACTGCGCAGATGCCCTTTCCTCTGCAAACATTAACGTTGACAACAATGCCAGCGAAAATTATGTACAAGGCAACGTAGGCGATATTCTTGGCGACGAGATTTAAGCATAACTAACAAGAAAAGCACAACCGACTTTAGTGGGTTGTGCTTTTCGTTTTGTGCCGCAAAGCGTTGTAAAAAGAATTATTGTTCAGTATGTAAAAGGGAAAATGTATATTGTATATTAAAAACGCTTGACAAAACAAGATGTATGGTTTAAAATCTGCATTAGATACTTTAATATTGAGAGGTTAAGTTATGAAAAATTATACATCGCCAACCGCCAATATTCTGAACACCCTTTGCGATAAATATTGTGCAGATTCTATTTCTTCCGGCATAATAATCGACAATAATTACGAAAGCGGCTATACCCAAAGCTCCGCAACAGATGTATTCGGCGACGAAACCTAAGTACAGCAAAATATTACAGCCCGCAAAGCGCGGGCTTATTTTGTGTATTTTAAACTATTGCCAGCCGCAATTTTTAGTATATTTCTATAAAAGAAAGGTTAAATTATTGGCTGTAGCTCTTGATTTTTGTACTATTTTAGGATAAAATATAATAAAACCACTTAGGAGGAATTGTAAATGTTAGTTTCTGCAAAAGAAATGCTTCAAAAAGCTAAAGCCGGCAAATATGCCGTTGGTCAGTTCAACATAAACAACCTTGAATGGACCAAGGCCATTCTTTTAACCGCCGAGGAGTTGAAATCTCCCGTAATTCTCGGCGTTTCCGAAGGCGCAGGTAAATATATGTGCGGCTATAAAACCGTTGTTGGTATGGTTAACGGTATGTTGGAAGAGTTGGGAATCACCGTTCCTGTTGCTCTCCATCTCGACCACGGCAGCTACGATGCCGCAAAGAAGTGCATCGAGGCTGGCTTCTCTTCCGTTATGTTCGACGGCTCTCACTATTCTATCGAAGAAAATATTGCAAAAACCAAGGAATTGGTTGAGCTTACAAACAGTCTTGGCATCTCTCTTGAGGCCGAGGTTGGTGCCATTGGTGGCGAAGAAGACGGCGTTGTTGGCAGCGGCGAGGTTGCCGACCCCGACGAGTGTAAAATGATTGCCGACCTGGGCGTTACAATGTTGGCGGCCGGTATTGGTAATATCCACGGCAAATACCCCGAAAACTGGGCAGGCCTTTCTTTCGATACTTTGGCCGAAATTCAAGAAAAAACCGGCACAATGCCCCTGGTTCTCCACGGAGGCACAGGCATTCCTGCCGATATGATCAGCAAGGCTATTTCCTTGGGCGTTTCCAAAATTAACGTTAACACCGAGTGTCAGCTCAGCTTTGCTGCCGCTACCCGTAAGTATATTGAAGAGGGTAAAGACCTTCAAGGCAAGGGCTTCGACCCCAGAAAGGTTCTTGCTCCCGGCGTAGAGGCTATCAAGGCCACTGTTAAAGAAAAGATGGAACTTTTCGGTTCTATAGGCAAGGCATAAAAATTCAAAATAAGATAAATTTCGGCACCAACCTATTATGGCTGGTGCCGTTTTTTATTAAAGGTGCTTTTGAAATTCTGCCTGAAGCTTTTCTGCCAGATTTCGCATTTTTTCGGGGTCAACCTTAAGCCTTCTGCGGTCGTAGGTTAAAAGTCCGTTGGTTTCGTCTTCAACGTCGCTTACCTGGGTTAGAATCGCGCCGCAAAGGCCGCTGTGTATGGCGGGTATAATCTCGTTTTCATAAAGGGAAATAAGGGCGTTTTGAAATTCCTTTTCAGAATTAAAAAACTTATAGCCGTAGGTTTTGTTAAGGTTAAAGCTGTGTGGAGGGATTTTGCAGGAATATCCGCCGAATTCCGACAGCACGATGGGGCGTTTGCCGTCGGGCTTAATTTTCACCGGCTTAAAATATACGTGGGGGCTGATAATATCGTTTTTGCAGTTCTGGAACCAGCCCGATGCGGCATCCCAAACCCGTGTGCTGTCAAGTGATTTTGCCAAAGCGTAGTTATTTTTTGTGGAAAACTGCCCCCAGCCCTCGTTAAACAGGGTGTAATACACCACCGAGGGGTGATTGTACAAAAGGGCGGTAGTTTCTTTTACGTGGCGGCGGAAATTTTCTCTTCGCCGTTTTGAGCAGGGGTGAAAACCGCCCTTTTTAAGAAACACCGTGGGCAGGGCGGTATCAAGTAAAAATGAGTATTTTCCGCTGTTCACCATATCTTGAAAAACCACCATACCAAGCTTGTCGCAATAGTAATAAAACAGCCTGCTTTCCACCTTAATGTGCTTTCTAAGGCAGTTAAAGCCACAGTTTTTCATCTGCTCAATATCATTTTTTAAGGCCTTTGGAGAGCCGCCTAAATATATTCCGTCGCTGTAATAGCCCTGATCTAAAAGTCCGTGGAAAAAGTAAGACTTGCCGTTAAATAGAATTTTGTTTCCCTTAATTTCCACCGTTCTTAAGGCAAAATAGGAATCAATCTTGTCTTGTCCGCTGATTAAGGTGAATTCGTAAATGTTGGGGTTTTCGGGGGTCCAAAGCTGTGGGTTTTCCACCGAAAGGTAAAATTCACTTCCCGAAAATTCGTAAGTTTTACCATCAAAAATAAGCTGCTTTTTGTTTTCGCCACCCAAAACTTCTATCTGCACTCCCGCAAGGTCGGGGGTTATTTTTATGTTTTCTATATGGTTTTGGGGCAGGCTTTCAAGCCACACAGTGCCCCAAATTCCGCTAACCTCGGTGTACCACATACCGCCCCGCTTACGCCTTTGCTTGCCGTAGGGCAGGTTGGGGCTAAGGTTATCCAGCACGGTAACCTTAAGGGTATTTTCTCCCTCTTTCAAATAGGGGGTTATATCAAGGCTAAAGGGGTGGTAGCCGCCTGTGTGCTGCCCTGCAGGCAGGTTGTTTATATAAACCGATGTTTCGCCGTCTACCGCTTCAAAATTCAGCATAACCCTGCCCCTGCTAAAGTTTTGGGGCAGGCTGAAGCTTCGCTTATAGCAAAGCAGTGTGTTTTTCTTAAACCGCTTTGTTACGCCTGACAGTAGCGATTCGGGGGGAAATGGCACTAAAATTTTGCCCCATTCAGCTTTGCGGTTGTGTATGGTGCAAAAATCCCATTCTCCGTTAAGGCAGTGGTAGCTGTCTCTTTTGAAATTAGGCCTCGGGTATTCCGCCCAGGGTATTTTTTCCATATTATCGGAAAACGGTGTGGTTAAATGGCGTGTTTCCATGCTTTTGCCCCCTTTTTTAGAATTGTACCATATTTTACTGCAAAATAAAAGAGGTTGAGTTGGGGAAGATTTTATAGTATACTGTGTTTAGTTGAGGAAAATAAAAAAACGCGGAGTGTAAATTATGGACGTAAATTACAAAAAGAAAAATTATTATAACACATCGAAACATCCCATTCGTCAGCCTCGGATTTTTACATTTTTGCTTTATATTGTAAGCAAAATTTCTATGCTTGGCATTAAGTACAAAATCGAAAAGGAGGGGGTAGAGGGTTTAAAACCGCCCTATATTCTGCTTAGCAACCATCACTATTTTATCGATTTTCAGCTCTCTGCAATGGCCACATTTCCCCATAGGGTGAACAATATTGCCACCATTGACGGATACTACCGCCGCCCCTGGCTTATGACCATGCTTGGCTGTATTTGTAAGCGCAAATTCACAAGCGACCTGCACCTTGTAAAATCCATTCGCCGCGTGCTAAAAAAAGGCGACGTGCTGTGTATGTATCCCGAAGCCCGCTACACCCCCATTGGCACCACCGCCATTCTGCCCGAGGCTTTGGGTAAGCTTATTAAAATGAACAAGGTGCCGGTGGTGGTAATGCTTCACCACGGCAACTATCTGCGCACCCCTTTCTGGAACTACAGAAAGCCGAGAAAGGTTCCGCTTTACACCACCTTCAAGCTGGCACTGGGCGCCGAGCAGGTGGAAAATATGACGGTGGAGGAGATTAACTCTGCCGTGAAAAAGGCTATGGATTACGACGAGTACCGTTGGCAAAAGCAGCAGGGTATTGAAATTACCGAGCCCTTCCGCGCCGAGGGTCTGCACAAGGTTTTGTACCAGTGTCCGAAATGCGGTGTCGAGCATAAAATGGCCTCAAGCGGTGCCGAAATCTACTGCGAAGCCTGCGGCAAGCGTTGGGAAATGCAAACCGACGGCAGCCTGCGCGCTTTATCGGGCGAAACCGAATTTTCCCACATTCCCGATTGGTTCGAATGGGAGCGTGAGCAGGTTCGTGGGCAAATTGAAAGGGGAGAATACTCCTTTTCTGACGAGGTAGAGGTTTATTCACTTCCCCGATGTATGAAATTCCAGAAATTAGGCAAGGCCACCCTTTGCCATAACCCTCGTGAGGGTTTAGTTTTAAAGGGTCACTACCGCGGCAAGGATTATAGAATCGAGCGCAAGCCCAAGGGTATGTACGGCCTCCACGTAGAGTACGATTATTGCTACGTTAAGCCCGAGGATTGTATTGATATTTCCACCGATAAGGACTCCTTCTACTGCTACCCTAAAAAGCAGAACGTTATTACCAAGCTTTCCTTTGCGGTAGAGGAAATTTACAAAATTAAAAACAATAAAACGGTTAAGAAATAACAACAGGCACCTCGCAAAGAGGTGCCTGTTGTTATGTTGGCGGCAATCAAAGCTGCATTTATATATATTCCTTCATACTATTAAAATAAAAAATGCGCAGCCGAAGCCGCGCACGAAAAACGCCTGCTTCAACTGTCGCCAAACATAATCTAAACACAACTCTCAGAGTATATGCAAAGACGAAGCATTGCGTTTTTACCTAAATAAAAACGCATATACCACGAGAGCAATAAGTATTAAGATTATGTTTGGCATAATAATTATATCATCAAAACCTAAAATATGCAACTCTTTTGTGCAAGAATTGCATATTTTGGTTGCATATTTGTTGCCGTCAATTTTTTGTAAACATCTCTTTTATGCCAAGTATCAGCAGTGCGCCGCCAAAAAAACGCGACAAAAGTCCGTTACCTAATATTCCGCCGAGATAGGTGCCCAGTGCCGCCCCGGGAAGGCCTGCCGCTATATAGGGCAGCAGAGATTTTGGCTTTATCTGCCCCCGTTTTATATAAATTATAACCGCCAGCAGGGCTGTGGGAATAAAGAACATAAGGTTTATGCCTTGTGAGGTTAGCTGCTCAATTCCTGCAAAAAAGGTAAGGTAAACAATAAGCACTCCGCCGCCGCCAAGCCCCATAGCGCCCAGAATTCCCGCAATCAGCCCCGCAAGGTATGGGTAAAGGTTGTTCATTTTATAAAAAACCTCACTCCCGCAAAAATTATCAGCAGCCCGAAAATTCTGTGCAGCCACACCCCCGAAAGCCTTTTCAAAAGCCCTGTGCCGATAGCCGCCCCCAAAAGCCCCGGCAAAATATATTGCAGGCCGTCGGAAAAACGTAGCCTGCCGCAAAAAAAGTAAAGGGCAAGGGAAAAGGCCGAAAGGGGCAATATCACCGCCACGGAAGAGGCGTGAGCCTCTTTGTCGCCAAGCCCTGATTTCCTTAAAATAGGCACGGCAAGAATTCCGCCTCCTGCGCCAAAAAGTCCGTTCACAAGCCCTATAATGCCACCACCGATTGCTTTTTTAAGGTTTTTATTATTCATAAAACACACCTGTTTCCCCTAAAAGAATTGCTTTTATTTAAGATTTCCCGAAAAAAACTCTTTATTCTTTACGAGAAATGGTATATTATATAAGTATAGAATAATAATGGGAGTGAGTGTTCCGATGGCAAACAAGGTAAAGGTAGAAATTGCAGGCACAACCTACACAATAAACACCGAAGAAAACGAATCTTATATTAAAACCTTGGGCGAAGAGATTAACGCCAGAATTAACAAGCTTTTGCAAGAGAATAAATATTTGTCTCCAACAATGGTGGCCTCAATTGTGGCGTTGCAATGCTGCGACGAGGCAAAAAAACGCCGCTTAGAATGTGAAGAGCTGCGTGTGAAGGCCAAAAGTGCCGCCGAATCCGAAGCCGCCGCCAAGCTGCAGCTTAGTGAAGCTCGCAGGGAAATTGAGCGAATCACCATTGAAAACCGTGCCCTTCGCACCAAAATGGAGCCAAGATGATAGAAATACTTTCCCCTGTTGGGAATGAAGAAATGCTTAATGCCGCGGTAAGGTCCGGCGCCGACGCGGTTTATCTGGGGTTAGAGAGCTTTAACGCCCGCCGAAACGCAGGCAACTTTACCCCCGAGGCATTGAATTCTGCCGTGGAATATTGCCATATACGCGGTGTTAAGGTGTATCTTACCCTTAACACCCTTGTGTACGACAGCGAAATTTCAGCCGCCCTTGCCGCCGCCCGTACTGCCGCCGAGGCAGGGGTAGACGGTGTTATCATTGCCGATTTGGGGCTGGCATCACTTTTAAATAAGCTGTATCCCACCCTGCCGCTTCACGCATCAACCCAGTTAACCGTTCACACCCCCGAGGCTCTTTACGAACTGAAAAAGCTGGGCTTTTGCAGGGTTGTTCCTTCAAGAGAAATGTCGAAAACCGAGCTGGATACATTTTGCAAAATCGCCAAAGAGCTTCAAATTGAGGTAGAGGTTTTTCTGCACGGCGCCCTTTGTATGTGTATGTCGGGGCAGTGCCTTATGAGTGCTACCTTGGGGGGCAGAAGCGGAAATCGCGGCCTTTGCGCCGGAACCTGCCGCTTACCTTGGAAGGGGGCTGGCAGCGATTACGCCCTAAGCCTTCGCGACCTTTCTTTAATCGATTACGTTAAGGAATTAGAATCAATGGGGGTATGCTCTTTTAAAATAGAGGGCAGAATGAAAACCCCCGAATACGTTGCCGCCGTAACCGCCACAGTTCGCAGCGCGGTGGATAACCCAAAGCCCGACCCCGAGCTAATTGCCCTTTGCCGCGAGGTGTTTTCCCGCAGCGGCTTTACCGATGGGTATTATAAAGGGGAATTGGACAGGCCAATGTTTGGAATCCGTACAGATGAAGATGTTAAATCTACCCGAGAGGTGCAGAATAAAATCCACAATCTTTACAGAACCGAACGGCAGGCCGTGCCTGTGCGCTTTCACTTTTTTGCAAGGAACCGTGAGCCTTGCAGCCTTACGGTTACCGATGGAGAAAATGCGGTAACGGTCAGGGGCGATATACCCGAGCCGGCCCAAACCCGCGAGCTTACTGCGGAATTTTTGAAAGGCCAGTTGTATCGATTGGGAAACACACCCTATATGCCTGTGGGCTTTTCGGGGGGTTTTCCAAAAAACATTTCTCTATCTGCCGCTTCACTTAATGCTTTAAGGCGAAACGCGGTGGAGGAACTTTCAAAAATCCGCGCAAAAAAGCCCCAATATAAAGAGTCAAAGCTTACGGATACTCCTGATTATCTGTTACGTTTGGAAGAACCCAAAATACTCGCCCGATTCAGGTCGGTTTCCCAAATTCCCGAAAACTTAAAAGGCATAGCCGCCATTATTCTTCCCGCCGAAGAGCTGGAAAATTACAAAGGCTCGCTCCCTGTTATTGCCGATATCCCAAGGGGTATGAGCAATCAGGCCTTTATTAAAAAATGCTTCGAGTTGGCAAAAAATCGCGCTAAAGCGGCCCTTGTGGGCAATCTGGCGGCGGTGAACATTGCCAAAAGCTATAATCTTCCCATAATCGGCGGAACGGGGCTTAATTCACTTAATATCCCCACCCTGCAGGTGCTGAATAATCTTGGCATAAATGCTGCCGTGTTATCTTACGAAACCAAGGCTTTTTCCCTTAAAAAGGGCGCCACACCAATCCCTGTTGGGCTTGAGGTTTACGGAAGAATGCCCTTAATGCTAACCAGAAATTGCCCAATAAAAAGTGGTAGCTGTTCAGATTGCCGCCACGAAATTACCGACCGTAAGGGGGTTAAATTCCCCGTATACTGTCGCGGCGGCTACAGCGAAATTTACAATTCCCGCCCCACCTATCTTGCCGATAGGTTAGGCGAGCTTTCCGCGGTGGATTTTTTCGTGCTTAGCTTTTGCGACGAACCCAAAAGCGAGTGTGAAAAAATTATTCGGGCCTACCTTTGCGGTGCCGCCCCCGAGGGAGAATATACCCGCGGCCTTTACAGCAAGGGTGTATTGTAAATAGTTTCAAAACGTGGTATAATAACCTAATCGACGAAGGCTGAAGCTCTGTGGTTACAGCCTTTGCCTTTAATAATAATTACATTTTTTGGAGGCAGCTATGGAATATTTCCAAAAGTACAGTTCGAATACCTATGCCGGCAGCGGTAATCAGATGCATTTCGGCCTACCAAAAGGCCAGGTACATACCGGAAGAATTTTTTATAAAATTTCGGTGGGTGGAGAGTATAATTATTCGTTGCTTTTTTCCAATATAATCGACAGCACCTACGCCGACGGAAGCTTTAGCCACTGCAACCTTATTTGTGACGGCTGGGAAATCCACGCTGCCGCCATTGGCCGCTGTAAAGAATTTCCCACAGGTGTGCCTAATTCCGAAATTTCCCTTGCCGATATCAACGTTTTTGATTTTACCCCTATTACTTTTGGCGGAAGCCCTAAAAAGTCGGTTATGCCGGGTGAATTTTTCTGTTCCGACCCCGTCTGCCGCTATTTCGACAGCGGAGATTACCTTTGCCTGGAAATAACATTTTCAGGGGAAATGATACCCTATCACGAAGAAACCCTGTTGCCCACCTTTGTTAAACAGGGCGAGGGCTGGGAATACTCTAAGCAAATGCCCGTTGCAGGAATGATAGGCTGCGACCGCCCGGTTAAGGCTAAAATCGCCTATCTTGGCGACTCTATAACCCAAGGTATAGGCACGGCTGAAAACTCCTATCTTCATTGGAACGCGGTGCTTTCCGAAAAACTTGGAAAAGAGTATTCTTATTGGAATTTAGGCCTGGGCTACGGCAGGGCCAGTGACGCCGCCACAGATGGTGCCTGGCTTTATAAGGCCCTGCAAAACGACATTGTGTTTGTTTGCTACGGCGTTAACGACATTTTGCAAGACTGCAGTGAAGAGCAAATAAAAAGCAATCTTTCGCTTATTGTAGACCGACTGAAAACCCACGGAAAAAAGGTTATACTGCAAACTGTTCCCCCTTTCAGTTACGAGGGCGAAAAGCTTGAAATGTGGAAAAGAATTAATAATTATATAAAAACCGAGCTTAAAAGCAGGGTAGATGCCCTTTTTGATAACGTTTCTATTCTGGGCGATGAAGCTACCTCTGCCACCAAATTTGGTCCTCACCCAAACGCAGAGGGCTGTAAAATTTGGGCAGATGCTCTGTTTCGCGAGCTTAAGCTTTAAACACCGTTCCTTTGAACGAGATTTCATATAATCAGAGGTTATTCAAATATGAAAATTGTTGTAATGGGTCTTGGTAAGGTTGGCCTTGAGGTTGTAGCGCAGCTTACCGCTGAAGGTCACTCCTTATCAGTGGCCGATATCGATGCCAAAAAGGTTGATACAGCCCTTGGCGTGTTCGATATTGTGGGGGTTGTGGGAAGCGCTACCGACCACAATGTTTTAAAAGAGGTTGGCTGCGGTGAAGCCGACCTGGTTATTGCCCTTACCGCTAACGATGAGGTTAACCTAACCTGCTGCCTTATGAGCAAAAAGCTGGGCGCCGAAAGCACCATAGCCCGCGCCAGAAAGCCCGAATATAACGAAGGTATTCACCTTATTCGCGAGGATTTAGGCCTTTCCCTTTGCATAAATCCCGAAAAGGAAACCGCCAAGGAGATTTCAAGAATTTTAAAATTCCCCCTTGCCCGTAACATAGAGCCTTTTGCCAAGGGTAAAGTGGAAATGATTGAGTATGTTGCCACTAAAGACGGCCCCTTTGCAGGCAAAACCGTGCACGAAATTTTCTCCCGTATGAAAAACCCCGTGCTGGCCTGTGGTGTTGAAAGAAACGGCGAGATGCTTATTCCTAACGGTAGCCTGCAGATTTTAGAAGACGATATTTTAATGCTTGTTGGCAAGCCCGAGCGTATGAGTGCCTTTTTCCGCGAAATGGGCATTAAAACCACCGGTGTTAAAGACGTTATTATTATCGGCGGTGGCACCACCACATATTATCTTGCCGAGCTTTTGCAAAACCAACATTTAAACACCACAATTATTGAAATAAACCCCGCCGCTGCAGAGCAAATAGCCGAGCATCTGCCCGAGGCCACCGTTATATTGGGCGATGGCACAAGCCAGCAAATTCTGGCCGAAGAGGGACTGCAGAATACCGATGCGCTTTGCTGTATGACAGGTATCGACGAGGAAAATATTATAGCCTCGCTTTATGCCGGCACCGTGTCGGAAAAAATTAAAACCATAACAAAAATAAATCGTACCGAGCTTACCCACCTGGTAAAACCCCTTGAGGTGGGAAGTGTGGTAGTTCCAAAAAAGATTGCTGCTAACCAGATTTTAAGGTATGTTCGCGCAAAACAGAATTCCGAGGGCACCGACGTGCTTTCTCTTTACAAGCTTGCCGACGGCAAGGCCGAAGCCCTTGAATTTCCCGTAACCGAGCTTCACCCCGAAATTTTGGGTATTCCATTAAGAGAGCTTAATATTATGAAGAATGTTATTGTTGCCAGCATTAACCGCCGCGGCAAAATTATTACCCCCCACGGTTCCGATACGCTGGAGCCGGGCGATACGGTTATTGTGGTTACCACCCAAAAGGGGCTTGACAGTATAGACGATATTTTGGAGAGTGCAGAATGAACAGACGAATGATTGTGTACTCTCTGGGTTTGCTTTTGCTGCTGGAAAGCGTAATGCTGCTTGTTCCTGCCCTAACGGCGGTAGTTTACCAAGAGAGCGCATTTAAATACTATATAGCTGTATGTCTGCTAACGGCGGTTCTGGGCTTTTTACTTACCAGAATTAAGGCCACAAACCGAACAATCTTCTCGCGAGAAGGCCTTATAACCGTGGCACTAAGTTGGATTTTGCTCAGTCTTTTCGGTGCAATTCCAATGTGGCTTACGGGGGAATTCCCCACCTATATCGATGCCTTTTTCGAAACCGTTTCGGGCTTTACCACCACAGGCTCCACTGTGCTTTCGAATGTAGAGGCACTTTCTCACGCAACTCTTATGTGGCGCAGCTTTACCCACTGGATTGGCGGTATGGGTGTGCTGGTGTTTATGATAGCTATGGTAAAGGTAGCCAGCGGCGGTGGAAACATATACCTTATGAAGGCAGAAAGCCCCGGTCACGATGTTTCGCGCCTTGTGCCCAGCACCAAGGGTACTGCAAAAATTCTTTATATAATCTACCTTTGTATGACGGTGCTTGAAATAATCATACTTTTGTGTTTGGGATTGCCCCTTTTCGATAGCCTTTGCTCCGCTTTTGGTACAGCGGGTACCGGCGGCTTCGGAATTTATAACGATTCCTTTGCAAGCTTTTCCCCGGCAGTACAGATTACGGTTGGTGTGTTTATGATGCTGTTTGGCGTCAACTTCAGTTGTTATTATCTGCTGCTTGCCAAACGCTTTAAAGAGGTTTTGAAAAACGAAGAGCTGCGTTTTTACCTTGGAATAATGATTGGTGTCAGCGTTGTGATTGCAATTAATATTATGGGTCGTTTTGCCAATTTCGGCCAGGCCCTGCGCCATTCCTATTTCCAGGTATCCAGCGTTATGACCACCACGGGCTATACCACCGCCGATTTTAACACCTGGCCCGAGCTTTCAAGAATTTTAATGCTGCTTGTAATGTGTGTTGGCGCAAGCGCAGGCAGTACCGGCGGCGGAATTAAGGTGGCAAGATTTATAATTTTAGGTAAGGTTGGTTTCAGAGAAATCCGCTTTACAAGAAAGCCCAACGAAATTCGCTCACTTCGCTATAACGGCAAGCCTGTAAGTGAGGCTACGGTGCGCAACATCTGTTCCTTCTTTATTTTGTATATGATGGTTTTTGTTGTTTCTCTTATTCTTATTTCTTTCGATGGTAAGGATACGGTAAGCAACATTTCGGGTGTTGTGGCAACCCTTAATAATATAGGCCCGGGCCTTGAAGTTGTAGGTGCTACAGGAAACTTTGGCAGCTACAGTGCTTTTTCAAAGATTGTGTTTTCTGCCAATATGCTGCTGGGAAGGTTAGAGCTGCTACCCTTGTTTGTGTTATTCACCCCCAGAACCTGGAAAAGATAAAAATTAAAATTCCCTGAGATTGCCCAAGTGTTCTTAAGGACACTTGGGCAGTTTTATTCGCCTTACGGCGAGTGCTATTGCTACGCAGTGATATTTGAACTTCGTTCAAGTGATATTGCCTTCGGCAGTTTATGGCGAATAAAATATCACTGAAATCGTAAGATTTCAATACCACTTCCCAAAAGGGAAATATCACTCTGTGCGAAAAGCGCAGAATATCACTATATAAAAAGTACTACCCGAAAAAGAGTTTTGTTTTCTCTTCTTCGGGTAGTTTTTTGTCTTATACTGTTACAAGCAGGGAATTTGTGTGCCAAATTCC
>JAZQCL010000038.1:0-120519 GCA_045546235.1 Acutalibacteraceae bacterium
TGGATTGTTGTACTGCTTCTCGGAATCAATCTGATTGGAGGAAAATATACAGATATGGCTAAATCAAAAATTGTAAAGGCAAATGAAAAAATCGCCGAAGCAGTAACCGGCGGTTACAAAAAAATTGAAAAAGGTGTGGTAGAAGGCTACAAAAAAATCGAACAAGGGGTTGTAGGTGGTTACACCAAGCTCGAAGATAAATTTGTCGATGCCTACCTTACAAAAGACGGCGAAACTGTTGAAGAAGCAAAAATAAGATTGAAAGATAAAAACAAATAGAAAAAGGGCTGATTTAGCAAAACAATTGCTAAATCAGCCCTTTTTCTATTTGTTTAGGTGGTTCGAATCTATCATGACGGAGATTTTAGTGATATTCCGACTTCGTCAGAGTGGACTT
Organism: Acutalibacteraceae bacterium; assembly: GCA_045546235.1. Lineage (GTDB taxonomy): Bacteria > Bacillota > Clostridia > Oscillospirales > Acutalibacteraceae > UMGS1532. The sequence continues at coordinate 398 of JAZQCL010000038.1, forward strand.
CTTCACTATTCACTATTACTTATTACTTCCCAAAAATCCTTGTATTTAAGAGAAAAGTGAATAGTGAAAAGGTAATAGTGAAAAAGTAAAAATCCCCGCACTTTCGTACGAGGATTTTTGGCTATTCCGAACCATTTAGATGCCACGAAATAGTTGATTCCTTTAAGGCGTCATTCCAAGCTTTACTGAAATATGTTTGGTAGAACTTTGCATCTGTCGAGTCAGTATTATTCAACAACCCGCTTTTAATGATTCTTTGAGTTATTATGTTGTACAAATCAGTTATTCTTTCTTTTGAAACTTCATCAAAGTTGATTATTTTTACTTTACCTTCATTTGCATATTTCATTATCTCTGAATAAACATCAGAGATAATGAAAGTTTTAAAAACAGCAGAGTCCGTTTCGCTGAACCACATAGATTCACGGTTTTCTACAGGCTTGAAATTTTCATTGCTCTCAACACAGTACACGTAACCACTTACACCTTTATAAAATGCTTTTAATTGTCCTTCGAACTGTTCTTCATAATAAACTATACCGTCTTTTATCCATGCTGTAACATGTTTGTTTCTCTTTATATTATGGCTTGAATCCCAAATATAGAATAAAGAATACGGCAAATTGTCTGTAAGATAAAAAACCTTAGTATTGTCCGTTCCATGAAGTGTAGATTCGGCTTTAATTATGTGAATGTTAGCGATAACAGATCCGTGATACAGATAGTTCATCAAGAATTCCCCTTTAAAGTTTTACAACTTGAAATCAACATTCGTCTAATTCTACCACATAGATTTCTGTATTCTTTATATGTATCTTCATCAATTGCGTTTGTATTAAACAGTAACTGCAGCCAATCCTCTGTTTCGCTACATTCTTTTAATGTAATTTCAAATTTAGAAAGCATATCTGCCTTGCTTTGCCCATAGTTTGCTTCGCGAATATTTGCATAAACACTACTCGAACTTTTGCGAATTTGAAAAATAGTATTAGACGATGCTTTAACTCTTTGGCAAAGCAATTCTATGTCTGTTGCTAATTGTTCTGAATAAATAAGCAAATAATTTTTAGGCATAATCTCACTTCCTTTGTGATAATTATAGCATAAAGTTACTAATAAATCAATGCGAAGCGTTGTATATCATCAAGACGAAGTCTTGTATATCATCAACGGTGTTAACCGTTGCATATCATCATTGCGAAAGCATTTTGATACACGCTGATGCGTGATGATATACAGTCCTGACGGACTGATGAGATACAAGGGCGGTTTGCCGCCCTTGATGATATGCCATTGCTTTCGCAATGGATAAAAAAATCGACTTGTTTTCACAAGTCGATTTTTTGGTGGGAGCGGGTGGATTTGAACCACCGAAGTCGATGACAACAGATTTACAGTCTGCCCCCTTTGGCCACTCGGGAACACTCCCATATTAAGTTGTGTGCGTTTGAAAGAGAAGAGGGGTAAGATTTTGGCCAAATCAATTCGCCCTTAGCTCTAAAGTGGAGCTGGTGGACGGACTTGAACCCCCGACCTGCTGATTACAAATCAGCTGCTCTACCAACTGAGCTACACCAGCAATTTTGAACGCCTATATAATATACCATACTAAACTTCAAAAGTCAACACTTTTTTTAAAATTTTTTATAAGGCATTTTTGCCTCGGCAAAACGGTTGTTTTTCGGCATTTTGTACTTGTTTGGTATTGACATAAAAAAAGGAATAAATTATTATATTAGATAGCGCAACAAGCGAAAGGATTGATTTTATGTCTAAACTAAAAATACTGGCAATCGGCAACAGCTTCAGCGTAGACGCTATGGAGCACCTGTATAAGGTTGCCAAAGCCTGCGGCTACACAGAAAATGATATTATATTGGGAAATCTTTATATTGGCGGCTGTAGCCTTGAAATGCATTATAATAATATATGTGAAAACTTGCCCGCTTACGAGTATTTTAAAAACACAGAAAACCGGTGGATTAATCACACAAATACCTCTGTTCTTACCGCTTTAAAGGACGAGAAGTGGGATTACATAACAATGCAGCAGGTAAGCCAATGCTCAGGGCTGACCGAAACCTTCGAGCCCTATCTTTCCAAACTTATTGAATACGTAAATAATAATAAGTTAAACCCCTCGGCCAAGCTGTTATGGCATTCCACCTGGAGCTACGCTAAAGATTCTACCCACGGAGGCTTCGCCAACTATAACAACAACCAAGAGCAGATGTCTGCAAAAATTTTAGCGGCGGCAAAACACATTGCACAGAATTACCCCCAGTTTTCTTTTATTTTACCCTCTTGTGTTTCTATAAATAATGCAAGGGAAGTGCTGGGAGATAACCTTAATCGCGACGGATTCCACCTTGACCTTAACCACGGCAGACTTACCGCCGCCCTTACCTGGTTCACAAAAATTACAGGCACCAGCCTTGATAATATCATTGACAAAACCGAGCTTTTGGAAATCTGTAAGAATGGTGTGGTTGATTTAACGGAAAAGGGGATAGAGGTAACTCCCGAAAAACTTCTTGAAATATTGGTTAAATCGGCAAAAAAATCCGTTTCGCAGACCTGATCTGCTATGCTCGAAAACTCCTTAAAAATGTCCATTGTAATAGATGCCCCCCTTTGATAGAATATTAATGTAATACTCTAAATTACAAAGGAGAAAACATAAATGAAAAGAGCTTTAGCATTTGTTTTGGGTACCTTGTTAGCCTTTGCAACGCCTATGTTTGCAATGGCAAGCGGTACAAGTGCCGACTCAGACTTACTCAGCAACCCCTACCTTGTAACCTACGCAGATATGGAAAATGCAACGGGTAAAACCGCAACTCCCGACGATAGCACAGATGATATCTGGCACGGTATTTACGATTCGGGTGAAGCCGACCACGGCAAGGTTTTTATGATTGAAGCTTCGGGTTGGAATGCAAATACCAAAGGCGTAGGTGTGGAATATACCTTCGGCGAAAAAACACAAAGCTTGTTCCACGAAACCCTTAAACCCGATAGCTACTATATGTTCTCCTACGATTATAAAAATATTCTCACCGAAAATAGCACAATCAAACTTGGTGGATATTTTTACTTTGCTCCTCAGGTAGATGCATATTATAGCGTTACCGACAGCGGCGGAGATGAATGGAAAGACGTTCCTCCTGCATCTGTAGATAAATGGTCTACCAGAACGGGTGTGTTTGGCACAGGCTCTAAAACCAGCTTTAGCGCTAAAATAAATACTGCAAATACACATACCACAACCTACATAGATAACTTTTCTATTATTGAGCTTGCAAAAATTAATTTAAATACCCCCAACGACGTAAAGCTCGACACTAATGGTACCGGCATTTTTTACGACCGAAATATGGATTCCTACTTTGCAGTTAAGGGAACACCTGCCACCATTAAGATTTTGGGCGTGGCAGCCGGTGAGTCTGTAACCTCAGCTTCTCACGGTGAAAATGAACTGACAGCAATAAACGGTAAATACACCATCCCTTCTGTTACCGATGGGGTAGAAATTGATTTTGCCTTCTCTAAAGAGAGTTTTGAAAAAGCCAACGGCGTGATGGCAAGTGATAATAACCTTTATGTTCAAATGGGCAAAACCTTACCACAGGTTTTGGCAAGCTGGGGCGTTGCTCTTGACACGGTAGAATTCACCGATTCCGAAGGTCAGGCTATCACCAGCCTTGTTTCTCCTATTATTGCAGGCAGCAGCCTTTCGCTTAAATACGGCGAAGAAGTAAAGGGTATTTACACCTTAAAATATATCGGCGATATCAACAGTGACAATAACGTCAGCGTTTCCGACGTTGTGTCTTTGGCAGATACAATAATTAGCGACGACTATAAAATTTATGCCGACCTTAACGGCAGTGGACTTTGCACCGTTTCGGATATTATAACCTTAAGGGAGCTTATTTTCAATCCCCCTTCAACAACAAAGCTGCCCGAGAAATTCAGAGTATTGGGTATAGGCAACAGCTTCTCGGTTGACGGTATGCAATATCTTTACGAGGTAGCAAAGGCTTACGGATATAAAGACGAGGATATAGCTCTTGGCAATCTTTATATAGGCGGTTGTTCTCTTGAAAGCCATTGGGGTAATGCCGAAGCAAACGCCGCAGAATACACATACTATCGATACGATATAGAAAAAGCCGCTTGGAAGGGCACCGCCGACCAGACAATGCTTACTGGTATTGTAGACGAGGATTGGGATTACATTTCTTTCCAGCAGGCCAGCCCAAAATCGGGTCAGATTGATACAATCGCTCCCTATCTTGATAACCTTATTGATTACGTGAATAAGAACAAAACCAATCCCGATGCCAAGTTTATGTGGCATTCCACCTGGGCCTACTCGTCAGACTGCACCAACAGCGGTTTCAAAAACTACAATAACGACCAGGCCACTATGTACAGTGCAATTATCGAGGTTGCAAAGCATGTGCTGATTAACTACGCTGCCGATATACAGATTATGATTCCTTCAGGCACTGCAATTCAGAATATGCGCTCCATAGTTGGCGATTATCTCAATCGTGATGGTTATCACCTTGATTATAATTATGGAAGACTTACCGCCTCTATCACCTGGTTTAAAACCATTACAGGTGCCAACCTTGAGGGTATCGAAACCGACGAGGCCCTTTTGGCAATTTGCGATAAGGGGGCAGAAGCTTTAGCCGAAAAAGGCGTAACCATTACCTCGGAAGAACTGCTTGCAAGCTGCATTGCTTCGGCAGAAGCTGCAGTAGAAAGCCCCTACGCAGCAACAACTATTGAATAAAATTATTTATGCCGCAGATTTGTTATTCTGCGGCATTTATTGTGAATGTGCAAAAAATTCAAATCAAGTGTGAAAATAATCCATTGCACATCAAAATGAAATATGATAAAATACAAATGTATAAGTGTATACGAAATTATATACAGGAGATGTTATTAAATGAAAACAGTAAAACGTATTATGGCATTGTTTCTTGTTTTAACCGTTTTTTGCAGCAGCAGTCTTATTTCAGGCTTTGCTGAAACCGGTGAAGAAAGCGAAGATTCTCCCTACATAGTTACCCAAACCGATTTGGAAAACGCCACAGGCACAACCTCTAACGGTACCACCGACTGGGGTATCTACGATTCAGGTGAAGCCGACCACGGGAAGGTGTACGTAATCAAAAGAGATAACTGGAGTGCAGTTTCTAACGGAAACACAGGGGTAAAGTATACTTATAATTCAAAGGAATACACTCTGTTTGACGAGCCTATTGAGACAAATACCTACTACATATTTTCTTATGACCACAAGAGCTTCCCCATTGTAAGTGATGACCCTGACGTAACAGACAGCAATCTAAACGACGGTGGAAGATTTACCATTGCTCCGCCGGTGAGTATCTTCGCAAACGAAAAAGGCACCGACTGGAGAGATATACCTCTCGCTTCGGATAACGCCTGGTCCAGACATACCGTCGTTTTTAATTCCGAAAGCCAAACCGCCTTCAACGGTAAAATAAACACCTTGGCAACCTACACCACCTCCTACGTAGACAACGTAAAATTGGTAAAGGCAGCAAAGCTTGACGTTTATAACCCCGGCGGCTCCAAGCTTTCTTTGGATAACACAGGCCTTTTATACAGTGAGAAGCTGGGCGGCTATTTTGCCGAGATGGGTCAGCCTCTCGTTATCAAAGCCGTAGAAAGCACAGGCTACGAGGCTATAGTCGAAGTGTTTCACGATGGCAAGACCGTGGAAGAAACAAACGGCGTTTACAATATTCCTGCAGTAACAGGCGAGATTAGTGTTAAATTCGGCCTAAGAATTGAATATATCGAAGAAAATGCCGGCGTAGTTATCAAAAACGGAAACGTTTATACCGACTGCGGCAAGACCTATGTAAAGTTTTTATCAAAATTCGGAATGCCCAAGAATGCAATCGAGTTTTACGATGAAAAGGGCGAAAAGCAAACCGATTTATTAAAGCCTATGGTATCAAATGCCACCGCAAAGGTTGTGTATAATGGCGAGAAGCTTCGCGACTATAGCATAAAATACTATGGCGATGTTTACGCCGACGGAAAAATCAGCGTTAGCGACGTAGTTAGTTTGACAAGCGGCATATTGAACGATACCGTGGCCGACAAAACTCAGGCAGATATTAACGGCAGTGGCACAGTTACCGTATCCGATTTGGTAAAAGTGAGAGAGATTATTATGGAATCCGGAAAAGAATTAAAACAATTCAAGGTGCTAGCAATAGGCAATAGCTTTAGTATAGATGCCACAACTTATCTGAACAATGTTGTAAAGGCGGCAGGCGATTTTGCCGATGAGGATATTATGATAGGCAACGTTTGGTACTCCGGTTGTTCCTTAGAGCAGCATATGAACTTCACTAAAAACGGTGAAAATATGCACAATTTCTATTATTGGGACCAGGGGGCATCTCAGTCTACCATAAAGGAAACAAATCTTAAAACTGCTATCCAGCATACCGATTGGGATTATATTATGATTCAGCAGGTAAGCCACCTGGCAGGCAAGTACGATTCCTACCAGCCCTACGGCGACGAGCTTATCAACTACATCAAGGAAAATGCCACCAACCCTGACGTTAAAATCGGTTGGCATATGACCTGGGCTTACCCTCAGACCCCTCCCGAGGGCTACGGTTCTCACCAGAATTTTGTGGATTACGGCAGCGACCAAACCACAATGTACAACGCTATTGTAGATGCTTCCACAACCTTCGCTTCGGTTGACGAGCGTATAGAGTTGGTTATCCCCTCAGGCACCGCCGTTCAGAACCTTCGCCAGAAGGTTGGCGACGTTGTTACCCGCGACCAGTTCCATATGAATCAGTCCTACGGTTGCCTTGTGCTTTCTATGCTTTGGTATAAAACAATAACCGGATTTGATATTGAAGCACTTAAGGGCAACGAGGAAATTATGGATTTAATCAACACAGGCGTTACCGATTTGGCCGAGCGCGGTGTAACAGTAACCGCCGACCAGCTGATTGATTATGTAATTCAGTCTGTAAACGATGCTGTAGTAAATCCCTCAAGCGTTACAAGATAACACAATAATCAACAAGCCGCAGTTTTCTGCGGCTTTTGATTTTTTATTGACTTTTCGTGGGATTATAATATAATTAAAATATAAAGAGTAGGAGGTTAAAGCCATGGGTATTTTAACATACGATAAAGATAATTTTTTATTAGACGGAAAACCCTATCAAATCATCTCGGGCGCGGTTCATTATTTTAGGATTCCCCCTGCATATTGGGAAGACCGCCTGCGTAAATTAAAGGCCTGTGGCTTCAATACGGTTGAAACCTATACCTGTTGGAATTTGCATGAGAGAAAAGAAGGTAAGTTTGATTTCAGCGGAATTTTAGATATCGAAAAATTCATTGAAACCGCCGAAAAATTAGATTTGAATGTGATTATCCGTCCAGGTCCTTACATTTGTGCCGAATGGGAATTTGGTGGCCTACCTGCTTGGTTGCTTTCTTACCCTCATATGGGCCTTCGTTGTAACGACCCCATTTATTTAGAAAAGGTTACCCCTTACTATCGCGAGCTGTTGGGACGTATTCGCCCCCATCTTTCAACCCGCGGCGGAAGGGTGTTTATGATGCAGGTAGAGAACGAATACGGCAGCTATGGTGACGATAAGGAATATCTTAAAAAGGTTGCAGACATCTACCGCGAGAACGGTATAGATTGCCTGCTTTTCACCTCCGACGGTACCGACCTGTGGATGTTGGGAGGCGGCACCTTGCCCGAGCTTTTGTCGGTTGCCAACTTCGGCTCTGAGCCAAAGGAACGGCAAAAGGTTATGAAGGAGTTTAAACCCAATCAGCCTTTTATGTGCGGCGAGCTTTGGTGCGGTTGGTTTGAGCATTGGTACGAAAAGCACCAAACTTACAACACCAAACAGGTAACCGATATGCTGCAGGATTTTTTTGAGATTGGCGGTTCCTTTAACTTTTATATGTTCCACGGTGGCACCAATTTTGGCTTCCTGAACGGTGCCAACCACACCGAAAAGGAATATCAGCCCACCATAACAAGCTACGATTACCTTGCCCCCCTTACCGAAGCCGGGGATATGAGCGAAATGTATTACGCAATTAAAGACGTTATTAGGCAAAATACAGGGGTAGAGCCCCCGGATATTAAGGTTGCAAATTCCAAGAAAGCCGCCTACGGCACCCTGAATCTTACTCAATCCGCCGACCTTTTGGGCAATATCAAAAACCTTGCCGAACCTGTTCACCACGCCTATCCGCAAACTATGGAGCAGTTGGGGCAGGATTTCGGCTATCTGCTGTATTCCACCAAGGTAAAGGGCCCCTTTGAACCCTGCAATTTAGTTTTTAACCATCTGCACGACCGCGCTCACATCTTTGTTAATGGTGAATTGGTGGGTCTCCGTGAGCGTTCACGCCGTATGGACGAGGTAATTATTTCTGCCGACTATGGTGAAACAGTTACTATCGATATTTTGGTGGAGAATATGGGTCGCGTTAACTATGGCACCAAGCTTTTCGACCAAAAAGGTATAATCGGCGGCATCCGATTGGGGAATCGTTACCACTTTGGTTGGGACCATTATTGCCTTACTATGGAGGACTTTTCGGGTGTTCTGTGGAAAGAGGCAAAGCCTGCAAATCGTCCTACATTCTATAAAGGTATTCTCACTATTGAAGGAACACCCTGCGATACCTTCCTTAAAACCGAACCGCTTGAAAAGGGCTTCGTGGTGGTGAACGGCTTTAACATAGGCCGCTATTATAACACAGCAGGTCCCACCAAAACCCTTTACGTTCCCGCACCCTTCTTAAAAGAAGGGGAGAACGAAATAATCGTTTTTGAATCGGATAATTGCCCACTGCCGCAAATAATATTTATGGATACACCCGATTTGGGCTAAATATAAAAAATCTTGCAAAAGCTTAGCTTTTGCAAGATTTTTTTTGTTGTTTTAAGGCTTATTTACTTGCTCTTATTTTGTTTATTCTGTCGCGAATAGCGGCGGCGTGCTCGAATTCAAGCAGCTTTGCCGCCTGCTTCATTTCGGCGGTGAGCCTCTTTATAAGCATTTCCTTTTCCTGGCGGGAAAGTTTTTTGTAGGGCTTTGTTTCGTCAACTTCCTTTTTGGAAATTTCAATAATCTCCCTAACATCTTTAATAATGGTTTTTGGTGTAATGCCATTTGCCTCGTTGTAGGCCTGCTGAATTTCGCGGCGGCGAAGAGTTTCGGTGATGGCACGCTCCATTGATGGTGTAACGCTGTCGGCATACATTATAACCTGACCCTCTGCATTTCGGGCGGCACGACCTATGGTCTGTATAAGTGAGGTTTCACTGCGTAAGAATCCCTCTTTATCGGCGTCGAGTATAGCAACTAATGAAACCTCGGGAATATCCAAGCCTTCGCGAAGCAGGTTAATGCCAACCAGCACGTCGAATTCACCAAGTCGCAGGTCGCGGATTATCTCCATACGCTCCATAGTGTCAACATCGTAGTGCATATATCGAACCTTGATGTCAAGATTTTCCAAATATTCGGTTAAATCCTCGGCCATTTTTTTGGTAAGGGTGGTAATCAGCACGCGTTCTTTTCGCTCAACTCTCAGGTTGATTTCCGATACAATATCGTCAATCTGCCCCTCTGTGGGCTTAACAATAACCTCGGGGTCTAAAAGTCCTGTGGGGCGAATTACCTGCTCGGCAATCTGAGCCGACAAATTCCTTTCAAACTCCTGCGGTGTTGCCGAAACAAAAACCACCTGGTTTACGTGGCTGTAAAATTCGTCGAAATTAAGGGGGCGGTTGTCGAAGGCCGAGGGCAGGCGGAAGCCATATTCCACAAGATTTTCCTTTCTTGCCCTGTCTCCGCCGAACATACCGCGCACCTGAGGCACCGTTACGTGGGATTCGTCGATAAACAACAGAAAATCCTCGGGGAAGTAGTCAAGCAGTGTAAAGGGAACACTGCCCGCAGGTCTGCCCGACAGCACGCGGGAGTAGTTTTCTATGCCCTTGCATACACCAATTTCGCGAAGCATTTCCACATCGTACTCGGTGCGTTGACGTATTCGTTGGGCTTCAATCAGCTTGTCTTGTGATTTAAAAAATTCCACCCGTTCTTCCATTTCCTTGAGAATGTTTTGCAGTGCCTCTTCCTTTTTATCGTCGGGCACAATGTAATGGCTGGCTGGGTAGATGGCAATGTGCTGCAGGCGGCTTTTAAGTTCACCCGTAAGGGTGTTAATTTCGGAAATTCTTTCAACCTCGTCGCCAAAAAATTCCACACGGATTGCGGTATCTCCCGAATAGGCGGGGAATATCTCCACTACGTCGCCACGTACACGGAATTTGTTGCGGATAAAGTTAATATCGTTTCTCTCATACTGAAGCTTAACCAGCTTGCGAAGCAGGGCATCACGCTCAAGCTCAGCGCCCTCGCGGATAGAAATTATCATATTGCGGTAATCAATGGGGTTACCAAGGGAGTATATGCAGGAAACCGAAGCCACAATTATTACATCGTTTCTTTCCGACAGGGCACAGGTTGCCGAGTGGCGAAGCTTATCTATCTCGTCGTTAATGGCGGAATCCTTTTCAATGTAGGTGTCGGTGCCGGGAATGTATGCCTCGGGCTGATAGTAATCGTAGTAGGAAACAAAATATTCCACCGCATTTTCGGGGAAAAATTCCCTGAACTCACTGCAAAGTTGTGCGGCAAGGGTTTTATTATGAGCAAGAACCAATGTCGGCTTATTAACATTTGCTATAATATTCGCCATGGTAAAGGTTTTACCCGAACCCGTAACACCAAGCAGTGTTTGTTCCTTGTAGCCTTTTTTTACACCGTTGGTCAACTTTTCAATAGCCTGCGGTTGGTCGCCTGTGGGCTTGTATTCTGAATGTAAAATAAACTTGTCCATTTGTCCTCACCTCGCATTTCTTTTTCGTTTAAAATTATTATACCACAAAAGTTTTATAAGTAAAGAAAAAAGCAGATGCTTTTTAGCACCTGCTTTGAACTAAAATTTTATTCTCCGCTGTTATTTCCTCCGCCGAAAACAAAGAAAGGCAAAATAATTAAAACTACGCCAACAATAGAAATTACACCAATAGGCACGTCAACTCCGTTAGCAACCATATTGGGTATAACTATTGCCATAACAATTATGACACCTATGTATAATAAAGCTAATAATTTTTTCATATTACACTATACCTCAAGAATATGCCTGACTATCTTGAGGCAAGGCAACATACATTTCGCCATTATTAGATATAAAATAATATTCAATTACAGTATCGTTATTGGTAGTAACTTTAGTAATTTTCATTATATTGTCTGTTAGCATAGTATAACTACCGGTAGTTGTTATTATACCATCATTGCCACCCGGATGATATGCATAACCTCCGTTTTTATTAAATCGATGAGATTTTCCACCATAAAATCCTGTTTTTGCATTTCCATCTATAGTTTCATCAACAAGGAGGATGCTATTTGATAATATCAAATAATCATTGTGTATAAAAAACCATTCTTTCTCATCTGCGGCTGCTTGGTTTGTGGTTATTAAATAAATTCCTTTTCCTGTATCGGTCCACTCTTTGATTTTAAATCCACGCTTAAACTCGCCGCTTTTCGCATCAGCAGCATTTGCAGTAATTGTATATGTCACACTTTCCGATAAATAAAAAGTTTTTTGACTTTCAAAGAATTTTTCGTTTACATCAACAAGACCTACTATATCAGTTGGAACTTCAAATTCTATTTTAGTTGCACCTTCAGATGAAATTTCTGAAAGGCTCTCAGAATCACTTGAATTATTAGAATCGGTATATTCCAACTCGCTCGTGCTACATGCACACAAACTAATCATTAAAACAAAACTTAAAACTATTCCTACAAATTTTTTCATTTTTATTCCTCCAAACAACAATAAGTATGTGAATTGAATTTTTTAGATATTGTTTTATAAGGCAATTCTTTCCCAACTAGAGTATTAAGTTTTTCCACATCGCAATCTTCAAGGATTAAAAAACATCTCTTCTTCCAATTAGAAAATTGTTTTGGATTATCAATATCAACCTTTACAACTTTTTCGAAAATTGAAATATGTTCACCTAGTTTATCTTTGATTTCTTCAGGAGACTTACATGCATGTGCTTCTATTTCATATTTCCTATATGGTGGATATTTGATATGGTTTTGAAGTTCTATTTTGTTTTCTGATACCTCATCTCCATAAAATTTCTTTTTAATTTTGAAAACTTCGACGATTTTGTCTTCATAAACTGAAAGCAAATAATTACACTTTTCTAATCTATCATAATCCACACGCCAACAAGCACTTGACGCACCCTTAATATATTCTCTCTTTGGTGGGTCACCAAAATTATACGGATGCGTTTTATCTATACGTACAACGAATAAATTTATATCTTCACCCCCCTAAAAACAAAAAGTGCGGCTACCGAAGTAACCGCACAAAAAACGCAAACTCCGATAGTCGCGAAACTAACCTGATGTGAAATGGGTGCAAATGCACAAACCTACAAACAGCCGGAATTTGCATTTTTATCAAATCCATAACTGTTTATAGGGTACGAATAATAAGCGCATTAATTCATATAAAGAAAAAATACACCCTATTTCACAAATTATTAAGTTAGTTTCGCAATATCAGTTTAACATATTTATTTGCAAATTGCAATAAAAAAAGACCTAAAATCGCAATTAAACAAATTTAGGTCACAAATTTATTTGGTTTATATGGTGTTATTCTGGGTTATCTTGTTTCACCTTTGACATAACGACTTATCTTTTTTGTATTGATTTGTGATAAACGATTGTAAATCAGTATTGCGGGTGAAAATGCTTGTTTTCGCAGTGAGCGTTTGATATAATTGATTTGCAAAAGTTCGAAGGAGAGTGATAGATTTGAAATACAGGGAAGAGCGAACCGATGCAGAAACCACTAAAAAGGCTTATGTTGAAGGAATTGACAAGCTTATAGATAAGCTTCAGCGTGAGGCTGAAAATAGGAGAGGGGAGAAGGGCAAAGACATCCTTCGCAATCCCGAAAAGCACCGCGCCGAATTCCGCAGAATGTTGGGTTGGCCCTTGGTGGATTATACTCCCGAGACGCTACCCGACGTTACGATGTAAAAGCTGTCCGACGAGGGGGACTATACCCTCTACCGTACCGGTGTGGAGATACTGGAAGGGCTTACAATGTGGGGTCTTTTCTTTAAATCAGAGGGTGAAAAGCCCTTGGTAATAATTCAGCACGGAGGCGCGGGCACCCCCGAACTGATTTCGAGTGGAATAGTTCCCGTTAAGTGAATAGTGACAGTCGCCTAAAACAGCAAATTTTATCCGCCTTTTTTCATACCAACCGCTCATTTCTAACGAAGCATATCAACTTTATGTTTATTTCTAAACTCTATTGCAATATTTAATCTACAAGGTCGAAAACTCTTACGTAATCAACAACGAATGTGTCGCCTGCTTTTGCCGCAGCCCTTGCTTCATCCGTAGCTGTATGAGTAGAACTTCTATATCCATTCACTTCTGTGGAAAGCAGGATGAATTGAGGAACGTGCGAAACGGGAGCGGGGATGGTTTCACCGTCTTGTTTTCCGTCAACGAAAAAGGTATATCCCTGTGGTGTCCACAGCATACCAAAAGTATGATATTCGTCAAGGGAAAGGCCAATATCCCCACCTGTGCTAATCTGTTTATGGTCCACTCCATAACCATCATAGTGGTTGGTGTGGGGAACTACAATACCCGGTTCAAAGCTTTCCATTATGTCGTTTTCTATGCCAGAATATTCGGGGTTGAGCGTTGAACCGATAGCAGGTGATTGCAACCAAAATGCAGACCACCAACCTTTATATTTTTGCAGTTTGCAACGGCATTCATAGTATCCGTATTTATGTGAGAATTTAGGCTCTTTAAGTTTTCCGATGGGCCATACTAAACCTGGTTCACCACCGCCACCGCCAAAAAGAGCTTCCTCCGTATGAGGCGCATCCATAAAGTTATATCCCGTTTGAATTTGACAAGAGCAAATTTCGCCATCTTTTTCGTATATTGAAAACACAGCGTTTGAGTTCCCGTCTAATTTAACACCGTCTGTACTGAAGGTGTTGTGTCTTTGACCCATTATATACAATCTATAATCCCACTTGGTTGTATCCAACTCGGTTCCGTCGAACTCATCACTCCATACGAGTTTAAAGTTCATATTGTCGGGCAGTAAAGACGGTTCGTGTCCATCAACGTTAAATTTTTTCATAGTCATAATCTCCTTAATTGCATTATTTCGTAAGCAAAGAGAAATCTCCCTGCATGATTTTGGCTAAAAGGTCGGCATAATCCTTGGGTTTTTCGCTGAACTCAATTCCGCAGTTTCCAAAGCCGTCTATCTCGTGGACGTCACCACCTGATATGGCGATAAGTCCGTTTTCTTCTGCATAGCGGAAGGCTTTGGAATTTTCACCCTCAGCGTTGTATTGGTTGAAGGCTTCTACCCCTTCAAACAGGGTGGGGTCAGGCTGAACGTCGGGTTCGTCAATATAGCATCTATCTCTGAAAGGATGTGCCTGGAAAACGATTCCGCCAAGGGAATGAAGCAGGTCGATTTTGCCCTTAAGGGGAAGTTCTAAATATTCGGGATGAGCAATAAGATCATCAGGGTCTACACCGTAGATCAAAATTTCCTTGCCCCCACCAATGCCGTCTTCTACACCGAAAAAGACCTGAATGCCGATTTGTTCACCGTATTCTTTGGCAATTTCATAGTCATTTTTGTAGATTTCAACAAACTTTTCCCAACCGAGATTTCTGTCGACAGCGGAATTTCCGCCCCAAAAATGGTTGGTAATGACAAAACCCGCATAGCCGAGTTCTTTGGCTTTGTCTACCATGTCCTTGCCTGTGGAGTGAGCGCATTTGCTACACATCTGTGTGTGGATATGAGTTTCGTATTTAAACAATATTTTCACCTTCAAGAAACTTTCTAAAAATATTATATACCCACTAAAGAGTTCAAGTCAATAAGATTTAACGTTTTTTTATATAAACGACGGAATATTGGAAATGAAGTGAAAGGACTTGCTTTCGCAGCAATCGTTTGATATAATTATTCGCAGAAAGGTCAAATGGGAGAGCTAACTATGAAATACAGAGAAGAACGCACCGATGCAGGAGCCACTAAAAAGGCTTATGTTGAAGGAATTGACAAGCTTATAGATAAGCTTCAGCGTGAGGCTGAAAATAGGAGAGGGGAGAAGGGCAAAGACATCCTTCGTAATCCCGAAAAGTACCGTTCCGATTTCCGCAGAATGTTGGGTTGGCCCCTGGTGAATTATACACCCGAAGGTCTGCCAGAGGTAAAAATGGAAAAATTGTCAGAGGAAGATGGCTACACCCTTTACCGCGCCCAAATCGAGATTTTGGACGGTCTTTGTATGTCCGGACTATTCTTTAAAGCCGATGGAAAAAAGCCTTTGGTAGTGGTTCAGCACGGAGGCGCGGGCACCCCCGAACTGATTTCGGGTGTATACGGCGACACCTCCAACTATAACGATATGCTGGAACGTGTAAGAAAGCAGGGGGTTCACGTCTTTGCTCCTCAGCTTCTTTTGTGGAGCGACGCGTATGATGTGCCCTATAATCGCAATGCAGTTGACGTTAGGCTCAAACGCCTTGGCAGTTCTGTGGCAGCTCTTGAAATTTTTGGAATAACCCGAATACTCGACTATTTTGAAAAGCAAGATTACGTTAAAAATTTCGGTATGGTGGGTATGTCTTACGGCGGTTTCTACACTCTGTTTACCACCGCATTAGACACACGAATAAAATCGGCAATTTCCTGTTCTTTTTTTAATAAAAGAGACGAAATTTATTGGAGCGATTGGACTTGGCCAAACTCGGCCAACCTGTTCGACGATGCCGAGGTGGCGGCACTCGTATATCCCCGCAGGCTTTGTATTGAAATAGGGGATAGAGACGAGCTTTTCAAATATCAATTCGGCGAGGAGTCCTTCCGAAAACTCTGTGAATACTGCAGTGAGGTAGGCACCGATTGGGTGGAGCTTATCGTCTTTGACGGCACCCACGAATTCTGCAAATTCGACCAACCAATTGAAAGACTTATCAAAGATTTGCATAACAAATAGTAAATAACCGCTTTTAGCTGAACCCTCTTTAGGCTAAAGGCGGTTATTATTTTTTTGATTAATATTGAAAATGCAGCTAAATAGTGATATAATATCAAAGTTAAGTATTGTATTTGGAGGATTTGAATATGGCAATCACTTCAATCGAGGAATTTAAGAGCAAAATTAAGCGAGTGCTTATAACCGAAGAAGAAATAGCCGCCGCAGTCCAAAAAGCAGGTAAAGAAATCGATAAAATTTACGACGGCCGCCCCATATTGCTTGTTAGCATTTTAAAGGGTGCATTTGTGTTTATGGCAGACCTTTGCCGTGCAGTTTCCGTTCCTTGTGAAATTGGTTTTATGTGTGCCAAAAGCTATTATGAAGGCACTAACTCCAGCGGCATTGTTAATATTACAATGGATTTAGAGCAGGATATCAGTGGTTACCACGTAATTATTGTAGAAGACATTATCGACACCGGCCGTACCCTTAAGGATGTGGTTAAGCTTCTTAATGCCCGAAACCCCATTTCCTTAACCGTTGTAACCCTTCTCGATAAGCCTTCTCGCCGCGTTGTGGATTTTAAGGCAGATTATTCGCTTTTTACAATCCCCGATTATTTCGTTATAGGCTACGGACTCGATTGCGGTGAGTATTTTAGGAATTTGCCGTATATAGCGGAGTATAAGGCTGAATAAAAATTTTCAAATAATTGTGGAAAATCAGTAACCCCTGTGGTATACTGTTAAATGTTAGATTATTATAGTTAAAGGTGACGAGCAAGATGAACATCATCACATTAAGAGAATTACACAAAACCTCTAAAGAGCTTGAGGGTAAGGAGTTAGAGCTTTGCGGCTGGGTACGTTCCATTCGCGCCTCTAAAAACTTTGGCTTTATTGTTCTGCACGACGGAACTTTTTTCGAGCCTGTGCAGATAGTATACGACGAAAAGATTGATAATTTCGATGCTGTTGGCAAGCTTAACGTTGGCACCGCCCTTATTGTTAAGGGCAAGCTGGTTTTAACCCCCGATGCCAAGCAGCCTTTTGAAATTCACGCAACCGAGGTAACCGTTGAGGGTGCATCTACCCCCGACTATCCTTTACAGAAAAAGCGCCACACCTTGGAGTATTTAAGAACAATAACCCATCTTCGCCCCCGCACCAACACCTTTCAGGCAGTATTCCGCGTGCGTTCGCTGGTGGCTTATGCTATTCACAAGTTCTTCCAGGAAAGGGGCTTTGTATATGTTCACACACCCCTTATCACAGGTAGCGACTGCGAGGGTGCAGGCGAAATGTTTAAGGTAACCACTTTGGACCTTGACAATATCCCCAAAAACGAAGATGGCGAAATTGATTATAAGCAAGACTTTTTTGGTAAGCCTACTAACCTTACCGTTAGCGGACAGCTCAACGGCGAAACCTACGCTATGGCTTTTCGCAACATCTATACCTTCGGCCCTACCTTCCGTGCCGAAAACTCTAACACCACCCGCCACGCGGCAGAGTTTTGGATGATTGAGCCGGAAATTGCCTTTGCCGACCTTTCCGACAATATGATGTTGGCCGAGGATATGATAAAATATATTATTAATTATCTTTTAGAGAACGCCCCCGAAGAAATGCAGTTCTTTAACAGCTTTATCGACAAGGGCCTTATCGAAAGACTTCAGCTTGTTGCCAATTCCGAATTTGGTCACATCACCTATACCGACGCTATAAAAGAGCTTGAAAAGCACAACGATAAGTTCGACTATAAGGTATACTGGGGTTGCGACCTTCAGACCGAGCACGAACGCTTTCTTACCGAGGAAATCTTCAAGCGCCCTGTTTTCGTAACCGACTACCCGAAGGAGATTAAAGCCTTCTATATGAAACTTAACGAAGACGGCAAAACCGTTGCCGCTATGGACTGTCTGGTTCCCGGTATCGGCGAAATCATCGGCGGCAGTCAGCGTGAAGATGACTTCGAAAAGCTTACCGCCCGTATTGAGGAGTTGGGCCTTAACGCCGAGGATTACGATTTCTATCTTGACCTTCGTAAATACGGCTCTGCCCGTCACGCAGGCTTCGGTCTCGGCTTCGAGCGTTGCATCATGTATGTGACAGGTATGGGCAACATCCGAGATGTTATACCCTTCCCGAGAACCGTAAACAACTGCGATATTTAATTTTAAAAACCAAAGACCGTTTCACCGATTGAAGTGAAACGGTCTTTTTTATGTCTTTTTGCTTTTCTTATATTCGCTGGGTGTCATGCCTGTATGCTTTTTGAAAAGGCGGCTGAAATACATGGAATTATCATATCCCACCGCCGCCGCCACCTGGGTGAAGTTGTAGTCGGTGCCGGTTATAAGGTTCATGGCGTGGGAAATCCGAAGGGATATGATATACTGCATCGGTGTATATTTAGTTATCTTTTTAAAGCTTTGGGTAAACCAGTTCGCCGTCATACCGCGACTTTTGGCGTAATCCTCAATAACTATGTTTTTGGTGTAGTTTTCGTAGAAATAGTGCTTTGCCCGTTCCATTTCGTGAAGGGTTTCGCTTTTTAAATCGTGGCTTTCGTTAAGGTAGCGGCGCATAAGCAAAAATATGTGTTGCAGGTTAATGTTGGCAAGGTCGTTAAAGTTAACCCTTTGTAGCTGCAATTCCTGAATTATCTGTCTGAAAAGCCAGGGGTAATCCTGAGAAGACCCGGCAAATATTACGTTGTTCTTTGGCATTCCGTGGTGTTCTAAAATCTCCTCAACCTCTGAACCCGTAAAATGCACCCAATAGGTTTCGGTCTTGTCCTTGGCGTAAAGATAATAAACCTGAGGATCATCGGGGCGGAACAGCAGCATATTACCTTCGTTAATAATTTTCACCGTTCCGTTTGTGTGAAGGTGAAGCTTGCCTGCCGAAACGTAAAGAAGCTGGTAGTCTTGCCAGCCGTTGTATCTTTCGGTACGGATAATGGGGCTGGTATGAACCTTGTAATATCCCGCCGAGGTTACCATAAGTGGGCGGGTGGTATCAACGTATTCTTCGTGTGGCGTTCCCAAATAAGCTGTGTTTGTATACATGCGTCCCATCCCTTCGTTTTTGTATTACTCCAAACTCGCCTGAATCACGACCTTAAAAAAGGCGTCTACAAGTAAATTATACATAAAAATCTGTGGTTTTCAACTCCTTAATCACCTTTTGTGCATAAATTGATAGGTTATGTTTATTGAGGCCAACACCTTACAATGTTAAAATATGCTTGCATGGGTGTATAGGATGTTCCCTATACATCGTAAATCACAAACAGCAAAGGAGATAGGTATATGAAAAAACTTCTAAGTATGGTTTTAAGCATTCTTATGGTGTTATCCACATTTTCCTGCCTTGCGGGAGTGGTTTATGCTGCAGAAAATGAATGGCTTTATAACGGAGCCGCTGCAGATATGACCGAGGATATGCCCTTTTCACTCCCTGACACAACTGTCGGCACCGCTATCCAAATGGATAAGGGTTATAGAAACATCTTAACCGGCAAGGATTATGAATTGAGATGTCATCACACCGACGGTACCCAGTGTAGTAGCATCTGGATCGACAAAAAGTATGGCATAGCAAACAACTATCTGGATAACGTAGACGTTACCCCCGGGGGACTTGCTACCTACCCCGAGGTTGAGTTCGTTTTTGATTTGGGCGCAGAGATTACCCCCGAATACTTTGCCTTTATCAACCGCCCCGAGGTAAATCTCCAGACTGCAGAATTTGAGGTATACGTTGCCGATACATACGAAGAAGCAACCACTAACCCTCAATTTCTTATAAACTACACAAGACCCAACGATACAACCACCAACCACCACGTAAATATATTTAAGTTCCCCGAAACCCCCGATAAGTTCAGCTATCTCATTGTTCGCCTGAAGGCGGATAACCTTGGCCCTTACGACGGCTACCGCTTTAATGAAATTATGCTTTTCGGCGCTGACCCCAGCGTAAATGCAGGCGAATGGGTGCATACAGGCTCTACCGCCACAATGCCCGATACCTTACCCATAGAGCAGGGAAGCCTGGCGGTTGGCTCTGCAGTGCCCTTAAAGGAAGGCTACACCAGTATTCTTCCCGGCAAAACCTACGAGTTTGCTTGTCACCACGATGACGAAACCTCCTGCTCCAGCATATGGTCTCAAAATGCCGATGAAATGGCAAACGGCGTTATAACCGATATCGACGTGGCACAGCCCTCCCATCTTCGCGAAAGATACCCCGAGATTGATATCATTTTCAATCTTGAGGATTCGGTTATCCCCGAATATTTTCTCTTTATCAATCGTGCCAACGTGCAAAGACAGATAATAGAGTTCGACCTTTTGGGTGCAAACTCTTATGAAGAAGCCACCACCAACCCAACTCTGATTGCTACCTATTCAAGGTACGACGACACCACCTCCGACCACAGGGTAATTGCCTATAAATTTGAGAATAACGCCCCCGCTTATTCATATCTCATAGTTCGCTTAAAGAAGGATACCTTCGGCAATGCCACTGGCTATCGTTTTAATCAGATAATGCTCACAGGCAAAGTGGCACAGAGCGAGGACCCCAACGTTATAGGCGGCTGGGTGCACAACGGCTCGGTTGCCGATATGTCAGGGGAGCTTCCCGTGCATATAAGCGGTGCCACCATGTCCGATACCATTACCTTCGACGAGGGCTATGAAAACCTGCTTATCGGCAAGGCTATGGACGTTTCCTGCTATAAGGCAGACGGCACCAAATGCTCAAAGGTTTATGGCGAAGAAACCTGGCACCTCACCGCCAACGGTCTAATGGACAACGTGGATTATCATCCCACCTCCATTGACCAGTTTAATCAGGTAGATTTGATATTTGATATGGAGGGTGTGGTTAACCCCGAATACTTTCTTCTTATAAACCGTCCAACCATCGACCAGCAAACCAATAAATACGAAATTCTCGGCGCAAACTCTTACGCTGAGGCTCGCAACAATCCCACAAAAATTGCCGAGTACGTTCGTTCACCTCAGGATAACACCACCGACCAGCAGGTGAACGTATACAAATTCCCCCAAGAGGCGGCAAGCTTTAAGTATTTTATTTTCCGTCTTTTAGACGATAACTACGAGGGTGCCAATGCAGGCTATCGCTTCAGAGAGGTTATGCTGCTTGGCGATTACACCCCCGATGCACAAAAATCCAACGTTAAATTCTTTGAAGAAAACCTGGCAAGCGTAATTGATTTTGATACGTCTTTAACCGCCGAAAAGGTTACCGTCTGCCGCAACGAGGAGGAGGGAAAGGCCACCGCCTGGAATGCTCAGAATCTGCAGGACGGCAACCTTACCACCGAAGCCTTCATTTCTACTGTGAAGTTTGCCGAATACAATTCATCTACAGACACAGTAACCTGGTATACCGACGGCTCAAGAACTGCAGAAATCATTTACGACCTGGGTGCAAAATACGATATATCCAACATCCTCGTAACCCACCATAAGGGTGTCCATTGGAGAGCCTCTCGCTACAAGATTTATGCATCCAAAGAAAGGGAAGACCTCTTTAATGAGGAATCCTTGGTAGCTTTTGTAGAAAACGATGGTGCCGCACAGCATCAGGTTATAGAGACCGCCGAGGATACCACCTACCGCTATGTTGCCATTAAATATCTGAACCCCGTTTCCACCACCGACCTGCAAAAGGTTAAGGACGGAAATATCTACCCCCGAATCCTTGAGTTCGGTGTTTACGGCTCCCTTGCCGATTGCGGCGGAAATCATAATGTTGTATGGTGCGAAAGAATTGAGCCTGGTATGTTCACAGAGGGTAAAATAGCCCACTACGGCTGTACCGAATGTAACCTTATATTCAGCGATGCCCAAGGCACACAGGTACTCGCCCCCGAGGATTGCGCCATACCCGCCACGGGTTATATTTACCACGATAGCTACGAAGAAGGACAGAACTTCAAGCTTCAGTATCTTATGGACTTCACAGGCGCCCAGGGTGCCGCAATCTACGGGGATACCTTGTTCTCACTTAATCAGGTGGGCAAATGCGAGGTGTACGATATACCCACCCAAAAGCATTTAGGCTCCTTTAAACTTGCATCCTATAACGAGGGCTACGATAACGAGGGAAATGCCGATTCAAGATATGCAAACCATTCCAACGCGGCAACCTTCTCAACCGTTAAGTTCGACGAATCCGATCCCTATCCGCTACTGTATATAACCACAGGCAGTAGCAACGACAGAGATACCGACAATTCAATGATAAGTAAATTGGCGGTTGAACGAATACTCTATTCCGAAGAAAAGGGATGGTATTCCGAACTGGTACAGCTTATTCAGTTTAACGATTACGATTATCTTTTAGAAGAAGAGGATAACCCCGAAAAGAACACAGGTTGCGCCAATGGCGATTATCTTAAGAACAACTGGAACGGCGAAAGCTTTAAGTATATTTCGGGTGAGGGCTACGATGCCGCAAAGGGCTATGAAACGGGTCTCAGCGGTTGGTTTAACGCCTTCCTCGACTTCGACCCCACCGCTAAAACTCAAGGCAAGGTCTATATGCTTAAAGAACGCTTCGCTCAGGACCCCAACAACCTACAGAAATATCAGGAAAACTATGAAGGTTTCGAAAGCTATGAAAAGGATAATGCCGTAATCATAAGCGAATTGACCTTACCTGAGATTCCCACCTCAACAAGTGATCCTAATTACGGTGGAACAGTTACCCTGACCCCTGCAGACATCACAGATCAGATCGTTCTGTCTCACGTTGATGGTATAACTCAATCAGGCGTTGTTTACAAAGGAATTTTGTACTTCGTCAGAGGAAATCGCTCCAAAGACTATCCGTACTATATGAATCGTATGGAGGCCATCGACCTTGCCGCAGGCAAGAGGGTTGGCGAATACAAGCTTTACGAATCTGAGGCTTGGGAATACGAACCCGAGGCGCTTGGTATCTGGAACGGCGAACTCTTTATGATGATGGGTACCAAAGGCTTTGTATTCGATTACGTTACTTTAGACACCGAGGGTCAGGAGCACGTCTGCTCTCTTTGTGGCAAAAACCTGAGAAAGCACACCGTTTCTTTCTACGATAAAATGGGCAAGCTTATTACCTCTGCTGAGGTATTTGATTCCGAAACAATTCCCACAGACATTTTAGAGAGTGCGGTAGCAGGCATACCCGAAATTTTCGGCTACGAAAAGGGAGCAAACGGCGCTTATTGGAATGCCGACACTTCTGAGCCTGTCACCTCAGACCTTTCCTTTACTGCGGTTTACACAAGGGCCGAGATTGGCGCAACCCTTACTGTAGAGGATTCGGGAGTTACCGCAAGCTACAGCCATTCCTTCGACGAAAAGGTAACGGTAACTGCCAAAACCATAATCGACTTCCTTGGCTGGAAGGATTCGGCCACCGGCGCTGTTTTAAGTAAATCTCCAACCTACAGCTTCTATATGTACGGTGATGTTTATCTTACCGCCGTATACAAAACCGAGGAAATAACAAAACTCGAAAATAGCATAAGTGTTCTGAATGTTCCCACACACTATAGCTTTGGCGATACAGATTACAAGGTAACCTTAACCGCAAGCGCCAACCTGCCTGCAGGTGCAGAAGTAACCGATAAGGGTATAATTCTTACCAATAAAACAGGCTTTGCTGCCTGCGGCGGAGACGTAACTCTCAATATTGCTACAAAGCAGATAGCCAGGGCACAGCGTATGGAAAAGGGCAATTATATGATATCCGTAACCGGCATTAAGAACGGTCAGGTACGTTATGCCAGAGCCTACGTAACCTACACCTTGAACGGCGAAAGCTACACCGCATACAGCCTTAACACCGAGATAATTTCCAACGAGTGAGGTAACAGAGATGAAAAAAGAATACATCAAACCCGTAGCGTCACTTGTGGATGCCCTCGACAATTATTGCAAGCTTAACTTCCATGATGTTTCCGGCTACGGTGCAGATCACACAACCACAACAGACGACCTTTACGAAGAAGAATAAATTTTACTTTTCTAAGCACTTTACACCCCCGTGAATTCTTGCGGGGGTGTAGGTGTTTAGGTCGCACTCTATAAAAAATAGAGGGTGTTTTTGTTGCTTTAACTTGAAAACTCAATTTGGATTTTGTATACTGAAAGTATAGGGTGACAGGATTCGAACCTGTCGCCGATTTCGCTCGCCGCCTTTGTTTCCAGTATTTCGTGCAAATTCTTGAAAGGCGAAAGCCTTCCTTCAAATTCGCACTTCATCCTGTAAAAAAATCGTCGGCAGAAATTTTTTCAAACCTACAAATAGATATTTTTTGTATTTCAGAAAGCCAAAAACTGCAGGTATACTGCCGTATATCAAGGTTTTTGGCAAGGTGAAATCGGAAAATAACATTTGTAGGCGGTGGCAGGTTCAAGTCCTGCCACCCTAGGGTCGTAAGACTAACCAAAACCTTATGAGGTGATTTTTTGAAATATTGCGACTATGTAAACATAAAGCAGGGAACCGATTCAATTCCCATATATTCCGGCGGTAACACCCTTCCGCTGACTCAGTTGCCTTTCGCGATGGCATCCTTCTGCCCCGAAACGGTTATAAGAGCTCACCGAAAATGGGAATACCACAAAAATTGGTTTTATAATCCACACCACAAAAGCTCCGGAGGAATCCGTCTTGCCCGTCAGCCCAGCCCTTGGATCGGCGACTATGGTGCACTTGTTTTTCTGCCACAGGTCGACGCCCCAAAGCATCTCCCGGACGAAAGACTTTCTGTTTTCCGTGAAAACGCACTGACACCCTACTATATGAATCTGCACTATTTCCGCGCCCACGCGGATTTCGAGCTTTCTCCCACCTTTCGCGGTTCATATATGAGGGTGAGTTTTGACACCGATATCCCCAAGTGGTTTTCAATATTTAACGTCGGCGGTGATTTCGGCTGTGAAATTGATTATGCTAAAAACATAGTAAGCGGCTACACAACAGGGCACAGCGGTGATAACGAAGATAACTTCAAGCAATATTTTGTGCTGAAATTCCCCGAAAACGTTATTGATCAAGAAACCACAGAAATAGGTAAGGGGTATGCCCATATCGGCATTAAGTCCCATAGCTTTGAGCTTCAATTTGCCATATCCTACATAAGCCATAACCAGACACTCCTTAACTTAGAGCAAGACGCCGTAGAGGGTGGGCTGGATACCGCCAAAGCTCAGGGCTTAGAGCTTTGGGAAAAGCGGCTTTCTACCATAGAAATTGAAGCCGACGAAGAAGATAAAAAGACCTTCTACTCTTGT
Organism: Acutalibacteraceae bacterium; assembly: GCA_045546235.1. GTDB lineage: Bacteria > Bacillota > Clostridia > Oscillospirales > Acutalibacteraceae > UMGS1532. Next base: position 25,951 of record JAZQCL010000038.1, read on the forward strand.
ATGTACAGGTGCTTTCTGTTCCCCCACGCCGCCTATGAAATCAATGAAAACGGTGACCCGTGGCATCTCGTTGCCCTAACGGGAAAGGTAGCAGAGGGCACTCGCTATACCGACACAGGCTTTTGGGATACCTCCCGTACCTTGTTTCCGCTGCTTAGCATAATCGCCCCCGAAGATTATAAAGCTATGATGGCCGCATTTGTTAATGAATACCGCGACAGCGACTGGCTGCCACGTTGGCCCTCTTTTGGCGAAAGGGGTTGTATGCCCAGCACGTTGTTCGACAGTGTTTTGGTAGATGCCGCGGTAAAGGGGCTGATTAGTGATGCTGACCTTAAAGATGCCTTCCGCGGTATGGTTAAACATTCTAATCAAGACAGCCACTTTTGGCAATACGGTCGCAGTGGTGCCGAAGCGTATTGCAAATACGGATACGTGCCAACAGATTTGGAAAAAGAAACGGTTAATCTCACCACCGATGCAGCATACGGCGATTGGTGTATAGCCGAAATTGCTGCTATTTTAGGTGAAACCGAAGTCTGGGAAAAATACAGAATCCGTGCAAAGAATTACAAGAATCTTTTTGATCCCGAAACCGGCTTTATGCGTGGCAGGGATGCAAATGGGAATTTCCGCGACATTGAATTTGACCCCACCGCGTGGTATAGAGATTATACCGAGGGTAGCGCCTGGCAGAACTCCTTCTTTGTTCCCCACGATATGAATGGACTGGCCGAGCTTTACGGCGGAAAAGAAAAGCTTTCAAAAAAAATGGATCAGCTTTTTGCGGCAGAACCTATTTTCCGTATGGGAGACAGGTTGGAAGAGGTTCACGAAATGACCGAGTTAACAAGCCTTTCCTACGGTCAGTGTGCCATAAATAATCAACCCTCCTTCCATATTCCTTACATCTATGCCGAACTGGGCGAAGCCGAAAAATCCCGCTACTGGGTTCACAGAATGTGCCGCGAGGTATTTTCCGCTGCCGACGATGGCTTCCCCGGAGACGAGGATAACGGCAGTATGGCGGCCTGGTATATCTTCGGCGCTTTGGGTTTTTATCCATTCTGTCCCGGTTGTGGCGAGTATCTGAATCTCGGTGAAACGATATTTAAGTCGGTCAGAATTAATGGCAATATCTGGAAACCCCAAAATCTCCCCGACAGAATCAAGCACAATGTTTTCAAGTAAACCTAAGGGTCTGTTTCAAAATTTTGGAGCAGACCTTTTTTGTATACTTATGTTGGAAAATTTGTTAAATTATTTGGAAAGAGTGTACTTGAAAAACAGGGCATGCTTTTGTATACTGAAATCAAGAAAAAGCAATCGGAGTTGATTCCTTATGAAATTTGATATAAACAGCTTAAGCATTGAAGATTTGGTTGGCCAGGTGCTTTGCCCCTCTATCAGCGCAAAAGACGACCCTGCCGAGGTTGAAGAAATGCTGAAAACAAAGAAACCGGGAGGTATCTTTGTTACCCATATGTCGAAAGACAGAATAAAGCACTATACCGACATTGTTAACAAATATTCAAAGGTTCCGGTTATTGTGTGCAGTGATGTTGAAAATGGCCCTGAAATTGTAATTGACGGTGCGGGAAGCTTTCCTAAGCCTATGGCCTGCAGCGCCGCCGACAGCCCCGAGCTGCTTCGCGAAGCCACCGAAGCTGCCGCCGCAATCTGCCGCAAAAACGGTGTGCATTGGACCTTTGCGCCTGTGGTGGATATAAACTACAATTTCCGTTGCCCCGAAATAAACACCCGTGCCTTTTCCGACGACCCCAAGCAGGTTGCTAAAATGAGCAAGGCTTTTATAAAGGGTATTCAAAAGGATAACAATATGGTGGCCTGCGTCAAGCATTTTCCCGGTCAGGGAACCGACGAGCGTAACGCCCATTTCTGCACCACGGTTAACAATATGTCCCGCGAGGAATGGATGGAAACCTACGGTTATGTTTATAAAGAGGCCTTTAAAGAGGGTGTCGGTTCGGTTATGATTGCCCACTGTGCCTTGCCCTTCTGCGAGGAGAATGTGGACCCCAAGCTCGGCTGTCCGCCTGCAATTTTAAGCAAAAGCATTATGACCGATTTGCTGAAAAACGAATTAGGTTTTAAGGGCTGTGTAGTATCCGACGCTATGAGTATGGTGGGAGCTGTTGCCTGTTGCCCATTAGATAAGCTGGCTGTTAATTTTCTTAAAGCCGGCGGTGATATGGTACTTTTCGACGAGAAAAAAGACCGCGATAACATTTTAAGGGCGGTAGAAAACGGAGAGCTTTCTATAGAGCGTTTAAAAGACGCAGTAACCCGAATAGTTCGTATGAAGGAGTGGGTAGGGCTTTTTGAAGACCAAGAGAGAATCGAAAAAAGCTTAAAAATTCAGCGCCCCATCGGTGAAATTGCCAACGAAATTGCCGATCGCAGTATCACGCTTATTAGAAATTACGAAGATATCATACCCTTAAAAATTCCCGAAAAAAGCAAGCTGTTGTTTATAAACGTTATTAACAACCGCCATAAGCTGGAGCCTACCGGTCACGAATTCGATGCTTTGAAAGAAGAATTTGAAAAGGCGGGTTACGTTGTAGACCAGCTTATAACCCCCTATCACTACGAGCTTGAAAATATTCTCGATAATTACGAGGCTGTTTTGATAAACTACAAGCTGGATGTCGACCGCTACCACGGCGGTACATTCCGCGTAGGTTGGGATAATATTTTCCACTTTTGGCGTGGATATATATTCAATGCCAAGCGGCTTATATGCACCTCTTTTGGCGACCCATATAAGCTTTTTGACCTGCCCTTCCTCAAAACCTATCTGAACGCCTATTCCAGCACCGAGGAAAGCCAACGTGCTGCCGCCAAGGTGATAATGGGTCAAATTCCCGCCCTTGGCAAAAGCCCTGTAGAGCTTAAGGGATTTTTCAGAAGGGAAGTATAACCAACAATATATAGCGAAAGGCTGTATCCGTTTTGGATACAGCCTTGTAATTTTTTTTGATTATTCTAACCCTCGAAAAAAGTCATCGTAGGTGCAGCGAAGTTCAAAGAATTGGCATATAAAAAAGAATTGATTGTTATTAACTTATAAAGCGCCTTCGGGCGCTTTTCTTTTAGGAATCGGGAATAAAAACTATTTACTTTAAAAAAATAATATAGTATAATATAAGTTAGCGTATAATGCCTTATTGTGCATTCGAATAAATGGAGGAAAATTATGGGTTTTGCAAACGATAAAATTGTGATAAAGGGAGCAGGGGAACACAACCTTAAGGATATAGACATATCCATTCCGAGAAATCAGCTTGTGGTTTTCACAGGCCTTTCCGGCTCGGGTAAATCTTCTTTGGCTTTCGATACAATTTATGCCGAGGGTCAGCGCCGTTACGTTGAGTCCTTGTCCTCTTATGCCCGTATGTTTTTGGGTCAGATGGAAAAGCCAAAGGTAGACAGTATCGATGGTCTGTCACCTGCCATTTCTATCGACCAGAAAACCACCTCTAAAAACCCCCGTTCCACCGTTGGAACGGTTACTGAAATTTACGATTATCTCCGTCTTTTGTGGGCGCGTGTAGGCGTGCCCCATTGTACCGTTTGCGGCAGAGAGATTTTAAAGCAAACGGTAGACCAAATTGTAGATAAGGTAATGTCTTTAGAAAAGGGCACCAAAATTCAGGTTATGGCTCCTGTTGTGCGCGGCCGAAAGGGCGAGCATCAAAAAGAGCTGGAATCGGCGGCCAAAAGCGGCTATGCCAGAGTCAGGGTAGATGGAATTATCTACGATTTATCCGAAGAAATCAAGCTGGAAAAGAATAAAAAGCACTCTATTGAAATCGTGGTAGACCGCCTTGTTATTAAAGAGGAAATAAAAAGCCGCCTTTCTGACAGTATCGAAACCGCCTCTAGCCTTAGCGGTGGACTTACAATAATCGATGTTGTTGGGGGAGAAGAGCTGCAGTTTTCCGAAAGCTACGCCTGCCCCGACCACGGCGTAAGTATGCCAAAATTAGAGCCAAATATGTTCTCCTTCAACAATCCCTTCGGTGCCTGCGAAAAGTGTACAGGTATCGGTATGTTTATGAAGGTTAACCCAAAGCTGGTTGTGCCCGACGAATCTAAATCCCTGGCCGAGGGTGCAATACGTGCCTCGGGCTGGAACGGAAACGGCTCTTGGAACAACCCTCATCTTGCCTCTTTTGCTTCTATGTATTATCAGGGTCTTGCAAAGAAATTTGATTTTTCAATAGATACCCCCTTTAAGGATTTATCAAAGGAAGCCCGTAACGCCGTTCTTTACGGCACCGGCAACGAAAAGATAAGCTTTACCCGTAAATCCGAATGGGGTGGCGGTACCTATACATCGGTGTTCGAGGGTGTAATTCCCAACCTTGAGCGCCGCCACAGAGAAACCACCAGCGATTCGGCTCGGCAAGAGATAGAGTCTTTTATGACCGCCTGCGATTGTCCCGAGTGTCGCGGCGCCCGCCTTAATCCGCAGTCATTAAGTGTAACTGTTGGTGGAATTAATATCGATAAATTCACCCATCTTTCGGTTACCGAGGCGCTGGAATTTATAGAAGGTCTTGAGTTTTCAAAACGCGACCAAATGATTTCAAAACCCATAATAAAAGAGGTTAAGGCGCGCCTTGACTTCTTAAAAAGTGTAGGTCTTGATTATTTAACTCTGGCTCGTTCCTCTGCCACTCTTTCGGGGGGCGAGAGTCAGCGTATAAGGCTTGCAACCCAGATTGGTTCTTCCCTTATGGGTGTTATTTATATTCTGGACGAGCCCAGCATCGGTCTTCACCAAAGGGATAACGAGTGCCTGCTTGGCACAATGCAAAAGCTTCGTGATATTGGAAATACCCTTATTGTTGTTGAGCACGACGAGGACACTATGCGTGCGGCAGATTATATTGTAGATATTGGCCCGGGCGCAGGTATACACGGCGGCGAAATAGTTTGCGCCGGAACACCCGAAGAGGTTATGGCTTGCGAAGGCTCTGTAACCGGCGATTATCTTGCAGGCCGTCGAAAAATTCCCGTACCCGAAGTTCGCCGCAAGGGCAATGGAAAAATCCTTACTGTAAAGGGTGCCGCCGAAAACAATCTTAATATAAACAAGGTGGATATCCCCTTGGGAAAATTTGTTTGTGTAACAGGTGTTTCCGGGTCTGGCAAATCCTCTCTTGTAAACGAAATACTCTATAAACGTCTGGCCCACGAATTGAACGGTGCTCGCAGCCTTTGGGGCGAGCATAAGGAAATGATTGGCCTTGAGAATCTTGACAAAATAATCAATATAGACCAGTCACCCATAGGCCGTACACCGCGTTCCAATCCTGCCACATACACAGGTGTGTTCGGCGATATACGCGAGCTGTATGCAGCCACAAGCGATGCCAAAATCCGTGGCTACGGGCCGGGTCGTTTTTCCTTTAACGTTAAGGGCGGCCGCTGTGAGGCCTGTCAGGGCGACGGTATAGTTAAAATTGAAATGCATTTTTTACCCGATATATACGTTCCTTGCGAGGTCTGCGGCGGTGCGCGTTACAACCGTGAAACTCTGGAGGTAAAGTATAAGGGAAAAAGCATTCACGACGTGCTGGAAATGACGGTGGAAGAGGGTGTTGAGTTTTTTGCCAGCATTCCCAAAATCAGCCGCAAGCTTCGCACCATTTACGACGTGGGTCTCGGCTACGTTAAATTGGGTCAGCCCGCCACAACCCTTTCGGGGGGCGAGGCTCAGCGTGTAAAGCTTGCTACAGAGCTGTCACGCAGACCTACAGGGAAAACCATTTATATCTTAGACGAGCCCACAACGGGTCTGCACACTGCCGACGTTCAAAGGCTTCTCGACGTGCTTAACAGACTTGTCGATGCAGGCAACTCTATAGTGGTTATCGAGCACAATTTAGATGTTATTAAATCTGCCGATCATATTATAGATTTAGGCCCCGAGGGTGGCAACCGCGGCGGCAGAGTGGTTGCAACAGGTACGCCCGAGCAGGTGGCGAAATGCCCTGAATCCTACACGGGTATGTTCTTAAAAAAGATGCTTTAAGCGGTGCTTAATGTTCACACATTATTAACTAAACTTACTGTATTATATTGTATAATTCAAAAAAGGGGGAAGGTTATGTTCGGTTATGTAAAAGCACATAAGGGCGAGCTGCGTATGTGGGAATATGAAACCTACAAGGCGGTTTACTGCTCGCTTTGCCGCCAGCTTGGCAAAACCTACGGCCCTTTCTCACGGCTAACCCTCAATTACGATTTCACCTTTTTGGCGGTGCTTTCGCTGTCGTTGAAAGAGGGTTGCTGTAATTTTGAATCAAAGCGCTGTGCTTTCAATCCTTTAAAAAAGTGTAAATACGTTAAGTCGGCAGGTTCCGATTTATCTCTTGCGGCAGGGGCGGCAATGGTAATGCTTTATTACAAGCTGCTTGATAATGTTGAAGATAGCAAAGGTTTTAAAAAATTGGGCTATAAACTGCTTATTCCCTTGTTTAAATCGAAGCACAAAAAGGCCAAAAAGCTTTATCCCCATATCGATGAAATTGTAGAGGAATATATCAGCCGTCAGGCGGCATTGGAAAAGGCAGGCTGCACTAATTTAGACGAAATTGCCGAACCTACCTCTAATGCCTTGGGCAAAATTTTCGAGCTGTGTTCAGAAAATGAATCCCAGCAGCGTGTGCTTTACCGCGTGGGCTATTGTATGGGCAAGTGGATATATCTTATCGATTGTGGCGCAGATATAGAAAAGGATATAAAGCACGGAAACTACAACCCTATAAAGGGCGAAATTCCAAAAGGGGCCGACCCGCTGGAATACGCCAAAGAAAGGCTGACCCCCGTACTTAACAGTTGCATAAGCGATTGTGGGCTTAGTTTCCAACTGCTTGATATAAAAAAATATAAAGGTATACTTGAAAACATAATTTACCTGGGGCTGAAGCTCCAAATGATTCAGGTGTTTACAAAGGAGAATAAATAATGAACGATCCATATTCAGTACTGGGGATATCTCCCAACGCTACCGACGACGAGGTAAAAAAAGCATACAGAGAGTTGGCTCGCAAGTATCACCCCGATTCCTATGCCGATAACCCTCTTTCCGACTTAGCACAGGAAAAAATGCAGGAAATTAACGAGGCTTACGATGCTATTATGAATTCCCGTAAGTCGGGGGGCAAGAAGGGCTCTAACAATGGCTGGAATCCCGGAAGTAACGGCAGCTCTCAGTATAGCGATATCCGTAATATGATTTCTGCCGGCAGATACGAGGATGCTCAGGAAATTTTAGACGGTGTTCCGGTTGATAGACGAGACGCAGAGTGGTATTTCCTTAACGGTGCGGTTTTGTATAAGCGCGGCTGGTACGACAATGCTTACACAAGCTTTGCCACAGCCTGCAGAATGGATCCTTCCAATATGGAATACCGCCAGGCCTTAAACCAGGTTCAGCAACAGCGCGGCGGCTTTAATAATTACGGCGGCTATCGCGGTGCCGCCTATGGCAATGGAAACGGAAACGGTGAATGTACCGGCTGTGACGTTTGCCAGGGGCTTATTTGTGCCGACTGCTGCTGTGAATGTATGGGCGGCGACCTTATTCGTTGCTGTTAGAGGTGAAATAATTGAAACAAAGCGCAAAAGTTGCCCTTAGCGGTATGCTATCGGCGGTAGCTGTGGTTGTTATGGTTATGGCCTGGTTTCCCTATGTTACTTATGCTATTCCTGCAGTAGCAGGTGGGGTGCTGGCATTAATCGCAATAGAGATTAACAGAAAATGGGCATTTGGTGCCTATGTGGCTACCTCAATAATTACTCTTATTACCTGCGAAAAAGAAGCGGCTTGCCTCTTTGTGGGATTCTTTGGGTATTACACCATACTTAAGGGCTTTATAGAACAGCATTTCAGGGGCTTTTTTGAATACCTTATAAAATACCTGGTTTTCAACACGGCTATGGTTGTAAGCTATTTAGCCATAATATTTGTTTTTGGAATGAACCCCAAGGATTTGGGAATAGAAAGCATTGGCTTTGCCGCCGTATTGCTTGTTTTGGGCAATGTGGTTTTTGCGGTATACGATATTGGATTAAACAGGGTGATAGGCTATTACATTTATGCGCTTCACCCCAAAATTAAAAGGCTGTTTAAATAGCACGGCATAGGAGGGATTGCGGTGCCGGATATAGTTGTAATTGGCGGTGGTGCCGCAGGTTTGCTGGCGGCAGGAACGGCGGCTTATGGTGGCTGCGACGTTGCCGTTATTGAACATATGCCAAGGCCTGCCCGAAAGGTTATGATAACCGGAAAGGGCAGATGTAACCTTACCAACAACACGGATTTAAATGGGCTTGTTTCTGCTACTGTAACGGGCGGTAGATTTATGTATTCGGCTTTTTCGGCCTTTTCAGCAGAGGATACTATGGCTTTGTTTGAAAGGCTTGGAGTTCCGCTTAAAACCGAAAGGGGTAACAGGGTTTTCCCTCAGTCTGACAAGGCAGTGGATATTGTAGATGCCTTAAAGCGATATGCAGAATACACCCAACTTATAAACGATAAAGCGGTAGAAATTGTAACCAAAGGCGGTAAAATAACCGCAGTAAAAACCGAAAGCGGTAAAGAAATACCCACAAAGGCGGTAATACTTGCAACCGGCGGTAAATCTTATCCTGCCACCGGCTCCGACGGTAGCGGATACAAGCTGGCCGAAAAGCTGGGGCATAGCATAACAAAGCTTCGGCCTTCATTAGTACCTTTGGTGGCACATCAGGGCTTTTGCACGGCACTTCAGGGGCTAAGCCTTAAAAATGTTGGTATTAAGGTATGGCAGCAGGGCAAAAAGAAACCTATATATACCGATTTCGGCGAATTATTGTTCACCCATTTTGGCCTTTCAGGTCCCCTTATACTCAGCGCTTCGGCCCATATGCCAAGGGTGGGAGAGATACCTTATAGAATCGAGATAGATTTAAAACCCGCTTTAGATGAGCAGACGTTGAATTCAAGAATTTTAAAGGATTTCTCTCGCTTCAGTAATAAAGATTTCGGCAATTCTTTAGACGAATTGTTACCAAAGAAGTTAATTCCCGTAATAATTAAGCTGTGCGGTATTGACCCACATAAAAAGGTTAACTCCGTAACCCGTGAAGAGCGTCAACGCCTGGTAACCCTGCTGAAGGGCCTTGCAGTAGATATAACCGACACTCGCCCAATAGAAGAGGCGGTAATAACCTCGGGCGGCATAAATCTAAGTGAAGTAGATCCTAAAACTATGGGCTCTAAAATTGTAGAGGGGCTTTACTTTGCAGGCGAGATTTTAGATGTTGATGCTTACACAGGCGGCTTTAATTTGCAAATTGCTTTTTCTACAGGCTATCTGGCAGGTAGCTCTGCGGCGGATAAAATAAATCTTGAATAACCGAAAGGAAGATATAAAATGATTTCAGTTGCAACCGACGGACCTGCAGGCGCAGGCAAAAGCTCAATTTCAAGAAAGGTAAGTGCAGAACTGGGGTATATTTATGTAGATACCGGCGCTCTTTATCGCTCAATTGCCTATACCCTTAATAGTTGCGGAATTTCCACCGAGGAAATAGAAAAGATTAAAGAAACTCTGGCCTCTACACGCATAGATATTAAGTTTATCGAGGGTGAGCAGCACGTTATGGTAAACAATACCGACGTTTCTGATAAAATTCGTACAGCCGAGGTTTCAATGTTGGCTTCTGCATATTCTGCAATTCCCGTTGTTCGCGAGTATCTTTTGGGTTTGCAGCGCAGAATGGCCGAGGAAAATAATGTTATTATGGACGGCCGAGATATAGGAACCGTTGTTCTTCCCAACGCTACCGTTAAAATTTTCCTTACCGCCGACCCCGAGGATAGGGCGCAGCGCAGATACGACGAAATGATAGCTAAGGGTATGGAGGCTGATTATAACGACGTTTTAGAGGATATAAAGAAGCGTGATTATAACGATTCTCACCGCCCAATAGCCCCCTTAAAGCCTGCTGAGGATTCAATAGTTGTTAACACAACGGGCAATACCTTCCAGCAGTCGGTAGCACAGCTTGCCGAAATTATAAAAGCTAATATTTAAGGAGGCCACCAATGGCAACAGGTAAATTCTATACCGTATTAAGGGCAATCGGAAGCGCCATTGTGCATTTATTCTTTCGTATCAAGGTAGTAGGCCGTGAAAACATTCCAAAAAAGGGCGGTTACATACTTTGTTGTAACCATACCCATTTTTTAGATGTGGCCTTTATAATGGTTAAATTCAAAGCGCATATATGCTTTATGGCAAAGCAGGAGCTGTTTAAAAACAAGCTTCTGGCTCGCTTTTTCCGCAGTATGGGTGCGTTTCCCGTAGCTCGCGGAACAGGTACCGGCGGAACTGCCGCTATACATACGGCGGAAAATCTGGTTAACAGCGGCAATATTCTTGGCATATTTCCCGAGGGCACCCGCAGTAAAGATGGCAAGCCCAAGGCGGCAAAAAGCGGCGTTGCTGTAATTGCTAATTCTACAGGAGCCGATGTTTTGCCTGTTTCAATTTTCTATAATGGCAAAATGCGTATTTTTAAAAAGGTTACCCTTAACATCGGTAGTCTGATTTCAAACAGTGAGCTTAAAATGGAAGAACTTTCCCGTAGCGAACTTAAAAGGGTTTCGGGCCATATAATGGATACAATTGTTTCACAGTGGGAGGCAGGGCATTGCGAGTAACCGTAGCTAAAACCGCCGGCTTTTGCTTTGGTGTAAACCGCGCAGTGGAAATGGTTGAAAGCCTTAGCGACAGTGGAAAAAAAGTATGCACATTAGGGCCTATAATTCACAACCGACAGTTGGTAGATAAGTTGGCGGCTAAGGGCGTGCGTATAGTAGAAACCCCGGAAGAGGCAAATTCAGACGAGGTATTGGTTATCCGTTCTCACGGTGTACCGGAAGAAGTAGAACAAATTGCCAAGAACCACTGCGCCGAGGTGTGTGATGCAACCTGTCCATTTGTGGCAAAAATCCACAAAATTGTGAAATCTGCAGGGGAAGAAGGCAGAACCGTTTTTATTGCGGGCGATGCTCTCCATTCCGAGGTTTTGGGCATAAAAGGTCACACCAAGGGCGAAACCTACGTCTTTTCAAACGAGGCCGAGCTGGAAAATTTACTAAAATCTTTAGAAAATGTCGGAGAAATTCCCATAACTTTGGTGGCACAAACCACTTTTAACGCAGAATTATGGGTAAAATGTCAAAAAATTTTCAAAAAGGTATGTACAAACGAAATAATTTTTGATACAATATGTAATGCAACTTCCCTAAGGCAGCTTGAGGCAGCAGAACTGGCAGCCAAGTGCGATGTTATGGTCGTGGTTGGAGGCCGACATAGTTCTAACACCAAAAAGCTGTTCGAGGTTTGTAAAAAATATTGCGAAAGAACCTATCTTGTAGAAACTGCAAGCGAGCTTCGGCCGCAAAGCCTTTCAAACGTCGGTTCGGTGGGAATTGTTGCAGGTGCATCTACACCTGCAGGTATAATAAAGGAGGTCCAACAAACCATGACTGAGAACATAAACTCTGTCGCAGACAACACAGCAATTTCCGAGGAGATGTCTTTCGAGGAAGCACTCGAGGTATCCCTCAACAGCCTTAACAACGATCAGAAGGTTAAGGGCACAGTACTTTCGGTTGATTCACAGGAAATCAAGGTAGATATTGGCAGAAAGTACACCGGCATTGTAAAAGCCAACGAATATTCTTACGATCAGAATGCCGATCTCGTAAGCGAGGTAAAGGTTGGCGATGTACTTGATTTAATTATCATGCGTACAAACGACCAGGAGGGTACAATTCTTCTTTCCAAGCGTCGTTTTGATTCTATAGCAGGATGGGACAAGGTCGTAACCGCTAAAGAAAACAACGAAGTTATTGAAGGCAAAATTACTGAGGTAGTTAAGGGTGGCGTTGTTGCTACATACGAAGGTATGCGCGTATTTATCCCTGCTTCTCAGGCAACCCTTACCCGTGGCGAATCTTTGGAAGAGCTTAAGGGCACAGTTGCTTCCTTCCGTATCATCGAAATTGGCCGCGGTCGCCGTGCAATAGGTTCTATCCGTTCCGTTCTTCGCGATCAGAAAAAAGAGCTTGAAGACAAATTCTGGGAAACCTTAGAAGAAAATAAGGTTTACACCGGCGTTGTTAAGTCACTCACCAGCTATGGCGCATTCGTAGACCTTGGCGGTGTAGACGGTATGGTTCATATTTCCGAGCTTTCCTGGGCTCGCATTAAGCATCCTTCCGAGGTTGTTAATGTTGGCGATACTGTTGAAGTATACGTTAAGAGCATCGACACCGAAAAGCGCAAGATTTCTTTGGGCTACAAAAAGGCCGAAGACAATCCTTGGGAAATTTTAAAGAATCAGTATCCTGTTGGTTCCATTGTTAAGGTTACCGTTATCAGTATGACAAGCTACGGCGCATTTGCCCGCATCATTCCCGGTATTGACGGTCTTATCCACATTTCTCAGATTGCTAACCGCAGAATCGAGAAACCTCAGGACGTTCTTTCCATCGGTGAAGAGGTTGAAGCACAGATTATCAACATCGACTTCGACGCTAAGCGCGTAAGCCTTTCTATCCGCGTTCTTCTTCCCGAAGAAGAGGTAGTAGAAGAGGCAGCAGTAGAAGCTCCCTCAGAAGAAGCTGCCCCCGAGGTAGTTGAAGAAGCTGCTCCTGTAGAGGAAGTAGCAGAAGCTCCCGCAGAAGAAGCTGCCGAATAATTTCAGGTCTAAAAGAGATGCCGGATGTATGCATATTTGCGGCATCTCTTTATTTATTACATAAAAAGGGGACTGATTATGAATTTTAAACCCGTAATAGATTATGTAGACAACGTACTGTGTATGGAAAAAGGGGTGCCGGGCTGTGATTTGAAAATTATGCAGGGGCATAACACCCTTCTGCGTCACAGCTTCGGAGTGTCGGATTACAAGGGGAAAGTTCCTGTATCTGCCGACGATATATATTTTATGTATTCCTGCACCAAACCCGTAACCTGCACTGCGGCGTTGCAGTTGTTCGAGCAAGGGGTAATAGGTCTTGACGACCCGGTGTATAAATATATCCCCGAATATAAAGAAGCTTTTTTAATTAAAAACGGCAACAAGGCTTTAGCTGAGAATACAATGACTCTGCGCCATCTTTTCACTATGAGCGCAGGCCTTAATTACGATATGTTCAAGGAACCCATAAAAAAGGTGATTGCCGAAAATCCTAATGCAGGAACGGTTGATATTGTAAAAGCCTTTGTGCTTTCTCCTTTAGAATTTGAACCGGGCGAGAGGTTTCAGTACAGTCTTTGTCACGACGTTTTGGCGGCGGTTGTGGAAGTGGCTTCCGGTATGAAATTTTCTGAATATCTAACTGAAAATATATTTAAGCCTTTAGGTATGAAAAACTCTTCGTTTGAGATTTCCGACATTGAAAAGCAGCGTGTTGCGGCTCAATTTCAATGTGTAGAAGCCTGTAAAATTGTAGCAATCGACAGGGTGAACGACTTCAAGCTTTCTAAGAATTACGAAAGCGGAGGAGCAGGACTAAACTGCACTGTAGATGATTATAGCTTATTTGCCGATGCTCTGGCAAACGGCGGAAAAGGGATTAATGGCGCAAGAATCCTAAAGGCAGAAACCATTGATCTTATGCGTACCGAACAGCTAAGCTCTTATTCTATGGATAACAACAATTTTAGCTGCGCGGCGGGTCCCGGCTATGGTTACGGCCTGGGCGTTCGTACCCTTATTGACAAATCTTGTGGTCAACGAAGCTCAATAGGAGAGTTCGGTTGGGATGGTGCTGCAGGAGCCTATGTGATGATTGATCCGAAAGAGAGACTTTCCATCTTCTTTGCCATGCATGTTAAAAACTGGCCTGCCTTAATTGGTTGCGGTCATGCCCCGATTCGCGATCTTACCTATGAGGTATTAGGAATAAAATAGGAAAAGAAAACACCCGTGCCGAAAGACACGGGTGTTTTCTAAAAGAGAGTGTTTATTATCAATAAAGATAATACAAAATGTTAGGTGATAAAGCAAAATATTCCATTCGCTACCACGAAATATATATTATAATATATAGCCTATATAAACAATAAATTATTCTGCTAAGTATATGGACAAATCTGCTGTGATGTGATATAATATAACCGAAAGTATTAAATAAGATTGGAAAATATAAAAACGATGAAGAATATAATAGGTTATTCGAAAGCAGATAATGAGGTATCTCAAAGCTATTTAGAAGTTACCGCTTGCGGTGTTTCTAATTATAAATTTGATAAAGATACTGTGGTTAGCCACAAGGGCAGAGATTATTTTCAGTTTATATACGTAAAAAACGGAAGATTTACTGCTGAATTAATAGACAAAACTGTCGAAGTTAAAAAGGGAAGTGTAATTATATATCATCCCCGCGAATCCCAAAAATATCATTATTTTCCCAAAACCTATTGTGAAACGGTGTGGTTGCATTTTTCCGGAACTGCGCTTAAAGAAATGCTAATGGAACTGCAGATTTGGGAGAACAGGCATTTTAGCATTAAAAAAACCGACGAAATGGAATTTTTGCTTTCGAAGCTATTGCCCGAGCACAGGCTTAAGTACCATGGATACAAAATTTCTCAGAACGCTCTTTTGCAACAGATATTTTGTGAGCTGTCGCGAGGTACTATGGAGGTTAAGCACACCTTGGGTGAAACACGGCAAAAGATAGAGCATGTTTTAATAAAAATGGAGAACGATATAAAAGATAATTTCACCGTAGCCGACTATGCTGCAGAAATTCATTTAAGCGTAGATAGATTTTCCCATTTGTTTACCGAAACTATGGGTGTGTCACCTCACAGATACATGTTGGATTTAAAGATTAATAAGGCAAAGCAGCTTTTTCGCCAAACCGACCTTAACGTGCGAGAAGTGGCGGAATTTGTGGGGATAACCGACCCGCTGTATTTCTCCCGCCTTTTCAAAAAGCACACGGGAGTGACTCCTACTGATTACAGAAACGAGAATAACAGATAATTACTCTGGTAGGTGTTTAATCTCAAATGTATCTGTATTGAAATTTGTTATTATCTTAGTGCCGTTCTCGTAGGTTATTTGGGAACTGCCATCAGGCAAAAAATCGTGACGTTTTATAAACACCGTTTGCAAAGGTAAAAGGTTGGTCTTATATTCCTCGTACATTTCTGCAATGGCTTTTGCAACTGCAGTGGGCTTTTCACCTTTGTTCCACGACAAATCTGCCTTGCCCCAGATCGCATTGTTAGTAACGAAATTCACAAAGCAATATGCGCAGGGTCTTCCGCCATATTCCCAAAGGCGCAGTTTTTCCTGCGGAGATTTCAGTGAGTAATTTATGGTTGAAGTGGTTGCGTTGTAAATAATAGTGCCGTGGAAAATCATAGCCCACAAGGGTATGTTTTCGTCCATCCATTCTTCTCCCGTATAATATCTGTCGGGGCTGAATTGACCATATAAGGCATAGTCTAAATTTTTAAAGTAAACATCTGAACCGCCCTCACTTGCTGAACCTCCGAAAAGCTGTTGCATAACGGAAAAGACGTTGTCACAAGATACCCTGAAATCCTTAGGAGAGAAAGGATGAATCGGGTCGTAACTGCGCCGCGGTGCCGCCAGAGAGATAACGTCACTGTAATGCATACCAAAATTACCTATTTCTTTAATTCTTTTAAGTTCCTTTATGTAATCCTTTTCCTTTAAAGGCAATGACACGTGGTACATCCTGCCGCCACTCCATCCATTGCCATCATACTGCAAACTGCCATCAGGGTTCTTGATTATATAATCTGGTGAAAAATCCTCTGCAATGGTATAAGCATCTGTAAAGTTTGTGTGGAGGCTAATCGTATATCCTGTCTTTTCTGCCTTATCAAGCAGGTGCTTTAACCCTTTTTCACCGCCCAACTCAGGCTCTACAGGGAACATTTCGGGCCACCGTCCATCGTGTCCTTTAACGTTCCAGCCTACAAGACAGATTTCTGCCTTGTCTACACCCGCTGATTTCATTTCGTCTATCAAATCTTCTACCATTTCAAATGTGCAGGCTACGTGCATAGGCGGCTCTGTTTCGCGGGTTTGCTCCAATACGGTTGGAGGAGCAGGCTTCCAAGCCATGCGTATTCTTACATAAATTGATTCAGTTGCATATTTTATCTGGGGGCGTCCTTTGATTTTTTCTGTAAGTGTTGTAAAATAGCCATTCTGTATACCGAATTCTCTGTACCAGCGTGCC
Organism: Acutalibacteraceae bacterium; assembly: GCA_045546235.1. Classification (GTDB taxonomy): domain Bacteria; phylum Bacillota; class Clostridia; order Oscillospirales; family Acutalibacteraceae; genus UMGS1532. The sequence goes on from JAZQCL010000038.1 coordinate 42,278, forward strand.
ATACCGCTGTAATCTGATTCCAATCTCGGTAAAGTGTGAAGAACTATCTTGATATCTTCGTAAGGCTTTCTGCCTTCTAAAGTAAAACGGGGGAAATAATAATAACTTCCGTTTTTTCTACCGCAGCACAATCTGAATTCGTCTCGCATCCCGGTAACAAAGCCTACAGTTGCGATACCGTTTTTTAAAAATCCCAGAATTCTTGCTCCAAAATTTCCGGAATCGTAGTGACCATCCGCTCCGTTTTCTTTAAAATGGACCAATCTGCACCAGCCGGTGTTAGATATTATAAAATACCCTTCGTCTTTATCGTATGCTGTGAAAAAATCGGGCAAAAAGTCGATATATTCATACTCCCCGTCTACCGCTTCTGCAGGAAGGGTAAACACTGTGCTATCGTTAAGGAATTCTGTTTTAAGGTCAACTTTTACCTTTTCTTTGCCCTTAACCAATAATGCATAATATTCCATATACACTACCTCCTTTGTCTTGATTATATTACTGATAAATGGTATAATCAATACAAAATATGTAGCAAAAATATCAAAAATCATACTTTTAGGAGTTTTATTATGCTTTTAAAGGACATATCCCCGTTTATAAGATATGCTTACATTACCCCTGTCTTTCCACATAGAGATAAAATTTCTTACGATTGCAGATTTTATTACTGTCTTAAAGGAAGCGTCACAATAAAAATTCAGGCTGAAAATTTCTGTCTTACTCAAGGATGCGCTATGCTTTTCAATAGTTGCACCAAGTATAGTTTTACCAATGTAAAAGAAGCAGAAATGGTTTTCATTAATTTTGATTATACCCAACAGCACACCCACCACAAAGCCTTTTTGCCTCCTGTGAATTTTGCAGAATTCAAGGTGGAAAATTGTTTCAAGGCACCTAAGATTGAGGGAGCTGAGGTGTTGAAAAAACCTGTTTTTTTAAAAAATGCGTTTGAAACGGAACATAATCTTAAAAATATTTGTCGCTTGTTTTCAGGGAAACCTGCTTTATATGATGAACAGATATCAGCACTTTTTAAATCTATTATAATTTATTTAGTGCGAAGAGCAAATGATGACACACATTCGGGGCTTGTCGAGAATGTTGTAGCGTACATAAAAGAGAACTGTTGTGAAAATATAAAAAACGGGGATATCGGAAAGAAATTTGGGTATAACGAACTTTATATAAACCGAATAATTAAACGGGAAACAGGCAATACACTTCGTCAACTTGTATTGCAGGCAAGATTGGAAGCGGCGATGGGTATGTTACTGACAACAGATGTGGCAGTAGCAGATATAGCTGAAGTTTGCGGTTTTAGTTCCGCCTCCGGTTTTATAGCTTTTTTTAAAAGCAGAGCGGGGAAAACACCTATGAAAATCAGAAACGAAGCAAGGAGCTGATTTTTTGGGCAAACACAAAAAACTCAAGGCGTTAAACCTTGAGTTCTTTTTGCAATAAATTAATCTTAGAATTAATTAGATAGCGCGGGTAACTTTACCGGAACGCAGGCAACGGGTGCAGGCGTAAATACGACGAGGTGAACCGTCGACGATAGCCTTAACACGCTGAACGTTGGGCTTCCAAGTTCTGTTAGAGCGTCTGTGTGAGTGAGATACTTTAATACCAAAACTAATTTCTTTGCTGCAGATTTCACACTTTGCCATGAGTCTGCACCTCCTTAAACTTTTTACAATCGCAAATGATATAATAACAGATATTAGGTTAAATTGCAAGTGTTTTTTTAATTTTTTTTATTTTTACCAAAAAATGTTGTAAAAGCCGCGTAAAACTGTTACAATGTTATGGAATATAAAGCTTACGGAGTGAATTTGTAATGGTACATAAAATAAACAACAATAATATATATGTTTCGGTAAATACCGATGGAGCCGAGCTTTGTTCTCTTTGCGATGTTCACGGTCTTGAATATATATGGCAAAATACCGACGGAAGCTGGGCGGGGCATTCACCTGTGTTGTTTCCCATAGTTGGTGCCCAAAAGGATTATCAGTATATATACAACGGCGTTACCTATCCGTTGCCTAATCACGGCTTCGCAATCGGCTCTAAGTTCAGAGTTGCGGAAAAGCTTTCCGACCGGCTTGTGCTCAGGCTTCAGGAAAATTCCGAAACCTTAAAGCAATATCCCTTCAAATTCACCTTTGATGTAGGCTTTGAGTTGAGCAACGATTCTCTTTATATCCGATATACCATTACAAATAACGACGGGAAGGTTATGCCATTTTCCGTAGGTGGACATACGGGCTACCCGGTACCATTAGAGGAAGGGGAGAGCTTCGAGGATTACAGGTTGAAATTCGACCTCGTTGAAACCTGTCAGGCTCCTGTTTTAACACGCGGTATGACCGCCGAAGCAGAGGAGTTTATACCCGTTCTTGATAATTCTCAATACATCGATTTAACCCACGAGCTGTTCAGCCGCGGAGTTTTGGTGCTTCAGAATCTAAAAAGCCGCGGAGTAGAGTTGTATTCTAAAAATTCAGGCAGGGGAGTGCGTGTGGATTTCGAAGGCTTTGATAACCTTGGCCTTTGGCAAAATCCAAACGGCGGCAATTATCTTTGCATAGAGCCCTGGTCTTCCCCGGGCACCCATAGCCACCCCAGCGGGCTTCTTGAAAAACGCAAGGGTATGACTTTGCTGAAACCCGGCGAAACCGCCGAATTCGGCTATAAAATTACAATTATTTGAGGGATGAACTAAATTGAAAGTCAAGGCAGTATTTTTTGATATGGACGGCACAATCGTTAACTCTATGCTTGACCTTGCGGCCTGCACTAACGAGGCAATGGCAAGGCACGGATACGAAGCAAAGCCGCCCGAAAATTACACTAAATATGCAGGTAACGGCATATACGTTATGATTCAGCGCGCCCTTGAACCAAACAAGGTAAGTGACGAGGAACTAAAAGAAATCAGAGATGATTTTTTTGAGATTTATAAAGAAAAATGCACCGTAAACACCACCGCCTACAAGGGTGTGCCCGAGTTGGTTTCTGCCCTTAAGGGTAGGGGTATAAAGGTGGGCTGTATTACCAATAAGGTAGAGAAGATAGCATTTAAAATAATTGATTATTTTTTTGGTGGTATGGACGTGGTTTTCGGTCAGGTAGACGGTGTTCCCAATAAGCCTGACCCACTGCTTACCCTTAAGGCTTTAAAACAGCTTGACATCAGCCCCGACGAGTGCCTTTTTGTGGGGGATTCCGATGTGGATATGCAAACCGCAGCTAATAGCGGAACCCACGGAGTAGGCGTGCTTTGGGGGTTCAGAGACGAGGCTGAACTTAGAGAAAACGGTGCAGAATTTATTGTAAAATCCGCCGAGGAAATATTGGAGATTATAGATAGCAATGAATAAGTATAAGGGTACAATGCGCTACTGTTATGTGGCATATATTGTACAAGCTATAGTAAATAATTTGTTGCCGCTGTTTTTTGTTATTTTCAGCAACAAATTTGGCATCAGTACGGTAAAGCTGGGAAGCCTTGTTCTTATTAATTTTTCTTTGCAGCTAATAACCGATATTGCTGCCACAAAATTCGGTGATCGCTGGGGTTATCGCAAATCAATGCTGTTTGCCCACGCGTTTTCTGCAACAGGCCTTGTGCTTGCGGCAATACTTCCCTTTTTATTCCGCGATGCTTTTTGGGGTTTGGTGGCAGCAACCTTCTTTTCGGCAGTCGGCGGCGGACTTATCGAGGTTATGGTAAGCCCCCTTATGGATTCGCTTCAGTTAATGCAAAAAAGCTCTGCTATGAGCTTTCTGCACTCCTTTTACTGCTGGGGCCAGGTGGCCGTGGTGCTTCTTACCACCGTTTTTATAAAAATATTTGGTCAGCAGTATTGGTTTCTACTTCCACCCCTTTGGGCATTGATTCCTTTTGTGAACACCTTTATGTTTATAAAAACGCCTTTGCCCGAAACCATAAGGAAAGAGGAACGCACACCCCTGCGCCAACTGTTCAAAAAGCCAATATTTATACTTATGATAGTTATTATGGTTTGTGCAGGCGCGTCTGAGCTTTCTATGGCACAGTGGGCCTCCTTCTTTGCAGAAAAGGGACTTGGCATATCAAAAATGTTGGGAGACCTGCTTGGCCCTTGCGCATTCGCTTTATTTATGGGAGTGGCCCGCATGATTCACGGAATTTACGGTGAGCGCTTGCCACTGAAGCTGTCTATAATAATTTCTGCAGCTTTGGGTGTAGTATGCTATGCCCTTGCAGGTCTATCCTTGAATCCTATATTGGCGCTTACAGGCTGTGCAATATGTGGCTTTTCGGTGGGTATAATGTGGCCCGGTACTTTAAGCCTTGCATCGCAGCATTTCAGCAAGGGTGGCACTGCTATGTTCGGAATCTTGGCTATGGCAGGAGACCTTGGTTGTTCTATAGGTCCGTGGCTTACAGGTTTTGTGGCAGAAATCTCGGAAAAAAGCCGATTTATTACCGAAAGAGCGTTTAAAACAGGGCTTGATGCCGAGCAATTGGCAATTAAATTTGGGCTTTTAGTGGGTATAATATTCCCGCTTTTTATGGTTGTATCATTACTTTTAAATAAAAAGGGTGAAGTAAAATGAAAAGAGAAAATTACATCAGCTGGGATGCGTATTTTATGGGCATCGCCATATTGTCCTCTCACCGCAGTAAAGACCCCGGCACTCAGGTTGGCGCCTGTATTGTAAGCCCCACCAATAGAATTTTATCGGTGGGCTATAACGGTATGCCTTCGGGTTGCTCCGACGATAAATACCCTTGGGATAGAGAGGGCGCACCCCTTGCCACAAAATATCTTTTTGTGTGCCATGCCGAGCTTAATGCAATACTGAATTATCGAGGTGGTTCCCTTGAAGGTAGCAGGGTATATACCACACTTTTCCCTTGCAATGAATGTGCCAAAGCGCTTATTCAATCCGGGGTTAAAGAGATTGTATATATGCAGGATAAATATGCCGATACCGATTCGGTTGTTGCCTCTAAAAAAATGATGGATTCTGCAGGCGTTACCTATCGTCAGTATATACCCGACAATAAAGAAATTATACTCGCGTTGTAAAATGAGCTTGAATTTGGATTTTGGCGAATTTATATACCACAGACTGCAAAAAGAAACCCGCCCCATTGTAATTTACGGAACAGGGAATGGTGCCGAAAAGCTTATTCACCATTTGGATAAATACGGAATACCGGTTTCGGGGATTTTCGTCAGCGACGATTTTGCCAGAGAGCGCAATTTTTGCGGCCACAAGGTAAAAACCTTTTCTTCCTTAGAAAGTGAGCTGGGTGAGCTTGTGGTGCTGCTTGGCTTTGCTACCGATCGCCCCGAACTGCTTTTGAAAATTAAAGAGCTATCCGAAAAGGTTGGCGGTAGACTGTATGTACCCGAGGTGCCGGTTTTCGGTAATGATATATTTACGCCTCAGCGGCTGGACGGCAGGGCAGAGGATATAAAAAAGCTTTACAATCTGCTTGCCGACGAGCAATCTCGGCGCACTCTTTTAGGTCTGCTTAAATTCAAAATCAGCGGTATCCCTCAAGAGCTTTATAATGTGGAAACCTCTCGTGCCGAGGCATACAAAAGCATCATTTGCCCCAAAAAAGGTGACGTTTTTGTAGATGCGGGTGCGTATAATGGTGATACTGTGGAGGAGTTTATAAAATATTGCCCGAATTTTGGTGGTATTTATGCCATAGAGCCGGCTCCCGTTAATTTCCGCAAGTTGAAAGAAAATCCTCGGATTTCAGGTAAGCCCTATATAAAACTTATCAACTGTGCCGTAAGCGAAGAAAAGGGGAGTGCAACCTTTAGCGAAAAGGGTGGCCGAAACCCATATATCACACAGGGTGGAAAAATCGGCGTAAATGTTGACGCTCTGGATAACCTTATAGCAGATAAGCCTTCTATAATCAAGCTTGATGTTGAAGGTGCCGAGGAAAAGGCCATTATGGGTGCTGAAACGCTTATAAAAAGCTATTCACCAAAACTGATGGTAAGTGTGTATCACAAAACCGAGGATTTTATCGATATTCCGCTATTGATAAACAAGCTACAGCCTAATTACAGGCTTTACCTGCGCCATCACCCCTACCTTCCGTCTTGGGAAACTAATTTGTATGCAGTGTCAAAATAATAAAATATACTCAGAGCAATCATAAATACGATTGCTCTTTTTTTGTAGAAAATGATATTGCGGCAACGAAATAACTTTACAAAGCAACCGTAAAATGATAAAATATTTACAATACAATCTGTATGGAGGTGATGTGGTGGAATTCAGGTCTGATTTAATGGACGAAGCCGCAGTAAAAAGAGCCTTAATAAGAATTTCTCACGAGATTATAGAGCGTAACGAGGGTGCCGATGATATTTGCATAATCGGCATAATGCGTCGTGGCGTTGCATTGGGAGAGATTATTGCAGAAAAACTGCGTGAAAATGGGCTTCACATAAAGGTAGGCTCTCTGGATGTTTCGCTTCATAGAGACGATATTTTTACCGAGGGTGCCGTCGGCGGTACAGGCAGGTCGAAAATTGATTTTGACATAACCGGCAAAACCGTGGTAATGGTAGATGATGTGCTTTGCACAGGGCGTACTGCCCGCGCGGCAATGGATGCGCTTATTTCTATGGGAAGACCTTCTAAAATTCAATTTGCCGTGCTGATTGACCGCGGTCACCGCGAGCTTCCAATAAGGGCCGATTATGTTGGAAAAAATATCCCCACCTCTCGTCACGAGGCGGTAGAGGTGTTGATTCCGCCATACGATAAAAGCTGCGGTGTGAAACTGTACACAAAAAGTAAATAACGTGCAAAAACGCGCCTTTAATTGCAGGCCTTAAAAGAAGCTTTTTGTGCAAATTCAACTATAAATTTCCAATATTTTTGGTATCTGCATTGAAAAAAGCAAAAAATAAACGATACAGATAAAAAAATTGACGTACCTGCAAATTTCGTGTATGATGTATGCAGATGGTTTTATGCCTTAGAATATGGGTTAAAGTTCATATTCAGCATTATAAACCATCCGGCAAAAGCAAGGTGGTTTATGCAGTTTTTGTAAAAAATCATTAATTATAAAAAATTATTTGGAGGAGAAGAAAATGTACAAAAAATTATTGGCAATGCTTACTGTGTTTGCAATGGTGTTCGCACTTGCTGCATGTGGCGGAGAAAAATCTAAAGATGCTTCTTCAGCCAGCACAGGTACAGAGAGCACTGTGGTTGAAGATTCTGCTAAAGAGGATGTAACCTCTCAAGACAAATCCGAAGCTACCGATGGCAAAGAAGACGACAAAAAGGAAGAGGGTTCTAAAACCACTACCACCACTCAAACCGCACCTCAGGGTGGTAACACCAACACAACCTCTACCGAAAATACAAATTCTGGCTCAATTACAATTGTAACCGGCGACAAATACTCTGGCAATGGCGGAAGCAACGAGCCCACCGGCGATGGTGCAGGTAACCAGTCCGGCCAGGCTAACATTACCGCCGCTTACGATAATATCAAAATAAAATCCGGCAAAAGTGTTACAGAAGGCCTTAACTTCGGCGGCAAAACCTTCACAATGGCAATCACTGAAGAGGGTCAGTATCACACCGCCTCCTTCAAAAGAACAATTACTGCTTTTGAAAAGAAGTATAATTGTAAAATCAAAACCGTTCAGTACGCTTTTAACGAGTACAACAAGCAGATAACCCAGGCTATTGCTTCCGGTAAAGCTCCTGAAATCTGCTATGCTCACGGTTCAATGTTCCCCGCTTGTGCTATTGATAATCTTTACAACCCCCTTAACGATCACATCGTTCAGGCCGACCTTATGGATAACAACAATCCCACTGCAGGCGGTATCGACCTTGCCAAAACCTCTTACTTCGTTTATAAAGGCAAGATTTACGGTACCTGTAACTACAGCTCGGTTTTCCCTGTTGTAATATACTACAACAAGGTTGCTATGACCGATAAGGGCTATAGCGGTGCTAAAGACCCAAGAAAGCTTGCTGAAAACGGTCAGTGGAGCTGGAACAGAATTATCCAGATGGGTAAACAGCTTACCGATAAATCCGATGATGTTTACTTCTTGTCAAACGGCTTCTCCGGCAGAAGCATTATGCTCGCTTATGGCGCCCCCATTATCACAAACAAAAACGGCGTTTATAAAGAGAACGTTTCTTCCACAGGCTACATAGCAGGTCTTAACCTTATTAAACAGTTGTTTGTTGGCGCTAACTCTATTGCAGAGCCCAGAGGTAACGATGGCGCTTACCCTTACAACTCTTACGACAGAATGTTAAAGGGTAAAACCTATATGTTCACCGAAGAAACTTCTAAGTACCTCGATATGGCTAAAGATGTTGCTACATCTAATGCATTCGAGCGCAAAAAGTCTAATATCGGTATCACAACAATGCCTTTAGGTAACACCAACACCAAGAAGCTTTACCCCACAGGCTGGCTCACCGCCGTTTGCTCGGGCAAAGGCTCTGATGAAAGAGTTGCCATTGCTTGGGAAACCTTCCGTTCCTCTTATGTAGATCCCGTAACCGACGCAAACGCTATGTCTGCCACAGATAAGGCATTCTGCGATAGCCTTATCAAGGGCGGTATTTCTTGTGAGGTTGGCAACTTCCACACCTCATCTGATGATGCTGTTGGCATTATGATGGGCGCTGGTCAGTCGGTAACAAACGGTGCCGACGTTGCACAGACCATTGAATCTGTTAAAAAGCAGGTTGCAAACTGTATTGCATCAACCGTTAAATAATTTAATTTGATTTTTGAGAAAGGGATGATGCCTGCATTATCCCTTTCGTTTTCAAAATAAGGTTTTTAAAAAAGCTTATTTTTGCAAGATCTCCATAGAGAGGAGTATGGTAATGAATAAAAAAATAACACGTATTTTAAGCGTGCTGTTGGCTTTGGCAATGCTTTTGAGCTTTGCTTCCTGCAAAAAGTCAAAAGACAAGGAAAGCGGCAAAAAGGAAAGCAAGCCTGCCGACACCTCTTCCGAAGTAATAGATAATGCCGACGAGATTATAGACGATATCGAAGACCCTGAAGATATTTTCGACTATGCCGATGATCCTTTTTGGAACTATGATGACACCATTCAAGGAGACCTTGGTGATATCGGCTCGGGTACCACAACTCTTGCCCGCCCCGTAACAGACGATGCACTAAGCGAGGGTATTAAGCTTGCATACGATGGTGACGATTTGTTGGAAGACCTTCCCGACGAAGAAAATTGGGAAGTCGGTGGCGATATCTCTGTTGAAGATGTAGATATTTCCAAGCTTATTCAGCCTTACGGCACATTAAAGCCCAACGGCAAAAAAAGAGCTATTAACGTAAATAATTCGAAAGATGGACTTCTTTTTACCAATTTCACAGGTATCAGCACCAATGTATACCCCACTCAGGGTATGCTTTTGAGCCAGCAGAGAACCGGCGACAGGGAAGCCTTTGTTGAAATTAATGGCGACCGTTTTAATAACATTAAGGCTGCCTATGCTCGTTCCTGGTTCCAGATCGATTGGATGATAACCGACGAATGTGCAGAAAAGGGTCTTAATTATAAAGATTTTGCCCAAAATTGGGAAGAAAACCCCGATTACAAGAACTATTACAACGGCATTTACAATTTCGAGGGCGAGCAAATGCAATCCTGTATAGACTATTGGTCTATGCTGGAAGAGGCAGATACCGAAATTTACCTTGCCTTCGGCTGGAAGATAGCCACTCGTATACAGAACTGGTTCTCCAGCGATATGCGTTATTCCCGTGAATCCGCCCCCCGTGACCTCGATGCTTATGCAGACGCCGCAGTTGCTCTTTACAAATATGTAAGGGAAGAGGTTGGCCTTACCAATTTCAGCACCCTTGCTTTCTATAACGAGCCAGGCCAGGTTTACGAAGGCTCAATGGCTTATCAGGACTTCTGCGTAACCGGCGACAAGCGTGTTTGGTGGATGAATATGGTTAAGAAGAGCCGCGCTGCATTAGATGCAAACGGCCTTGAAGATGTAATTATCGCATCTGCCGACCACTCCGGCACGGTTATGACAAACGAAGACCGTTATGTTTCCGTTTATCTTAACAACACAATCCCCGAATTAATTGATATGTGGGGCCTGCACATTTACCCCGGCCGTGTATGGCTTACTCCCAACGGCTACGACGCACAGTACGAAATTCTTTGCGATGCTATGCGCTATATGTGCAATCTCTACGGCGAAAACACCTACGTTACCGAGTATTACGGTTCTGTACTTAATGATCCTGCTTCTACATATGCTTGGGAAACCCACGGTTGGGATACCTCCAACGCAGCATTCTTGATAGCTGCTGCAAACAACGGTATCCGTGGTAATTTCCACTGGGGCTTTACAGGCGGTTACCTTTGCGACCCCTTGATGTTTGACCCTGCAAACGGTTCTACCGCAGCATGGTTGATTCCTAGGAGCAATTCGGTTGAAGGGGTACAGCATCAGTTCTATGAAATAGCACTTATGAACAACTACATCCCAAGAAATGCAAATGTTCATAACATTGAGTGGGCAGGCGACGATATCCGCGCCTCTGCATTCACCTCGCCCAAGGGCGACGAATTCACCCTTTTGGTTGAAGCTGCAGAAAACTCAACAAGTAAAGAAATCGAAGTTGCCCTTAACGAAAGCCTTGGCGGACGTAATTTGAACGTATATTATTACGACTTTAACACCGAATACACCTCTAATGCCATTATTCCTCCCCTTTACACAACAATTAAGAACGTAAAGAGTAGCTTTAGCTACAGCGGAATAGACGGTGACTACGGCGTTTACATTTTCACAACTCTCGAGCCGGTTAAGCAGATAGCCTTATTTAACCCCGACGATATTAGCAAAGATGCAGTTTATAACTTTGTTACCATCGGCGGCGAGGTTTCAATCAAGCCTCAGTTTATCGATATGGATATTACTCCAAGCAAAGATAACGTTATTTGGGAAATCAAGCGTTATAGCTGTTCTCCTGCAACCGACCCCAAAACAGGCGAAGAGTTAAAGAGCGTTAGCCTTGAAAAGCAAACAGATAATCTGGGCGAGCTTAAAGTTGCAGCCGACGGTACCGTTACCTACAAGGCTTTAGATACCGCAAAGTCCGGCGATATAATTGCAGTAAGATGTACCCTTAAATCCGATAAGGACGTATGGTGCTCGGCAATTATAGAAGTTAAGAATTAAGAAAGGAGCAGATAATATGTATAGAATAAAGAATGCATTCAGAAAATCTACAGCACTTCTTATAGTTGCAGTGCTTGTATTATCTCTCTTTTCGGTTAGTTTTTCTTCCTTTGCAGCCGATTTAACCGAAAGCCTTACCTACTCCTTCGAAAACCCCGGTGTGGTTACCGATTGCGACCTTATGAACAATCTTTCCGCATTGGAGCTTCCTTCCGAAATTATAGGCGCTCCTCAGGCAGCTATAAACAACGGCACAACCTCTGCCTCTACCTCTTTCGGCAATAATGCCACCCTTACCGACTACACCATTACTGCCGGATCCGACTCCACAGGTAAGCATTTCTATACCTTAAAAGATGGTGCAGCACATACAGATAAATCTTTAGATTCTATCGCAAAATGGAACGAGGGTGCTTACACTCAGCTTATAATCCCCTTTGCAACCCCCATTAAGCTGAAGCACATTGTGGTTGCAGGTATGCACAGAAATGCCAACTGGAGAGTGGGCGAATACGAAATTTACGCCAGCTCCGCCAGAGGCGAGTTGTTCCTACCCGAAAATATAATTTATAAAAGGGATAACACCACCGATAAAAACCAGGTTGAGCTTTATTCCTTTAAAGACGGCAAAGAGCTGCGCAACATTAGCTATATCGCTCTGCGCATTTATAAGCCTCACGCTTTGGTAGATTTAAGCGGTAATAGCCTTGAGGCGGCTATCCGTCCCCGCCTTTTCGAGTTCAATGCCTACGGCACACCCGAAAATGCCAACTATACCCTTACTCCGGACTATAGCATTAACAACAATACCGATTCAATAAATCTTAGCAACACCGTTAGGGCTAAGTCCACCAGCTTTACCTATACTATCGACGGTGTAACAGCCTCCTTAAGTTCCACCAACGGCAACCAGATTACCGACTACAACTTCACAAAGGGCGGCTGGTTCTCGGGTACTTATAAGGTGTTCTTTGATCCGGCAGAGGGCTACGATTATACCGCCACCACTGTTGACGGTATAGGCACACGCCACATCAATGGTTTTAATAAAAACACCGGAAAAGAACAGTATGTTACTATAGAAACCGAGTTTTTAGGTGATGTAGACGTAGAGGATATTTTGGTTGTAAACCATACCTCAGCTCATTTGATGACAGGCGCTTACGAGATATTTGCCTCTGCTAATAAGGCTGACCTTTATAATAATTCTATAGCATTTTACGACAACACAAGCCTTAAAAAGCAGATTCAGGATATCCACTTCCCATCCGGCAAAGAGTTAAAGGGTATCAGATACGTTGCAATGCGTATTTATAACCCTATGACCGATTGGTACGGTGAAAACGCCAAGAGCTTATATGCTATGCCCGACCAAAGAATCAAGGCTATTTATCCAAGACTTATGGAATTTAACGTTTTTGGTAAATGGTCTAACCCCGATTTCGACCCAGATTCAAGTATGGTTTTATTCAATACCGATAGTATCGACCAAACTAAAACCATAAATTGGGTCAACGCCACCTACCAGGTTACCGATGAAGAGGGCACCATTAATGCATCAATGGATAACGGTGGAAAGATAACCGACTATAAATACGATACCGGCGGTTACCTTTTAACACGTGCAAAGCCCTTCTATACCGTTAAAGACGGCAAAGATGCCACCTCTACCGATATTAATGATATTGAAAAGGTGCATAACGACGGAAGCCGTTATTTTACCATGATTCTTGAAGCAGAAACCGGTATGACCATCAGCGATTTTGTTATGGTAAACCATTCTAACACTGCACTTCGCACAAGAAATTACGAGATTTTTGCTTCCGATAAAGAATCAACCCTTTTCAATGCAGAAAGCTCTGTGCTTAAATTTGATAATGCCTCTAACGAGCAGATTCAAAACCTGCATTTTGCCGAGGGTAAAGAGCTTGAAAATATTAAGTTTATAGCCCTTCGTATTTACGATCCGATCCACAGTTGGACCAGCGACGGAATAAAGAACTTTGTAAAAAGTTCCAAAATCAACCAGATTTACCCCCGTATTATGGAGTTCAACGCCTACGGCGTATACACCGACCCCAACTATCAGCCCCCTGCCTTTAAGGTGTACGGCAATATGGATAATATCGACACCGAAAAGACCTTCAGCAAAACACTTAAGGCAGAATTTACCAAGAACGATACCACCGAAACGGTTACCTGGACCGGTATGGACAAAATTGCCGACAGTAAAGTCGACACAGGTTCAGAATTCCATTATAACGGCGGCACCAAGTTCTGGGACCTTGCAGATGGCTATTCAGTTAATGATACCGACCCTGCCGGCGTTGGAGCAATATATACCGACGGCAGCCGTTATCTCGACTTAACCTATAAGTTCCCAACCGAAGTAAAGCTTTCCGATATTCTTGTGGCTCAGCATTCCAATAATCAGCTTATGTTGGGCAAATATTCGGTTTATGTGTCCGACAATCGCGACACATTATATACCGAAGAAAACCTTATCGGCACTTACGACGCTTCCAAGAGTAAGTCTCAAATTCAGAATTACCATTGGGAAGAAGGTAACGAGCTTACAGGTGTGAAATTTGTTGGTATGCGAATATTCGACCCATTCGCAGATTGGAACGAAGCCAAGAAGTTGGTTACCAGATCCGACCTGGCTTTGAAAACCCTTTACCCCCGTATTATGGAATTCAATGTATACGGCGAGTACGAGGATCCCACCTTCGTTCCCGAGGTATATACCGACACTAAGGATTTCGACCTTTCCACTTTACCCGCTGTTTACGGCGAAAGCCTTATTACCCGCACCAACCCCAGCTTCTTTGCCGAGGGCAAGCGTGCAGCGGTAAGACCTGCAACCGTAAGCAATGTAAGGAAAAAGGTTTCGGAAATCCCATCTAACGAAACGGTTCACCTTGATTTAAGCGACCCTGCTATAAACAATAAGGAACATTTCGATATACAGTGGAAGCTTCAAGACGTCTATAAGCTCGAATTATACCGTGTTAAGGGCTTTGCTTTCCAGGGTATGTTCCGCGATATGTCGCAGTATTACACAGGTCACTACCAGATTTATGTTGCAGAAGAGGCAGAAGACCTTTACAAGCCCGAGAATATGGTATTCGAATACGATAAAGACGAAATGGGCATTATGAAGGGTATTGTTTACGAGTTCCCATCAAACAAAGCTCCTGTTGGCGGATATATTGCCTTAAGAATTATCGAGCCTGCCGCCGGTGCTTCTGCCAATGTAAATGCCCGTCTTTCCATATTCTATGTTTGGGGCGAAGATGCAAAAATCATTCCCGAACCCACCAACCTTGCCGAGAATATGCCTGTAGACGCATATTTCACAAAGGAAAAGCTGGAAGAGATAAGCGAAAGCAACCTTACCGCCAAAGAGGTTATGAATATGACCGATGCGGATAACGATACCGTTGCAAAAATTAACACCAAGGATTCAAACCGCAAAACTACCGAATTAATTTACAACCTTTGCGGCGATATGGAAATTGATAAGCTGGCACTTAATGTGCTTAACAATTCCACTACTGGCTTTAAAACCCTTAAGGTATATGCTTCTGATACATTGGCCGGCGTAAACCTTGAAGATGCGCTTATCTGGACTAAAAAGGTTGGCAGCAAAACCGGAAATATTAATCTTGAAAAGGTTATCACCTCTAAAAACAAAATCAGATATTTAAGATTTGTGTTTGAAGATTGTAAGGATTATCTGCAAATCAACACCATTTATGTTGAAGGCCTTGATAATCAGAAAAACAAAACCCGAGAGCTTACCTCGAGCCTTGAAGTGTCGACTCACGTTAACATAATCAACTATAATAAAGTAACAGGTAAGTCGAAAAACCTCGGCTTCAATAACGATGCTAAAGCTGCTATTTTCGATAATGTACCCGAAACCTATCCCGTAGTTGCTCACGAAGGCGTTGTTGGAGAAGATGAATTCGAAGTAGTTATACAGTTAGACGACCTTCGCACAATCAATCAGATGCGCATAGGCTATCTGTATGGATTCGACGAATACTATGCAGATACCATCAATGTTTACATTGCCGAAACAAGCGCCGAGATTGAAGGAGATAATAAACGTACCGAACCCGACTATGTAATCAAGAAAAAGGACGTTAAGAATCTCAAATACGAAGCTTATATGCGCCCCCGTCTTGTTCGCTTTATTAAGCTTGAGTTCAAGGGCTTTAAAAAGATTGAGGGTACGCAGTATAATGACGGCGAAAAATACCAGCTTACCTCAATGATTCCCGAAATGTCTTTCAAGGGCACAAGGGTTAAGGGTATGCAAACCTCTGAAGAAAGTGAAGCACTTATAAGCTTCACCGATAAGAAAACAGGAATTAAGGCAACCATTATACGTATGGATGTTAACGATATCTTTACCGACGCAGTTGGCATAAAGGTTACCCCCGAAAAGGCAACCAACTGGCAAATGCTGTCACTTAAAAACAACCCCTTCTTAAAGGTTGTTGATAAGAAGATTTACAAGGTTGAGTTTGTTGACGTTCACGGCAACGTGGTTAGAGACCTTAACGGAAGAAATGTTGAGATTAATTTCCCACTTCCCGAGGGTGCCAATCCCGATGAGTATATGATTGGCGATGCTTCTTTTAGAACCAAGATGATAGCTGCGGATTCACCTGCAGTCAATAATTCTGTTTCGGCTGAATTTGTTTGGAACGCAGAGCAAGATAACAAGGTTGCACTGCTACAGATGGTTAACGAAGATGACCCCTATTGGGATACTATTGGCCCGCTTGAAGATTTCTCTGAAGGCACCGAGGAAGACCTTAAGGGCAATTCACAAGAAGAAGAGCGCGATGCCGAATGGTACAAAACCATACGTACAGAAGACGGTCGCTTTGAAGTAACCGGCGCTAACGATGAAATTGAGAAGGACGTTAAGTTTACCGCCCGTGATATTTCTGATGATGCACCGCAATACGTATATGACGTTCTTGCCCAGATTGAAGGCGGAAAACAGCCCGTTGTTGTTTACGACCTCAGCTTCTCTCTTGATGGTGAGCCTTATGTTTACAACGGCTTTGTAGACATTAAGCTGAATCTGCCCGATTACATCAAGAATAATTACACCGATCTTCAGGTTATCCACTTTGTGGACGATACCACAATTCAAGCACCCTGGTGTGAAACCATAGACGATGTATTCACATTCCAGACAGATTCCTTCAGCACCTTTGCTATTATCGGTACTGCTACAAGTGAGTTTATAGATATCGATGGCGATGGAGCCCCCGATTATAATTACGGTGGCGGCACTTCACCTGAAACAGGCGAAAGCCCCATTACTCCTGCTGCACTGATGGCAATGGTTGCATTGGCCTTTGTGGTTATGAAAACAACAAAACGCAAAGCCAGGTAATATGGAGTAATTACCACATTCACAAATAACCCGATGGGATTTCCCATCGGGTTATTTAGTATAACAAAAAAGTGGGCCGACTTTACTTAAGTCAGCCCACTTAAATTTTAATATAAGCAGCGGTAATGTTCGCGGTATTCATAAGGTGAATAACCTGTTTTTTCTTTAAACAGCTTTGAAAAATAGAACATTGTAGAAAAGCCGCATTGTTTTGCTATGCTGGAGATAGAGTCGTTGCTGATTTCAAGCAGTCTTTTCGCACGGTCTATTCTTAGGCTTTGTACGTATTGTTTTGGAGAAACCCCATAGTAATTCTTAAACAGCTTTCTGAAATGCACCTCTGAAAAGCCTGCGGCTTCAGCTATGTGTGAAACCGTAAGGTCGGGTGAGCTGATATGGTCGTTTATGTATTCTATAATACGCCACGAGGATTGTTGCCCCATATTTTTGCCAACCGTGTTAATAAGTCGGGTGATTATTTTATAAAATATGGTTAACACTTCAGGGGTGGCGGTAAGGGAGCCACCGGTATAAATTTTGTTCATAGCTGCATGGTCGGACAAAAAGCTTTCAACATTATCGATTTTAAAATACTGAAAATCATCAGGGTCAAATTCCTCTGTGGTAAAAAAGTTGATTACCGCCAACTGGGTGTTTTCTTCCAGGGCACAGTAGTCGTATTCGGTACCACCGGGTATAAGAACAGCGTGCTCGGCATCGCAAACGTACGCTTGACCGCGGTAAGTGAACTGTATTGCACCCGACACAGCAAACACAATACCATGGTTCAAGCATTTTCTGACTATATGGTATTTAGTGTTGACAGGATATTCGTTTTTTGATACCGTAAAAATTCTGGTAACAAATAAGTTGCAAAATGAACATAAATCAAACATATTACAATCACTCTCTTTAACTACAGTATAACATTTTTTTAAGAAAATTCAATATATTTTTATATATTCAATCGGTTATTTTAAATAATTTTCATAAAATATAACGAAAAATCGACAATTTCATTTATACTATAAACAAAAATGCCGATTTTTCGTTTTAAATGGTTTAATTAATAAATTTTGCGGAAGCGTTCACGGTATTCGTAGGGAGAATAGCCTATTTTATTTTTAAACAGCTTGGAAAAATAGTATATTGTGGAATATCCGCACTCGCTTGCAATGCCTGAAATAGAAATGTTGCCGGTTTCCAAAAGATTTTTCGCCATATCTATTCTAAGATTTTGCAGGTATTGTTTTGGAGAAATACCGTAATTGCTTTTGAATAACTTTCTGAAATGTACCTCGCTGAAGCCAACCGCATTTGCCATATCCTGTACAGATAATTCAGGGTCTTTAATGTTTTCCATTATATAGTCTATTGCAGACCACAGAACAGGATAAGAGGCATTCGAATCGCTATAGTTAAGTATTCTTGAAAGAATATTATAAAGAACCGACAGAACCTCAAGCCGCCAATTTGGCAGTTTAAGCGAGGCAATTTTAGTTATGGCTTCGTGGTCCTTCAAAAATTTTTCAACCTTCGGTATCTTAATGCAAAGAAAATCCTCTAAATCGAAGCCGATAGCCTCAAAATTAACAAGCGTAAAGCTGCCGGGCTTTGTACATTCCATAATATAGTCTTTGCCTTGTGGGTAAAGTATAACGTGATTACGGTCGGAAACAAAGGTTTTACCCTGGTATCGGTAAACCGCTTCACCATCTATAGCAAAGGATATACCGTAAAGTCCTTTAGGGCGATGCATCAATTCTGTTTGAGGCTTTTCAAACGTTGGAGTATAAATTTGAAAATCGGTTATGGTTAAGGAACCGATTGTATCTTTAATATCCATTAATAACACCCCTTTTTAGTTATTTGATTTGGCCTTTACACTGTTAATTATAATATTTCCGTTATTTTTTTCAATAGTATTTATTAATTAACATCATTTTAAACAAAAAACAATCGGTTTATCTATTGCGAAGGCGTTTACTAAGTATTAAAATGTAGAATGTGAAAGGATGTAGTTTTATGAAAAGTTTTTTGGGATTTAACCGCCCTGTTATAACCACAATGCTTAAGGGTAAAAATAAAAAAGAGTTAATGCTTGAAATAGATGCTGCCAATCTTCAGGGAACAGATGCGTTCGGCTTTCAAATTGATATGCTTCCCACCGCAGAAAGAACCGCAGCGGATTTTAAAGATATTTTCGCAGCAATGGGCGATAAGCCCGCATACATAACCGATTACAGGCGCTGTAATATAAGCGAAAGGGCACAGTCCGACGAAGAACTTACCGAAGAAATGCTTTTAGCTCTGGAAAGCGGCGCAACGCTTTTTGATGTGCGCGGCGATTTGTTTGACCCACATCCCGATGAATTTACCGATAACGAAAAGGCGGTTGCCCGCCAGATTGAACTTGCAAATACAATTCACTCAATGGGCAAAGAGGTGCTTTTCTCAACCCATACTTTGCAGTACACCACGCCCCAGCGAACCTTGGAGATTATGAAGGCTCACGAGGAAAGGGGAGCCGACATAACCAAACTGGTAGCCGACGCCTCTACAGATGAAGAGGAAAGTCAAGCCTTCGAAAATATATTTATGCTTAAAAGAGAACTTAAAATTCCATTCCTTTACCTTGTGAACGGAGCAAAGAATCTTCGCCACAGGCGTATGGGTCCTTCGCTTGGCTGCTGTATGTTCCTAACCGCCGCCGATGGGGTAGAGGGTGGAAACCAACCCCCAATGAGTGTGGCAAAGGCCATTCTTTCGGGCACAGGATTTGATAATTTACCGTAAAAGTACTAAAATTTTCAGGAAAGGTTGATAAATATGGCAGAAAAAAAGGCATTATTGGTGGGCGGTTCCGGGGCTCTTGGCACCTATCTTATTCCTGCACTTCTTAAAATGGATTTTAAGGTAGACGTGCTTTGCCTTGAGGATATGATATCTTCCGACCCTAATTTAAAATATATTAAGGCCAATGCCAAAGACGTGGCTGTTATTACCGAAATACTTAAAAATGAATATAACGTTGTTGTAGACTTTATGCTTTATTTTAGCGCCGAGGAATTTGGAAAATATTATAAGCTTTACCTCGATAATACCGACCATTACGTATTTCTTTCCACCTATCGCATATATGCCGACAGCTATCCCATAACCGAGGAATCACCAAGGCTTCTGGACGTTTCAACCGATAAGGCCTTCCTTAATTCCGGCGACTATTCGGTTTACAAGGCCCAGGAAGAGGATATGTTAAGAAATTCCGGCTATTCTAACTGGACAATTCTTCGCCCTGCAATTACATATTCCAAGGCCCGCTTCCAGCTAACAATTCTTGAAATGCCTGTAATTATTTACAGAATGTTAAGGGGAAAAACCGTTGTTCTGCCCGAAAAGGCTTTAGATGTGGAAGGTACCTTAAGCTGGGCCGGCGACTTTGCCACAATGGTATCTCGCCTTATTCTTAACCCACAAGCAATGAAGGAAACCTACACTGTTTCAACATCAGAGCATCACACCTGGCGCGAAATGGCCGAGATATACGGTGAAATCGGTGGTCTTAAATATGTGGGAGTCGATACCGAGGATTTTCTTAACATAGTAAATCCCGGCAACATTCACACCCGCCAGCAGCTCACCCACGACAGGTTCTTTAACAGAATTATAGATAATACCAAAATTCTTAACCATACCGGGCTTAAACAATCCGAGCTTATGCCCGTAAAGCAGGGACTTCGTATGGAATTCTTCGGTGTTCCGAGACTGGGCAAGTGGGAAGATTATGGTATGAACGCCCGAATGGACGAATATCTTAGAAAGCATAACATAAAGTAAGAGGTAATATAAATGAAGGCAGTACTTATAAACCCGGATAAATCACTTCGTTGGGATAACGTTCCCGACCCTGTAATAGGCCCTGAAGATGTGCTTGTAAAGGTAGAAGCGGCTGCACTTAACCGCGCCGACCTTATGCAGAGAGAGGGTAATTATCCTCCACCCGAAGGTTGCCCCGAATGGATGGGCTTGGAAATTGCAGGCACTATAGTAGAATTAGGCAGTAAGGTTTCCGAAAAATCTCAATGGAAGCTTGGCGATAAGGTCTGTGCGCTTCTTGGCGGCGGCGGTTATGCCGAATACGTTTCGGTTAAGTACGATATGCTTATGCCGGTGCCCGCGGGTTGCTCTATGGTAGAGGCTGCAGCAATTCCCGAAGCCTTTGCCACCGCTTATCTTAACTTGTTTATTGAGGGCAACATAAAGCCGGGCAACACCCTTTTAATGAATGCAGGTGCCAGCGGCCTTGCCAGCGTAATAATTCCTATGGCAAAGGCCTTTGGAATACGTGTTATCACCACCGTTTTGTCGGATGAAATTGCCGAATCAATTAAGCATCTTAATGCCGATGTTGTGGTTAACACCTCTAAAGAGGATATTTCAGAGGTATTAAAGCAACAACTGGCAGAGGGCCACTCTGTAGATGTTGCTATCGACTGCTTAGGCGGTGAAATTATGGGTAAATGTCTGCACTATCTTACCCACGGAGCCCGCTGGATTATGATTGCAACCCTGGCGGGGGATTTCACACAAATTGATATGCGTAACATTTACGTAAGAAACGTACGCATAATAGGTAGCACCCTTCGTTCCCGAAAGCCCGAGGTTAAGGCCGAAATTCTAAGGCTTTTGGTGCGCGATGTGTGGGATAAGGTTTCAAGTGGAGAAGTTAAGCCTACAATTTACAAGGTGCTTCCCATAACCGAGGCCGAAGCCGCCCAGGATATTCTATACCGTGGCGAAAACGTAGGTAAGGTTGTTCTTACTGTGGATTAAAATTTTTAGCAAGCCGATTAACAGAAATATTTGTTTGTCGGCTTGCTATTTTTTTGCAGGTATGATACAATTATAATATAAAGTAGCCAATAAGGAGTGATTTTATGAAAATCAAATATATATCATTGCTGTTAACCTTGACTCTGGTTTTTGGTGTATTCAACGCAGTATGCTTTGCTAATGCCGAAAGCGGCGGCTATGGCGACAATAACGGCACTATTGAAGATTCGTTAACCGATATTTTGCTTGAATCCTCGGAATATCCTGTAAAAGGCAGTTATGTTTGTGCCTATCCCGGAATCAAGGTATCTGAGTTGCTCAAAACCTTCACCCAAAACGGAGATATAAGTATACATTCTAACGGAAAACTGTTGGACAACAGCGCCATCATTTTCAATGGCGACGTTATAAAGCTGTCGGTAAACAATGCTGTTGTTGATTCGGCAACGGTAGCTGTATTGGGCGACCTTTCCAGTTTGGGTAGTTGCGGCGTCAGCGATATAGTTACTGTTATAGACAGTATGTTAAACAACAGAGAGCTTACAGAGCTACAAGCCGTTTCTGCCGACCTTAACAGAAGCGGTAGCCTTACCGTTACGGATGTGGTTGGTATGAGAGATATTATTTTTAACCCCGAAGATTATAAGCTTCTTTCCCCCGAAACCGGACGTTACCTTACCTCGCAATACGTTCCCGGTGCATACAATATGCCTATGTGGGAGGGAAATATTGTTTATCAGGAAAATGCCGTTGTTCAAAAGAACGCAAGCGGCGGTATAGACGATATTTCACTTCTTTATAAAATAGACGATATCGTTGAAATCCGAAACTATGGCCTTAATAAGGTGTACGAAGAGGGCAAGGATTACATTTTAACGGCCGAGGGTAAAATCCGCATTCCCGAAGGCTCTGCAATCACTTCGGCTTCGCAAAACGCCTTTTTAAATCCCGTTCAAGACCCATCGAACTGGCTGAACACCCCTAACGGAGTTATTGTTTCCTATGGCACAAATATTCACCAGTATCAGATTTCTGTAACCTATACCCACAGCGACTCTTGGGGTGGATACATTCCTGAAGACCAATCTTCAAAGCTTGACAGATTCTATAATAAGCTGGCAAATGGTGAAGAGGTAAATATGCTTTTCTATGGCGACAGCATTTCCACCGGTCTTAATGCCAGCGGCTGTAACGAATCGCTTAAATGGAAATACGACGGTAGCAAGGGTTATTCTGTTTATAACGAAAACTATAAAGAGTCCATAAATATTGCACCCTATGCGGCTTCTTGGCCCAGAGCGATTTATAACAGAACCGCAGAAATGTATCCGAAGGCCAAAATCAACTATATAAACGTTGCAAGTTCTTCTTCAAATTCAGCCACCCACGGCACCCGCAATTTGCAGGCAGCGGTTATAGATAATAAACCTGATATTATTTTTATTGCCTTCGGTACAAATGAATCCGGAATTTCAAAAGCGAATTATAAAACTTATCAGAAAACAATGTTAGAAGGTATCACAAGCGTTTACCCCGATTGCGCTATTGTGTTTGTTTCCCCAACCGTGCCCAACCTTAATAAATACGGCAACAACAATTTTGCCGCCTTTGAAGAGGCATTTTACGAGCTTCAGGCCGAATATCCGCAGTTTGATATTGCCGTTGCTCCGGTATACAAGGTTGCGACCTATGTGAATTCCATAAAGAAATACCAAGATGTTTCGGGTAATAATATAAACCACCCTAACGATTTTGGTGTGCGAATTTATGGCAACACCATAATGCAAACAATAGGTCTTTATTAAAATAAACATAAAATCAAGCCGATTGTTTCGGCTTGATTTTTTTATTATTGAAGTATATAATAACTTATATCATAACCTTGAGGTGCTTTATGAGTCTTAAGAATTTTGAGTTTAGCTTTGAAAAAGATAATATAACTAAAAAATACATAGTTCCCAAAAAAATAATTGCTTGCGAAGGCATAGAAAATTCTAACCTGTTGCTTTGCGATACTCCCCGCCAGCCAACTTTAGGTAACGTCGATACCTGCACCATTAAACAGGGTGGCTTTGTGGTTTTAGATTTTGGCAGTGAATTGCAGGGCGGGGTAGAGGTAACCACCAATAAGGTTATAAGCAACAAAAAGTCCGGTAGGTACTGCAGTTATGGAAAAATGCGTGTGGTTTTCGGTGAAAGTGTTTCGGAATCTCTTTCTACCATAGGAGAAAATGGTGCGGGTAACGAGCATTCGATCCGCGATATGGTTGTAAATGTCAGTAACTGGTCTACCTCTCGCTACGGAAACACAGGCTTTAGATTTGTAAAATTAGAAGCGATTGATGGAAATTTGGAAATAACCGCAGTTAAGGGAGTACTTGAATATAAGGATATAGAATATAAAGGCAGTTTTTACTGTAACGACAAAAGAATTAACGAGGTTTTTAATACTGCTGTCTACACCCTTCACCTTAATATGCAAGACTATCTTTTAGAGGGTATAAAACGCGATCGCTTGGTGTGGACGGGAGATATGCACCCCGAGGTTTCTACAATATGCTCGGTGTTTGGATACGACGAGGTTGTAGAAAAGAGTCTTGATTTCGCAAAGGCTGCATATCCAATGGACCAAAAGGTTTCGTGGATGAGCTTCCCGAGTTATACCGGTATGTGGATAACGATACATAGGGATTGGTATATGCAAAATGGCAGACTCGATTACCTTTTAGAGCAAAAGGATTATATGTATAATGCCTGCAACGCTCTTATAAATCGTGTGGGAGATAACGGCGAGCTTGATTTTTGCAATAATTATTTTGTAGATTGGAGTTCGGCAGAATCCCCTTATGCCGAGGCAGGGTTCAGGGGTTGCCTTATTAGGGCTTTAACTGCTGCTGCAGATATTTTCCAGGTGTATGGCGATAGCGATATGAGGGGGAAATGCCTTAAAGCCGCAGAAAATGTTAAGAAAATTGTTCCCGATTACAGCGGAAATAAGCAAACCTGTGCCATAGCGGCTTTAGCGGAATTAATTGATATTAAAAAAGCCGAAGCCGTGATAACCAAAGATTTGTTACAAGGGCTTTCTACCTTTTATGGCTACTATGTTTTGAATGCATTGGCCAAGGCGGAAAATGTAACTGCCGCACTGCAGGCCTTGCGTGGGTATTGGGGTGCGATGCTGGATTTGGGCGCCACCACTTTTTGGGAAGATTTTGATATAAATTGGATAGAAAATGCCGGCAGAATCGATGAAATGCCAATCGCCGGAAAAATCGACGTACATAGCACCTACGGAAAATTCTGTTACCAAAAATTAAGGCTCAGTCTTTGCCACGGATGGGCAAGTGGTCCCGCAGATTTTCTCTTAAAAAACGTTTTGGGTGTACAGATAATTGAGGCAGGCTGTAAAAAAATTCGTGTAACTCCAAACCTTGGTGACCTCACCTGGGTAAAAGGCACTTATCCTACTCCATACGGAATTATTAAAATCGAACATAAAAAAGAGAACGGAAGGGTAGTAAGTAAAATTGATGCTCCCACCGAAATTGAAATTGTGAAAGAACAGGTGATGTAAATGACGGCACAAATTGAAAACACAATCAAAAACCTTACCGCCAACGGTATGGAAGTGCACTTTGTAGAGGATAAGGCTTCGGCTTTGGCAAAGGTTAAGGAACTTCTTCCCGAAGGCACCACAGTGGCTGTAGGCGGCTCCGAAACCTTAAATCAATTAGATGTATTACCCCTTTTGCGAAACGGAAAATACACCTTCCTCGACCGTTACAAGGCAGGACTTACGGGTGACGATGTAGCCAAAGTGTTCCGCGATTCCTTTTCGGCCGATTACTATTTATCTTCCTCAAACGCCATCACCGAAAAGGGAGAGCTTTATAACGTAGATGGTAACTGCAACCGCATTTCTGCCATTGCTTTCGGACCAAAAAATGTAATAATCGTTGCAGGAATAAATAAAATTGTTCCCGACCTGCTGGCGGCTGTATTAAGGGTTAAAACTGTGGCTGCCCCAAAAAATTGTCAGCGTCTTGGAATAAACAGTTATTGCAGTAAGGCAGGATATTGCATATCTATTGACCGTGGAGAAGGGGAAACAATGGGTGCAGGCTGCAACACCGATGCAAGAATCTGCTGCAACACGCTGGTTTCCGCCAAGCAAAGAACAAAAAATAGAATCAAGGTTATTTTGGTTAACCAAGAACTGGGTTATTAATAAGCATTTTAGTAAAGTGGCCGACATAAGTATTAGTAAATACTTGTGTCGGCTTTTTGCCGTTTGGGGGAGATAACATTGAAGAAAACAATATCTGCAATATGTCTTAGTCTTGTGTTCGTACTTTTGATTAACGTAACGGCAAGGGCGGAAATAGCCACAGAATATATGTCCGACGACCTTACCGCAGACGCCGGCGGAGTACTCTCTGTTGCGGCAGAAACAAATAGTAATACCTTACAGTTGCACGGTAAATCAGCAGTGCTTATGGAAAGGGATACCGGCAAGGTGCTTTACTCGGTTAATCCGAGTGAAAAGTGCGCTCCGGCATCGATTACCAAAATTATGTCACTTCTGCTTATTATGGAGGCAATTGAAGAAGAAAAAATTTCTTTAGATACCAAAATCAGCGCCAGCGAGCACGCCTGCTCTATGGGTGGCTCACAAATTTGGTTGGAGCCGGGTGAAACCATGACGGTAGACAATTTGCTGAAAGCCACAGTAATTGCTTCGGCTAACGATGCCACCGTTGCCTTGGCCGAAGCGGTTTCCGGCAGTGAAGAGGCATTTGTGGCGGCAATGAATAAAAGGGCAAAAGAGCTGGGTATGAATAGCACCAACTTTATAAATTGCTCCGGATTAGATGCCGAGGGCCACTACAGCACGGCGGGGGATATTGCAATAATGTCCTGCCAGCTTCTTAAACACGACCTTATTAAAAAATACACCACCGTGTGGATGGACACCTTAAGAGGTGGCGAATCACAGCTTGTAAACACCAACAAGCTTGTACGGTTTTACGATGGTGCAACCGGGCTTAAAACCGGCACCACCTCGGCGGCGGGATTTTGTGTTAGTGCCTCTGCCGAAAAGCAGGGAATGGAGCTTTGCGCCGTGGTGCTTGGTGCTGCTAATAACGACGAGCGCTTCGGCTCGGCAAAAAAACTATTGGATTATGGCTTCGCAAATTGGAAACTACACACCGTTACCGTAAAGAAATCCGAGCTGCCCGAGATAAAGGTAGAAAAAGGTTGTATTGGCACTGTTCGGGTGGTTCCCGGTGGAAAGGGTGTTTATTTAGTAGAAAATGGGGTAGAGGGCGAGCTTACCACCCAAATTGAAATAGAAGATAGCTTTAAGGCCCCCATTGCAAAGGGGCAAAAGTTGGGGGAAGCAAAAATAATGTACGGAGAAAAACAGATTGGAAGCATAGATTTAATTTCGGCCGACAGCGTAAACAAGCTGACCTTTTCTGTGTCTCTTGGCCGTATTTTGCGCGGACTTACAACATTATGAATAAATATATAAAAATTTTGTATATTGTATGCAATTATCAGTTGCAAAACTGTTTAAAATAATGTATAATAAATAAAACAAATGTAATAGGTGAATTCAATGGCATTAAATTTTACTTCTAAGTATGCCGAAAGCTTCTTTGGTGAAAACGAAATTAAAGGTCTCATTCCCCAAATAAACGCAGCGCATACAGCAATTAATAACAAATCCGGTTTGGGTAACGATTTTCTGGGTTGGGTAGATTTACCCGTTAATTACGATAAAGAAGAGTTTGCCAGAATTAAATCTGCGGCCGAAAAAATCAAAAGCGATAGCGACGTTTTAATCGTTATTGGCATTGGTGGTTCCTACCTTGGTGCCCGCGCCGCGATTGAATTTTTGCACTCTCCTTACTATAATTCCCTTAAAAAGGGCACACCCGAAATTTACTTTGCAGGTAACAGCATAAGTGGTTCGTATCTTTCCGATATAATTAAGCTTTGCGAGGGGAAAGACGTTTCGGTTAACATCATTTCAAAATCCGGCACCACAACAGAGCCGGCAGTAGCCTTCCGTGTATTCCGCGAATATCTCGAGAATAAATACGGAGAAGCCGAGGCTGCAAAGCGAATTTACTGCACCACCGATAAGGCTCGCGGCACTCTCAAGCAGTTGGCCGACGAAAAGGGTTATCAGTGCTTTGTTATTCCCGACGATGTAGGTGGCAGATTCTCTGTTCTCACAGCGGTTGGTCTTCTTCCTATCGCCGCCAGCGGTGCCGATATCGATAAGCTTATGCAGGGCGCTGCTTTGGCCAGAGAAGAGTATTCTACCCCCGATTTTGAAAGTAACAATTGCTATAAATACGCAGCCCTTAGAAATGCTCTTTACCGCAAGGGCAAAGAGATTGAGCTTTACGTAAGCTACGAACCCCGCTTCATTATGATGAACGAGTGGTTAAAGCAGCTTTACGGCGAAAGCGAGGGTAAAGACCAAAAGGGCCTTTTTCCTGCATCGGTTGTTTTCTCTACCGACCTGCATTCTATGGGTCAGTATATTCAAGACGGTCGCCGTTCCCTTTTTGAAACGGTTATCAACATTGCTAACTGCGGAGAAGACGTTGTTATTAAAGAGGAAAAGGAAAATTCCGACGGTCTTAACTTCCTTTCAGGCAAGCCTATGTCCTTTGTTAACAGAAAGGCTTTCGAGGGCACAGTATTAGCTCATACCGACGGCGGCGTTCCCAATCTTGTAATCGAGATTGACAAGGCCGACGAGGAACACTTAGGTCGCCTGATTTATTTCTTCGAAAAGGCTTGTGCTATTTCGGGTTACGTTCTGGGTGTAAATCCCTTCGACCAGCCCGGCGTAGAAAGCTATAAAAAGAATATGTTTGCCCTGCTGGGCAAACCCGGATACGAGGCTGAAAAAGCCGCATTAGAGGCTCGCCTCACATCAGAATAAGGTTGTAACCGCCTTTGGGCGGAATAAATATAACAGGAGTTGGTAAATATGATTAAACTTATTATCGGAAACAAGGGTTCGGGTAAAACCAAGAAATTGGTAGAAGCCGTTAACGCCACTACCGAAGCTTCCCACGGCAACGTGGTTTGCATCGAAAAGGGTGACACCCTTAACTTTAGCGTAACTCATAAAGCCCGTTTAATTAATACAGATATTTATGGTATTTCAGGCTACGACGCATTTTACGGTATGCTTTGCGGTGTGTGTGCAGGCAACTACGATGTTACTGACATTTTTGCCGATGCAACCCTTAAAATTGTTGGCAGGGATTTCGACCACCTGGCCGATTTCTTCGACAGAGTTTCCGCATTAAGTGAAGAAACAAACACAAATTTTGTGTTCACAGTTTCCTGCGACGAAGCAGAGCTTCCCGCTCACATCTTCGAGGTTGCAGAGAAGTATTAATTGAATACTTAAGTCTCACACCCCTTGCTTTGTCAAGGGGTGTGTATTTGTGTTAAAGTAATTGTAGGACAGATTCTTAAAATACCGAAAAAACAAGTTAAGGATTTAACCTGAAATTAAAGGGCATTAAAATCAGTTTTTTGTAGCATACAAGCCATAGTAAAGGAAAAACTATTAACAACGGATTGTTTCATTGGCAGAGACGGCGAGATTTTAACCTGTGGAGGAAACTTAAAAAATTTTATATTTAAAATTGAAATTTTTGTGTATTTTTTCTTCTAAGGTCTTGACGAAAGGAGAAAAGTGTGCTACAATTTCAGTAAATTGAAAGATTGTAATCACATTAATGGATCCAGCTGTCTGCAGAGGAAGCTGGATCCATTTTGCTTTTTAGCAGTAAAATTTACTTAATACAAAAAGGAGATAGAATTATGGAAGTTCAACTTCAGGAGCTTATTGAGCAAATCAAGAAGGACGGTGCAGAGGCTGCAGAAATAGAAGCTAAGGCTATAGTCGAAGCAGCAAAGTCAGATGCCGAAAAGATTATTGCCGATGCAAAGGCACAGGCAGATAAAATTCTAGCCGGTGCAAAGGCTGAAACCGAGCGAATGACAAAATCCGGCGAGGATGCTATTCGTCAGGCGGGTCGCAATCTGTTGATTTCTTTTCGAGAAAGTGTATCAAGAGAGCTTAAAGCTATTATTGGCGAAAATGTTACTGCTGTATATTCATCTGATGCATTTGCAGAGCTGATTATCAACATTGTTGAAAGCTGGGCAAATAAGCCTGATGCAGAAGATATTGCGGTGATTTTAAATACTCAACACCTTAACAAATTAGAAGAAACCATACTGGCAGCTCTTAAAGAAAAAATGTTAAAGGGTATCACTTTGAAGGCGAATGATAATTTTGACGGTGGTTTCCGTATTGCTATTAATAGCGGAAGTGCCTATTATGATTTTTCTTCTGAAGCGGTTGTGGATATGCTTTCAAATTATCTAAGTCCTAAGGTTACCGAGCTTTTGAAAGAGGCGAAGCAATAACTATGGCTGAATATTATTTAATATCACAGTTGCCGTCTTTAGATGGTATAAGTGAAAATACTCCGCTTCCGATTACCGAGGAACGATTTACAGAGCTTTGCAACCGATTCTTAGGGAAAAGGTCGCAGGAAACCATGAATAAACTCACTTTATCACCTACCAAAAACAGCGAGATTTCAGGTTCTGTTTTGGTTGATGCTTGGAACGAAAGCGAGAGAAGTCTTAGGTTTGCGCTTGGTAAAGTTCGGGCAGAGAAAATGAAGAGATCGTTCGATACAGAAAATAGAAATTTTCCTGCGGAATATATTAAGACGGCAAGTACGGCAACAGAAATTGAAAATCCAATGGAAGCAGAAAAATATCTAAACAATTACCGTTTGGAAATCTTGGAAGCATTAAGACCTGTAGACAGCTTTTCAGAGGATTATATTTTCTATTATGGACTTAAATTGAAGTTACTTCTTCGCATAAGGCAGTTTGATGCAAAAAGCGGAGAAAAAGCATATAAAAATATATACGATTCTATTTTAAATGGAGATAGGTTGGAGGCAAAACAATGACCGAAAATAAAGGAAAGGTAGCAAGCATAAACGGAAACTTGGTGTCGGTTGAATTTGATGGCAATGTTTCTATGAACGAAATATGCTATGTTTTTGCGGGAGATACCGCCCTTAAAAGCGAAGTTATTCGCATAAACGGTAATATTGCTCAAGTGCAGGTTTATGAAATGACTGATGGTATTCAATGTGGGGATGCTGTTGAATTTACAGGAGATATGCTTTCGGCAGATCTCGGTCCGGGATTACTTGGCCAGATATATGACGGACTGCAAAACCCACTTCCTGTTTTAGCAGAGCAGGCAGGCTGGTTTTTGGAAAGAGGAATTTACGCAGACGGACTTAATACAGAAAAGAAATGGGAATTCACACCAACTGCGAAGGTTGGCGAGGTTGTTCGTGCAGGTGAATATATCGGCACAGTTCCCGAAGGCCCGTTTACACATAAAATCTTTGTTCCATTTTCTCTGCTTGGAAACTATACAGTAAAATCGATTGCCGAAAAGGGCGAGTACACCGTTAAGGAAACAATTGCCACGGTAACTGATGAGCGCGGCCGTGAAATCCCCATATCTATGTCGTTTAAATGGCCTGTTAAACGCGCGGTAAAATGTTATAGTGAGAGATTGGCACCTGCTGAAACCATGGAAACCAAGGTGCGCCTTATTGACTCTTTCTTCCCTGTAGCAAAAGGCGGAACCTACTGCACTCCCGGACCGTTTGGTGCAGGTAAAACGGTGCTACAGCACACCACATCAAAATATGCGGATGTAGATATTGTTATTATCGCAGCCTGCGGTGAACGTGCGGGTGAAGTTGTTGAAACACTTACAGAGTTCCCTGAACTGACCGATCCTAAAACAGGTCGTTCGCTTATGGAACGCACAATTATTATATGTAACACCTCTTCCATGCCGGTTGCTTCTCGTGAAGCTTCGGTTTACACCGCGGTGACGCTTGCCGAGTATTATCGCCAAATGGGACTTGATGTTCTTTTGCTGGCTGACTCCACTTCGCGATGGGCACAAGCGATGCGTGAAATGTCGGGCAGACTTGAAGAAATCCCCGGCGAAGAGGCTTTCCCTGCATATCTTGAATCCTATATAGCGGCTTTTTACGAAAGAGCAGGATATGTTCGTCTTCCCGACGGCAGTACCGGTTCCGTTACTATCGGCGGTACGGTATCCCCTGCAGGCGGCAACTTTGAAGAGCCTGTAACACAGGCAACCTTAAAGGTTGTAGGCGCTTTTCACGGACTTTCCCGTGAACGTTCAGACGCAAGAAAGTATCCTGCTATTGACCCGCTTATCTCTTGGTCGAAGTATAACAGCGTTATTGACAGCGAAAAATTGGAATTTTGTAAAGGCATTCTTCATCACGGCGACGAGATCGGTTCTATGATGAAGGTTGTAGGTGAAGAAGGTACTACTCTTCAGGATTATATTACCTACTTGAAATCCGAAATGCTTGATGCTGTTTATCTGCAACAGAACTCCTTCGATTTGGTTGAGGCAAACTGCGGAAAACAGCGTCAGTGCTATGTTACAGATAAACTTATATATATTTTGGGCAGTAATTACAATCTTCAAAATAAAGACGATGCGCGAGGCTTTTTTAACCGTATGCGTCAAAAATTCATCGACTGGAATTACACCGAGTTTGAGAGCGAAGCATTTAAAAAAGCAGAGTCCGAGATTGATGAATTGTATTGTAAGGGTAGCGGTAAATTAGCCGCACCAATTGAAAAACTATTAAAGGACGGTGAACGAGAGTGAATAAAGTATATAATCGAATAGAATCTATTACCGGTAACGTTATCACTGTCCGCGCAAATGATGTTAAGTATAAGGAATTGGCACAGATCAATACACGTTTCGGCAAGTCCTTGGCTCAGGTTAATAAAATTGAGGGAGATATCGTTTCTCTGCAGGTTTTTTCAGGTGGTCAGGGTGTTTCTACGGGAGATGAAGTTCGTTTCCTTGGCCACGAAATGCGTGTGTCTTTCAGTGAAGATTTATTAGGCCGTATATTCGACGGTTCAGGTTTGCCGAGAGATAAAGGCCCCGCACTTAACGAAAATATGAAACCTATTGGCGGCCCCTCTGTTAATCCAACTAAGCGTATTCTTGCCAACCGAATGATGAGAACCAACATTCCTATGATTGATATGTTTAACACATTGGTTGTTTCTCAGAAATTGCCGATTTTCTCCATCTCCGGTGAGCCGTACAACCAACTTCTTGCCCGTATTGCAATGCAGGCAGAAGCCGACGTAATCGTTCTTGGCGGTATGGGTCTTAAATATGATGATTTTCTATATTTTAAGGATGCGCTTTCGAAGGGTGGAGCACTCAGTAAAACCGTTATGTTTATTCATACTGCTTCCGACCCTACCGTTGAGTGTATGATGATTCCCGATATGGTATTGGCGGTAGCAGAGCAATTTGCGCTTCAGAATAAAGATGTATTGGTGCTGCTTACCGATATGACCAACTTTGCCGATGCTATGAAGGAAATTGCTATTACGCAAGAGCAGGTTCCTTCCAACCGTGGATATCCCGGCGATCTGTATTCTCAGCTTGCTGCCCGTTACGAAAAGGCGGTTGATTTTGCTGATTCAGGTTCGGTTACTGTTTTAGCTGTTACTACAATGCCCGGTGATGATGTAACCCATCCCGTCCCCGATAATACGGGATATATTACCGAAGGTCAGTATTACCTTAAAGGCGGTCGTATAGAGCCATTTGGTTCTCTTTCCCGACTGAAGCAAAACGTAAACGGTAAAACTCGAAAAGACCATAGAGCACTTATGGATGCAATGATTCGTCTGTATTCTTCCTACAAGGAAACGCTTGAAAAGAAAAATATGGGCTTTTCTATGAGCCGTTGGGATGAAAAATTGCTGAAATATGGCCTGCTTTTTGAAAGCAAGCTAATGTCTCTGTCGGTTAATCTTCCGCTTGAAGATGCGCTTGATTTAGGATGGGAAATTTTAGCTGATTGCTTCGAAAAAGACGAAACCGGAATCAAGTCAGACCTTATTGATGAATTTTGGCCTAAAGGTTAAGGAGGTCTGTAGTTTTGGCAAAAATCAAACTAACTAAAAACGAGTTGAAGGTACAAAAGGACGCACTTAAAATGTACCGTAGATATTTGCCTACTCTGACACTGAAAAAGCAACAACTCCAGTCGGAGATTCGCACCATCGAGGCCAAGGCAAAGGCCGTTAGAAAAGAAAGAGAAGACCTTGAATTTGGCTTCCGTGAATGGATTGCTGTTTTTAGCGAAATGGATGCCTTCCCCAAGGGAATTATAACTGTCGGCAATATTCGTAAAGGAAAAGGTAATATCGCGGGCGTTGATATTCCTACATTTGAGGGTGCGGATTTCTCGCGAGGAGATTACGACTTTTATGAAACACCTCTTTGGGTGGATATCGCTGCAAACCATATGGAAAAGGCAATGTCCCTTGATTTAGAGGCGGAAGTGTTAGATGAACAGGTCAGGCTATTAGAGATTGAATTGCTTGCAACTTCTCAAAGAGTTAACCTGTTCGAAAAGGTTAAAATCCCAGAAACCGAGGAAAATATCAAAAAAATATCTGTTTATATGGCAGACCAACAGGTTAGTGCCGTAGTGCGTTCAAAAATATCAAAACGAAAGATAGCCCTTCGTAATGCTGTGGCTTCCGAAAAGGAGGTTTATTCATTATGATAGTGCCTATGAAAAAAGTATCTCTTATTATTAGGGAAAATAAAAAGAATGAAACTCTGGAAAAGCTTCGCAAATTAGGAATTGTCCAAATTGAGATAGCTGAAGGTTCGGGCGAGCGACTGGCCTCACTCCAAGAACAAATTGCCTTGCTCGAAAGTGCAATTTTTACGATTGGCAAAAAGAAAAACGTAAAGCAAAAAGATGTGAGCGTTGCAGAGGCTTTGTCTGTTGCAACAAAGGTTCAGGCTCTTGAGGTAGAGAAAAAACAGTGCGGAGCAGAGCGAATTACACTTAATTCCGAACTTGACCGTTTAAAAAGCTGGGGAGACATTGATCCGAGTAGCTTAAGCGATTTGGAATTAAAAGGTTACGAGATATCCTTTTACGAGATGCCAAAGGCCGAATATCAGCTGCTTGCCGAAAGCGTTAAAACCCTTCGAATTGATGCAACAAAATCAACTGTTAAATTTATGCTGCTCAAATCCAATAAGGAAGAGCTTGATGAAACTATTGCATCACTGAACGCATACCGTTTGGCACTACCACAGCTTTCTACAAGCGAGATGAAGCAACGGCTTTCGAAACTCAGCGCTCGTATAGATGAAATTGACGAAACTATTTCTTCGAATGCTTGTTATGTTGAGAGTATTAAAAGAGCCGTTGGGGCTACCGAAAAGGAAATTGAATTCGAAACCTACGCTACAGGTATGGCAGACGAAAACTTATCACCCGGAAGCGAGGCACCACTTTCTGTTTCATATTTCACAGGCTATATTGAAGCTGAAAATCTTGATAGGCTCAAGCACACTGCCCAAAACAATTCGTGGGGACTTCTTGTGGAAGAGCCTTCGGTTGAGGATAACGTTCCCACCAAGCTTAAAAACAACAAGTTTGTAAGTCTTATTTATCCGCTGACCGACTTTTTGGGTACCGTTCCCGGATATTTCGAGTATGACATTTCGGGCTGGTTTTTAGCATTTATACTCATATTCTTCGGAATTATTTTCGGCGATGGCGGATACGGACTACTTATATGTGCTGTTTCGGCAATCCCGATAATAAAATCGCTTATCACTAAAAAGCAAATTCCGCCTACGTTTTTGCTTGTGGGACTGTTCGGTCTCTCAACTGTTCTGTGGGGAATGGTTACTTGTACTTGGTTCGGACTCTCTCCCGAGCAGTTGCCCGCGTGGCTTAAAAGTTTATCGATACCGGTTATTTCAAACGTGTATGCCGATAAAATATGGTATCCGTTCTGGACAAATGGAACCGCAGGGCTCACTACAGCACAAAATTTACAGATATTGTGTTTTGCATTTGCCCTTGTTCAGCTGACTGTAGCTCATATCAAATGTGCTATACGGAATAGAAAATCACTTAAAGTGATTGGCGACATTGGTTCTGCAATTGAACTTATTGGTATGTTCTATTTGGTGCTTAGTTTTGTAGTGAACGGAGAAGTTTTCAGTCTAAGCTTGGTGATAGGCGGCGTTCCCATCGGTACTGTTGCTATTGCTTTTGTTGCCATTGGGTTTGTTTCAAGTTTTATATTTGCAAACTACGAAGGTAGTGTAATTAAATCTATACTTTCAAGTCTAACAAATATTGTTTCGGTTTTACTTGGTATCTTTAATCTGTTCAGTGACATCGTTTCATATATACGCCTTTGGGCTGTCGGCCTTGCAGGTGCCGCAATCTCTGCTACCGTTAATGAGTTGGCAGGTCCCTTGTTTGGTAATTTTATGTTTATGTTACTTGCCATCATCCTATTGGTGTTTGGCCACGGACTGAATATGATTTTAAATATTCTTTCGGTTATCGTTCACGGAATTAGACTTAACACCTTGGAGTTTTCTTCTCATTTAGGTATGTCATGGAGCGGATACAAGTTTAAACCTTTCGAAGAAAAAATTAATTATTAAGGAGAATTATTATGGATTTTGGAGCATTAGGTACAGCGTTAGTTATGGGTATTGCCGCAATCGGTTCGGCAATCGGAATTGGTATTGCAGGTCAATCTTCTATTGGCGCATGGAAGAAGTGTTATATGGTAAATAAAGCGGCACCTTTTATCCTTACCGTTTTTGCAGGTGCACCACTTACACAGACCATTTACGGCTTCCTTTTAATGCAGCAGATGAAAGCCTCCTCTGTTGACCCCGCTTTTTTGCTTGGCCTCGGAATAGCATCCGGTTTGGCAATGGCTTTTTCTGCCGTCGCTCAGGGTAAAGCCGGTGCCGCAGGTGCAGATGCATTGGCTGAAACAGGAAAAGGCTTTTCCCAGTACATCACTGTTGTAGGTCTTTGTGAAACTGTTGCCTTGTTTGCGCTTGTTTTCAGCATGGTAGCGTTAGGATAAACCCAAATGTTTTTATGGGCGCCGCATCTTTGCGGCGCCTTTTCTTGTATAACGAAAAAAGCAGTAGGAATAACCTACTGCTTTTTATATGGCGGAGACGGTGGGATACTCTGTGCCGACATTTTTTCGACCGCTCCGGCGGTGCCCGAAAAAATCAGCCGTGCTCGAGACTTCACAGTTCCAAATTGCTATCGCGCAATTTGGACTGCTTCGACGAACTTTCGTTCGACCTCCCACCACCACAAAAAATTCAGGAACCACACCAAAGGTATGATTCCTGAATTTTGGCGGAGACGGCGAGATTCGAACTCGCGGGGGATTGCTCCCTAACTGATTTCGAGTCATTTACCCTAGCAAATAAACAACAAAAAACTGTCTCAAATAGCGACGAAAAACAGCAAACAAAAAGCCTCAAAAACCTTGATGTTTCAAGGCTTCCGAGGCTTTAGTGCCGCATGGCTTCTGGTGTTTTTCTCAATTTTGCAAAAAACAGAATTCTTACAAAACCTTTAGAAAAAACATTAGAAAGCGATAGAAATAGCCCATTTTTTCGCAACGCCGTTTTAAGTATTTTTGCAACCTGTTCGCCAAAACGTAATAATTGAATTATACCTATTGTGATTTGGTTGCTAATTTGTCAAAGTTTTCAGATATATCTTTTATTATTTTTGTAATCTCAAAGTGCTTTAGATAATTGTTGTGTATATTCTTCTTTTTGAATATATAATAGAAATCTCTACTCCCATCTTTAGTTCTGTTGATTTCTGCTGTTTTTTTCTGGTTGATAATTTCATTGAAAGTTGTAGGGTCTGTTAGATATGAATACATGAGCGTTTCAAACTCGTCTATATTCATAAGCCAATATGTTCCATCATTTTCTATTTCAGGGTTCATTCTATAATACTCATCCAAACTTTCACTTTTGTAATAATTTTCATAAACAAGAATAATTTTGATGGCATTTTCTAAGTTTTTTTCTATGGCAGTATTTTTAAGTTGAGTGATTGCTTCTCCCCATTTCTTTGTGACGTGTTCTTTTAGTTTTACCATATCGGGCTCATTCTGTTTAATGCTAAGCAATGATAAACTGGACTTTTGTTCTACTAATAAATCGATAGCGTCAATTTTCAAGTGCCAATCCGCACATTTTGTTTTGCCAGACTCTAAGTTTTTAAATTCGTTGGGTTTTAAACAATTGTTTAATATTTCTTCAACATATAATTCAAAATACACACCGAATGCATTGGTGAATTTTTGTTTATCCTTACCCTTGTTCATATAAATATTTCGCATTATCCAATAATTAGAATTAATTAAAAGTGAAATCAATAAAAAAGGATTCGAAAGGATGTATTTTTGATTCATCTTAATTATAGGTTTGCTATAAAAAACTTGCCGTTTCAAATTTGAAGACTTAATATCTTGTATGGTTGAAGAATAATGCTCTAACACTCTTTGACAATTAGCTGCGTTTAAATTCTTATTGTTGAAACTAAAATTCAAAAAATCGATTTTACCATTTTTCACTGGATATTCAAGAAACCAAGCTAATATAATAAAGAGGCATGCTGTGTAGTCATCCGTAGTCATTCCAGCATTATTGAAGAATTCTTTTTTTACATCAATGCCAAAAGTGTTTTTTATGTTGTTCTTTTTGGATACATATTCCAGTATGTATTTTTCACGTATTAATTCGCGAATTAGTTCGTTTTTTTGCTGAAAACGTCTTTGTTCTCCGAAAAATCCGTATAAATACAAAAAAATATCTTCTTTTTTGTTCTTGTTTTTATTATAATTTGAATCTAAGAATGTATTATGTAAAGCGACAAGCTTAATTGTATCGTTTTTTGAAATCGTTTTATCACCATAAGTATTTAATGTAGCTATAGTATATAGCAAATCAATCAGTTTGGTTTGAACAGCTATAGTTTTGTCTGGTATTGTTTGTTTAGAGTCATAGTAAAAGCTATATGATTTACCAATTTGATTAATATCATTTTTATCATTAAATATATCTAAAGACAATAAAGAGATTTCAATTATCATTGATTCCAAAGTGAACTGTGATGCGTGTTGAACAAACAAGTTAGGTACAATAGCTTTCATCATTATCTCCATTTAAACTTTTTATACTATTATATCATTACATGAATCAACGGTCAATTTATAGTTAATATATTTAGTTGAGATTTATTCAATTTTTCACATTGTGTAAAAAGAAGAAACCCGGAACGCATCGTATTGATGCATTCCGGGTTTCTTCTTTTTAGTTGGAGTTGTTTAAGCTTCTTTCGGCCGCTTCCATTGCTTTTTTATTAATCTCTTTTAAAAAAGCATCCATCTCCATTTCGTAATGTTGGTCAACGTAAATTGGGAGGTCAATTAAATCTTCGCAGGTGTTCTCAAACATGGTACGGACATACAATAGATATCTTACTCCATATTTGCGACGACCTTTCTTTTCTCCGCACAACACTTTGAAAGGTAACGGTTTTCCGGGAAACATATTAGACATCTCCTTTCCTTTGAAATTAATACCGCCTTGACTGTCCTCGTTATAAATCAGGCTCCGAAAAGCTGATACATAAGAGCATTACGCACAAGGCCATATTCTTGTTCTGATAGGTCACAGATTTTATGACCTACGTTTTTTCTGTCCACAGTCACTATCTGATCACATAAAGCATAGCTTCTCTTAGGAAATTTCCTGTCGCTGAGTTTTACATGAACAGGTAGATGCTTAGCCTTCGTGCTAAGCGGTATAAATGTACATACCGGGCTGTGTTCCAGCGATATATCCGACCCCAATGCTATTGCGGGACGAATACCTTTCTGCAGATTCGTTGGGTTGTCAGGATTAACCTCGTCTAAATCAATCCAATACACCGAACCTCTTCTTAGATTTTTAAAATTTTCCATTTTAAAAGTCCTTTCTAAATTAAAAATTTGCTACCTAAAAGCGGTAGTATAAAAAAATTAAAAATACAATAAATTAATTATTGTACTATTATTCTATTCATTATTTTTCAATCGTAAAAAAATACTAAAAATATACAATATATTGTTATTTTCCAATGTAGTTTTCTACCGATACATTGCTTCTGAAATGCTGCAAAATTGTGCAGCTAACAAATATAACCGCTATGCGATTGTATGAGATTTCTCTGCAGCCTTTTTCTAATCTTTTCCTATTTTCACCACGTGTGACGTAGGGTGTATGTAAATTCTCTTTTAATTGTTTGCCCGCAGTACTGAAAACTTCGTTAATTTGCGATATATATTCCGTTTCTGCAATTTGTCCTCTTTCTTCAATATCTTTGCAAATTCTTGCGTAGACGTCTTTAGCCCTGAGTTCTCTTGCTTTGTGAAGATTAACAGCAAGATTAACTTCTGACTTACTGAAAATATAGTCTTCATCGCTTTTACCCTCTTTGAGAGAAAGAACAAATTTCATTTCTTCGGAATCGGTAAATATCTGTCTGTTATGCTTGCCGCCTTTTCCTATGTAATGAATTTCAACTCTGCCGTCTACTTCTTTAATCATCTTGGATTTTAGAGAAAGCAACTCTCTTTTTCTGAGTCCCAAATAATCACGATTAATCTGCCATACTCTGTTTTTTTCTAATTTGCTAATCATATCCACGTCAGAGCCCGCATAGGTCAAGTTTCCTCTTGAGATTTTGGAAATGCTTCGATAGGGTAATTCATAATCCCACATATAGGTTTTGAAAACCTTCGACAAAGCCGCCGCTGCCGTATGTATCGAACAAGCAGAAAGATTTTTGGTTTCGTTAAGATAATCTAAGTATTCCTGAACCATATCTTCTGCTTCATCGAATGTGATTTTACTCAATCCCTGTGAACTCAAGTATTTTGCAAATTTGTCCACTTCATTCTGATATGTTTGCATTGTGTTTTTAGAGTAAATATAATCCTTTGAAAAATCTATTTTTCTGTATTCTTCAAATGTGGCTCCGGCTTGTTTCATTCTTGAGCGTTCTGTCTTGGTTTTCATTTGGTCTGCAAATTTACTTCTTCCATACGCCTGCATTTTGTTCAGTTCAGTTTTTAGCAAATACTTAATATTGTTTCGTCTGGCCATATAAACACCTCCTTTCCTTGCAGCCTTATTTGATAATGTCTTAAAGACAAAATCCCTGTGTTAAGTCTGGAACGGTAGCTTTTAGTTAAGGACAAAAGCTTAAAACCATACGTAAATATCGTCTGTTCCGCAACAATATTCCTCCATTAAAATCCCTTTTAGCAGGTTATATTGGCATATAACCCGCTTATCTCACTTTTTCTTTCATTCATTTTCTTTCAATCTTTGCATCCGTCAATGCCTCCTTATAAAAATTTCCATAATAATAAAAAATCTCTACCAAAGCCAAAACTCCGGTAGAGTAAAAAATAAAATATAAATAAATTCATGTTTCTATTTATTATTATATTCAGTTTTTTGAAAGTGTAAAATTGACAAAATTTTTATCAATTATATTGCCAAACAATAAATTGAATGATATAATTATTGCGTAAAATTATATACTAATGTGTATATACAGGCTGATGATAGTTCCATTTCTCTTAACGGTCTTAATATGGATACTGTGTGGGAAAACCTTATCACTGAGATTGGTAGCATAGAAATTGAACAGGGCCACTCTCTGGATGAGCAAATTGCCGCCGATGAACAAAAGGTAAAATTAGAAAAAGAAATCGCCCGCCTTGAAAAACAGGCAAGAAACGAAAAGCAACCAAAAAAGAAATTTGAGTTGGTACAGGAAATAAAGAAGTTAAGAGAGGCATTTTAATATGAAGAAATCAACTCTTATATTATTATCATTATTCGCATTGTTTTTACCGCTTATTATTATTGGTGTTGTTTACTTAATGAATGGACCATTTATTTTTGATAATCCTGATTTTTGGTACGGTTATATGGCATATTTTGGAACCATAGCTTTGGCGGCAGTAGCATTATGGCAAAATGAAAATGCCAACCAAACAAA
Organism: Acutalibacteraceae bacterium; assembly: GCA_045546235.1. Lineage (GTDB taxonomy): Bacteria > Bacillota > Clostridia > Oscillospirales > Acutalibacteraceae > UMGS1532. Next base: position 83,903 of record JAZQCL010000038.1, read on the forward strand.
TAAACGAATGATGGAACAGCAGTTGCATCAAAAAATAGGTTATTTCACAATTAGCCAGATAGATGGACCGCAAAGAAAAATAAATAAATTTACAGATATACGGGTTGGCCAAATATACGATATACACGGTGATTTGGAAGGCGATAAAGAAAAAGTTCTTGCGGTCGGTTTAGAAAATGTGGGTGAAGATGTAGTTTTTCTTAATAAAATAACGGCAGAGATTAACAATAGTGCTGTAATCGTGCCATGTCAAATTGGCATGGTTTTTAAGGGAGAAACATTCAAAGTTCCTATAGATAATACGGAAAATTATAAAAGTCATTTTTTAAAAATAAACATAGTTTTAGAAATGAGTAATTCTGCGTCATGCAATTACAAACAAAAACTCTATATTGAAGGAAAAAACAATAATTCTACCCCAAATGGAACGTATACGGTTGAATGTTTTAAAACAAATATAATTTTTGCGGAGGACGAAAATAATGGATAAATTAAAAATGCACTCAATGAATAAGGTGGATGAGAATATAGAAAAAATCGGGAAATTATTCCCGAACTGCATCACCGAGAGAAAGAACGAAAATGGTGAAGCGGAGTATGCCATAGACTTCGATATGCTCAAACAGGAACTGTCATCAGTTGTTGTAGAAGGAAATGAAGAGCGTTATCAGTTTACTTGGCCCGATAAGAAAAAGTCTATTTTGCTCGCCAATGCTCCTATTGCTAAAACCCTCCGTCCCTGCCGTGAGGAAAGTGTTGACTTTGATAATACCGAGAACCTCTATATTGAAGGCGATAACCTTGATGTATTGAAACTTTTGCAAGAAACCTATCTCGGAAAAATCAAAATGATTTACATAGACCCGCCTTACAATACAGGTAACGATTTCGTATATGAGGATGATTTTGCTATTAGTGTCAAAGACTATTTGGCAATGAGTGGACAATTTGATGAAGATGGAAACCGCCTTTTTCAAAACAACGAAAGTAACGGAAGATATCATACCGATTGGTTAAATATGATTTATCCTCGTCTTAAATTGAGCAAAGACCTATTGAGCGACGATGGTGTTCTCTTCATGTCGATTGACAACAATGAATCAAACAATTTAAGTAAGATATGTGATGAGATTTTTGGTAAACAAAACTTTGTGGCAAATATGGTGTGGCAAAAGAAAACAGGTGCATCTGATGCAAATCATATTGCTACTATAACAGAAAATATCTTGGTATATGCAAAGAATACTCAATTATTAAAATTAGAGCAAAACGAAGATGCTCACGACAGCAACAGATATAAATACAAAGATAAGTACTATACTGAACGAGGTGCTTACTATTATGATAGTTTAGACCGTGGAACATTAGGGTATCACGAAACTCTTGACTATCCCGTTATCGCTCCTGACGGAACGGAAGTTTATCCTAACGGTAGAAATTGTGCTATGAATGATGGTTGGCGTTGGAAATGGGGCAAAGAAAAACTAAATTGGGGTATAAAGAATGGCTTTATTGAAGTAAGGGAAAACAAGTCTAAAAAAAATGGCTGGGGTGTATACTACAAAATCTACGAAAATGTTGATAACGATGGCAATATAATCAAGCGTTCTTCTCCTTATAAAAACCTTATAACTGATGTTTTAAATACTCACGCTTCAAGCGAGGCAAAAGAAATTTTCGGGAGAACAGATTATTTTTCCAATCCCAAACCAGTCAATTTGATAAAGCATTTTATTCATCTCGGAACAGATGATAATGATATTGTTCTTGATTTTTTCTCTGGTTCTGCGACTACTGCTCATTCTATGATGAAATTAAATGCAGAAGATGGAAAGCATAGAAAGTTTATATTAGTTCAACTTCCAGAAATTATAGATATTAAGAGTACGGCATATAAAGCAGGATACAAAAACATTTGTGAAATTGGTAAAGAACGTATTCGTCGTGCAGGTGCTAAAATAAGAGAAGACCTTAAACACAAAGTATTTAAACAAGAGGGAGTAATAGCAATACGTCGTCCCCAGTCTGAAAATAGTATTTACGAAGATAATGATTTTGACTATATGGATAATCCTATTTTAGTTGAAACAGTTAACGAATTAAAAAAGCTTAGACCGGAAGAAGAATATAATCAACTTGTAGAAAACCTCGACATTGGTTTCCGTGTGTTGAAACTTGATAGCACCAATATGAAGGATGTTTATTACAATCCTGCCGATTATGAGTTGAACCTCTTTGACACTCTCGCAGATAACATCAAGGAAGACCGTACTCCCGAAGACCTCCTCTTCCAAGTTATGCTTGACCTTGGTGTATTGCTTTCCAGCAAGATTGAAGAAAGCACCATCGGTGGCAAGAAAGTCTTTAATGTTGCAGACGGTTTCCTTTATGCCTGCTTCGATGAGAATGTAACCGAGGATGTAATTACCGAGATTGCCAAGAAAAACCCTTATTACTTCGTAATAAGAGACAGTTCTATGGCAAATGATAGCGTCGCAACAAACTTTGAGCAGATTTTCGCTACATACAGTCCTGACACAGTAAGGAAGGTGCTGTAATATGGAACATCTGTGTTCAATTGTTATTACAGTTATCAGCGGTGTATTAGTTTATATCATAGGTCAAATACTGAAAGAAATTTGGCTAACTCCATTGCAAGAATATAAAAAAATCAAAGCCAAGATTTCTTTTTCGTTGTCTTATTATGCTCAATATTACTCAAATGTTGTTGATTTGGCAACATGTGGAGAAAAAACCAAAGAAACATATAAAAGTGCTTCAGATGAAATGAGAAAAATTTCTTGCGAATTAGATGGTTTTATCGAGACCCTATCATGGTTCAAACCTTGTATCCCAAGAAAAAGCAAATTATATAAAGCAAGTAGAGAGATAATGGGTATTTCAAATGGTTTTTTCTGTCCTTATAACACCAACAAAACTGGAACTACAACAAATAATAATATAAAAGCAAGAAAAACAATAAGTGAACTTTTAAAAATTTACACTTCAAAATAATATTGTGAAAGGAGCATTCTAATGTCTTGCCAATCATTAGAAAAATGTCCGTTTTGCGAAGATGAATTAATTTCTTCACATACCACAGAAGATTGTTTATGTGAATATATATATTGCCCTAACTGCGGAAAAGTAAAATTCAAAGTGTTTCCTGATGATATAACGAATAAGTATAAAAATGAAATAGCCGCATTTTTGTATTATAAAAAAGTAGAAAAGCGATTAAAAGGGCTTGAATATAGCGGAATCGTTTTTAAGGAAGCTAAAGATGAACTCCCTGATGAAAAGATAGGTCAGAATATAGTTATAAATATAGACGAAGCAATTGCTTTTTATCCAAAAACTTTTTCTGAAACAATCGATAGAATTTTACTTGGAATTGCCGATAGGTCTAAATATATTGGGGATGTTGTTGAAATGTCTCCGAAAGAAAAATTAAACGCTTTTTTTGTTAAAAAGTTTGATAAAAATGGAAATACAATATCTTCAATAGAGATTAGCAAGCAATTTTGTGCAATATCCGATTATCTTACAAACAACAATTATATTAATATATCGAGAAGTGATAAAACAGCTTATATGGTTGAATTATTGCCGGAAGGTTGGAAACGCGTCGACGAACTTCAAGTAAATGTAAATAGCGAGAGCAAGAATGTTTTTGTTGCTATGTCTTTTGCAGAGGATATGGCAGAAGTTAGAGAAGCAATAAAGAAAGCGATTACCGATAATGATTATTCACCTCGTATAATGGATGAAATAGAGCACAATCATCAAATTGTACCTGAGATGTTACATGAAATAAGGCAATCTAAATTTATTGTTGCTGAACTTACAGGTCATAACAACGGTGCTTATTTTGAGGCAGGATATGCTTTGGGAAATGGTAAAGAAGTTATTCAAGTGTGTAGGAAAGACCGCTTTGGAACTGATGGACATTTCGACGTAAAACAAATAAACACTATTCTTTGGGAAACAACAGAAGAATTAACACAAAAACTCTCTGCAAGAATAAAGGAAACTATTAAATAAGTGAGGTATTCACAATTGAAATTTAATTTTAAAATACAGCAATACCAAACCGATGCTGTTGAAGCTGTTGCCCGTGTATTTGCGGGACAAGGGTTCTACGACAAAATAACATACCGTCGTGACCTTGGTAAAACTAAAGCCCAATTTAATAAAACGGGTCATGTAATAGACAGTGCCGAGCAGGTCAACGTAAATTTCGATAAAGACGTAGACGATATCTACGGTGATACCGGCTATAAAAATGAGCTTGTGGAACTTTCGGACGAGCAACTGCTTCAAAACATTCAACAATTGCAGAATGAAAATAACATCAAAATGTCCACAAGTCTTGTTAAAGCATTAGGCAAATGCTCGCTTGATATTGAGATGGAAACCGGTACCGGTAAAACATACGTATATATAAAGACTATGTTTGAACTCAATAAGAGATATGGCTGGAGCAAGTTTATTGTTGTGGTGCCGTCTATTGCTATTCGTGAAGGTGTTAAGAAGTCTTTTGAGATTACCGCAGACCACTTTATGGAGCACTACGGCAAGAAGGCTCGTTTCTTCATCTACAACAGCTCTAATCTTAATCAATTAGATAACTTCTCTTCTTGCTCGGGCATTAACGTAATGATTATCAATACCCAAGCATTTGCTTCTTCACTTAAAGAAGACGGAAAGTCCAAGGAAGCAAGAATTATCTATTCAAAGCGTGATGAATTCGGTTCTCGCCGTCCTATTGATGTTATTAAGGCAAATCGTCCTATTATCATTCTGGACGAACCGCAGAAAATGGGTGGCGACGTTACCCAGAAGGCACTGAAAAACTTTAACCCATTATTCAGCCTGAACTACTCTGCAACTCACAAGACCCAGCATAACCTTGTTTATGTTCTGGATGCTCTTGACGCTTTCAATAAGCGACTTGTTAAAAAGATTGAGGTTAAGGGTTTTGAGGTCAAGAACTTCCGTGGTACTGACAAATACCTCTATTTGGAGCAGATTGTCCTTTCCAGTAAGAAACCGCCTATGGCAAAGATTGAAATGGAAATAGGATACGACAAGAGTATCAACCGAGAGCCCCGTACTCTTGGTGTTGGTGATGATTTGTATCATGAATCCAAAAAGATGGAGCAATACAAAGGATATATGATTTCCGAAATTGACCCCATTCGTGGTACTGTAACATTTACAAATGGTGAAGTTATTCATACCGGTGATGTTGTGGGCGACGTTTCAGAAAATGATATGCGTCGTATACAAATCCGAGAGACCATTCTTTCCCACTTTGAAAAAGAGGAAAAACTTTTTAACAAAGGCATAAAGACATTGTCGCTGTTCTTTATTGACGAAGTTGCAAAATACCGTCAGTACGATGAGAACGGAGATGAAGTTCTCGGTGAGTACGGTAAGATGTTTGAGGAAGAATATCTAAGTGTTCTGAATGAGCATCTCACTGTATTCGACGACGGTTACCAGAGATACCTTAAGTCAACCTGTGACAATCTTTCTGCTATACATAGAGGTTATTTCAGCATAGACAAGAAGACCGGAAGAAGCATTGACAGCTCTTTAAAAAGAGGCAGTGAGTTCTCAGATGATATTTCTGCTTATGACCTAATTCTTAAAAACAAAGAGAGACTTTTGAGTTTTGATGAACCTACAAGGTTTATCTTCTCTCACTCTGCTCTTCGTGAAGGTTGGGACAACCCTAATGTATTCCAGATTTGCACCTTGAAGCATTCTGACAGCAATACTGCTAAACGACAGGAAGTGGGTCGTGGACTTAGACTTTGTGTAAACCAGGCAGGTAATCGTATGGACGCTGAAACCTGTGGTGATACGGTTCATGATATCAATGTACTTACCGTAATTGCCAGCGAAAGTTATAAAACCTTTGTTTCCGATTTGCAATCAGATATCAAAGAAATGCTTTACGACAGACCCATTGCAGCCACCAGTGAATACTTCAAAGGCAAATTTGTTAAGGCAGATGGAGTTCAGACCATTATCGATGATACTGCCGCAAACATCATTGAAGGATATCTTCTTGCAAATGGCTATGCCGATTATGTTGATAGAAAAATCACCGATAAATATCGCAATGATTTGGCAGCAGGAACATTAGCAGAACTTCCGCCACAGCTTGCACCTATGGCAGAAGACGTACATAAACTCGTTCAGGCAGTGTTCGATGAGAGCATTCTCAAAGATATGTTCACTGACGGTCACGAGACCAAGGTTAAGGACAACCCGCTTAATGATAACTTCTATAAGAAGGAATTCCAGACACTTTGGCATTATATAAACCACAAGTATGCTTACACAGTTGAATTTGATAGTGAAGAGCTTATCAAAAAGGCAATTGCTCATATCAATGAAAAGTTAATAGTTTCCCAATTGCAATATACAACTTCAATTGGTCAACAGAAAAACGAGTTGAATGAGCATGAAATTGAACGTGGTGAAAGTTTCAAAACAGCCAAAACAAGAACTCAAACCTTACAACATACCGAAACCAGCAGGGTTAAATATGACCTTATAGGCAAGGTGGCAGAAGGTACCGTCCTTACCCGTAAAACAGTTGCAAAGATTCTGTCAGGTCTTGGTAAAGACAAGATTTATATGTTTAAGCACAACCCTGAGGAGTTTATTTCTAAGGTGGTTAAGCTTATCAATGAGCAGAAAGCAACAATGATTGTTGACCACATTACCTATGACCAGACCAGCGGTACTTATGATAATGACATCTTCACCGCCGAAAAAAGTAGTCAGAGTTTTGATAAGGCATTTCTTGCCACCAAAGCAATACAGGATTATGTGTTTACAGACGGTTCTGCCGAGAAGAGCATTGAAAGACGATTTGCAGAGGATTTGGATGCGGCTGACGAAGTTTGTGTATATGCAAAGCTTCCCAAGGGCTTCCATATTCCGACACCCGTTGGTAACTATTCTCCTGACTGGGCAATCGCCTTTAATGAGGGAGCAGTAAAGCACATTTATTTCATTGCTGAAACCAAGGGCACAATGGAAAGTCTTAATTTAAGACCTATTGAGCAGGCAAAGATATCCTGTGCAAAGAAACTCTTCAACGAGATTTCCACCAGCAATGTAAAATACCACGATGTTGACAGCTACCAAAGCTTGCTGACTATTATGAATAAAATTTAAAAGCTACGAAAAAACACCTGGCGTAAAAACCAGGTGTTTACTTATATACAACATTATAAGTATAAAAAAGTAAATATACTACTAAAAGCCAAAGCCGAGTGGAATTTGCATTCGGAAAAATGGAAACTTTATTTACCACAGAAAAACACCAATAGACTCTAATCATTGAAGCAAATCATATAATGTTACTTAATAGAAAAAAGGCATTCGCTTTTCATTAGAAAAGCGAATACCTTTTTTGTTGAATGTTATTCGTATAGTTTAATATAGTGTGGCAAAAATACGTATTTGCTTGAAGGGTGTGAGCCGTTGATAAGATATTCCTCTGCAGCCTTTCCTGCGGCGATTAATTGTTCTTGGAAATTGCTGTATATAATAGCTTTTAGAATTCCGCTTTCAGCAAAGGGTTCATTCTGCGGGTTGTTCTCAAAGCCGAAGCAAAGTGCATCGTGTCCTGTGACGTTTTTTAGCTTTCTTAATGCAGAACACACCTTTGTAGTAATACCATCGAAACAGACAACACTTCCAAAATCGCTGTTTTGCAAGTATTCGTTTAATATTCTTGAAATCTCCGCAGGGAATGATGGAGATTTTGTGTACTTAGGAATCGATATTATATCGTACTGAACGATTCCCTCAATTTTGTTAAAAAATCCGAGAAATCTGTTTCTGGATTTTAAACTTTTATAATTGCTGTTACTTGTTAATACTAATAGCTTTGAGCTTTTAGGATGATGTTTAATGCAAAGTTCGGCTAAATCCTCACCTTCTTTTATTGGGTCGGGACCTATGAAGAAGGTGTTTTTTGTTTCGTTAAAACTGTTAAGATAGATTATTAGTCTACCCTGTGATAATCGTTCAATTTCTTTTTCTACTTCAGGGTGGCCCGGAGACACCAATACGATTACTTTTGCACCTAAATCTTCTGCTTCTTTTAAATAATGCAGAATTACAGAGATATCTCCGACACTTGTTATTATATTGTATTTAACTTTAACGGAGGGATTTGATGCTTTAGGCAGACGGCATTTCCAAAAATATCGAGGTGTTTCAGGGACAATGACGTACATATCAATCTCGCTTATGTTTTTTCTTGTGCCTAAATGGGAATAGTCGTTAAGGATACGTTCCCTTAAATCGCTGTTGACACCATAACAATGATTGAGAGCTTTTGATATTGTGGATTTACTGATTTTAGTTTTTTCAAAGCTGTTGTCGAAATTCACAAATATCACCTCTCTAAATTGTTGAATTTGCACATTAACGGAAACTTACATAAATAGTACAATTATCTTATGATAGCGGAACTGTTGTTTTGTAGCAGTTTCCGAGACTTCTTAATTAATTTTTAGCACAAAAAAGAGGTTGTGTCAATGGAAAAAGTTAGAATAGGAATTTTTGGGCTTTTCAGAGGTCAAAATTATTTCGACCCCATACGGCTACAGCCCAATGCTGAACTGGTTGCTGTTTGTGACAAACAGGAATCGATAGTAGAGGGAGCCCTCAGCGAAATTTCGAAAAAAGGGATGCCAGCTGTAGAGGTGTTCAATAATTTCGAGGATTTTATAAAATATGATATGGATGCAGTAATTCTTTGTAATTATGCAGACGACCATGCAAGGTTTGCCATAACGGCAATGGAAGCAGGTAAGCACGTAATGTGTGAGGTCTTGCCGGCTACAAGTTGTGCCGAGGCAATAGAGTTGATAGAAGCTGTGGAGAGAACCGGAAAGTTTTATTTCTATGCCGAAAACTATTGTTATATGAAGGTACCATTTGAAATGTGGCGACGATATAAACTTGGTGACATTGGTGAAGTGCAATATGCCGAGGGAGAATATATTCATCCTGCAGGGAAAATTTCAGAATCTAACGCTCTTACTAACAACCAAGACCCCAAGCATTGGAGAATGAGAATACACCCCAATTTCTACTGTACCCATTCAGTGGGTCCACTTCTTACAATAACGGGACTTCGTCCAAAAAGTGTAGTAGGCTTTAACACTAACCCTGGGTTGCGTGGCAAACCCGTGGGAATAGAAATGGTCACCCTCGAAAACGGTGCAATTCTCAGAAGTGTTCACGGTGCCTTCAGGCATCACTCCATAACATATCAGATAAACGGAACATTTGGCACATTTGAGGCAAACTGGAAATCCGAAATCGGAGTTACCTTGCACCCAGACCCCGAGGTCGAGGGAAGCGTCGATTATTATGTGCCCGATTTCCCCGTTGAAAACGATTTGGGGCAGCAAATAGAAACCCATCACGGCTCGGATTACTACCCAACACATTTCTTTGTGGAAAAAATAAGGGGTAATAACCTTTACGACGAATGGCTTATAGATGTTTATCTCGGAGTCGATATGATGCTCTGCGGACTTATGGCTCAGCGTTCGGTAGTCAATGGTAATATATCGGTGGAAATTCCCGATTTTAGGGATAAATCCCAAAGAGATAAATATAGAAATGATACTGAAACCTATATGAAACCAATACAACAAAAGGAGAATGAAAAATGAAAAAACTAATATCATTGATTCTTAGTCTTTCAGTTATGCTGTCTGCTGTAACGGTGGCAGTGCCTGCTGTGATGGCGGCAAACACTGAGGGCGAAAACCCCTTCCAATATTGGATGCAATCTGATATAGATGCAGGCAAGCTTAGCTTTTCTGTTGAAGACGGCTACGAGGTAGCTACCTATAACCCAGGCACCTCAGCAGGAAGCGTTAAGGTTAATACCCCTACCAGTGCTCAGGCAATAGAATTTGATATGCGAATCAATAAGGTCAACCTGTCTCACGATGGACACGCTTCTTTTTGTCTGGCTGGTGGCACTCTTGACCCAACCGTTACCAGTAATCCGTATTATTTATTTTCATATAAACCTGTTCATTCAAAGTTCGTTGCGACCACAAGCACAGGCTCCTCAACAAAAAAACCGATTGCCATTTCCGAAATGGCAGACGGAACCACAATCGACGATTGGTCAGAAGCCAGTGATGTCAGCTATAATAAAAAAGGCATACATAAACTGACTAAAGGTGTATGGTATACCATTCGTTGGGAATGGAGTGAAACCGAGGTGGTCGGTTATCTCAATGGTGAAAAAGTTCTTTCGGGCGACCCCTCTGACTTTGGCATTGATACGACATTCGGTACTATGCGTTTTTCTTCTTACGGAGTCAGTGCAAGCTACCGTAATATAAAAATAGATGAATCCGCTTTCATCGGCGATGACTTTTCAGACTGGAATACCACCAACTGGTCTTACGGATTTGAGGATGCTGACACCGTATACAGAACGTCTACATCATCGGCCTCAAACTCTATCTCTTATATCGGAGATATCACCCCTGATGAAGTGAAGTTTGACTTTAAGGTAAATCAGGTTTTAGCCTCACATGATGCAAACATCAGTTATACATATACTTTAGCTTCAGGCAACAAATTTAATTTCCAATATAACCCAGTTGCTAAAATTTACCAGATTCGTCGCCTTAATCCAGAGGGCAGTGGTATGCTTAATGATTTAGGCACGATGGAAAACGTTGTACTTGATTACAACACCTGGCACACTATGAAATGCGTAGTTGCGGAAAATGATTTGAGAATGTATATAGATGGTGAACTGATTTTATCATCTACCGACACCTGTGGTGAAACCGTTTCCAACACCAAAATATCAATAGGTGCTTACTATGCCAATCCGACCATCAGAAATTTAACCGTTTCGGAAAAAGATAAGACCGAATATTATAACAACTGGCGGGATACCGACCTTTCAAAAATAGTGTTTTCTCAAGAGGAAGGCTATGACATAGCTACGTTTGACAAAAGCACCGCAGGCTTCGCAGACCCTGTGTATACCAACGAAATCCAGTATGATGTGCGTATTGATACAAAATATCAGGCCTCAGATGGCAACATAATTATGTATCTATACGGTGGAAACACCGATGTGTATGATACAAGCGGTAACGCTTTGTGGCTGATATACAAGCCGCAGTTCAAAAAATTTGTCATTACCACCAAAGGGGGCGACTCCTTAAAGAAACCTATTGCGATTTCTGAGATGGCAAATGGCGAGACTATAGATGACTATGTTGAGGACTACGCTCATTACAGTGCCTTTGGTGTTCACGATTTAACAGTGGGTAAATGGTATACCTTCAAATGGACCTGGAGCGAGAATGAAATCGCAGGATACCTTAATGGAGATAAGATAATTTCAGGCGACCCTGGTGACTTAGGAATGGATATGTCAAAAGGCACCGTCAGAATTGGAGCCTACAACAATAAATTCAGCGTTAGAAAAATCAAATTTGATAGTAAAAAGATTAATCTTAATTTTGCTGACTCAGCAGGAAATATCGTTTATACAATTGAAAATGCAGATTCTATCACCGCAACCGAGGAGCAGTTGAAGGCTGCTGAAGCGGCACTGCCTGAAATTTTTGGATATAGCTTTGTAGCTTGGAATAATGCAACTGAAGATATAACCGAAGATACGACCGTCAAGGCAATATACGCAAAAGATAAGGCAACAAAATATAATGTTTTAGTTGATGACGGAGAAGAACTTTACGAAGGATACCATTCTTTTGACGCTCGTATAACTGTGGCGGGTATCACTGAAACTGACTTTAGTTATTGGAAGGATACAGTTGGGAACTCCCCAATTTCCAACGATTTAAACTACACTTTCTATGTTCCCGGTGACTTGAGCCTAAAAGCAATTTACGGAGATACTGTGAATAAAGCAAAGGAAATTTTGCTAAACTCCGATGTACATACCAAAGTGCGTTCAGACGGCAAATATATTTTCTATTTTACGGGAAATATTTCTCTGCCCGAGAGTGCAACACTTAACACAGTAGGAATAACATACACTGATATTGAAAGCAGTATAGAAAAACTGAACACAATAGAAACGATTTCTGGCGACCGTGTGATTTCAAAAGCAGTTACCGAGAATGTGAAATCGGGTGCTGTGATGATTGCTTTGCAGGGAATTGCTGTTGAGAGAATCCGATACGCAAAGCTGTATGTAACATATACCTTGAGCGGCAATTCGGTTACAGTTTTCAGTGACTGTGTGGCAAAAGGCAGTAGTTATCCCGAAAATTCAGAAAACTACGAATCCGTAACCTATGCATTATCAAATGTTGATTATAAGCAAATCGGCAGAAATATAATAGAAGACGACAGCTCGTTATATATTGAAATGACCGCCGCAGGCTTTAGCTTTAATGCTGATTGTATGGGTGATGTTTCACTTAACGTGGTGCAAAAAACCGCAGATGCCCAGTATTATACGGTGGTAGTGGACGGAGCAGAAAGCGAAATATGTATCGAGGGTACTGAAAAACAAAGTGTCCAAATTGCAGAATCCCTTCCATACGGCGAACACACCTTCAGCTTCTACAAGCAGAGCGAAGGTAACGTGGGAGGCATAAATATTTATGATATTACCCTAAAAGGAACAGTATTGAGTAAGCCTGCGGATAATCCGTTGCTTATTGAATTTGTAGGTGACTCTTTGACCTGTGGCTATGGAAATCTTGTGAGTAGCTCCGAGGCAGTCGAAGGACACCATGAGGATGGCTACAATGCTTATGGAACAATCACTGCAAGACTTTTGGGTGCCGATTGGTCTAATATCTCCAGAAGCAGCTCAACCCTTTTTGATGCTCGTAGCAGCAACAAAACCCATATGCCTACAGAATATACAAAGGCAGTCAGAAGCCGTGAGGAGCTTTGGGATTTTAAGGCTAACAGAAATGCAGATGTAGTTGTTGTAAATCTTGGTACAAACGACGATTATGTTTTAGAATCCTATGGTTACGATACCGAAGAGAAAAAGACAGAAATATTTCAACAAAAGGCCTACGATTTTGCTAAGCAGATTATTGAAGCCAACGGAGAAGATGTAAAAATTGTATTCGCGTTTGGATTAGTAACAAGTGAAGAGAATTTTGTGGACGTTGCCTATAGAAATGTTGTTGAAACATTAGCTGACGAAGGTTATGAAAATGCTTATTATTGCAGATTACCCAGCAACACAGCGGGCGGTGGTTATCATCCAACAGTAGCTGGCCACAATGCTGCAGCCGAAACATTGGCTAATTTCCTTAAAACTAAGGTTATAGTTAAGGATGTTGAAGACGTGAATTTTGCAACAAATACATACAGCATCCCCGAGGCTATTGATTATTGTAAAATAACCGGTAGATACCAAGAAACAACCAATGGTATTACCTTTGACTGGTCTGCGAATACTTTGGAGTTCAATGTAATCGCTGAAGGCGATATAACTATGGATATCAATGTAACAAATGCTGAACGCAATCTTATTTTTGTGGTATATATAGATGGCGTAAGGTCTTATGATTTCGAGGATATGATTTATTGTGGCAAAAGCTCAGGTACATACACTATTGCCAAGGATTTGGAAAAAGGCTTCCACAATATAAGACTTGTTAGAGATACACAGGCTCTCGTATGTGCAGAAATAACCGCAATCACTATGAACGGCGAACTCAGCATCGCTCCCGAAGAACAGGAGTATATGATTGAGGTTATAGGTGACTCCATCTCTTGTGGTGAAGCGGCTCGTAATTTCTCTGCACAAACAGGGGATAGCTACATTGGCGGTTATCATCAGGCAACCGAGACCTATGCTTACCTCACAGCCGAGGCTTTAGGTGCCGACACAAGGTTTGTTACTTCAAGCGGTAAAACATTAGCTCCGGTAGAAGGTCAATTTGTTTCAATGGCTGACCAACTATATGACCTTCAATGCTTTATGAGAAGCAGAAGCGAAGCTTACGATAACAGTAATCAACGTGCCGCAGATTTCGTGATTATCAATCTTGGTCAAAACGACTTGAATTACAGTGTTACAAGAGAAGCTTTTAAGGAAACACTTTTAGAGTTTGCACCTAAGATAAAGGCTTTGAATAAACCTGATACAAAGATTGTATTCCTATATGGTATGCTTAATTCCAACACTGAGTTCAACTCGGTTTATTCGGAAGTAGCAGAGGAGCTCGGCGGTGAAGCCAATGGTTATTATAGTCTCGGTTTTACCAAATGCAAGGATTTAGGAATAATGGAGAATAGATTCGACCCGCATCCCGCTGCAGAAGAGCATAAGGTATATGCGGATGAATTAACAGTGTTTATGAAGAATACTGTGATGAAATAATTTAATCCTCTGATTATTTAAGGAGAAAATTTATGAAAAGGATAATTTCACTGTTGCTAAGTATCACAGTCGGTCTGTCTGTTTTAATGACGGCAGTCCCGGTTGTGATGGCGGCACAGACAAATGGGCAGAACCCCTTTGAGTATTGGTTGCAATCCGATATAGATGCAGGCAAACTCGGCTTTTCGGTTGAAGACGGCTACGAAGTAGCGACTGTTGATAGTGGAAACGGCGGAGCTAAGGGTTGGGGTGTGAATGCTTTAACCGAATCCGGAGAGATTGAGTTTGATTTAAGAATCGACAAGAACTATGGTACAAGCGATAACAACTTAGTTGTAACCTTTAACGGTGGGAATACCGACCCATCTGTTACAGCGGGAACAAAACTGCAGATGCTTTACAAACCGAATTTCAAGAAGTTTGTAGCCCAATTCAGTGGTAATGTCTCCCTGGCAAAGCCCATCGCAATTTCTGAAATGCATGACGGAAAAACCATAGACGAATATGTGGAAAATACTGATTGGTACGGAAAACACGGTGTTCATCCTATGACTGTCGGCACCTGGTATACCCTAAAGTGGACCTGGAATCAAAACGAGGTTATAGGTTATCTTAACGGTGACGAGGTTATTAGAGGTGACCTTTCCTCCTATAACTACGATTTTTCTAAAGGCACAGTACGATTCTCTACATACAACTCTAAGATAAGCCTACGAAATATTAAACTTGAAATGCCTTCTGAGCCCGAGGTTGACGAGACCCTCTTTGCGGATTGGGATATGTCAAACTGGACTCTTAGTTTAGAGGGCAAGGAAACCGTAGCTAATCCAATAGCGGCAGGAAAAGGCTTTACCTTAAATTCCTCTACCGACACCGAGGAAATGTCTTTTGATTTCAGACTTAACAATTATGGCAATCCACACGATGCCAACGTGGGAATAGTTTATTATCTTTCGTCAGGTTATCGCTTCTTCTTTGAATACAATCCTGTAGCTAAGTATTATCAAATAAGAAGGCTTACTTCAAGCGGCAACGATGCCAATTATCTTGCTAAAACCGAGAATGTTACGTTGGATAAAACCGTCTATCATACAATGAAGGTGGTTGTTAAAGAAAATCAACTGGAAATGTATGTTGACGGAGAACTTGTTTGTTCTTCCAATAATACCTGCGGCGAAACTCTCGGTGCGGCAAAATACAGAGTGACTTCCTACAACATCTCTCCCACAGTGAAAAACGTTGTAATTGATTTGCCAACGATTGATGCAACAGCATTTGCAAATTGGGATATCACTAACTGGAATTTGGGCTTAGATGGCAGTGATACAGTTGCAACAAGAATCAGCCAATCCGCAGGGGCGGTTACTATGCCATTGCTTGGCACCTCGGCCGACAACGAAATGTCCTTTGATTTTAAAATCAACAGCATTATTTCAACCAGTGATAATAATGTGGGAATTTTGTACTATTTACCTTCTGGCAATTACTTCTTCTTTGAATATTGCCACCAAGGCAAGTACTTCCAGATTCGTCGCTTAGGCTCTGCTACCGATTATCTTGCCAAATCCGAAACCATATCTCTCAATTTGAACAAATGGTACACTATGAGCATTGTGGCAAAGGAAAACGACCTTCAGCTTCTTATAGACGGTGAGGTAATGTGCTCCACCGCTAACACTTGCTCTGAAGACTTCAGTGATGCTCAATATAAGATAACCTCATATAATCTGGTACCTTCTGTTAAAAACATCAAGTTAAATAACATTCTCATTGATGAAGAAAACAAGGATTACACCAATTGGAATATAGACGATACCTACAGAATGACAACCGTTGATGGTGTGCAGGAAATCTACGGTTCTAAATATTCCGAAAAAGAAATTGAGCTTCTCGCTGCCACCACCCACAATACCATCA
This sequence comes from Acutalibacteraceae bacterium, assembly GCA_045546235.1. Classification (GTDB taxonomy): domain Bacteria; phylum Bacillota; class Clostridia; order Oscillospirales; family Acutalibacteraceae; genus UMGS1532. Next base: position 100,230 of record JAZQCL010000038.1, read on the forward strand.
AATTCGGTATGAGAGTAGACAGCACAGAAATTCAAAAAAATACATATGAAAACGTATATCAAGGCGACCCTGTAGAACACTCCGAAGTTGGCTTTAGTTTCCAATCTGTCGGTGGAAATAAAATATTATTCCAATATAACAACCTGTCGAAATCTTGGGAGATTATCCGCTATAATAATCTGGATAACTCAAAAGTAGTTTTAGCAAGTAAATCTGCAGAAATCACAACAGGTCAGTGGTATGACATTAAGGCTGTGTTCGGCGGTAATGAACTTGTGCTATATGTCGATGACTCCAAACTTTTGAGTTGCACCAATAGTTTGGATAATGGATACAGCGGTAGAGTTTCCCTTTATTCAAACGGCATCAAGCCTTCCTTCAGAGGTATGACCCTTAGTGGCGGAAGCAGCATTGCCGACCCTGCCGACAATTATGATTTCGATTTTAATTTTGATACAGGTTCCACAGTTTCCAAATTCACTGTGGAAAACGGCACAACAGCATATAACAGTGCCGATACGAGCCTTGTGTTTAATATAACAGGCGAAAATGCAACTCTCACTTCTCCCATAATAAAAATTCCTGCAAGCCGTGAAGGTGTGGTTGAGGGCTATCAATACAGAGCCATTTTGCCCGAAAGAAACAGCATTCTGCTGTATCTTAAAAACAATACTTCGGCAAATAAATTAAAGGTTGATTTCGATTTAAGCACAACTAATAAGTATTTCGATAATCAATCAGTTACAATAGATATCGAGCCTAATTCAGGCTACAAGGCATATCTTGTAAATCTTTCGTTAGCAGGTACCTTTGCAGGTGAGCTCCGTGGTTTCCGTCTGAAGCCTATAGGTGCCACCGCAGGCAGTATAGAGCTTGGTTCTATTCGTTTTGAAAGTGAAACCGACCTTTCTTATGATTATGCTGGTTCTGTTTCTTCTTGTATTGCAGATGAAAAGGCAGAAACCATAACGATAAAGGGTACACTTGATTCCAAATATTCCGGTAAGACAGTTACACTTTACGAAACAACAATATATAACCCATACGTTCAACTTATCGAGGACGAAATTCTCACTACAACCAAGGCAGATGGTACTTCCTTCACCTTTACTATCCCCTTGAAGAATGCCGAAAGAAATGATATAAGCCGTCTCAGTTCTCTCTTCATCGTTGCAGTAGACGGTGTCAAGGTTTCAAGCCGCTTCACGGTTGATAATTTCGAGGATTTCAAGAATAATCCTTATGCGGAAACCTTAGATAATGCAATAAATCAGAAAAATATAGTAAACGTATCCGATTACGGTGCAGTTGGTGACGGTTTTACCAACGATACACCTGCAATTCAGACCGCTATTGATGATGTTGTTGCTATGGGTGGCGGTGTAGTAGTTATCCCGGGTGACACCTCTACTCAATATGGAAAGCGATATTCCTGTACCAGCATAATGATTCGTAATGCAGAGAATATTGAGCTCCGTATAGAAAAAGGAGCAACTCTTTTGCAGAGTCAGACTGAAACGGATTACGAAGCTATCTATGAAAAATGGGCGGCAGGTGATTGCATTAAGGGTGGTTGCTCTTACTGTAAGCTTTCTTATGGACACAACCATCCTCAGTCAGTATTTGATAATCCTTGGGCTCACATCGCAATTTCAACACACTATCCCATGCTTTATTTAAGAGAAGTAAAGAATGTAAAAATCACCGGTGGTGGTACACTTCGCGGAGATGATAGAGGTAGTAACTGTGAGAATACCTCAAATGGTAGCGACCCAAGACTTTGGGAAGGCTGTAATAGCCGACTTCATACCGTTCTTTTAGGCGGCTACAAAGTTGATACAGCCGAAATTTCAAATCTGCTTATTAAAAGATGTAACTGCTATAATTTATCTATTAGTCAACAAAAGAATGTATATGTTGGTAATGTAGCTATGGTTGAAGCCACTTGTAGTTCTAGCGACGGTTATGCCGCAGGAACAGGTGGTGTCGTTGAAAGAATGTTCTCCTATGTAAACGACGACGCTATGAAGGTTTCTTCAGGTGGTAGAGCTGACCCTCGAAATCACCTTTGGAGATATTCGGCTGACGATAACACTGATGTTTCAACTCAAAATGTAAAAATTAGATACTGTAACGTATCAGGCGGTTGGGGTATGACCTTCATCAACTGGTCTGCCGGTAAGATTGACTATAGCAAGTGTGGTATTCGCAATATTGAAATCCACGATAACACCTTCTCGGGTTACCGAGGCTCATTCGGTCATTGGGATGATTCCGACCCCAACGGAGTAGGTGGAGGATGCTCTACTGATGTATACATGCACAATAACTATTATCCCTTCCAGATTAACGGAAACTTACATTCTGCCACCAACTTTATCACCGACTTAGGCATACCAGTCAATGCAAGAGCATTTAAGCAAGGTAACTTCGAGCATCCGCTTTTCGGACAGGAAGGCTATGAAGATGCTTATGCAGGTCTTTCCAACTGGTCTTATAGCGGAAATGTTGGTGTAATCACTGAAAGTGCAGATAATCACTTCGGCTATATCAAAGACGGTGGTAAACTTTATCAGGGCTTATACGTTTCTGCTGCAAAGCATAGAATTAGCATTGATACAAAGCTTGTTTCAGGCTCTGCCACGCTTTATGTTGCTAATGCAAGAACAGGTGAAGTACTGGCACAGCAAGATATAGCTATCTCCGACGGCTTCGTCACCAATTATATGCCATTCAATGTAGAAAGTGCCGACGATTACTATTTAGGAGTTGAGCTGGCCGAAGGCACAGATGCAGAAGTTTATATCGACAATGCCCAGCTTGACCCACCCATTGTTCCCGACAACCCCTACAAGGGAGAATTTACCCCTGATGCGGGTTATGTAGAGAACTATAAGGGCAAGGATGTTAATGTTCTGCTTTGGAAAGAACACGGCACCGAGGGCACATTCGATAGTGCCGATAATACCCTTATCACCGAAAATTCCGATATTGAGGGTTATGCTCAGATAGGTACTAACGATGCTGTTCTTTATAACAATGTCGAGGGTAATATTAACTCTATTTATACAGTTGGCGGCGATAGTTCTGCCGGCTACCGTGCATTTAATTCTGCCACACAGGCTGCCTTCACCAACAGTCTGCTCGATACCAACCTTTCATATGTAGATAATTCCGACGTTATTCGTATAAGCGATAACGATGTTGGATATGGCAGAAATTCAGAGGGCTTCTACACCTATTATCAAAATGCAGAGGGACAGCATACAATAACCGCACAAGGATTAGAAAACTATACCCGCCGCGGTCAGTTTGAATATTACTTCCCTGAGGGTGCAACGGTTTACAATCTAGTTATAGGTGGTCATAAAATCGAGGGTCTTCGTTTCGGCTCCTACGATATTTACGCTGCAAATAGTAAGGAAACCCTGTATAATGCTGAAAGCCTTGTATATTCCTACAATGATAATGTGGCTAGGGATTACCTAAGCCTCACTGACCCGTCGCTTCAGGTGTACAACATTCCCGAGGGTCTTAGTGCAAAGTATTTTGCAGTGGTTATCTATTCTTCCTGCTCCAGCGACCTTTCAAAGCATGGTAGTTACAGCGTAGATACCTGCGGAGCAACAAGAATTTCTGCATTACAGCTGTATGGCACAATAGGTTTGGAAACCACCACCATCAACTTTACCGATACTATGGGTAATGTAGTTTACACTATCGAGGATTATGCTCCAATAACCGCTACACCTGAGCAGTTGGCAGCAGCCGAAGCTGCATTACCTCAGATATTCGGTTACAGCTTTGTGGGTTGGAATAACGCGGTAGAGTATGTATATAACGACCTCACCGTTAAGGCTATATACAGTAAAACTTCTAAGACTAAATATAAGGTGTGTGCCGATAACGGAAGCGAAACCTACGAGGGTGAGCATTCGTTTGATGCCAAAATTACAATATCGGCACCAACCGAAGGATTCAGTTACTGGGTTGATACCGTAAGTGGTTGTCCTATCTCGAATAAACCTGTATATACCTTCTATGTGCCCGGTGATATTTCACTGAAAGCTGTGTATAACGATTCCAAAAATTCGGCTAAAGAAATCGTAGTTAATTCTGCAGTTCAGAAGCAGCTCAGAGCTGACGGCAAATATAATTTGTACTATCTTGGCGAAATAAACGCTCCTCAGAATGCAACTATTGATGCAGTTGGTATTGTTTATACCGATACGGAAGATAAGGTTGGTTCACTTAATACTACGATTGCAGATATTAAGAATCGTATTGCAGTAGCCGAGATTACTAACAAATTGCAATCCGGACCTATAATGGTTGTGCTTAATGGTGTATCCTCGGAAAGATACCGTTACGCTAAATTATACGTTACTTACACACTTAACGGGCAAAGCTACACTGTATATAGCGATGCCGTCGCAATCGGCTCAACATATTAGAATGGAGGAAACTGTATGAAAACATATTTAAAACCGGAGATTGAAATCATACTTGAGCTTACCACTGAGTATTGTGCCGTAAAAGAAGTTGTAAGTGACCATGAGGTTAACAATAGAGTGATACTCACGGTAGAAGACGAACTGAATTAATACTCTTGGAGTTATACAAGAAAAAAGCAGTAGGAATAACCTACTGCTTTTTATGTGGCGGAGATGGTGGGATTCGAACCCACGTGACGCTCATCACGTCAAAACGATTTCGAGTCGTTCTCGTTATGACCACTTCGATACATCTCCAATTTTTAGATGTGGTTTTACAAAAAATTAAGAAAAATCGTTAGAAAAATCAGCACTTTGAAAACTTAATAGAGAAAGACGGCTATATACAAGGGTTACGTTAGCAATTCGCAATACTTTGAAGTTTTTTCGAGTCAGCCCCGTTATGACCCCTTCCATACGTCTCCGTGTATGTTAAACTCAATTTAGAGTTAAACGCGATATTCAATTTTTACCGAACGGGGCGCCCCGTTATGTCCCATTGCGGTGCCCGAAATTTTTTAACACTGCCGTGTAAAAATTTCGACCGCGGCCACTCCGTAGCCTTCGCTTCATCTGCCACCGGCAGCGCTCGGCAACGTCCCCACTTCGATACGTCTCCGTATGTGTTAAACTCTGCTTAGAGTTTAAGGCAAGATTTGATAACTTTCACTGAAATAAAACCGATTATGCGCTTCAGTGACTTTATGATTATACTATTTAAACCCAGCTTTGTCAAGTTGTTTTATTGCCGCTATAGCCTTTTGATAAGCAGACTTGCGAAAAAACGATGAAATTGGTATAATGTGTATATATTAAGTTGAAAGGCGGTGCTCAAATGCTTTCGGAGAAGGAATTTTCAGAGCTGTGTAGAATCAGCGGTTTTACTGTGGGTGATAAGAAAAAATTCATATCAGATATGGAAGAAATAATCGGAATTATGGACAGTATTAACAGCTTTGAGCCAACCACCGAAATTTCAGCACCGCCTAAAAATTTAAGCGAATTGAGAGATGATGTACCTCTACAACAAAATGCTACTGAAATTGGCTGTATCACCATAAAAAGGATGGTGCAGAGTGATGATTAGTAAGCTTTCAAAAGCTCTGCGAAACCACCAGATTTCTGTGCGTGAGCTGATAGACGAGTGCAGAAAAAATTCTGAAGCATTTAGCGGCTATAACATATTCACCGCCCAATTTTTCAACGAGGCTTTACAGAGTGCTGATTCTTTGCAGGCTTTAATTGATGCCGGTGAGAAATCTCCGCTTTGCGGCATTCCTGTAGCTGTTAAAGATAACATTACATATAAAAACCATCTTTTGAGCTGTTCTTCAAAAATGCTGAGGGGTTATATTTCGCCATATTCTGCCACAGCGGTGGAAAAGCTGCAAAATGCAGGCGGTGTAATAATAGGCAAAACCAATATGGACGAGTGGGGAATGGGCAGCCATTCTCAAAACTCCTGCTTTGGCGGAACGAAAAATCCTATAAACAGCAAGTTTTCTCCCGGCGGTTCCTCGGGGGGCTCGGCTGCGGCGGTAAAATGCGGTGCATCTATAGCGGCTTTAGGCAGTGATACCGGTGGAAGCGTGAGGTTGCCTGCGGCATACTGTGGCGTATACGGACTCAGGCCTACTTATGGTGCGATTTCGCGTTATGGCTTGGTTTCGTTCGCTTCTTCCTTAGATACTGTGGGAATTATGGCGAATTCACCTGCCGATTGTTATTTGCTGTTTTCGGCTATTTGTGGTGCCGATGGTTACGACTCCACTTCAACAAACGGAGAACAACTTGATATAGACCCCAAAAACGCTAAAATTTGCGCCCTTACCGAGCTTTTGGCCCACGAAACGGATAAAGAGATATATAACATAACAAATGCCTTTTTAAAAAGAGTTTCTAAAGACTTTGGCGGAATTAAGCAAGAAAGTCTGTCGGATTTACAATATGTAACTTCGGCATATTATCTGATTTCTTCCTCTGAAGCGGCAAGTAACCTTGCAAGGTTCGATGGCGTTAAATACGGCAGCACTGAGCGTAAAGATTTGGAATTTTTAGAGCTTCTTTCGGCCAACCGAAGTGAACTATTTGGGAATAGTGCGAAAAAGCGTATACTTTTGGGTAACTATGCCTTGAGTAAAGATGGTTATGTAAAATATTACCATAAGGCCACCATGTTCCGCGAATCGTTGAAAAGGGAAGTAGAAGCAGTGCTTAACATTTATGAAGCAATAGTTTTGCCAACCTCTTTAATTCCTGTGCCGGAATTAACCGATACTAATTCAGCAACCAAAAATTTCAGCAACGATAAATGTAACGCTATTGCCTCTCTTTGTGGGCTGCCTTCTATAACTCTGCCCATTGGGGCCGATAGCAACGGTATGCCTGTATCTTTAAGTATAATCGGCAGAAAATTTGGTGAAAAATATATAACCAAGCTTGCCGAAAGAATGACACAGGGGGTGAACCCCAATGTATGATATTGTAGTCGGTTTGGAAATTCACGCCGAGCTTCTTTGTGAAACCAAGGCTTTTTGCGGCTGCAAAACCACCTTTGGCGCAGAGCCAAATACCCTTGTATGCCCAGTATGTATGGGTTATCCCGGAGCCTTGCCGAATTTAAATAAAAGGGCGGTAGAGCAGGCTGTAAAAGCTGGTCTTTGCTTTGATTGTACAATTAATAACTACAGCTCTTTTGACCGCAAAAACTATTTTTATCCCGACCTTCCAAAGGGTTATCAGATAACCCAGTTTTATAATCCGATTTGCGAAAACGGACTGGTGAAAATCGGAGATAAGGCTGTGAAAATTCAGCGTATCCATATAGAAGAGGATGCGGGCAAGCTAACCCATTTGGCCGACAAATCTATAATCGATTTTAATCGCTGCGGCATACCTTTAATAGAAATTGTTACAGCCCCGGATATAAGTTCGGGGGAAGAGGCGGCGGCCGTTGCCGAAGAGATTGCCCTGCGGCTAAAGCAGGCTCTTGTTTGTGATGTAAGAATGGAGCAGGGAAGTCTGAGAATAGACGTGAATGTTTCGGTAAAGCCCAAAGGCTCGTATGCGCTAGGAACCAGAACCGAAACTAAAAACCTTAATTCATTCCGCAATGTGGTAAGGGCCATAAAAAGCGAGGCGGCTCGCCAGATTTCCATTTTGGAATCGGGAGGAGCGGTGCTTGAAGAAACCTTGCACTTTAATGAATCCACAGGCAGAACCGTGCCTATGCGGAAAAAGGAAAGCTATAGTGAATACAGATATTTTCCCGAAGCGGATTTACCGCCTATATATGTTACAAATAGCGAAATTTGTGAAATTGCGGCTGCTATGCCCGAACTGCCACATAAACGTAGAATAAGGCTTGCCGAAAGCTATGGTATAAACTTTGCAGAGATTGAAAGGCTTGTAAAGGAGCCACAGCTTTGTGAATATTTCGAGTCTGCGGCATCTGAAACCACAAGCCACGGCACACTAATTAAATTTTTGTTAGGTGAGGTTTTGGGTAGCCTTAACGAAAGGGAACTGAATATTGGGGAATTAACTGTTTCTCCAGGTCAATTAGCAAAGCTTATAAATATGATAGAGTCGGGCAAAATTCAGCGTGCGGCTGCTAAAAAAGCATTTGTTGCGGCAATGGATTTTGGTGGTACTCCCGAAGGAAACGCCAAAAACCTGGGGCTTTTATCCAACAATAATATCGAAGAAATAACTGCGGCAATTGACAGGGCAATTACGGAAAACCCAAAAGCTGTAGCACAGTACCAAATGGGTGAACAAAAGGTATTCGGATTTCTGCTTGGAAAATCTATGAAGGCTTTGGGTGGCACGGCAAATCCCAATACTGTAAAGGATATTTTGCAGAAAAAGCTTAAATCCGAGTAATCTTATGCATAATTTGCAAATTTTTGCGAAATAATTATAAAATTACCACACTTCATACTGTTGCAAAAATATATGGGGTGTGGTAAAATTTATTGGAAAAGAGGTGATACTGGTGAAAGAAAACACAAAGCAGATAGCCTCGAACCGCAAAGCGTTTCACGACTATTTCGTTGTGGAATCTATAGAAGCCGGTATCGAGCTCTGCGGAACAGAGGTTAAGTCGATCCGCGCAGGTGGAGTTAATTTAAAAGACTCCTGGTGCGCCATTGAAGAGGGGGAAATGATTTTAAAGGGTATGCACATAAGCCCTTATGAATTTGGCAATATTTTCAACCGTGACCCCCGCCGTGAACGTAGATTGCTTTTGCACAAAAAGGAAATACTAAGGCTGTTCGGACTTATAAAACAGCAGGGGCTAACCCTTATTCCCTTGTCACTTTACTACAAAGGCTCAAGGGTTAAGGTTCAGTTGGGCGTCTGCAAGGGTAAAAAGATGTACGATAAACGTGCAGATATTGCAAAAAAAGACGCTCAAAGAGAAATCCAGCGAACAATTAAAGAGCAAAACCGTTAAAACCCAACCAACTAAATTAATCCATCTACTTCTTACCTCTTACCTATTACTTCTTACTTCAATATCTGGGGATGTAAAGGTTTCGACAGGAGCGTTGAAGAAAGGGAAGCGAGTAGCGGTGCGGAACCGCTTTAAAATCCGTACTTTTTAAAAAATAAACGACAACAATAAAGTTGCTCTTGCTGCTTAATTATTAGCAGCCGTCCAACCCCCGAGTACCGCGGCGGGGCAAGGGCGTCGATTAGCGGTGAACGTGAGTAAAGGCTTGTGCCAACCTTTGCCACGGTTTCGGCACTACCGTAGCTGTTAGCCTGATATTCGGCGAACAGCGAGGGGAATCTTAAAAGAATATCTGCACTCGGAGAAGCCTTTTGAAAATACTTTTGGACGCGGGTTCGACTCCCGCCATCTCCACCAAAAAGAAACGACAATTTTCGACAGAAGATTGTCGTTTCTTTTTGTTCTTTTCACTTTTCTCTTTTCATTCATCTCTCTTCTCTCAAATTGTCGTTTCCAGAGAAAAGATAAGAGAGAAGAGATAAAAGAAGGTAGCTTTGCTTCGCAAAGCATTGAATTAAGTTGTACAATATGGTATAATGCATTCAGAGGTGATGATGAATGAACAGTCCTTTACTCGATAAATCTCTCGATTTCGCAACACAAATCGTATTATTTTATGAAGAATTTTCAAAAGCAAAAAAGGATACCACAATCGCCAAACAACTGCTTCGCTCTGCTACAAGTGTTGGTGCAAATATAAACGAAGCCATATACGGTAACAGCAAAGCCGATTTTATATCCAAACTCCATATTTCTCTTAAGGAAACGGGAGAAAGTATTTATTGGCTTACGCTTTTAAAAAGAACAAATCTGATAGAGTATAACTTCGATGAACTCCTTTCTCTTGCAGAAGAAATCAAGCGAATGCTGATTGCATCACTTAATACCGCAAAGGAGAATTCAAAATGATATACATATGTAACGAAACCGTTTCCGTAAATGATTTAGCAGATTTACGTGAATCAGTCGGTTGGAGCAGAATGGAGAAAGAGTATAATAACCCTTTGCTAACTTCTTATTATCATATCGCAGTTTATGAAAAAGAAGCACTCGTCGGATATATTGATTGCGTATCAAACGGTGTTACTGATGCGTATATACAAGACTTGATGGTTCATCCTGATTATCAAGGCAGAGGGATAGGGACTGATTTGATGAAAAAGATGATCGATTATTTAAAGAAAAAACACATATATATGATTTCTGTCGTTTTTGAAGAAAAGCTAAAACCTTTCTATGAAAAGTTTGGTTTCTTTAGTATGCTTTGCGGACAAATGGAAACGTATGATTGCATTTAAAATTGCAAGAGTTCGAATTCATACGCAAAAACAGCAAAAATATCTTTTTTGTAGCCCATAGCCAAATAAAAAGCACCCGCCCGCAAAGCGTGGTGTCCTTAACGGAGAAAGCCAAAACCGAATAGGATAAACAAAAAGGAGCACCCAACAGCCTATGACTGCCGGGTGCTCCTTTTATTTTTCGTGGTGCTGTGTGTTTTTGATATGATATTCCAACTCATGACTCTCTTTTCTTTGTTCGCGCTTTTCTTTTCTGTGGTTATGAGCTATTGATTGAATCAAATTGATCATATTTAAAATGCCGACACAGAGTTGAATTACGACGAGCACAAATGCAAGGATTGACTGTATTGTAATCATAGCGTTTTACCTCCTTGGAAAAAGCGATATTGTTTTACTCCTTCCACTACCCAATGGAGATGGGATGTTGGTTTGGCCGAGGAATCTGCAAAAAAGGTTTGATATTTTGCCGAGTAACTGAGGGGTGAATATTTCAGATGTACATAATAAGCTGTTCACGGAGAAAATGGAGTAGCTTGTCTCTGCGGTAAGTGTAAGTGTTGCGGGAAACGCCCAGTGCGGAAGCGATACCTCTTTCGGATTTCCCTTCCATAATCAGTTTGCAGATATGACGGCTTTCTGGGTCGAGTTCCTGTAACTTCTGATACAGGGCGCAGAGCAGTTCACGCTCCTCCATGATGGACTGTGCATCCGGGGTGTCGTCCTGCAGGTTATCTGCCCAACTCTTCTTGTTGCCCTCGCTGTCCTCAACGGCGTAATCCAGTGAGAGGTTATCCCCGGCGGCGCGGAACTCACAGGCAAGACAGTCCCCATCGCACATCCAAGTCTTTGACTTGGGACACATACACTGACCGTGTGCTTGGGCGCGCTTGCGGGTGGCCCAAATATCGCGGTAGTAGGCATAGTACTGCTCTTCAGTCACTTCCACCCAGGTCTTGAGACGGTGGACGTAGACTTTGTACTCACGGGTTGACTTCTGATTTTCATTGGTTTTCATAGGTTGTCCTTTCCGCCTGGTCAGCGGAGGGCGGAAGGACACAAAAAGGTCTGTGCAATTCGATACACAGACCCTCGGAGCCTAATATGGGCGCAACAAGAACAGGGTACCGATATTGCAGCCCACCAGTGATGCGATGGGAAGACAATATTTGTATCCTCGGCCCTTATTGCAAATCAGGCTTTGAATAATTAAATTGTTCAGCCTACGGGGGTTCCGTCTGACTGTGATTTAATTATAGAAGAAAGGACTTCGTTTGACCCGGACACGGCGCGTCCGCTGAATTTGGGGGTAAAACGCAAAAAGCCCTCTCCAAACGAGCGTTATGGCTCACTGGAGAGGGCGTAAGAATGCTGCGGAGGTAAAATTTACCTCGATTTGTCGGACACGGTATGTCCACTCAGAGAAAAAATATTTTTAATTCTTATGGCACATACGGTTGTGTCCGTTTTATCGGACTATATTTGCAGTAGAATCAAAGTGGTTCGAAGCACGCTCTCGAATATCGCAAATATCACGAAATAGCGGAAAAAGCAAGAAAGATGTCCAAACAACTTGAAAACGACACAAATATCTGGTATAATATAAAAGCGAAACTGCGCAAACATACGAAGACGAGGTGTGCAAATATGTCCAATTTAATTAATGAGAACTATATCAGCATTGAAGATGCAGCGTTGTTTCTTAATATCAAGCCTGTTACATTGCGTAAATGGATAAAGGATAAAAATGTACCTGCCCATAAAATCGGTAAACAGTGGAAGTTCAAACGCTCCGAACTGGAAGAATGGGTAAAAAGCGGTAAGAGCGCGATAGAGTAAATACGCAAATACATACACGGAAGGATGCAAACTATGTCGTTAAATATAAAGTGTGTTGACTTGTTTTGCGGATGCGGAGGAATGTCTCTTGGCTTTGAGGCATCCGGTTTTAATATAGTTGCAGGTATTGATAACTGGAAAGCAGCAATTCGAGTCTATGAAAAAAATTTTGACCATCCGATTATTGAAAAGGATCTTATGGATGTAGAGGGTGCTGCAGAAGTGATTACAGAATACACTCCCGACTTAATTATAGGCGGGCCACCGTGCCAAGATTTTTCGACTGCAGGCTTCCAGGATGAAAGTCGTGGTAGAGCAATTCTCTCAGTTTGCTATTCACAAATTGTCAGTATTGTTCGCCCTAAATACTTTGTCATGGAAAATGTAGCGACAATTCGAAATACAAAATCTTTCCAGAGAGCCATTGCAAATTTTCGTGCTGCCGGTTATGGGCTAACACAAATGGTTCTAGATGCCGCGTACTGTGGAGTCCCGCAGACGAGAAAAAGAATGTTTATTGTAGGAGCGCTTGGTGCTTCCGATGGTTTCCTGGACGAAGAACTTAAGCGTAATCTGGCACAGAAGCCAATGAGCATACACGACTATCTTGGTGATTCACTCGGAACAGATTATTATTTCCGTGTTCCAACTAACTACAATCGCCGTGGCGTTTTTAGTGTGTATGAACCCTCTATGACTATCCGGGCAGTCGACCGTCCGCTTCCAAAAGGATATAAAGGGCATCCCAATGATCCTGTTCCGGTTGCAGAGGCGCGTTGTCTGACCCCGAAAGAACGAAGCTATATACAGACATTCCCGGAAAGTTTCCAGTTTGTAGGAGGAAAATCCGATATTAACTCCATGATTGGGAATGCCGTACCCGTCAATTTGGCGAAGTATGTAGGTTCAGCACTTATGAGGTACATCATATCAGAAGAAAGTAGAGAAAACGATGAGAGTAATTGATTTATTTGCGGGTTGTGGAGGTATGTCTTTAGGCTTCGAGAACGTGGGCTTCGATGTTGTTGCAGCATTTGACAACTGGGATGCCGCGATAACGATTTATGAAAGCAACTTCTCTCATCCAATTTATAAAAAGGATTTGGGTGCAGATGATGTTATACAGCAGATATCCGATTTGCATCCTGATCTCATAATGGGAGGTCCCCCATGCCAGGACTATTCTATAGCGGGTAAACGAGAATTGGGGAAACGGGCAAACCTTACAATTCGATTTGCTGAAATCGTAAGTACAGTAAAACCCATGTGGGTGGTATTTGAAAACGTCTATAATATTGAACGATTTTCAACCGTTACAGTACTTAAGCATAGGCTATCGGATGCCGGTTATGGCATTACCACACGGGTTTTGGATGCAAGCCGCTGCGGTGTTCCACAAAAGCGTCAGAGATTTTTCCTGATTGGAAAACTTGGCGAAAAAGATGGTTTTCTTGATGAAGTGCTTGCTTCAAACCTGTCAAATAAGCAGATGACAGTGCGCGACTACCTTGGCGATACCCTAGAAACGGAATTTTACTATATGCATCCGAGAAGTTACAATCGCCGGGCTGTATTTTCAGTAGATGAACCTGCCGCAACAATTCGCGGCATTAACAGACCCATCCCGGAGAATTACAAGCGACACCATGCGGATAAGGCAAACATATGCGACGGTGTTCGTGCTTTAACTACACGCGAGCGCGGGTACATTCAAACATTTCCGGATACCTTCAAGTTCCCTGGTGCAAAAACCGATGTGGAACTTGCTATTGGAAATGCTGTCCCACCTGCTCTGGCCATGTATGTAGCAAATTGTGTTAAACAGTACTATTCTGAGTAAAAAGAAAGAGGTGTAAATATGTCATATTTCAACGAAATAGCTAACTATGCTACATATTCTGGGCATGAAGCGGATTTTCATTTTACTTATAACGCAAACAGTGGTGGCGGTCAAGCTTTCTTGGGCGGTCGGTTTTATGACGAGAACGGTCAGTTGACTTCTCCAGAAACTTTGAATGGAAAAATTGCAATTTTTAAATACATCTTTAGATCCGAAGCGGGCGAAAAACTCTCTGTCATCGTAAATAATGATAAGGCAAAATATGAGATAAAGCCGCGAGGTAACGGTTCAACATCAATGAAACTTGGCATTGGGACTGACCGTATAGCGCCAAGTAAAGTAGTATCCTCATTCATGATGTTACCACCTACCTGCGGTGTAAAAACACCAAGCAACTTGCAGTTATCCATCTTAAGCGTAAATAATTACTGGCTTCAGTCAATGTGGCTTGAATGTAGTACGAGTGCCGGCGCAGAAAACGAAGCTGTTTTCACTGTCAAAGATTGTGTTTTTGGTGGTGGTGTAAGTAAGGAAACCACGGATCGCACAGGGCGCTATTTTAAACTAAATATTGAGAAGCGAATGGCGGATATTATCGCCTTATCCAATGATACGGATACTTTTAGTGAAGAAGTTACACAGGTCATCAAACTCTTCGCTGATATTTATCTTGGTCATCGTGCCTTTAATTACGAGGAGTGTACCGAAGCAACGAGAACTCTTATGGAGTTACTCGCACAGCAATTCCCAGATATTTATTCTGGCATTACCGATCCGTTGCCAATATTGTATGAGATTTTAACTGCTCAAACGGTACAAACACACATAGATACGGTTGATTTAGATGACCACAACAGCGATGATATCAGATTCAGCACTGGTTATCAGAGTGAATTTCCACGCAACCGCATTCTTTTCGGTGCACCTGGCACTGGTAAGAGTTTCACTCTAAACCATGAAAAGGATCTGCTGCTTGCAGATGGTGGTGAATACGAGCGCGTGACTTTTCATCCAGACTACTCCTACGCTAATTTTGTCGGTACATATAAGCCTGTACCTTGCAAGGATAGCGATGGTAAAGATGCTATCACATATTCTTATGTACCTGGTCCGTTCATGCGCACTTATGTGAAAGCTCTCCAGAACAGCAGAACTGATGCGCCCAAGCCCTTCCTGCTTGTTATAGAGGAAATCAACCGTGCCAATGTTGCGGCTGTGTTCGGTGATGTGTTCCAGTTGCTCGACCGTGGTGATGACGAGGTCAGCGAGTATCCGATCCAGGCATCCGAGGACATCAAAAAGTATCTGGCGGGAGAACTCGGCGGCAATCCCGACGATTATTCCGAAATTCGTATCCCTGACAATATGTTCATCTGGGCTACCATGAACAGTGCTGACCAGGGTGTATTCCCGATGGATACTGCTTTTAAGCGCAGATGGGATTTCACCTATTTGGGTATCGATGACAGTGAAGCCGGAATCGTTGGCAAAAAGGTCATCCTCGGTCAAGGTGAGTATCGCCGTGTCGTGGAATGGAACGCGCTCCGCAAAGCCATCAACAATGAACTGCTCACTTATAAGGTGAACGAGGATAAGCTGATGGGTCCGTATTTCATTTCCAAGAAGAATCTGCCGGAAGGTGAAATGATTGACCCCGCCGTATTCACTCGTATCTTTAAGAACAAGGTCATTATGTACCTGTTTGATGATGCCGCAAAACAGAAGCGCATTACTCTGTTCGGCGGCTGCGATGAAAAGGCAAAGAACCAGTATTCCAAGATTTGCAGAGAATTTGACACCAAGGGTGTATATATCTTCTGCGAAGGAATCAGTAGCCAGTTTATTGATAATGTTCCAGAGGATGATGGAGAATGATTTCCGTATTTTTACGAGAACAAAAACGCTATACCCAGGAGGACCTGGTTAAAGAGTTTCGTTGCTCCGAGGAAAAGACTGTCCGCATTCTGAAGCGTCTGAAAGAATATGGCGTTCTGAAGGCTGTAAAAGCGAATGACACACAGAAGGATCTCACGGATCTACTGGATGAGGACATTGAAATCGCTGATGTTGAGGTCGGCGAAAACGAGTATCTGTATGTGTTCTCTTTTGTGGGTGTTATTACCATTGAGGGTCGTGTGCTGAAATGCTATCCAAAATATCTGCTCGATGTCACGGCCCCCAAGGCAGAACTGAAACAGGTGCTGAAGGTTCTGGAAAAGTATAACTCCAAGGAACAGATCATTCGTATGTACAACGATACGAGTGACAGCAGTGCATTCAATATGCTGGCTGTTATGCTGTTTCTCCTCCAGGATTATTTCGAGTATGGTGCCTATACCAACACACAGGACATCATCGAATCTAACGGGTCCGGTGATATCCTTTGGGATAAGACCATCAACGAAACATTCACGCTCTTAAGCAACAACCGACCGTATTACCCGGAATTGCTGACCATGAAGCGCATGAATGACGATTTCGATTTTTTTAAGCGCTTGCATGAATGTATCCTCACCCGTTGCACAGAGGAATTAAGAGATGCCGACCTGTTGGATCTGTTTGATATCATAGGTGTCGACATTTCCGATGAGCAGATTGAGGTCTTTGGAGACAAGGAGTATGTCCTGGATCGCATCGTTAAGGAACTCAATATCCAGTTCAACACCCGCAAGCAGCTCCTTTTGAAAACACTGTATGCGTACATAGCCAACAGTAGCGCACTGGATGATCTGGATTGTTTCAGTATGTTCGGAACAAACAGTTTTAACTTGGTATGGGAAAAAGTCTGTGCAGAAGTGATGGACAACCAGTTGCAGAAACCCCTCGGTGGTCTGCGGCTACCTGTGCCGTTGGCAGAGCAATACCGTGATATGCGGCATAAGAAACTCATTGATTTGATTGATAAACCACAGTGGGCTGGAACTGTGCCGAGCGGTGAATCGTTTGTGAAACAGGCCGAGGACACGCTTATACCTGACCTTATTTCTATCGTTAATGTCGAGGGGGACTACCAGTTTATCATCTTCGACGCCAAGTATTACAACATTCAGTTGGAACATAGCAAAAAATTGCGTGGACAGCCTGGTATCGAATCCATCACTAAGCAGTATCTGTACCAGTTGGCATATCAGCCTTTTGTGGAAGCCCATCAGATTGGCACCGTACGGAATTGTTTTCTCATGCCGACCGCTTCTGCGGAAATAGTCAAAAAAGGAACTGCGTCACTCGCCATGTTAAGCAACCTGGGATTGCAGGATATCCAGATACGCCTTCTGCCTGCGGAAACAATGTACCGTCATTACATTGACAATACGAAATTTGATATTCAAATCCTAAAATTGTAATGAGGAGGTGGAGATATGTCTCCTGTTGCTTTTCCGATGCCGTCAAAAGATAATGATAATACCGAGACAAAAGAGGAACATGTACTTGCAGAGAAACATGTTCTTCGAATACCAAAAGAATTGGTATTGTCGTATTATACTCAACACCGTGATTTTAGAAGAGTCGTTGATAGTGGAAAATATATCTACATTGATGGCCTTTTTGTCCTTCGCCCTATAGCTATTATCCTGTTAGAACATCGCGTTGATATTCACTCATTTTTTCGATCCAAAAAACTATTCGGTAATATAAATGGCTTAACTGCTTTCTGCTTGTGTGAAGAACATCTCTTTGTTGAAAGAAAAACAAAACCAGATGAGTTATATCATTCCGCTAAAGAATACAAAGGCAGACGAATTGCCCATGCCGAAAAAGTTGCATCGATTGAAACAATTTCACAGGAATTGTTTCAGAGCATTATTACTGGCGGTGGACAAGAACCCCCAGAGAATTTCGGTGCAATGCTATCATTCTTTATGGAAAAGAAGGGAGTTACTGAGGAGGGATTGGCTGAGTTAACGGGCATATCTGACCGTACAATCCGTCGCTTCAAGGGTGAAGAAAACATAAGGCCTACTCTCGAAAATGTTGTTGCAATAGGCATCGCCCTACATTTGTTCCCGCACCAAATCACCAATTTGCTCGGTGCTGCTGGATATCAGTTGCGGAAAACTCCCAAGGAAAGAGCATATCAGTATCTTATTGATGCTGCTTATAATAACACTGTCTTTGAATGTAATGCGTTCTTGAAAAAGCACGGATTACAACCGTTAACGAATCTATAGAAGGAGGGATTTCAGTGGCTGACCGTTCGTTTAAGGAATACATCGGCAGCAGATTTTATGATCAGTTCTTCAATGCCATAAAATCGTATGTCATACAAAACCGTCATAATATCGAACTGAATTCCCGCACAGTCAGCAGTGCCGATTACGCAGAACTCTCCGATTTTGAAATTAAATCCGTGGGAATCGATGACCGAGACGGGATGGGTATCGCATTTGATGTTCTCGTTGAGGCGGAGGTTTATGTCAAGGAACACCACCGCCATCGCGACGTTGATGAAGACACCTGTTTCCCGTGGTTCATTCTCTCCTGTACAGCAGATCTATCAAAGAATATGGATGATCTCTGTATTCATCGGGTCGATCAGTATAATCAAAGAAACAAGCAGAACAAGCCTTTGTCGGATTCTCTGGTTCCGATCAGCTATAAAATCGACCTTGATAAGATAGCTACGGAATTTTTGTGGAAACATTACCCAGAAGCCCTGCGAACTCCCATGCCTGTTGACCCTATGGTTCTTGCCGACAGGCTCGGTCTTTCGGTCGTTACCCAAGAACTGACAGAGGATTTTTCTGTATTTGGGCAGATTTTCTTCCAGGATTGCGATGCAGAAGTGTTAAATTCTGATACGGGAGAAATGGAATTTGCTCATTTTCCGGCAAAGACCATCGTTGTTGACCCCAAGGCATTTCATTTGAGAAATCTGGGTTCTGTCAACAACACCATCGTGCATGAGTGCGTCCATTGGGATCAGCACAGAAAAGCCTTTGAATTGGAGAGGCTTTATAACCGTGATGCAACACAGATAAAGTGCTTGGTCATTGGCGGATCAAAAGGTTCGTCTGACCGAACTGCAGCCGACTGGATGGAATGGCAGGCAAACTCTCTAGCACCTCGTATCCAGATGCCAATCGGCTCTTTCAAAACAAAAGCAGCCGAATATGTCCGTAAATTCCAACGGGAAATGAAAGCCGTCCACATCGTAGATGTGATGGAAACTGTCATTGATGCCCTTGCAAGCTTTTTCGTTGTCTCCCGCCACGCTGCCAAAATGCGTATGGTGGATGCAGGATATGAGGAGGCAATCGGTGCATTCACTTATATTGACGGACACTATGTGAAACCCCACGCTTTCAAAAAAGGCAGTTTGCATAAAGACCAGACATACTGTATCAGTGCGGACGATGCCCAAATCATCGCCTTCAGCGATATGCGCCTTTCAGCTCAATCTCAAAAGGGTTCCTACATATATGTGGATTCGCATATGTGCTTGAATGACCCAAAGTATGTCACCAGAGATGAAAATAACACCGTGCAGATGACCGATTATGGTCGCTTGCACATTGATGAGTGTTGCCTGGTCTTCAAACTGAAAGTTAAGGCAACCAATAAATACGGCGAGGAATTTTACAAAGAGTGCGTTCTCTTTAGAGATGTGGATTCTGGCATTGTGTTCCAGACCACTTTTGCCAAAGAGGTCAGTGCCGATGTCATGGGAAAAGCAGACGCCATCCTCGCGCGAGAAATGGAAATCCAAAGGGTTCTCCAGGAACTTCCTGCTCAATTTGGTGCTGCTCTCATCTACCTCATGGAGTGGGTGAAAATCTCCGAAGAGACTCTGGCTGAAAAGGCTCTTGTTTCCACAAAGTTGGTTCAGCGTCTGCGAAACAATCCGGCATACCCCAAAAATGTTGACTGTGTGGTTGCCATTTGTATCGGCATGAATCTGCCGCCAGAGTTGAGCAATGCACTTATCAGCAGATCTGGCTTCACTCTGCGTTTGGCACAGAACGAAGCGCATCTGATGTATAATTTCTTCCTTAATCATTTGTATACGAGTTCAATCCATGATTGCAACGATATGTTGATATCGAAACAACTGCCAGTTATGACAGGAACAGAATAAACAACTTATCTATTTATTATTTCCAGTTGTCCTCTGTTTATTCCCCTCCTTGACAAAAGTTTCCTGCGTATGGTATAATAAAGTCACCGAGAGATCGGCTGAAAATTGAATAATATGTGCCACGACAGTTACTACTGTCACCCTTTCGTTGGAAAGATAACGATCATCCATTCAGAGTTATAGACTCGTACATACATCGGCACGGAACATTTTTAAGCGAACAAT
>JAZQCL010000039.1:0-42511 GCA_045546235.1 Acutalibacteraceae bacterium
GCGGAGTGGCAAAAAGAGCGACTTCAAAAAGCTGACGGTAGATAAAAAAATCAAGGGCAAATCAAAGAATAAGTATACAAAAACCCTCAGCAAAAACAAAACCTACTACGTAAGGGTAAGGGGCTACAAAAAGGTTGGCTCGAAATACTACTACAGCTCTTGGAGCAGCAAGAAAAAGTTCAGAACCAAAAAGTAAACAATAAAAAACAGCCCGCAAAAGGGAGTTGTAATGAGAGATAATTCGCCCAAAACAACTCCCTTTTTATATACCCAAAGAATTCTATACCAAAAGCTTTAGGTATAGAGACCATTTCAATACCAAATCATTAACCTAAATAATTTTCGGCGCGATATCGTCTACATCTAAAACTTTCTACAAAAAACTCCCTTGATCTAACCCAAAAGAAGCAGTCGGAATCAAAGCCCAAAAGAAACAGGCATAAATCAAACCCAAAAGAAGCGGTCAAAAAATAAAACCTAAAGGGACACCAACCTGGCTGTGGTAATTTATCGGCTTTTGTCAAAATTACCAATAATTACCACAGGCAACCGGAGGCATTACAGTTTTTTATATTTTGGATTTAGTGGTTGGATTTAGTGCTTTGTGGTTTTGTATAAAGGACTCGGTGAAGTCCGTTCCGGTATAAGAAGACGGTTCTACCGGCAGTTTACCTGCCAAGGGGCGTGCAGGTAGGGAGCTGAAAAACGCAAGGGTGGACCGAACGGGAACAACTGTGCTTATACACATCTCTGGAGAAAGTGTCATCAAATACACCCTTGACATCGTTGAGCAAATCTGCTACACTGTATGAGTAGACTCTGCCACCTGCAAGGGCAACGATGTTTTCATCGACCTGCGTAGTGGGCGAATCTATTTTTTTGTGTTAACGGCAGTCAGTTTTCCAATAATTCCCGCTTCAATTAAAATCGGATTTTGGTTTTTTCTTGACGCCAGTATGGTCCTGTGATATAATCTCACCAGTGCCGATGGTTCGATAAGGTGGCTTAATCTCGTTTGAAGATATTCCACCAAAACCATCGGTGCTTTTTTGCACATATATCGAATGTACCCAAAGTTTATTTTTTTGAGGAGATTTTTTTACAGATAGTTTTATATTAAGCGGGATCCCTTCAATGGTAACGGGGTATTCGAAATATGCAAACTTTTTGTTTATAGCATTGCTATGATAATCACTTATCAAAGTTCCCCGTTGAATTATCTCGGGAAGCATTCGCACGGTTGTTAACTTTGCAATTTTAACAAACCGTCCTAATCGACCATAATTTGAACCGCTGAATGTTTCATCTATAGAACTCTTATTAATTTCAATTTGCATTCCTGACTCGAGATTGGTTTCTATTCGTTTTCTACTTTCTCCAGTGAAAAACTTCTCTTTTTCGAGAGTTGCCAATACCCTTTTAGTTACGTGAATGCTGTCGTTAAGTTTCTCTATACTGAAACTTCCCAAAACACTTCGTTCATACTCTTTTTTAAAATTGTATTCCCTCTCCTCAAACATCACATCCCCCTCGTCGTCGAGGTAATCTGAAAGGTCTCGGCCTTTCGACCTTGCGTTGTCGGGGATGTTTTTATGTTTTGAAGGTTCGGCACTGGGCTCGGTTTCTAAGGTTTCCTGCTGCGATTCTGCAGCGCCGTCTTGCGAATTTGAAACATCCTGCTGCGTTTTTGCAACATCTTCCTGCGTTTCTGTGGCGGAATCCTGGGTGGACACTTCGCCCGGATTGGCGGTGCCTTCGGCCGAATTGTAGTTTTCCACCGCCCGAAGCAATGCATTATCCCACAGCTCTACCATATCCTCAGCGGCATCTTGAAAACTGAGGCTTCTTAGCCCTTTTACATACAAAAACAGCCAAGTGTAAAAAACACTTGGCTGTTTGCCTGGGTTTTGTGGTTGCTATTTTCAGCTATTCTCCAAAAGAGAGGGCGGAACAGATGATGTCGCTATGGTAGGCAGAAAAATTGCCGAATTTTTGGTTTAAGGTTTCGGCCAGCGGCTCTACAATAATATCTTCGGTGGCGAAGTGGCCGCAATCGTAAAGGGAAATTCCCAACTCTGCCGCCTCTAAAAAGACGTTGTGCTTAACGTCGGCGGTAACAAAAGCGTTGACACCCTCTGCCGCCATAGCCTGAAGCAGGCTGCCCCCCGAGCCGGAGCAAACCCCAACTCGCTTGATATCACACTTGCCGCAAACGTATTTTATTGCGGTGCCCGGAAATGCGGCGGAAAGCAGGTTGCCAAATTCGTGGGGGGTAAATTCGCCGTCGGTTTTGCCGATTCTTGCTTCAAAGCAGTTGCCGCAGGGAACGGCACCCTTTATATTATTTAAATTAAGCAATTCGCAGAGGACATCGTTAATGCCGCCGGTGGCCATATCCAGATTTGTGTGGGCGGAAATTACCGAAATTCCGTTTTCTATTAATTTATACACAAGCCCCGAGGCGGTAACGTCGCGTAGTGGGTCGAAAATTACGGGGTGATGGGAAACTATAAGGTTAGCACCCTTTTCTTTGGCGTATTCTATAGCTCCGCTTGTAACGTCCAGCGCCACAACACCGCCTAAAAATTCCGCCTCTCTATCCCCCACCAAAAAGCCTGCGTTATCAAAATCGGCCTGGGTGGAAAAGGGAGCGATTGAATCTAAAAATGTGTAAATATCCTTTAACTTCATATATTTCTCCTAACTTAAAAGCATACTGCTGTATACATTATATTATATATAAAACAGAAAAAATTGCAAGGGGTAGCAAAAAGCCCGACCTGCGAAAGGTAGGTCGGGCTTTAGTTAGGTTTTACAGATTATTTAACCGTTATCTTAAAGGCAGAACCAATGCCGCTGTTGTATGCAGTGGTATTAGCAACATACTGAGGAATTACGGTTTCTGTGCCATCGGCAGTAGTAGCCTTAACCTCGCAATAGAGGTCGTCGTGGTAGTGGCCGCAGAACAGACCCTTAATAACGTCGGCATTACTTGTGATAAGGTTGTAAACCTCTGTGGTTTCCGCATTTTTGTTGGTGCGGATACCATCGAAGCCATCGTTTACGCTAAAGTCGTAAACAATAGTATCGTCGTCGGTGACAAGGGGACGCATCTCGCTGTATTTGGGGTTGTTGGTCATTAACGGAACGTGCTGGAATATAAGGATTATATAGCCGTTTTCTCTTGCCTTTTGGATATCGGCGGCAAGCTTATCGTACTGTTCTTCAATGTAGTAGCTAAGGGCGTTGTCCATCTGAACAACCAGAACCTTATCTTTAACCAATCTTGATTGATAGTAAACGTCGTGGCGCCAGTTTTCCTGCAAGGTGCTGTAGCGTGATTCAAGAGAGGTGGTTTCGGGGTAAAGACCTGACATTCTCTGCATCATATCGTGGTTACCAAGGGTAATCATTGCAGATGGGTCGGCGCCCCAAAGCACATCTTTAATCTGCTCGATACCGCCCCAGGTCTGGAAGCTCATATTGTCGCCTGTGATGATGGTCTGATCGTAATACATATTTGCATATTCCATACATCTTGCGGCTCTTTCAACGTGGCTGCCGTTCTGACCTGCGGTATGTTTTTCGTAAGAGCTTAAAACTGTGGGGTTGTTATCGATGTAGTCCTGCTCGTTAAGGGCGTTGAAGTGAACGTCGGTAAGCTGAATAATTTCAGCAGGCTCTCCACCCTTGCCGGAATCGAACACAGCCTCGCGAATTCTTATGTTGGAGTCATCCAAACTGTAAATCCAGGTGGTAAGGTCGTCGCTGGAGCCGGTAACGGTGGTTTTGGGCTGATTGAGATATGCCTCGCGAGCGCTTTCGGATTCGTAGCCCAAAAGCGACTTTCTAAGGGTTGATTTATCCTGTTCGTCAATTTCGCCCGAACGGTCGATGTCGCTGCCAAGGGCGTATTCGGTTTTTCTTGCGGCGTATACAAGGTCGGCAATGTTCTGCTGGCCGTCGCCGTTTGTATCGTAGCGGTTTTTGTAAACAGGCTTGCCTACAAGCTCTTCGGTTATAACCAAATCTTCGGTTATGGTGAATTCCAGGTCGTAGCTTGCGGCCTCGGTAAGGGAGCCGTCTTTAAGCCAGCCGTAGAACAGCTCGTTTTCGCCGATAGCTCTTTTTACAGAAGCGGTGATGGTGTCGCCGTGAATAGGCTCAACTGTGGAAACCGAAAGGTAGTAATTTAAGGATTCATCTACCGATACGGTGTGGTAAGGCTCAATAATTATATCGTCGATATAAACGGGGCCTGCACCGCCGTAAACGTCGATGGTAAGCTGCATATCCTCTGTGGGGGTAAGCTTGCAGAAACGCTCGTACCAAAGGCCTGTATCCTTACAGCCTGCCTGGGTGGTGTCGCCCAAGGTAAAGCTGATGGTGGCGGTGGTGGTTTCGGGCAAGAAATACCAGAAAGCAAGCTTGTAGGTCTGACCCTTTTTCAAGGTATAGGGATAGGTGTAAGAGCTGCCGTAGCCATCCATACGGATTGAGCTTTCGCCCCAATGAACGAACTTGCTGTCGTAATATGGGGTCTCGGGGGTGTAAAGCTCTGCAACACCCTCGATAGTGCCGTCGGCAGCTTCTTCAAAGCCGTAGGTTCTGGTGGCTTCGGGAGTTTCTACAAATACGGGGGTAAGGGTTATATCCTCGGTGATGTTAAGCATTATAAAGTTGCTGTTTCTCGAAACGGTTTCGCCCTTTGCATTTACCCATTTATCAAAGACGTAGCCATCGTTTGCGGTGGCGGTAAATTTAACCGGCATTTCGGGAACGATGGTGCTGTAGTCGGCGGTGCCTGTGCCGTTTTCAGCCTTACCAACTGCCACAGAAAGGGTCAGCTGGTTGTCTTCGGGAACAATGCAGATATCGTCGATATACAGATTTGCTGAGTCGCCACTGATGGTAATGGTGGCCTCATCAGAGTCGGCGGTGGTGGTTACCTTGGCAGAGCAGGTTTGCCATTCGTCACCGTAGCCAAGGGTAATGGTTTCTGTGGCGGTGCTGTTAAGCCCGATAGCCGCAGTAATGGTTACATCCTCATTCATATTGAGGTATTTGAAGGAAACCGTGTAGGTTGCGTTTGCGGCTAAATCTACGGGAAGCTTTTGGGTGACACCGTTAGTAACATTGTGCACAATGCTCTTGTTACCCGAGTAAACGCATTTAGCAGAGTAGCCGTCCGTCTCGGGTGTTAAATAAGTGCCGAAGTAGGAGTCAGTTATGTCTTCGTCCTCGAAATCAAATGCCAACTGCTGTTTAACGAATACAGGCTTTAAGGTGTAGCCGGGCCAGGGATTGGTTGCAACGTAGGTTTCGTCGGTAGAAATAACATTGCCTGCCATATCCACCCAATTAAGTAAAGCGTAACCAAAGTTGCGGGTTGCGGTGAAGGTGGCTGTCTTTTTGCCCTGGTCGTCTGTGGTAACGGCAACCTCGGCCTTACCGCCAACAACGCCCTCGTTCACGGCGGTTATTACGGGAACAATGGAGATATTGTCGATATAAACATCATTTTCTGCGGCATTAAGGTTAATTTCAAGGTTGCCCTCTTTATCTGTTAAAAGGGTTTCCTTATATTCCTTCCATTCGCCGCCTGAATTTCCGAAGGAATTGCCGTTTACTGTACCGATAGCGGCAGAGCCTTCTGACTTATAGCGGAAGGAAATATCGTAGGTTCTGTAGGCCTCTAACTTGTAATCCTCAACCACCCATTTGTCGGCGGCAGAGCCGGCGGCAAACAGGCGGGAAACAGAGCCTTCGTATATATTTTCGGCATTCTCTGTGTAGTTAGCGCCACCAATACCGTTTGAGGAGTCGCCCTCTTCAAAGCCGGTTGAAAAGCCATCGTAATTGTGGGGGGTAAGCTCCATAGGAGCCTTCTCACCAAGGGCTGAAATTTCGTAAAAGCGGAGATAACCGTCGTTCGTGCTAAGGGAAACCACGCGAAGGCCAAGGTAACGGCCTACGGGCTTGGAGTTTTCACAGAAAACCACCGATGCATCGTAGCTTTCGGTTGCAGAACGGAGGCTGTTGATATCGTAGGTTGCAACAAGGTTTTCGGCACTATAAAGGGTTTCTTTATTGTGGGAAACGTAATATTCAATGCCGGTTGAATAGCCACCGTACTGGCCGATAATAAATTTATCGAAAACGGCGGTATAGCCGAGATCGTAGGTAAAGTGGGTTGTGCCAACGGCTACGCTCTTGATATCCTTTTTAGAGCTAACACTACCGTCGGTCAAGGCTTCGTTCCAGCCCTCGGCGCTGCCGCTTAAGTCGCTGTTTGTTTCGGCGGTAAGGCCGTTTAAAAGATTAGAGTCGGCATAGGAATTTGCCACCCTTGTGCTGTGAAGCTGGTAGGTTTCGGGGGTTGTAACTGTGCCGTAGGCGGCAATTTCCGAAATACGGAAGTTGTTAGATGCGGTGTTTGCGCCGTAGGTTTTTATAAGCTTTATTGCAATATAAGAGCCCTTTCTCGGTGCGGCAAAGTGAACATACTGGGTGCGATAGGCCTCTTCGATATCTGTTGAGCCATCGTAAGAGTAAACCAGATTAGCATCGTTTAAAATATTTTCGGTAGAGTCGGCAATATATACTTCGTAGGTGGTGTTCTGGGCGGCAGATCTGTTAAACAGCTCGAAGCCCTCAACCAAAGCTTCACCGCCAAGGCTGAACACAAACAAAACGTGGTCGTAGCCCGAGCCGTAAATATCGAAGTGGTTGGTTTTAAGAACCGTGCCGTCGGTAAGGTAGGGCATATTTGCCTCGTTGCAGGGGGCATAGCCGTATCTTTGGTTTGCGGTGGAATATGCAAGCTTAACTGTGGGCGCTTTGCCCTTTATTAGGTTGTTGTCGGCAGAAATTCGGGCCTCAACCGCCGCGCGGGGGCTGTTAAGGGTTTCGGAATCCAATTCCTTACCGTAGGCGAAAATTTCGGCAATTCTCATACCCGAGGTTACCGATTCGCTGTTGGTGGTATCATCGAAATAGATGCCCATAAATTTGCCCTTCTTTCTGGCAGCATTGAAGTAATGCTCCTGTACCATTGCGGTATTTGCTCCGCCATCCCAGGTGTAAAGCAGATTTTCGTTGCTGTAAAGGGTGTCGGCATCGTTGCCCACGTAAACCTTGTAGCTTGCCCTGTAGCTTGCGTTGGACTGATACATTCTGAAGGCGCTGATTTCGGTTTCGGCGCGCAGAGCAAAGGTTATGCTGGGGGTATCGGTATCGTTTGAAATGTAGTTTTCGGTTGTGGGGTCGCCATCGAAATAAGCGGGGATTTTTGCGGCGTTATAAATATTAATACCGTTGTAGGAATGAACGGTGGCATTTTTAAGAATGTTCTTGTCGCTAATCGATTTGTAGTTGTAGTAATACACATCGTATTTCGAAAGGGTTAGACCCATACCTGCAATGTCTTGATTTAAGGGTGTGCCGTTTGCAAAAATTTCTGCAACACGAACGGCACGGTTTGCCGTTGCAATAACGCCCGAGCTGTTCATACATTCGGTAAATTTAATACCAAGCAGTGAACCCCTGGGCAGAGTGTGGGTTTCGTCGGCAGTGAACTGAACATACTGACCCATTGAAGAGGTGTAGCCCTCGGCGGTGCCGTCGAATATGTACACGGGGGTGCCGCTGTAAAGGGTGTCGTAGCTGTTGCCAACGTAAACCTCGTAGCTGTTTCTGTAGGTGGCGTTATTAAGAATAAGACCAAACTCGGAAATATCGTAAAGGTCGTTCAGCTGGAAGGTAACCTGAGAATAAAGGCCGGTGTAGGGGTAAAATTCGTTCTTTATTCCGTCGGTAGCGTAGGTGCTGGAATTACAGCCGTCGAACTTGTTTTTCTCGTAATTCCAGTTGTAAGGAACCAGCCCCGAAAGGATGCCCTTGCCATTCTCTAACAGCTTGTCGATAGAGGTCTGGTTGGCCTTAAGGGTGGTTACGTCTTCACTGTAGCCGTCTTTCGCGGTAAGGCTCCAGGCCGCCGCTGTGCTGTTTTTCATCAGCGGAACTGCGCCTAACACAAGGCAGATTGTGAGCGCCAGAGATAACAGCTTTTTCAGTTTTCTGTTTTTTCTGATTCTTTTCATATTTTTCAACCCTTTTCTTGAATGATTTCAGTGCGAAGGTGTGCTATTACATATATAATATTATGGTTTTCGCCTGTGCTTGTCAAGGCTTCAGGCGAGTGCCGCAACTAAATAGAGACAAATTTACAATTCGAGTTTAATTTTTACTTTTTCTTGGCAAATGAGTCTTTAAGTGCAACTGTGCGGTTAAAAATCAGATTATCGGGGGTGGAGTTTAGGTCGATACAGAAGTAGCCCTGACGCATAAACTGGAAGGTGTCGCCCACCTTAGCGTTGGCCATATAGCTTTCAACCTTACAGTTTTCAAGAACCACTAAGGATTCGGGGTTAAGGTTGTCGGCAAAGCTCTGTACACCCTCTTCGTCGGAGGGGTTTTCAACGTTGAACAGGCGGTCGTAAAGGTTTACGGTGGCGTTAAGGCAATGGTTTGCGCTTACCCAATGCAGGGTGCCCTTAACCTTTCTGCCGTCGGGGGCCTCGCCGCCCTTCGATTCGGGGTCGTAGGTAACGTGAACGGCGGTTACATTGCCGTTTTGGTCGGTTTCGGCGCTGGCAAACTTAACAAAATATGCACCCTTGAGGCGAACCTCTTTTTCGGGACAAAGGCGGAAGTATTTGGGCGGCGGCACCAATGCGAAGTCGTCGGCTTCAATATACAGCTCGCGGCTCCAAAGCACGGTGCGTTTGCCAAGCTCGGGGCGGCCGGGGTTAATATCAACCGAAATTTCCTCGGTTTTTCCTTCGGGGTAGTTATCAACAATAACCTTTAAGGGGCGAAGCACCGCCATTGCGCGGTCGGCTTCCACGTTAAGATAATCGCGAACGCAGGATTCCAGCAATGCGAAATCCACCACGCTGTAGGCCTTGGAAACACCGATTCTGTCGGTAAATTCGCGGATAGCTTCTGGGGGGAAGCCACGGCGGCGCATACCGCAGAGGGTGGCCATACGAGGGTCGTCCCAGCCGGAAACCAACCCGTCTTCAACCAATTTCAAGCACTTGCGCTTGCTGGTAAGGGTGTAGTTAAGGTTAAGCCTTGCAAACTCTATCTGGCGAGAGGGCTGGGGCAGCTCTAATTTTTGTAAGAACCAATCGTAAAGGGGCCTGTGGTTTTCGAATTCTAAAGAGCAAAGAGAGTGGGTTACACCCTCGCGAGTGTCGGAAAGGGGGTGGGCAAAATCGTACATAGGGTACACGCACCACTTGTCGCCTGTGCGGTGGTGGGTTGCCTTCATAATTCTGTAAATAACCGGGTCGCGCATATTGATGTTGGGGGAAGCCATATCAATTTTTGCACGTAAGCATCGGCTGCCCTCGTCGAACTCGCCCTCGGTCATACGGCGGAACAGGTCAAGATTTTCCTCTACACTGCGGTTTCTGTAGGGGCTTTCCTTGCCGGGTTCTACAAGTGTGCCGCGGTATTCTCTTATTTCGTCGCCGCTAAGGTCGTCTACATAAGCAAGGCCTTTTTCAATAAGCTTCAGGGCACATTCGTAAATAAAATCGAAATAGTCTGAGGCGAAGTATACGTTATCCCACTGAAAGCCCAGCCATTTTATATCCTCTTTAATGGCGTCTACGTATTCCACGTCTTCCTTGGTGGGGTTGGTATCGTCAAGGCGAAGGTTACATTTGCCGCCATACTTTTCGGCGGTGCCGAAGTCTATGCATATAGCCTTTGCGTGGCCAATGTGAAGGTAGCCGTTAGGCTCGGGGGGGAAGCGGGTCTGTACGTGGTCGTAAACACCCTCCTTCAAATCCTCGTCTATAAAATCGTGAATAAAGTTAGAGGATACTTCCTCTGCTGCTTTTATATTTTCGTCCATTTGAAAATCTCCTTAAACATTCTTAAAATGCTCGATTGCGGCATTGATTCTGGCGGTAACACGCTCTTGACCCAGCACCTGCATAATGCTGCAAAGGTCGGGGGTGTTCTGCCTGCCGGTTACTGCCACGCGAATAACGGTGCTGATGTCACCTGCGCTGCCGCGGTAGGCCTCGGGGTTGGCTTTGTATTCCTTAGTTTCGGCGGCAAAGCCCAGCTCGGGGCAGATTCCCTTAATTTTATTGAACCATTCCTGCCTGTCGTCGGCGGGGTTGTAAACCGTAAGGTATTTGGTTAGCGCCGCGGCGGCATCGGCCGCCTTAATTTTTTCGGGAATATCGTATTGGGGGGTGTAAAGGCTGTCGAAGAAATATTCGGCATATTTCTTGGCCTCGTCCCACTTGGCAATATCTTTACGGGGCTTGGGCACGTCGCGGTCGATAGAGAAGACCTGCAGTGCATAATCGGGGTCGGCAGAAAGAAGGGTGTAGAACTCGGGGTCAAATTCCTTCGACCAATTAAGCAACGCCTCTACAACCTGCTGGCCTGTAAGGCGGGATACCACAGCCTTGCTTACGTCAATCAGCTTATCCCAATCGAAAAGGGCACCAGAAACGCTCATCTTTTTAAGGTTGAACTTAAATTTGCGGTAGTCTTCAGTAGGGTTGGCTCTTCTCCAATCCTCGAAATCGGAATTGGCAATGGTCATAAGATACTCGATAACGCTGTCGGAAGTAAAGCCCTGCTCGGCAAAGAAGTGAACGGCGGCCTCGGGGTCTTTACGCTTGGAAATTTTACGTTTTGCACCGTTTTCACTCTTCATAATGGGCGAAAGGTGGGCATATTTCGGGGGCTTGAAGCCCAGAACTCTGAACAACTGAATGTGCTTAGGCACCGAAGAAATCCATTCGTCGCCACGCATAACAAGGTTGGTGTGCATAAGGTGGTCGTCTATAGCGTGGGCGAAGTGGTAGGTGGGTATGCCGTCGGATTTCAGAATAACAAAATCCTCGTCGTTCTCGGGCATTTCTATTTTGCCCTTAACACCGTCGTCGAAGGTGATTCTGCGGCTTTCGTCGCCGGGGGAACGCAGGCGAACAACAAAAGGCTTGCCCTCGGAAATCAATTTTTCGCAATCCTCTAAGGAAAGGTGGCGACATTTTGCATATTCACCGTGGTAGCCTGTGCGGATTTTTGCCGCCTCTTGGGTGTTTCTGACCGCCTCTAAATCTTCGGCGGTGCAAAAACAGGGGTAGCAAAGCCCCTGCTCCATTAAAGCTTTTGCGTAGGTGCGGTAAATTTCGGCACGGTGGCTTTGCTGATAGGGGCCGTATTCGCCCTTTTCAAGGGTGCCGCTGTAAAAGCCCTCGTCTATAGTAATTCCAAAACGGCCAAGGCCGTCGATAATATCTTCAATTCCGCCCTCGATTTCACGTTTTTTATCGGTATCTTCAATTCTGGTAAAGAACACACCGCCTGTAGAGGTGGCGCAAATGCGGTTTACCAGCGCCGCAAAAAGTGTGCCCAAATGCAGATAGCCTGTGGGGCTGGGGGCAATTCTTGTTACCTTTGCACCTTCGGGAAGATTCCTTGCGGGGTAAAGGTTCTCGTAATAATCGGGGGTTTTGGTTACGTCGGGCAGGCAAAGTGCTGCCAGTTTTTTATAGTCCATAATTTCACTCCGTTTTAGATGGCAGACGTCAGATGGCAGATTTCAGACGTCAGATGTTAGATGTTAGATGTTAGACGAATAGGTGTGCCAAAGGCACGAACTATATAAATCCGTTTGCGAAGCAAACACAATAACTATCATCTATTATCTTTAAACTGCTTAAACTATTTAAGCAATTTATTAAGTTCTTCCATAAAGGTGTTAATGTCTTTAAATTGGCGGTAAACCGAGGCAAAGCGAACGTAGGCAACCTCGTCTACGTCTTTAAGCTTTTCCATAGCCAGCTCGCCTATTCTGGTAGAGGTAACCTCGCGGTCCAGAGTGTTTTGCAGGCTGGTTTCAATTTCGTCTATCATACGCTCCAGGGTTTCAATGGAAACGGGGCGCTTTTCACAGGCGTGGCGCATACCTTTAAGCAGCTTTGCTCTGTCGAACTCCTCGCGGGTTTTATCCTTTTTTATAACAAGCAGCGGCAAGCTTTCCACCACTTCATAGGTTGTGAATCTTTTCTGGCATTGCATACATTCACGCCTTCTGCGGATTTTTTCATTCTCCTCGGTGGGGCGGGAATCTATAACCTTACTTTCGGCATAGCCGCAAAACGGACATCTCATAAAAGTTACCTTCCTTTTGAAAGAATATAAATATACATATTAATATTAGCACAAAGAGTAAAATTTTTCAATTAAAAATATAAGATATTTTAAGTGTTTTTTAGAATAATTATTCGAATTCTTGACAAAATTAAGGACATCGGGTACAATATGAGAGTAATTCTCAAATTGAACGGAGAAAAATTTATGAAAGCAGAGTATAACACCAAACAGCGGTTGGTTTTAATTGACTTTTTAAAAAAGAATAACAGCCGCCAGTTTTCAATAAACGAAATAGCAAATGCTGTGTCGGGCAGCGGAATTGGAAAAAGCACGGTTTACAGGAATATCAGCCGTATGGTAACCGATGGCGAGCTGCGCCGCTTCCGCGGTGCCGACGGCAGGCAGGTACTTTACCAATACGTTGGGCAAGACGGCGGCTGCAATGCCCACTTTCACCTGAAGTGTAATAGCTGCGGCAAACTGCAACATATCGACTGCCAAAGCATTATGTGTATCCCTCGGCATATCAGCGCCCACCACGATTTTTCTGTGGATATCGGCAACACGGTTTTCTACGGTCTTTGCGGTAGCTGTAAAAGAAAGGCGGCGGCGGAATGAAAAGAATTCTAAGCCTTGGCCTTATTTTGCTGTTTTTACTCTGCGGTTGCAAAAAAGCCGAAAATTCCACAAAGCCAAAGGCCGCCGAAAAGGGTAAAATTCAGGTGGTAACCACCATTTTCCCGCCCTACGATTTTTTGCGAGAGCTGGCGGGGGATAGTGCCGAAATCACAATGCTTTTGCCCCCGGGCAGTGAAAGCCATAATTACGAGCCATCGCTTTCTGACCTTTCGGCCATTTCAAAGTGCGACGTTTTTGTTTACGTAGGCGGCGAAATCGACCCCTGGGCCGAAACCGCCCTTGCAGGCAGTTATAATAAGGGTCGCCGCGCCATAAAGCTGTTGGATTTAGTGGATACCAAGCATACCCACGGTGGCGAAACCCAAACCGATGAGCATATCTGGACCTCCCCCAGGTTGGTTATGGAAATTGTAAAAAAACTGGCCGATACTTTAGCAGAGGTAGATCCGGAAAATTCCGCAGTTTACAACGGTAACAAAACCGATTATATTGATAAATTAGTTAAGCTTCATGGCGATTTTCAGCGCGTGGCGGAAAGTGGCAGAAATAAAACCCTGGTTTTTGCCGACCGCTTTCCCTTCCACCATTTTTGCGAAAGCTATTCCCTTGAGTGCGTGTCGGCTTTGCCCGGCTGCAGTTCGGATACCGAGCCCACCTTAACGGCGGTTAAAAATTTGATAGAATCGGTAAAGAAAAACAAAATCCCCGCCGTGCTTTACACCGAAACCGCCGACGGTGAAATTGCAAAACGGGTTATGGATGCCACAGGCTGTAGCAAGCGGCTTTTCCATTCCTGCCACAGCCTAACTTCCGACGAGCTGGAAAACGGCGAAAGCTATATTTCCTTAATGGAGCAAAACCTTAAGGTGTTAGAGGAGGTGCTTTCGTGAGTAAGCTGATAGAGGTAAAAAATTTGTCGATGTCTTACGAAGGCAGGCCGGTTTTAAGCCAGGTTTCCTTTACCCTGAGCCGCGGCGATTGCCTATATGTGCTGGGGGAAAACGGCACAGGAAAATCCACCCTTATTAAGGGCCTTTTGGGGCTAAAAAATAAAGATAGCGGCTCTATTACCTACCTTGGCGGCCTTAGTCAAAAAGAGGTGGGCTACCTGCCCCAAAGCACCGCCACACAAAAAAACTTCCCTGCAACCGCTTTAGAAATTGTAATGTCGGGCAGGCTAAACCGCAAAAGCCGTTTTGGTATTTATAAAAAAAGTGATAAGGCCGAAGTTGCGGAAATTATGCAACGTATGGGGGTTCGCGAGCTTGCCAACCGCCCCTTCTCGGGCCTTTCGGGCGGTCAACAACAGCGGGTTCTTTTGTGCCGCGCCCTTGCCGCCGCCACTAAAATTCTGGTTTTAGACGAGCCCACCGCCTTTTTAGACCAAAAGTCGGCCGAGGATATGTATAACGCTCTTTTAGAGCTAAAAGAAAAGGGGCTTACCGTAATTATGGTAAGCCACGATATTTCCGCCGCCGCAAAATATGCCAGCCACGTGCTGTATTTAAAGCACAAGCCTTTGTTTTTCGGCACAGGGCAGGAATTTTTTGCCAGCGGCATTGCCGCACTTCCGGGAGGTGACAGGGTATGAGTGATTTTATTTCTCTGCTTTCCGACCCATACATAAAAAGCCTTGTTATAAAGGCTTTGGTGGTGGGGGTGCTGGTAAGCCTTTGCGCCGCGCTGCTTGGGGTTTGCCTTGTGCTTAAGCGTTGCTCTATGATTGGCGACGGACTTTCCCATGTGGGCTATGCCGCCCTGGCGGTTGCCTCGGCTTTGGGGCTGGGAAGCCGCTATTCAATGGAGGTTTCAATACCCATAGTTCTGGTTGCGGCATTTTTGCTTATTAAAACCTCCGGCCGCGCAAAGCAGGGGGCCGACGCCTACATAGCCTGCCTTTCCACCGGCTCAATGGCGGTGGGAACAATAATTCTTAACCTTACGGGGGGCACCGCGGCCGATGCCTGCACAGGGCTTTTCGGTTCGGCCTCGCTTATAACCATTACAAATAAGGATATGGTTTTCAGTCTGGTGCTGTCGGCAGTGGTTATTGCAATGTTTTTGCTGCTGTATAACAAAATTTTTGCCGTTACTTTCGACGAGGATTTCTCTTCTGCCACCGGCCTTAGGGTGGGCTTTTACAACCTGCTTTTATCCCTGCTTACCGCCGTTACAATAGTGGTGGGAATGCGGCTTATGGGCGCTATTCTGATTTCCGGACTGGTTATTTTTCCGCCCCTTTCGGCAATGCGGGTAGCAAAAAGCTTCAGGGGTGTGGTAATCACCTCGGCGGTAATTTCGGTGCTTTGCTTCCTGCCGGGGCTGTTTCTGGCCTGCGCCTACAGCCTGCAAACCGGCCCTGCCGTAATTTCGGTGAACATAGCGGCTTATCTTATTTTAACGCTGTATTCAAAAATCAGAAAAAGCTAAACTATACATATAATGTATAAATGTGCAGTAACACGATGTATATTCAGATTGAGTATACATCGCGTTGCTGTATATTCAGGTTTTTTCTGTGAATTCTGTGAATTTTTATGCAAAACTCTCCTTCGATGTCTTGACATATTGATTTTTTAGTGGTTAAATATAGGTATAGAAATATATATTATTTTTTAGGAGGATTTTTTATGAAAAAGCTTATTTCTATTTTAATGGCTATGGCTTTGGTTGCCACCTGCTTTACAGCTTGCGGCAAAAAAGGCAAGGAAGTTAAAAGTGTAGAGGATTTACCCGGCGCACGTATTGGTGTTCAGCTTGGTACCACCGGCGACATCTACGCTTCAGATTACGAAGAGGAAGGCTCCACCATCAAGCGCTTCAGCAAGGGTGCCGATGCTGTTATGGCTCTTAAATCCGGCAAATTAGATTGCGTTATTATTGATAACGAGCCGGCAAAAGCCTTTGTAGAGGCTAACGAAGGCTTAAAGATTCTTGACGAGCCCTTCGAAACCGAACAATATGCAATGTGCTTCGCAAAAGATAACGAGAAGCTTATGCAGGAAATCAACGCTGTTCTTGCCCAGCTTATTGCCGACGGCACAGTTGATTCCATTATCAAAAACTTCATCGGCGACGATACAAAGGGCAAATCTCCCTACGTTTCTCCCGAAAATGTAAACACCTCTAAGGGTACACTTACAATGGTTACCAACGCAGCATTCGAGCCCTACGAGTACGTTGAAAACGATAAGGTTGTTGGTATCGACGCTTCTATTGCTCAGGCTATTTGCGACAAGCTTGGCTACAAGCTCGAAATCAAAGATATCGAGTTCGACTCCATTCTTAACGAAGTTTCTGCAGGCAAGGCCGACTTCGGTATGGCAGGTCTTACCATCACCGACGAAAGACTTGAAGAGGTTAACTTCAGCATTCCTTACACCACCGCAACTCAGGTTATTATTGTTAAGGAATAATAGCACCGTAATTTAGTTTTCGAAATGGAGCTGTGGTTTACAGCTCCATTTTGGTGTATATTTTATTTTTAGGAGATTTTTTATGCTGGCATTTTTACAAGAGCATTTCCCCGACCTATGCAACAGCTTTGAAAAAACCTTTATTAGGGACGATCGCTGGAAGATGTTGCTCCGCGGCCTTGGAACAACCCTGCAAATAACCCTTTTTGCCACCATTATGGGCATTTTTCTGGGTGTTATTATAGCCATAATCCGCTCTACTTACGACACCAACCTTAAGGGCAAGCGATGCCGTTCGGTTGGAGCAGTTATTTTAAAATTTGTGAACTGGATTTGTAACCTTTACATAACCGTTATTCGCGGCACTCCGGTGCTTATTCAGTTAATGATTATCTACTACATAGTCTTTGTTACTATGGACGATGGCACCATAGCAGGTGTTATAGCCTTCGGCCTTAACTCGGGTGCCTACGTTGCCGAAATTGTTCGCTCGGGCATTATGTCTATCGACAAGGGCCAGTTCGAGGCAGGCCGAAGCCTTGGCCTTAACTACACCAACACTATGGCCAGTATAATTCTGCCCCAGGCCTTTAAAAACATTTTACCCGCCCTTGGCAACGAATTTATAGTTCTGCTTAAAGAAACCTCTGTTGCAGCCTACATCGGCGTGCAAGACGTAACCTATGTGGGTAACCTTATTCGTTCCAGAACCTACGAAGCCTTGTTCCCGCTGCTTACGGTTGCAATAATTTACCTTGTTATTGTGCTTATTCTAAGCTACGGCTTGAAATGTCTGGAAAGGAGGCTGCGTAAGAGTGACCACTAACGAAACAATTATTTCCACCGTTGACCTTAAAAAAAGCTTTGATAAAATCGAGGTTTTAAGGGGTATCTCCACCGAAATAAAAAGGGGAGAGGTGGTTTGTATTATCGGCCCCTCGGGCTGCGGAAAATCCACCTTTTTGCGCTGCCTGAACCTGCTTGAAGAGCCTACCGGCGGCAGCATAATTTACGGCGGTCAGGACGTTACCAGCCCCAAAACCGACGTTAACGCCCACCGCGCAAAAATGGGAATGGTTTTCCAGCAGTTCAACCTGTTCCATAATATGACCATTCTTAAAAATATGACCCTGGCTCCAATGAAAATTTTGAAAAAATCCAAAACCGAGGCCGAAGCGCGCGCTATGGAGCTTCTTGAAACCGTTGGCCTTGCCGACAGAGCAAACGCTT
Source organism: Acutalibacteraceae bacterium (assembly GCA_045546235.1). GTDB lineage: Bacteria > Bacillota > Clostridia > Oscillospirales > Acutalibacteraceae > UMGS1532. The sequence goes on from JAZQCL010000039.1 coordinate 17,481, forward strand.
ATCCTTCCCAGCTTTCGGGTGGTCAGAAACAGCGTGTTGCCATTGTCCGTGCCCTTTGTATGGACCCCGAGGTTATGCTTTTCGACGAGCCCACCAGTGCGTTAGACCCCGAAATGGTTGGCGAGGTTTTAAGCGTTATGAAAAAGCTTGCCGAAAGCGGTATGACAATGGTTGTTGTTACCCACGAAATGGGCTTCGCCCGCGAGGTGGCCGACCGTGTGCTTTTCTTTGGCGACGGTATAATTGAAGAAGAGGGAACACCCGAAGAGCTTTTCAACAATCCCAAAACCGAACGCGCCAAGCAGTTCTTAAAGTGCGTTTTATAAGTAAAACCCAAAAAACCGAGAAAATTTCTCGGTTTTTTGTTTTGTGTATTGTAAAATTTAATGCTTTGTGTTAGAATCAGTTGGAATTAATTTGATTGGAGTTTTTTTCGTGACTAAGATTCGTGCATTGCGGCACAATTTAATAGGCGACCGCAGCTTTTATAAGCAGGTTATAGCCATTCTTGTGCCCATTGTTATTCAAAACACCATCACCAACATTGTAAGCCTTGTAGATAACGTTATGGTGGGAAGCGTGGGCACGCTGGAAATGTCGGCGGTGGCTATAGTTAACCAGTTGCTTTTTGTGTTTTATTTGTGCATTTTCGGCGGACTTTCCGGAGCCGGAATTTTCACGGCGCAGTACCACGGGGCAGGGGATTTGCAGGGCGTTCGCCACACCGTTAGAATGAAGTTTTATATTTCGATTGTGGTGCTGCTTGTGGCCTTTGCCGTATTTATTTCTATGCCAAACCGCCTTGTGGGAATGTACCTTGCAGAAAACACCTCGGCCGCCGATGCCGCGGCAACCCTTAAATTTGGTATGGGCTACTTAAGGGTTATGCTTTGGGGTCTTGTTCCCTTTGCAATTTCTCAGGTTTACGGCAGTACACTTCGTGAACAGGGCGAAACCAAGCTTCCTATGATTGCCAGTATCACCGCAATTCTTGTGAACGTGGTGTTCAACTACATTTTAATTTTCGGCAACCGCGGACTGCCCTTTTTACCCTTTAAGCCTTTGGGGGTTGATGGTGCCGCTATTGCCACGGTTTTATCGCGTTACGTAGAGTTTGCAATAATTATTATTGCTACTCACAAAAATTCAGTAAAATATGCCTTTGTAAAGGGGCTTTACAAAAGCTTTAAAATTCCGATTTCCCTTTGTAAAAACATCTTCAAAAAGGGAATGCCGCTTATGGTGAACGAGCTGCTTTGGTCTATGGGAATGGCGGCCCTTATGCAATGCTTCTCGATTCGCGGAATAGAGGTAATAGCCGCCACAAACATTGCCTCTACCATTTCAAATATTTTCAATGTGGTTTATTTCTCAATGGGCACAGCAATCGCCATAATGGCAGGTCAGCAATTGGGGGCAAACAAGCCCCGCCAAGCCAAGGTTACGGTATGGCGACTTCTGGCATTTTCGGTGGCAACCTGCGCTATAATGGGCGGTCTGCTTTTTGCCGCCGCACCCTTTGTGCCCTACGCTTACAACACAACCGCCGAGGTGCGCCTGCTTGCCACAAGGCTTTTGTGGATTGTCTGCCTTTATATGCCCTTTGCCGCCTTTGCCCACGGCAGTTATTTTGCAATGCGCTCGGGGGGTAAAACCTTTATTACTCTACTTTTCGACAGCGGCTTTATGTGGCTTGGCTCTTACCTTTTGGCCTATACAATTGCCCACTTTACCGCCCTTCCCATTCTGCCCTTCTACCTTTTAGTGCAGGGTGTCGAAGTAATAAAATCTATTATGGCCTTTGTGCTTGTGAAAAAAGGCGTTTGGATTAACAACATTATTAACGATTAACAAAACACCCGCCAAAGGATTTTACCTTCGGCGGGTGTATATTTTGCTATGTAATTTTAATTACTTAAGCTTCTGGCCACAATTAAGGCAGAATGCGCTGTCGGGGTCGTTAGTGTTGCCACAGTTGGGGCAGAAATTACCGGCAGCAGCCTGAGGCTCTTTATACTCGCTGTAATCGGCAGCAGCAAAGGGGTCGTTGTTGCTTGCGCTGTTAGCCTTGTCGGTAAGCTTGTTGTTAATGGAAACAACATTCTTAACAAGAATAAAGAGAAGCATAATAAGCTCATAAGCAATTCTTACAGCAATGGGGCCAAGCACCATTAATAAGAAGCCTTGTAAGAAATTGCTTTCTCCACGGCCATAATAGCTATAGCTTGTTGTAAACATTGTGAAGAAGCCGCCCACGATTACAAAACAGGTAGAGAACACATACAAAAATCTGAAAATGGTCTCTACAAAAAGTGTTCTGAAATTCATTGTATCGTGAATGAATTTACCAAAACCGTTGAGTGTAGGTCTTTTTGAAGCAGGGCCTACAAAGATGAACAATAAAATTGTTCCTACTAATCCCAATACTAATGCAAGTATTGATACAGTTTCGCCGTTCATAATAGAACCTCCAAAAAAATATTTCCCTTTCGGGTTATGTTTATTATACCCCCCGTGTCGAAAATTGTCAATAAATTATTAATAAACTGTTCATTTTTTTGACTTTTAAAAAAATGTTGAAGTAGCCTTTATAAAATGATATAATAACCTCACGAAATACTAACCAAATCAAAGATTTGGAGAATTTCGGAGAACATTGAATGGCTAAAAAAGCGGCTGTAAAATTCTGCCGCAAAAATTAAGATTTTTCCAATATGGGTGTGAGTAAGAATGAATTATAATGCAGGGGAATTCCAGGTTGCCGTTATTGGTGCCGGTCACGCAGGAATTGAAGCCGCGCTGGCGGCGGCAAGAATGGGTGCCTCCACCGTTATTTTCACCATTAATCTTGATATGGTAGGAAATATGCCGTGTAACCCGTCAATAGGTGGCACCGCAAAGGGTCATCTTGTTAGGGAAATCGACTCTTTAGGCGGCGAAATGGGAAAGGCCGCCGATGCCACAATGCTGCAAAGCCGTATGCTTAACCGCGGAAAAGGCCCTGCAGTTCATTCCCTTCGCGCTCAAATTGACCGCCGCGCCTATGCAGAATACACCAAGCACGCCTTAGAGCTGCAGCAAAACCTATCGCTAAAGCAGGCAGAGGTTATAGATATAGAGAAAACCGATGGCGGCTGGCTTGTTACCACAATGCTTGGCGCTCAGTATCTTTGCCGCAAGGTTATTCTTGCCACAGGAGTTTACCTTAAGGGCAAAATCTTTGTGGGCGAGGTTAATTTCGAGGGTGGCCCCGACGGTACCTATGCCGCAAACCGCCTTTCGGAAAAGCTTTTGGAGTTGGGTGTTCCCCTGCGCCGATTTAAAACAGGCACCCCTGCAAGAGTGCTTAAAAGCAGTATAGATTTTTCAAAAATGGAGCTGCAAGAAGGCGACGAGGAAATTGTTCCATTTAGCTACTCCACCAAAAATCCCCGAGATAATACCGCCGTTTGCTATATAGCCTATACCAACGAAAAAACCAAGCAAATAATTTTAGATAATATTCACCGTTCCCCCCTTTACAGCGGCGAAATCACAGGCGTAGGCCCCAGGTATTGCCCCAGTATTGAAGATAAAATTATGCGCTTTGCCGACAAAAAGCGACATCAACTTTTCGTTGAACCCTGCGGCGACAATACCGAGGAAATGTACCTGCAGGGTATGTCCTCTTCCCTGCCCGAAGAGGTGCAGATTGAAATTTACCACTCTATCGAGGGCTTGGAAAACTGCCAGATTATGCGAAATGCCTATGCCATTGAATACGATTGCGTAGACCCGCTGGCTCTATTCCCCACCTTAGAAATGAAAGACTTCCCCGGCCTTTATGGTGCCGGTCAGTTCAACGGCTCTTCGGGGTATGAAGAGGCGGCGGCCCAAGGCCTTGTGGCGGGTATTAACGCCGTTAGAAGCCTTAAGGGTCTACAGCCCCTTATTCTGCCCCGCAGTGGTTCCTACATCGGCACACTTATAGACGATTTGGTTACAAAGGGCTGCTCCGACCCCTATCGTATGATGACCAGCCGCAGCGAATACCGCCTTTTGCTTCGCCAGGATAATGCCGACGAAAGGCTTATGCCTATCGGCTACGAAAACGGGCTTGTAAGCGAAGAAACCTACAAAGAATACCTTAACCGCAAGGCACTAAAGGAAGCCGAAATAGAAAGGCTTAAAGCCACCACAATCTCGCCAAAATGCGGCATTAACGACCTGCTTGTTTCACGTGAAACATCTCCCCTTACCACAGGCTGCAGGCTGTCTGAGCTGCTTTGCCGCCCGCAAATTGGCTACGACGATTTAGCCCCCTTCGACAAAAATCGACCTGCCCTTCCCCGAGATATTAAAGACAAGGTAGAGGTTGAAATTAAGTACGAGGGCTACATTAAACGTCAGATGTTGCAGGTAGACGACCTTAAACGGTTGGAAAATAAAATTATCCCAAAGAATATTAATTACAACGATATCACAGGGTTGCGGCTTGAAGCGGCGGAAAAGCTGAAAAAGATTCTGCCCCACTCTATTGGTCAGGCTTCACGCATTTCGGGCGTTTCCCCTGCCGATATTCAGGTTATGCTGATATATCTTGATAAAAATAAAAGGAATTTAAATAATGAGTGAGTTATATAGCTTTTTAAAAGAAAAAACTGCCGAATTTGGGCTGATGCTTGACGATACCGCCATAGAAAGGCTTAAAAAGTATTCCGTTCTTTTGCGTGAGTGGAACGAAAAAATGAATCTTACCGCCATAACCGACCCCGACGAGATTGTAATTAAACACTTTTTAGACTGTCTTTTAATTTTCAAAAACGCCGAAATTCCGCAGAACGCCAAGGTTATAGATGTAGGCACAGGGGCAGGCTTCCCCGGAATGGTTATGAAAATTGCCCGACCGGATATAAAGCTAACCCTGCTGGACAGCCTTAATAAACGGCTTATCTTTTTAAGTGAGGTTTTAAAGGAGCTTGGCTTAGAGGCCGAAATAATCCACGCCCGCGCCGAAGAGGGCGGCAAAAAGCCCGAGCTTCGTGAGAAATACGATATTGCCACCGCCCGCGCCGTGGCAAAGCTTAACCTTCTTTCGGAATATTGTATGCCCTACGTAAGGGTTGGCGGCAGCTTTATTGCAATGAAGGGCCCCTCTGCCCCCGAAGAAGCCGAGGCCGCCGAAAGGGCAATAAAAAAGCTTGGTGGCGGTGAAATTGTGAATTTCTGCGAAACCCTGCCTATGGAGGGTGGCGAAAGAATTTTCTGCCAGGTTAAAAAAATATCGCAAACTCCCCCACAATTCCCGAGAATGTCTCAAAAAATACAGAAAAAACCGTTGTAGCCTTAGGCTTCAGCGGTTTTTTTGATGTTTGGTGTCGACCTTTTTTGCTTGCAAATATTTTGGACTTGCCTTAGAATATAGTTGTAAGGAAAAGCCACCGCAAATGTTAACCTACGGCTTTCTTCAATGCCGCAGACGGCGGCCTCAAATTCGCCCACCCATATTCATCCCCATATACAGGAAATCCGCCTGAAGCTGTTTGGCTTTGGGCGGATTTCCGTTTATATTGTTTTATTAATAAATGCTTTTTTTAAAATCAATCTTTTTTCTTATAAAGGGCTAACATAAAGAACAGTGCGTAAAGCGCTAAGAAAATATCGCCATTTATGTTAGAATGCAGCTTTGCGCCGGTGCAAAGTGCCAGAATCGGCGCTAAAGAAGTAACACAACCAAGGGCAAACACCAACAATGCCGTTGGCAGCATAATGCGGGCAGAACGGCGGATTTCTATGCCTGCAATAATTTTTCCGTGCTGTAAAAAGAAGAAAAGAACAATGCAAAGGAACAGGCACTCGTAAACGTTATCTGAAATAAGCGATACGCCTATGCTGCCTATAAAGGTCTCTACCAGCTTGTAGCCTGCCAGCAAAATTGGTGCAAGGCTGAGTATTTTCGGCACCTTTATGCTTTCACTTAAGGCCGATATACCATAAAGGGTGTGGAATGCAATGGCAAGCAGCAAAAACAGCATATAAACAAGGCTAAAGGTTGAGGTAAGGTTTTGATTGTTAATAACAAAGGTTCCTATTTCGTAGAAATGGTACACAACCAATACCAGGTTCATAACCGCCAATCCCGGTGACAGACGCATATTTGGGCTTCGGGCCGGCTGGCGTTTACTGAAAAAGCCGGAAATAATTAATATTGCCGCAACAATAAGGGCGGTAAGAATATAAATTGCCGAATTCAACCCCGAACCGGGTTTTCCAAAACCGGTAGCACCGTCTATCAAACTTTTAAGCTGTAGGGCACGCATAACCGTTATTCCCAATGCACCGCAGGCGGAAATTGCAAGAATGTACTTGTGTTTCATAAATGTCTTCCTTTTTGTGGGCTTCCCTGTTATTAATTCGGGACAACCTGCATATATTTAAGTGTATTACTATTTTAAAGCAATAGGTAGAGTTTGTCAATAAATTTCAAAGAAAAGGCGGTAAAATAATGCGTAAAATTAACACCTATGTTGTTCTTATACTGTTTTTATCGGTTATGCTTCTGCCACTTATTGCCCTGCCCGATGCAAAGGGCAAGGCTGTTGTTGATGCAGGGGCAGGCTATGTGCCACCAAAAACCACCACACAAGAAAAGAAAGAAACCGAAAAAAAGCCAACACCTACCACCGTTAGGGTGCTGAATATAAGTACAAACAAAATAGAAAAAATGGATTTATACGAATATATTTATGGTGTTGTTTGCGGCGAATGCCCAATGCTTTACCACGAAGAGGCTATTAAGGCACAGATTGTTGCCGCCCACACCTACACCCTTTACTGTATGGAGGCAAACAGCGAAAAGGATTACGACCTTACCACCGAGCCGGAAAACAGCCAGGCCTACATAACCCCACAGCAGGCCTACAAAAACTGGGGCAGCAAGGCAGAGGAATATAACCAAAAACTGCGGGGGCTTATGGACGAGGTGTGGCAAGAGGTTTTGGTATACGAGGATAAACCAATTCTTGCGGCATATCACGCCATATCCTCGGGCAAAACCGAGAAATCCGCCGACGTTTGGGGGCAGGCTATCCCCTACCTTATATCGGTAGACAGCGAAGGCGACAAGCTTGCCAAAAAATACAAAACCACAGTTAAGGTAGAGCTGGCCGAGGCCAACAAAAGCCTTGAGGGCTTTGGTCTTACCGCCGCAGAGCTTGTAAAGGGAAAGCAAACAAAAACCGATAGCGGCACAGTGCAAAAAATTGTATGTAACGATACTTCGGTTACCGGCGAACAGTTGCGGTCGCTTTTTGGCCTGCGTTCGTCAAATTTCGATATTAAAACCACCGATAAGCATTTACAATTCACCGTTCGCGGCTACGGTCACGGTGTTGGTTTAAGCCAAAACGGTGCCAACTACTTAGCCAAAGCCGGCAACACCTACAGGCAAATTTTAAATCACTACTATCCGGGAGCTTCCCTTGCTGTTAAATCTTAAGAATGTTTCACGTGAAACACACTCTGCTTTTTTTGCATTGTTTCACGTGGAACATTTTGTTTTTCGCCCTTTGTTTCACGTGAAACAATTAAAATTGTACTTTACATCTATTTTGTTGTTTGGTATAATATATTAAACAGTATTTTTTTGGAGGTAAGGCTGTTTTGGCTAAAATTATTGCAATTTTTAATCAAAAAGGCGGCGTTGGTAAAACCACAACTGCCGTTAATCTTTCTGCCGCCGTTGGCTTGCAGGGAAAAAAGGTGCTTGTTGTTGATATCGACCAGCAGGGCAACACCACCAGCGGTTTTGGCATAAACAAGCGTAATTTAACCCATTCTTCCTATGATGTGTTAATTGGCAACACCGAGCCGTCTGCCGCAATTATAAAAACTAAATTTAAAAATTTAGACGTAATTCCTTCTAACCGAGAGTTGGCAGGTGCCGAGGTAGAGCTTATAAACATCGACCACAGAGAATCACAGCTTAACCGCGCGTTATCTAAGCTTGCCGATAGTTACGATTACATTTTTATCGACTGTCCCCCCTCAATCGGCTTGGTTTCAATTAACGGTCTTTGTGCCGCCGATACCTTTATGGTACCCCTGCAATGTGAATACCTTGCTATGGAGGGTCTTTCACAGCTTATGGCCTCGGTACGAGAGGTTAAAAGGCTTTACAACCCATCCTTGGAATTAGAGGGAATTGTGCTTACTATGTTTGACGGAAGGCTTAATCTTACACAGCAGGTTGTGGCCGAGGTTAAAAAATTCTTTGCAAATAAGCTTTATTCCACCGTTATTCCCCGTTCAGTTCGCATTAGCGAGGCTCCAAGCTACGGTGTTCCTATTCAGTATTACGACGCCAAGGGCAAGGGTGCCGACGCTTACAACAAATTAGGAAAAGAGTTTATTAAAAAAGCAAAGCGGTCATAATATCGCGTAACGTGACATTAAGTGTTACAGATAACTAACAGACAAATCTGATGTCTGAAATTTGAAGTTTGACATCTAACGTCTGAAATCTAAATTAAAGGATGATAAATATGGCAAAAAAAGGTGGCCTCAGCAGAGGCTTTGATTCCCTGTTTGCAGAGAATTTTTTAGAATCAAACAGCCCCGTAACCCTTAGAATATCTGAAATCGAGCCAAATCGCGACCAACCCCGTAAAGAGTTTGACGAGGTGGCCTTACAAGAGTTGGCCGACAGTATTTCCCGCCACGGTCTTATTCAGCCCTTGCTTGTTCGCCCGAAGCTTCAGGGCGGATATCAGCTTGTGGCAGGCGAGCGCCGCTGGAGGGCTTCAAGAATTGCCGGCCTTCAAGAGGTTCCTGTGGTAATCCGCGAAATGTCCGACGGCGAAGCTATGGAGCTTGCTATGATTGAGAACCTGCAGCGTGAAGACCTGAACCCCATTGAAGAGGCGGCAGGCTACAAATATTTGATGGATAACTTTAACCTTACCCAAGAGCAGGTTGCAGAAAGCTGTGGAAAATCCCGTTCTGCTGTGGCAAACTCGATTCGTCTGCTTTCCCTTCCCTCTGATATTTTAGAGCTTATTAAAATCGGCGAGCTTACCGCAGGTCACGGCAGGGCAATCCTTGCAATTTCCGACCCCGAGCTTCGCGAAAAGGCCGTAATTATGGCTCAAAACGGCGCAACTGTCCGCGATCTTGAAAAGCTTTCCAAAAAAAGCCCCGAAACAAAGGCTAAAGCACCAAAGCCCCTTGATACCTACTTCCGCGAAATGGAAATTGCACTTAAGAACGATATTGGCAGAAGGGTTAAAATTGAAGGCTCACGCAAAAAAGACCAGGGCACCATTACCATTGAATATTATTCTAAGGAAGATCTGGCCGCCATTGCTGCTAAGCTTTCGGAAAAATAGCTTATGAAAATTGCAGATATAAATAATATTTTACGTGCCACGAATTTTGAAAGAACCGCAGGAAACGCGGGGGAATTTCGCGGCGGCGAATATATTTTCAATTACCTTAAAAAATTAGGTTTAAAGCCACGCTACGAAGGCTTTTCGCTACCTATGTACGAAACGAAGCGGGCAGAGCTTTCGGTTTGTGGCAAGCATTTTCCCTGCTGTGCATTTTTTGGCAGTGGTGTGGGTACAGTCACTGCGCCGATTTACCTTTTATCTGTAAATCACGACTATGCCTTAAAAAAGGTGAAGGATAAAATTGTGCTGTTAGACGGCTCACTGAATATTGGCCTTCACGAAAAGCTGCTTAAAAACGGCGCTTTGGGAATTATAACCTACGGCGGCAATCTTTATTATAAGGATTACGATATTTCTCAGCGGGAAATTCGCTTTCCGCCAAAGGGTAAGGCAGTTGTTCCAACTGTTGAAATTAATGCGAAATCTGCCGTTAAAATTGCCTCTATAAGCAATGCCGTGGCAACCCTTAGTGTAGAACAAACAAAATTTATGGGTGAAAGCCGCAATATAGTTTGCGATATTCCGGGTAATTCGGAAGAAATTGTAGTGCTTTCTGCCCATTACGACTCAACCCCCGAATCTATGGGTGCTTACGATAATATGTCGGGCTGTATCGGGCTTTTTTACGCGGCGGAGCATTTTCTAAAAACTCCCCACTACCCCACTCTGCGGTTGCTTTTCTGCGGAGCCGAGGAAAGGGGTCTGCTTGGCTCAAAAGCCTATTGCAAAAAGCATAAAAAAGAGCTTGAAAGCCACACACTCAACATAAATTTAGATATGCTTGGCAGCATTATGGGTCAGTTTAAAGCCTTTGCAAGCTGTAACGAAGAAGCCAAAAAATTTATGGCGGAATTTGCCGAAAATCAAAGCTTTGATATGGAAACGGTAGAGGGTATTCGTTCCAGCGATTCCAACGTTTTTGCCGACTGTGGAGTGGCGGCAATTTCCTTTGCCCGCTATGCGGGGGGAAACACTGCACCAATCCACACAAGGTACGATACACGAAAGGTTATAAACCCGAAAAGATTGCTTGAAGATGTGAAATTTGTGGCAGATATAACCGAGAAAATTGTAAAGAGCGACACTCTCCCCTTTTCTTCGGAAATTACGGAATCTCTTAAGGCTGAGTTAGATAAATATTTTTTGCGTACAAGCAACTAAAAAAAAGATGTGCAGAAATGCACATCTTTTTTTGATTCAGTTGATATTACTCTTCAATTTTACTGTCTTCAATTACCTTTTGGGCAATCATTGCAGGGGCTTCCTCGTAACGTGCAAACTCTACATTAAAGGTTGCCCAGCCCTGAGTGATGGAACGCATTGCTGTAGAAAAATCTCCCATTTCGCCCATAGGAACCTCGGCCACAATTTCTTTATAACGGCTGTCAAAAGGATTCATTCCCAATACTCTGCCGCGGCGCTTTGTAATATCACCTATAACATCGCCCATATAATCGTCGGGAACGTAAACGGTAAGGGTGCCAACCGGCTCTAACAATACAGGATTTGCCTGCGGAACACCTGCTTTATAGGCAAGAGAGGCGGCCATTTTAAAGGACATTTCAGAGGAATCTACCGGGTGGTAAGAACCGTCTACCAGCGTTGCTTTAAGCCCCACAACAGGGTAGCCGGCCAGCACACCCTTTGCTATGCTGTCGCGAAGACCCTTTTCAACTGCAGGGAAGAAGTTTTTGGGAACGGCACCGCCAAACACCTTTTCTTCGAATACGAACTCTTCTTCTGTGGGTTCAAACTCAATCCAAACGTCACCAAACTGGCCGTGACCACCCGATTGCTTCTTATGTTTACCCTGAACCTTAACCTTTTTGCGTATGGTTTCGCGGTATGCAACCTTTGGTGTGCGAAGTTCTACATCTACACCGAATTTTGCCTTTAATTTGGTTTTAATAACATCTAAATGCTGCTCTCCAAGGCCGGAAAGTACAGATTCCTTGGTTTCCTTATCAATATAGAAGCTAATGGTGGGATCTTCCTCGCAAAGACGGTTAAGTCCCTGGCCGATTTTTTCCTCGTCACCCTTCTTAACGGGGTAAACCGCCATAGAAAGGCAGGGCTTTTGGAACTCGGCAGATTTAAGCTGTACCTTGCGGTTGGGGTCACACAGGGTATCGCCTGTAATAACATTTCCAAGCTTTGCAACACAGCCTATATCACCTGCTGTAAGCTCGGCGGCATCAATCTGCTTGCCACCCTTAATATACATAACCTTAGAAAGCTTTTCTTCACTTTCTGTACGCATATTATAAAGCTTTGAATCCTGCTTTAATTTACCGCTTACAACCTTGAAGTAGGAAAGCTTTCCAACAAATGGGTCGGCAACGGTTTTAAATACAACAGCGGCGGCAGGGGCGTTTGCATCGGCTTCTATTTCGCCACCCTCGGCAGCATAGGCCACGTCTAAGGGAGAGGGGAATATATCAACAATATAATCTATAAAGTGGGGAACACCCTGACCCTCCATATTAATTCCCGAGAACACCGGATTAATTTCGCCGTTTACAAAGCCTGTTTTAAGTGCTAATTTAATTTCTTCGGCGGTTAACTCTTCACCCTCGAAATATTTTTCCATTAATTCTTCGTCGATAGATGCGGCGGCCTCTACCATAACGGTTCTAAGGTTTTCAATATCGGAAGAATTTGGCATATCTGTTTCGGAATAATTAATACCGTCGTATTTATAGGCCTTTTGCTCAATCAAATCTATGTAACACTGAACCGCGTCGTTTTCAACGTAGGGCACAAATATAGGGCATATTGCAGAGCCATATTTACCGGTAAGCTGGCTCATAACCATATAAAAATGTGCTCTGGGAGAATTAAGCTTACCAACAAAAAATGCAATGGGTTTTCCGTTTTTCTTTGCGTTATCGTAGCAAAGCTCGCTACCTACATTAAGGCCGGATTTACCCGAAAGGGCAATTACAACTGCATCTCCTGCTGTAAGTGCTTCACTAACGCCTGCAGTAAAATCAAAAAATCCGGGTGCATCTATAATATTAATTTTAGTGTTTTTATATTCTGCTGCATAGCTGGCGGCAGAAATTGAACAGCCTCTCTTTTTTTCTTCTGCATCAAAATCAAGCACTGTTGCTCCGTCGGCTATATTACCGATTTTATCGATTTCGCCGCAACTGTAAATCATAGCTTCTGCCAAGGTGGTTTTTCCCGAGCTGCCGTGACCCAAAACAGCAATGTTTCTGATGTCTTTTGTTTCGTAGTTTTTCATGGTTTTGGTACACCCTTTCTTAAAAGGCTAAAAAATAAGCCTTAATTTTCTTTTTAAACAACTTTTATAACTAAATTTTAGTTATTTTGCATAAATTTTTTAGTTTTTTTTGGTTGTTTTAATTGATTATTCACATTATATCACAGTGTAACGTTATTTTCAATACCTTTTTTAAATTTTTCGCTTTTACAAATCTTTATTTAAAGCAATACTTGCATTTTTAACTCTTTAAAAATTCATATATCAAAAATATTCGTTTTTTTAGCCTTTTTTAAAGAGTTTTTAAAAAAATAATATAAAAGTATTGCTAAATTTATATTTATGTGCTATTATATATTATGTATTATTATATTAATAAGATATATAGGTATAATTATATATTGAATTTTATAGAAAGGCGGCATACTTATGAATTCTTACTCTGAACTTTGGAACGCGGCCTGTGCATTAATGCGAGAAAAGCTTTACATAACAGAAGCCGGTTTCAACACATTTTTAAAAGATTCTTACATTTTTGAATATAAAAACGGCGTAATGTATATTTCGGTTCCCACCACTTTTCACGAAGATATTATCAGAAACACCTATCAGGAAAACCTAAAGGAATGTATAAGTACAATTCTTGGCTCGGTTACCGATATTGATTATATTGTTAATGTAGATGAAACCCGCGGTATTATGGATACCATTCAGCTTGAAACAGAGCCGTTAATAAAAGATATCGGCAGTGAATACACCTTCGAAAATTTTGTTATCGGTCCATCTAACCGCTATGCACAGGCCGCCGCATTATCTGTGGTGGAAAATCCTGCAAAATTTTATAATCCCCTTTTAATATACGGAAACAGCGGTGTTGGTAAAACCCACCTTATGTTTGCAATTAAAAACAAAATGGCAGAACGCCACCCCAACGTTAAAATTGAATATATACGCTGTGAAGATTTTACAAATATGTTTTTAGAATCTCTGCAGGCCGGCACAATTTCTCTTTTCCACAACCGCTTCAGGTCGGTGGACGTGCTGCTGGTAGACGATATTCAGTTTTTAGAAAATAAAATGCAAACCCAGGAAGAGGTTTTTAACACCTTTACTGTGCTTATGCAAAATAACAAACAAATTGTTATTACCTCCGACCGCCCACCTAAAGATATAAATAATTTAGATGTGCGGCTTCGCTCCAGATTTGAAATGGGCCTTTTAGCCGATATTTCGGTGCCCGATTTTGAAACCCGAGTAGGTATTATAAGAATTAAATCTCAATCGGTTGGTATTAATCTTTCCGAAGATGAAATTTATTATATTGCCGACCAGGTTAAAATGAATACCCGCCAGCTTGAAGGTATAATAAACCAGATGAAGGCCTATATTCAGCTACACAAAACCAATCCATCTGTTCCGGTTATTCAGTCGTACATCCGTGCTATTATGAGCGACAACGCACCCGACCCTGTTAATATAGACCGCATTATTTTAGAGGTTTCAAGATACTATAAAATAAGTGAAGCCGACATACGCTCTAAAAAACGTATGGCCGATATAGTTTGGGCGCGCCACGTTGCAATTTATCTTACAAGCAAGCTTACCAGTATTTCTAACATTCAAATAAGTAAAGAGCTTAAAATGAATCACACCTCGGTTGGCCATGCTCTTAAAAACGTTGAAGACAGAATTAAAATAGATATATATGAAAAGAAAAAGGTTGAAGAACTTTCCGACACCCTTAAAAAGCTACAATAAAGTTATGCACAGATGTTTATAAGTTATGCTAACTTATGCACACCCTTGTGGAAAAATATTTTTTAGTAAATTTATCAACTTTTTATCAAAAATTTTTACACAGGGTTAAAAGGTTCAAAAAGCTTGTTATTATAAGTGTTGAAAAAGTTATCCACACAATCAACACCCTATACTAATAAGTATATTTATTTACTAATAATATATTAACGAAAGGATTCAAAAAAATGAAATTCATTGTTAATAAACGCGAGTTATCCGAAGCCATAAGCAAGCTGTCACGTGCGGTGGCAAATAAATCTTCAGTTCCTGTTTTAGAGGGTATATTGTTTTCTGCAGAAGAAGGCAAGCTTACTATGGCCTCTTACAATTACGAAATGGGTATGAGAAAAGAGCTTGATATTAATTGTATCGAACCCGGCGATATTGTTCTTACAGCAAAGCTTCTTGGTGATATTATAAGAAGAATGCCGGAAGAAAACGTTACAATTTCGGTTAACGAAAAGCTTGTTTGCCACATTGAAAGCGGTACTTCTCATTTCGATATTGTTGGTATTGATGCATCAGATTTTCCCGAAATTCCCTCTACCGTTGGTGGTAACTATTTATCAATGCCCGGCTCTATGCTAAAGGCAATGGTAAGGCAAACTATATTTGCTGTGGAAGAAGAAAATTCAATGCCTATGTATACAGGTATTTATTTCGAGATTGAATCGGAATATATAAAGCTTGTTGCTTTAGACGGACTTCGCATTGCAATTCGTCAGGAATCTGCAAAAAATGAAAACACAATGAATTTTGTGGCAACCGGTAAATCTTTAAACGAGGTTTTCCGCCTTATTGAAGATGAATCTCAAAACGTTGCTATTCAGGTAACCACTAATCACGTAAGCTTTAAAATAGGAGATTATTATTTAGTTTCCCGTTTAATAGAGGGCACTTATCTTGATTACAATTCGGTTATTAAGAAGGAAGAAAAAACCCAGCTTACCATTAATACTAATGAAATTATAGAAACAATTGAAAGAATTTCACTTATTATTAATAACCCTAAAAATACACCTGTTCGCTGCACAGTAACAGATGAAGAAATGAACTTCACCTGCGCCACCACAATGGGTAGAGCCAGCGACACCTGTTGTATTGAAAAAACAGGCGATAATATTGAATTCGGCTTTAATGCCAAATTTATGCTTGACGCTATGAAGGCCACCGAAACCGACCAGGTTATTATGTCCTTTAACGGCGACCTTTCACCAATTATGATAAAGCCAAAGGCCGGTAACGAGTTTACATACATTGTTATGCCTATGAGGATTAGAAATGTCTGATATTAAAATATACACAGAATTTATACGTCTTGACGATTTACTAAAATTAGCAGGCGAGGTTGCAACCGGCGGCCACGCAAAGTTTATAATTCAGAATGGCGAGGTTACCCTTAATGGCGAGGTTTGCACAATGCGTGGAAAAAAGCTTCGAGAGGGTGACGAGGTTTGTTATAACGGCAACTGCTATAGGGTAGTTAAATGAAAATAAATGAAATAAAGCTTTATAACTTCAGAAATATTGAATCTCTGGAATTTGAACCACACGAGAAAACAAACATAATTTATGGGCTTAATGCACAGGGAAAAACAAATTTAATAGAGGGTATATGGCTTTTTTCGGGATTTAAAAGCTTTAGGGGAAGCCACGACCGCGAAATGATAAAATTCGGCGAAAAAGAAGCTGGGCTTAAAATTAATTTTTTTGGCGGCGAAAGAAACCAAAGGGCCGAAATTAAAATAGAAGACAAGCGAAAGGTTAACCTTAACGGAATAGAGCTAAAAAGCCCGTCAGAATTAACAGAAGAAACGAACATTGTTGTTTTTACACCCGATTATTTATCGATTATTAAAGACGGCCCAAATTTACGCCGAAGATTTTTAAACAATGCAATATCATCGGTTTATAAAACCTATGGCGAGCAACTAAAAAAATATAACAGGGCGCTGCAGCAAAGAAATTCAATTTTAAAGGACCTTAAATATAATAGCTATTTAGAGCCTATTATTGAAGATTACGAGGCGGTACTTGCAGCCTATGGGGAAAGAATTATTTCGGCCAGAAAAAAATATCTTTCAAGGCTTATGGAATATATGCCGGAAATATTTGAAGGGCTTACAGAAAACCGAGAAACTATAAAGGCTAAATATTTAGCCGAAGGGTTAGAGGAATGCAGCCGAGAAGAGCTGGCGCAAAGGCTGAAAGAGGCAAGAAAAGAGGATATAATAACCGGCACAACCTCGGTTGGCCCCCATAGAGACGACATAATTTTTAGCATTAACGAAATAGATGTTAGAAATTATGGCTCACAAGGTCAACAAAGAAGCACGGTGTTGGCCTTAAAGCTATCGGAAGCCGAGCTGCTACGTGAAATAAGCGGTGAAGAGCCGGTGGCACTTCTTGACGATTGCTTAAGCGAGCTTGACCCTTACCGCCAGGATTATATTATGAATCACATAAAAAACTGGCAGGTTTTTATAACCTGTTGCGACCCCTCGGCCTTAGAAAGGCTTGTGGGCGGCAAAAGTATTGAAATGCACAACGGAAATATAAAATAAAAATATAAATTTAAGTTGGAGTAGATTATGTATCTTCATCTTGGCGGCAATACGGTGGTTAACAGCAGAGATATAATTGGAATATTCGACCTTGACACCGTAACCGTAACAAAATTGGGCAGAGATTATATAAACCGTGCCTCGAAAGAGCAAAAGGTTGTTAATGTAACCTTTGAATTGCCGAAATCATTCATTTTAACAAAAAATAAAAAGGGAGAAAGGCTTTATATTTCCCAACTCTCCCCCGCAACCCTGCTTAAAAGAACGCTGGCGAGAGGTAAAGAATAGATAATATTTGAGGTGTTGGCTTTGCCAACAATATATAAATCCGTGCCGCACTGCGGCACACCTATATATCTAACATCTAACATCTAACATCTAATGTCTAACATCTAACATCTAAAACGGAGGAAATTAAATGAGTACAGAAAACATCAACACCCAAATTACCGAGGCCTACGACGAAAATTCCATACAGGTTTTAGAGGGTCTTGAAGCGGTTAGAAAAAGGCCGGGTATGTATATTGGCTCTACCGGAGAAAGGGGTTTGCACCATCTTGTATACGAGATTGTGGATAACTCTATCGACGAAGCTTTGGCCGGCTTTTGCGACAAAATATTGGTGGAGATTTTAGACGACGGTGTTGTTCGTGTTACAGATAACGGCCGAGGTATACCTGTTGGTATTCACCCACAAAAGGGAATTCCCACCGTATCGGTTGTATTTACCATTCTTCACGCAGGTGGTAAATTCGGCGGCAGCGGCTACAAGGTATCGGGCGGTTTGCACGGTGTTGGTGCATCGGTTGTTAATGCGCTGTCAAGCTGGCTTGAGGTTACTATTAAAGACGGTCAGCACATTTACTGCCAAAGATATGAAAAGGGTAATATAGTAAATGAGTTAAAGGTTATAGGCGACACCACCGAAACCGGTACCACCGTTACCTTTAAGCCCGACCCTGAAATATTTACAGACACCACCACCTACGATTACGATACCCTGCTTTTAAGGCTTCGCGAGCAGGCCTTCCTTAATGCAGGTATTCGCGTTGTGCTTAAAGATTGCAGAAGTGATATTCCCGAGCCCCGTGAAGATGATCTGCATTTCGAGGGTGGTATTAAAAGCTACGTTGAATATCTTTTGGAAAAATCCAAAAAGGAAAGACTTAATAACGATGTTATCTACCTTAACACCCAGCAGGGCGACTCTATGGCAGAAATCGCCTTTATCTGGTCTACAGGTTATTATAATAACATTATGTCCTTCGCCAACACCATTCACACCGTAGACGGCGGTACCCACGAATCCTCCTTCCGCAACGCAATGGTAAGGGCAATTAATAAATACGGCTTGAAATTCAAATTTTTGAAAGAGGCCGACTCAAAGCTTAAGGCCGAAGATGTGCTTGAAGGCTTAATTGCCGTTGTTTCGGTAAAATTAACCGACGCACAGTTTGAATCTCAAACCAAGGCAAAGTTAGGTAACACAGCAATGGGTACTCTGGTTAGCTCTATGATGGCCGACCAATTGGGAACCTATTTGGAAGAAAACCCCGCCGAAGCCAAAATTATAATGGAAAAATGTATTTCGGCCGCAGGCGCTCGCGAGGCTGCACAAAAAGCCCGTGATTTAGAAAGAAAGAAAACCGGCAGCGGCGGCAGGCAGCGTCTTCCCGAAAAGCTGGCCGACTGTATTTCCAAAAACCCCGAAGAAACCGAAATATTTATCGTCGAGGGAGATTCCGCCGGCGGCTCTGCTATTAAGGGCAGAAACTCCAACTATCAGGCAATACTTTCCCTTTGGGGTAAAATGCTTAACGTTGAAAAGGCCAGAATCGATAAGGTTTACGGCAACGATAAGCTTACCCCTGTTGTAATTTCTCTTGGCACAGGTATTGGTGATAATTTTGATATAAGCAAGCTTCGCTACGGCAAAATTATTATTATGGCCGATGCCGACGTAGACGGTGCTCACATCAGCACCCTGCTTATGACATTTTTCTACAGATATATGCCCGAGCTTATCGAGCAGGGTCACGTTTATATTGCACAACCGCCCCTTTACAAGGTTAGTCGCGGTAAGCAGCATTACTACGCCTTCTCCGACGAGGAAAGAGATATATACATTGAAAAGGTTGGCGGTAAGGCCAGCGTTCAGCGATACAAGGGTCTTGGTGAAATGGACGCCGAACAGCTTTGGGAAACCACAATGGACCCCGAGGTTCGCTCAATGCTCCGTGTAGAAATTGAAGATGCCGAAAAGGCCGACGCCGCAATAAGTATGCTTATGGGCGACGAGGTTGAGCCAAGGCGTCTGTTTATTGAAGAAAACGCACAGTACGTGCAGAATCTTGATATTTAGTGGGGTAAAAAAAATGGAAAATATTAAATATTCATATACCCCAACTAAAGAGTTTACAAAAAAAGAAACCATTGCTTCTGAAATGTATTCCATAACCAAAGGCAAAAAAATTCTTTTTTCTGTGCTTTGTGCCTATATTATCATTCAGGCAATCTATATTATGATAAGGGTGCAAAAGGTTGTAACTCTGCAGATGGTTTATCTGGTTTTAGGAATTTTAATTCTTTTATACACCTGGCTTTTGCCCGCATTCTTAATTAAAAAAAGAATTAAGGCCACCAACACTAAAGACGAGGTAAAGATTGAGGTTACCCCCACCAAAATCACAAGAATTGTGGGAAATAAAACCGCCGAAATTACCGCCCGCAACTACAGGGGATACAGAAATCATCAGGATTTGGTAATTGTTTATTACGCAAACGGCTATATTCCCCTGCCAACCGATAGCCTGTCGGCAGAGGAAAAGGAAAATCTTCAGCAAATTTTAGAATATTTCCACAATCCCGACTATTTTAAAACCCCCGAAGAAAAGGCCGCTGAAAACGAGCCGGAATTTCCACCCTTCGTTCCCCCCGACGATTTCGTTCCCGAGGAAGAAGAGGAAACCTCTAATAATGTAGAAAACGAGGACGCATAATATGAGTGAAGAAATTAAAAATGAATTAGAAACTCAGCACGAGGGTGTGGTAACCAACGTTGAAATTTCAGGGGAAATGAAAAAGCGTTTCCTTGATTATGCTATGTCGGTTATTGTTTCCCGAGCTTTGCCTGACGTTCGCGACGGCTTAAAACCGGTTCACAGAAGAATACTTTACACAATGTACGAAAACGGCCTCACCCCCGATGTTGCCCACCGCAAGTGTGCCGACACGGTAGGTGCTGTGCTTGGTCGTTACCACCCTCACGGCGACGCTTCTGTTTACGATGCAATGGTTCGTATGGCGCAGGACTTCTCTCTTCGTTATATGCTGATAGACGGTCACGGTAACTTCGGTTCTATCGATGGTTACGCCGCTGCTGCCTATCGTTATACCGAATCTAGAATGAGCAAGCTTGCCCTTCATATGCTGGAGGATATCGAGAAAGAAACGGTTGATTTTGCCCCTAACTACGACGACCGCTTGGAAGAACCCACCGTTCTTCCCGCCCGCTTCCCCCAACTGCTGGTTAACGGCTCAAACGGTATTGCCGTTGGTATGGCCACCAACATTCCTCCCCATAATCTGGGCGAGGTTATCGATGGTATGTGCCATCTTATTGATAATCCCGACGCATCTTTAGAAGAGCTTTGCGAGCATATTAAGGGTCCCGACTTCCCCACCGGCGGTATTATTATGGGCTACAGCGGTATCCGTGCCGCCTATGCCACCGGCCGCGGTAAAATTGTGCTTCGTGCCAAAACCGAAATTGAAGAAATGCGTGGCGGCAGAAGTAAGATTATTGTTACCGAAATCCCCTATATGGTTAATAAGCTTAATCTTGTTAAAACTATTAACGACCTTATCGACGAAAAAAGGGTAGAAGGCCTTGAGGATATCGTAGACCTGTCCGACCGCAAGGGTATCAGAATTGAAATTATAGTTAAAAAGGATGCCAGCCCCGAGGTTGTGCTTAACCATCTTTTCAGTTATACCCAGTTGCAGACCTCCTTCGGTACAATTATGCTGGCGCTGGTTAACGGCAAGCCTCAGATTCTCACCCTTAAACAGATTTTAGAAAATTATATCGATTATCAGTGCGAGATTATTACCCGCCGCACCGCCTTTGACCTTAAAAAGGCCCGCGAGCGCGCCCATATTTTAGAGGGCTACAAAATCGCTCTTGATTATATCGACGAGGTTATCCGCATTATCCGTTCTTCCAAAACCATACCCGAATCTAAAGAGGCCTTGGCCGACCGCTTCGGTCTCGACGATATTCAGACCACCGCTATCGTTCAGATGCCCCTTGGTCGCTTAAGCGGTATGGAAAGGCAGAAAATCGAAGACGAGCTGGCCGAAAAGCTACAAAAAATTGCCGAGTACGAGGGCATTATTGCCGACCACTCTAAGGTGCTTGACATCGTTAAAACCGAGGCTTTAAATCTTCGCGATAAGTTTGCCGACCCCCGCCGTACCGAAATTACAATGGTTTCGGGCGACGTGGATATCGAAGACCTTATCCCTGTTGAAGATTGCGTTCTCACCAAATCTAAGAAGGGCTATATCAAGCGTATCCCCACTTCGGAATACTCTGCACAGAATCGTGGCGGTAAGGGTATTATTGGTATGACCACCCGCGACGACGATAATGTTGAGAGTATGTTTGTTTGCTCCTCTCACGACAGAATTATGCTGTTTAGTAACTTAGGCCGCGTTTACAGGCTTAAGGCTTACCAGATTCCCGAGGGCACCCGCACCTCTAAGGGGCTTAACATTGTTAACATTCTGCCCCTTATGGATGGCGAAAAGATAACCGTTATGCTGCCCGTTCCTACCGACGAGGGCACCTACTTTGTAAATATGGTTACCAAAAAGGGTGTTATTAAGCGTACCGACCTTAGCCTTTACGCCCACGTTCGCAAAACCGGTGTTATTGCCATTAATCTTGACGACGACGACGAGCTGGCCTTTGTAAACGTTACCGATGGCGACAACCAGCTTGTGGTTGCCACCAAAAAGGGTATGGCTATCCGTTTTAGTGAAAGCGATATAAGGCCTCTTGGCCGAACCGCCCGCGGTGTGCGTGTTATACGCCTGCGCGAGGGTGATCAGGTTGTAGGTATGGCTACCGTTACACCCGATAAAAAACTGCTTACCATCACCGAAACCGGCTATGGCAGAATGTCGAATTTCGACGATTACCGCCTGCAGTCCCGTGGCGGTAAGGGTATAACCAACTACCGCACCGCAAAATACGGCGATGTTGCTGCGGTTCTGGCTGTAGACGATAGCCTGGATATTATTATGATGGCGTCCGACGGTGTTATTATCCGTATTGCCGTTGCAGACATCAGCGAATTTGCTCGTCCGGCAAAGGGTGTTCGCGTTATGAAGTTTAAAAAGGAAGATGCCTTTGTGCTTCAGGTTGCCGCCGTAGACCACGACGACGAGGAGGAAACAGTTCTCCCCGATGCCCCCGATGCCGACAGCGGCGAGGTGGGTAACGAGGTAGATGAACCCGAAACCGAAGTTGCAGAAGAAACTGCAGAGGCAGAAGAATAAAAAATTAAATATATCCGCAGAAATTTCCCTGCGGATATATTTTTAGTGAAAAGATAATAGATAATAGTTATTGCGTTGGCTACATTAACGTGCCTAAGGCACACCAATTCGTCTAATATCTAACATCTAACATCTAACATCTGAAATCTGACGTCTGACATCTGAAATCTGCCATCTGCCATCTGAATTGGAGCGTGATAAAAAAATGACTATTTGGAACACACCGTCGAAAGAACAGATAGAAAGAAAACGTATTTACAAAACCTCCAACGCCATAGGCGGCGCATTTTTGCTGGGATTTGGACTTACCGAGATTCTGGCATTTCTCTATGCGCAGTTTTTGGCAAAATCCCCACTGCTTTCCGGCTCTGTGGCTATGTGGACCTTTCAAATAGTTGTTTCCACCCTTATGTTCACCCTGCCTTTTATTATTATGACCGTGCCTATGAATGTTCGCGTTTCCACCGCCTGCAATTTCTCAAGGCCCCAAAAGGGCACCTTTTTGCCCCTGTTGCTTGTGGGAATGGGCGTAACAATGCTGGCCAATTTTCTCAACTCAGTTTTATTGGGAATTTTACAGGCCTTAAAATTTAAAGAATTCACGGTAGCCCTGCCCACCAATGTCCGCGACGGCTGGCAGATTTCGGTGCTGGTGCTGTTGGGCGGCGCAATTCTTCCCGCTTTAATCGAAGAGTTTGCAATCCGTGGCATTGTGTTGGGAGGCCTTGCAAAATTCGGCAGCCGTTTTGCAATAATTGCCTCGGCTCTGCTTTTCGGGATAATGCACGGTAATATGGAGCAAATCCCCTTCGCCGTAATATTGGGGCTTTATCTTGGCTTTGTAACCCTGCGCTCCGGCTCTATATGGACGGCGGTTGCAATCCATTTTGTAAACAACTGCTTTGCATTTTTTATCGATTTGCTTGGCAGCATCGCATCGCCACAAACAGTAACAATAGTAAGTCTTATATATACAATTTCTTCAATTTCTCTGGCACTTTTTGCCGTTGCATTTTTCGGCAGGGATAAAACTCTGTTCCGCCTTAAAAAAGAAGAGGAAACACAGCTATCCCTTTCCGAAAAGCTGTTGGCTTTTTTAAGCACACCCTGTATTATACTCACCCTGTTGTATGTACTGTTCCAGTTGGTTTGGCAGCAGGTTATGTAGGTGGCAGAAATGGAAAGTCACGTTTTTATGAAAGAAGCCATTACTTTAGCAGAAAAGGCCGCAGCCTGCGGCGAAATCCCTGTTGGGGCGGTAGTGGTAAAGGGCGGCAAGGTAATTGGCAGGGGCTATAACACCCGCGAGTCCGAAAATTCGGTAACCGGTCACGCCGAAATAAATGCAATAACTGAAGCCACAAAGCATCTTGGTGATTGGCGTCTCGACGGCTGTGATTTGTACGTAACCCTCGAGCCCTGCCCTATGTGTGCAGGTGCCCTAATCAATGCCCGAATATCAAGGGTTTTCTTTGGCGCTTACGATAACGTAATGGGCTCCTTTCAGTCGGTGGCAGATTTTTCTGTGCTGGGCTATCCGAACTCTCCCGAAATCCACGGCGGAATTTTAGAAACCGAATGTAAAGAGCTGTTGCAGAAATTTTTCAAGAATAAAAGATAAAAAAACTCCCCCACTTTAATAATTTGGGGGAGTTTTTATGTAACGGTAAATTATTTAAGGTCGCAAACCATATCAAAGGCACCGCCGAAATCATATATCTCGTCTATAATGCCCGAAAAGTTGGTTGAGTAGGTGCGGTTGCGGTACAGATTAAAGGCGTTATGCGCCTTTACGCTGCCGTCTTTATATATGGCGTAGGAGTCGTTGAAATGGAAGTAGTAGGGTGCCGCGTCATAACTATTGTTGATTACCATAAACTCAACAACACATTCAACGTCTTTGAAAATTCCGTATATATCTTTATCTTCATCAATATTGTCTTTAATTGTAATAAGTCGGGTGTTTTTTATTTCAAGGTAAAGTTCATCCTCACTCATTCCGGCGTGAAGCCCCTTCTGGCACTTCTTCATTTCCTCAATGGCCTTTTCAACGTACTCCCTATGCTCGGTCGATATCTCAACCGTTGTAGCTTCGGTTTTGGTTTCGCCGCTTTTTTCTACCTTAACGGGTTTATTTTTGCTGCAGCCCGAAAAACAACACAGGGCTAAAGCAAAACTCATTAGTAAGCATATAATTTTCATATAATTCACTCCTTTTATATAATTATAGCATAAGTAGTAATTATATACAATATATAGGTTGAATTTTTGTATAAAGCCACAATTGGTAGATGTCAGAAAAATTTTCAAAAAAAAGTTTAAAAAAATTGAAAAAAAGTGTTGACAAAGGGGTGTTTTAGTGGTAATATAATCAAGCTGACCCTTTGTGGGTGGGCAAATTGGACCTTGAAAATTAAACAACGATAAGATTTATTTGGACCCGACAATTTC
>JAZQCL010000040.1:0-33617 GCA_045546235.1 Acutalibacteraceae bacterium
GCTTGAACAAAGAGAAAGCCCGCACCTTGAGATGCGGGTCGGCATTATGGGCTTATAGCCCTTGTGCAAACCACCCGTTTGACGGGTGGTTATGATTTTTATTATAAATCTTCCGGATTAACAATTAAATTTTGAATTGAGCGCATTTGATAATCACTATTTTTTACAAGCTTTGGATTTTTTAGAACTCTGTCGGCACCGTGAAGTGCACCACGACGCGGATCGTCAATAAAGTTAACCTTAATATCGAGATAATCTGAAAGCATTTTATCCATACCAAACAGGCGGGCGCCTCCCCCTAAAAGATAAATACCATCGGCGCTGATATCAGCTACAACATCCGGGTCGGTTTTTTCAAGCACACTTTGACAGCCGGCACAAATCATATGAAGATGGTCAAGAATAGCCTCGTATATTTCGGATGATGAAACTTCAAAGGTCTGAGGAAGGCCTGTAAATAAATGTCTGCCTTTAGCGGTAATAGTAACATCGAAATCGCGCTTAATCGCGCCACCCACAGCACGCTTAATTTTCTCTGCGGTTTGGCCGCCAATAAGCATATTCTTTTCTCTGCGTACAAGTTTTACAATATCATCATCAAAATCGATTGACCCAACACGTAAAGTGTCACTTTGAACAACACCACCCATTGAAAGCGTGGCTATATCGGTGGTGCCACCGCCAATATCAACAATCATACTTCCGTGGGGTTTTTCTAAATCTATACCCAAGCCAACGGCTGCAGCTATAGTATTTTCAATAGTGCTTATTTTGCGACAACCGGCAGCAGCAACGGCATTGGCTAAGGAATGATGCTGAACCGTGGTAACTCCACTTGGTACAACTACAATTATTCGGGGTTTTAATATTTTATTGCCAAAAGCTTTTTTTATAAAATGAACAATCATTTCCTCTGCAACATTATAATCGGAAATAACGCCACGTTCAAACGGAAACACAGTTGTAACACTTTCGGGGGTACGTCCGAAGGTTGCTTTAGCTTCTGTGCCGAAAGAAATCGGCTCCCAAGTTTCTGAATCTACCGAAACGGCAGATGGCTGTTCTAATACAATTTTACCGCCACTATACAAAACGGTTTTATATGTACCGGCATCCATAACAATATCAGTTGGCATTGTAATTCTCCTTGAATGGTTATATCTTTAGTATACATTATATTTAGCAAGTTTTCAAGAGCAGTTTAAACTATCCGTTTATAGTTGCCGATAAGCAATAAACAGCCTTTGCGCCTGACTTTAGCAACATCTTTGTACATTCATTGATTGTAGCTCCGGTGGTAACAATATCATCTACAAGTAAAATTGTTTTACCTTTAACATTAACTTTGCCGCAATATTCGTAAATACCCGCTACGTTTTTAAATCTTAATTTTGCTTGTGCAATTTTATGTTGCGGTTTTTTAGCTTTAACCTGCTTTAAAAGCTTAATGTACGGTAGTTCTATAAGTGTTGAAATTCGTTTGCACAAAACATCTACCTGATCGTAACCCCTCTTAATTTTCGAACTAAAACGCATAGGTACGGCGGTAATAATATCAAAATTTATATCAGCGTAGTATTCATTAACAGTATTCGCCATTTCAGAAGCGAGAATTCGTGCGATTTCTATGCGGTTTTTAAATTTATAGCAATAAACCATACTTCTGCTACCGCTTTGGTGGAGAAATGGTGCGATATATCCTGAAAACTTCGGTTTGATTCTGTGAATTTTAAAATCTGTACTACCGCAGCTCCAAAGCATGGCGACATATTTTGGAATGCGACGAAGAGAAATTTCACAAGAACTGCAATAATCTTTTCCGATTTCTATAACCTTATTACAAACTGCACACCTTTTTGGAAAAAAACAAATATGGTAAATACTCAGATATTTTAGATAATTTATTATTCATTTTTCAAGAACTCTTCCAAACCTGTGTATCTTAAAGTTTTTCGGTTATTATCGGTCATTTTACAGATAAGTTCCCTATCACCAACAATTATAATATTGCTTTTGGCCCTGGTTACCGCAGTATATAACAAATTCCTATAACAAAGTTTTTCGGGGGTAGAAAGCAAGGGGATAATTACGCAAGGGAACTCGCTGCCCTGACTTTTATGAATGGTTACGGCGTAAGATAGTTCAAGCTGCGAGGCGTCTTCTATATTGTAAATCGCTACCCTATCATCAAACCGCACGGTGATTTTTTGAGAGGAAGTGTTTATATCAGAAATAAAACCAATATCTCCATTATATACGCCGAGTCCTGACTCGCCGTTATCTTTCGTCCAATCTATATCGTAATTATTTTTTATCTGCATAACCTTGTCACCGCAACGTAAAATATAGCCTTTAAAGGTTAACTCCGGCTTGTCTTTTCCAGGAGGATTTAAATGCTGTTGCAACAGGTTATTAAGAACTCCGGTTCCTGCCGGCGTTTTTTTTGATGGACAAAGAATTTGAATATCATTCAAGCAATCATACCCATAAGCTTTAGGCAACCTGCTTGTACATAAATTTAAAATATAATTAGTTAAAGTAGCGGAATTATTGATATCAATCATAAAGAAATCTTTATCTTTAGAATTCAGCTCAGGATAATTGCCGTTTACTATTTTATGAGCATTGGTTATTATAAGGCTTGACATAGCCTGACGAAATATTTCCGTCAGTTCTACAACCGGTATAATACCGGAATCAATAATATCGCTAAGTACGTTACCTGCACCAACACTGGGCAACTGATTACTATCGCCAACTAAAATAATTCTGCAACCAAGACACAGTGCTCTGAGTAGACTTTCGAATAATAAAGAATCCACCATAGACATTTCATCAACAATGATTGCGTCACACACCAGTGGATTATTTTCGTTTCGACTAAAAACTTGTTTATCGTTATCATCCCACTCTACCTCTAATAAACGATGAATGGTTTTAGCATCTTTTCCTGTAACTTCACTCATACGTTTAGCGGCACGACCGGTGGGAGCCGCCAAGGCAACGTCAAAACCTGATTCTTCAAGAACCGAAATTATTGCTTTAAGTGTGGTTGTTTTTCCTGTACCCGGTCCTCCTGTTAATACAAGCAACCCTTTTTCCAGAGCCATATTAATTGCTTCTGCTTGTTTATCTTGGTACTTAATTCCAAAGCTTTTTTCCAAACGGCTGATTACACCCTTAGGCATAATAATAGGTTTGGGTCTTAACCCCGACATTATTCTTAGTTTTGAAGATATGTAACGTTCTGCAGAGTAATACTTTTCTAAAAAAATATATTCTCCACCTTTAATGGTATCTTTTCTTATCTTGATTTCCTGCAAAAGTTGCTTTAAAGCAATAACCACATCGCTTTCGTTACAATCAAGCAACTCGGCAGAAAGACTAATTAACTTTGCCTCAGGCAAGCAGGTGTGACCATTTACCAGATTATGCTTAAGAATATGTATAATACCTGCAGAAATCCGCTGGGTGTTATTGTTCTCTATATTAAAATACTCAGCTATATCGATAACTCTCTCCCAAGAAAAACCGATATCTTCATTAAAAAGAATATAAGGGTTTGACTGCACTTTTTCTATGGTATTTTTTCCAAGTATCTTATATATACGATTAGTTTCGTCGGGGCTTATGCCATACTGACTAAGCTGCATCATAATATCTCGTATGCCCGACTGCTTTTTATATTGGTCACTAATTTTTTTAGCCTTTGCTAAAGATATGCCTCGGATTGTAGCAAGTCGCTCGTAATCATGCTCTATAATTTCAAGAGAATCGCCCGAAAATCGTTCAACAATTTTTCTGGCAGTTGAAGGTCCGATACCCTTAACTGCTCCGGAAGACAAGTACCTTAATATTGCGGCTGCTCCCTCGGGCGCTATGGGTTCATAGGACGTAAATTTAAACTGTCTACCATATACTGAATGGAATGTATATTCACCCTGCAATTTTACGGTTTCGCCAGGTGTCGGATTAGGCATATTTCCAACGCAGGTTAGTTCACCGTCGGTTGTGGTAAGTGTAAGCACGCAGTATGCATTACCACTATTTTCGTATGTAACATATTCAATTGTACCGCTTAATTCTGTGGTAGATTCAAAACTATTGTTCATATCCGTTACCAATCTTTTTTATTAAATCATCATATTTTAATAGCTCAACATCATAATTCTTGCAGTATTCTATGCATTTTTTGAAGTTACTTTCGCATAGATTACAGCCTACAACATAAATGTTGTCGTATATACTGTTATTATACCACCGTAGCCTTGATAATGCAATTTTTGTTTCCAATTCAATATCACATATTTTATCATCATTCTTTATAGTTAAAAGCAAATTGGTTGTATAACAATTATTTTTCATTTTGAAAAATGCTACACACATACCTCTTATCACACTTACAAGACCAATAAATGCCAGAAAAACAGAAATAATATAAATTATCACCATAAATATCACCTAATTTAATATATGCAGCCTTCTTCCACTCTGACCTAAAATAAATTCTGTGATACTGACATATAATCCGGATAACACCTAAAGGTTATAACCCCCTTGTGGGTTGAATACACATAAGAGCCGCTTCTCTTTAACGCAGAAACTGCCTCTTCCCTTTTATGCCCGGCAGTTATAATTGCATATTTTGCAGAAACAGCTTTGAAAAGTTGGGTTGAATTGGGCTCCATAATACCGTGATGGGGCACCTTTAAAACATCATATTTTTTCACACCATTATTTAATATTTCATTTATTCTGGATTCTTCAATATCCGCACCAAAGAAAAAAGAATTTGTTCCGCATTCCATTGTTACAACAAGTGACGAATTGTTGCTGGAATCAAAAACATAATAATCGCTATGTGGTGGATAAATATTAATTACCACATCGCCCAATGTTAATTTTGTTGTGTTTTCAACAACAGTTGGCGAAATTGAGTATTTACTAAAAGTATTAAGCAATTTGTTATGTGCCGAGCTATAAATTTTAGTGCGTGGGTAGGTAGTGAAAATAATACTTGGCTTATATTCTTCAATAATCTTCGAGGCTGAACCTATATGATCTTTATCGAAATGGGTTAAAATTAAATAATCCAAGCGTTTTATATTCATATTATTCAATTGCTTTTTTATTACTGTATACGAACTTTCCAAAGCAGTATCAAGCATAATATTGTAATTATTAGTTTTTATTATTATGCAATCCGAATTCCCTGTTTTAAGAACCGAAACAACTGCGGAACATTTATCGTTACTTCTAACAAATATAATAGTAGAAACAATTAACAACGCACAAACAAAAGACACGGCTCTTTTCAATTAACTCACCTCAGAATTAATTTAACCGCGTCTAACTGCTATTATTTATTATGTTTTTTGCATATTTTGTTATAAATTAACAAACCCATAGCACTAATTAACAATGTGCCGGCAAATATACTGATTGCAAGAATATAGCTTTCATTTCCAAGCAGATTACCGCTGATTGTAGAGGTAACAACAGAAGGAAGTCTGCCTACTACAGAAATAAATATTACTGTAGAGTATTTTATATCTGTTAGCCCCAAAAAATAACATAAAATATCTTTAGGAGTGCCGGGAATTACAAAAAGTAAAAATATAAGTGCATCTCGTTTTTTAGAGCTTTTAAGGAACTTTATGTTAGCGATTTTCTCTTTTGAAAAGAATATTTCAACAAAAGCCATACCAAATTTTTTGACAAGTGCATAAACAATAAGGCTTCCAACTGTAATGCCGATGATTGTAAGTATAGTGCCTTCAAATGCACCAAACGCATAGCCTGCACCAAATTCAAGGGGTTCACCCGGTATAATTGCAATTAAAACCTGCAACACAACCATACCTATAAATATAAGCCTACCGCCGAAGCCATAATTGTTTACCCATTGTCGGAATTTAAGCGGATCTTCAACAAATTCAATCATAGGTTTGCCAACAAACCAAAACACCGCAACGCTGAACAAAATAAAGAGAAGTATGGCTATACCGCCAAACATCTTTTTTCTGTCAAACTTACCCATACAGCCAAACTTCACCCCCAATAGTTTGAATATAACATTTAAGACGTAAAAAGTCAATCAAATTTAAATTTTAACAAACAGCGAAACGCACTCTACGTGACCGGTTCTTGGAAAAAGGTCTACAGGAGTTAGTTTCACAAGCTTATAACCAAGTGGAAGAAGAATTGCAGCATCACGTGCTAAGGTTGAATCGTTACAAGAAATATACACAATCCGTTCCGGAGAAAATCCGGTAGCAACTGTGTTTAAAAGCTCGGATTCGCAACCTTTGCGCGGTGGGTCAAGTACAACAACATCCGGAGATTCACCATTGCTCCTTAGTAATTCCGCAGCCGAACCTGAATCCATACACAGAAATTCTGTGTTGCTATAGCCATTAGTTTGTGCATTAAGCTTTGCATCTTCAATCGCTTCCGGAACTATTTCGACGCCTATTATCCGTTTAGCAACATCAGCCATAGTAAGACCAATTGCACCTGTTCCACAATACAAATCAAGAACGGTTTTATTCTTAGGTTCAGCATATTCTTTTGCGATAGAGTATAATTTTTCGGCCATTGTTCTGTTAACCTGATAAAAGGATAATGGCGAAATCCTAAGCTTTACACCGCAAAGAATGTCGGAAATATAATCTTCACCCCAAAGCCTTATGCATTTATCCCCTAAAACAACATTTGTGTTTTTGGTATTAATATTTATTTGAAAGCTTTTAAGCGAATCACCAAGCAATTCCGAAAGAAGAGAAATTAGCTTTTCGTAATGCGGCAATGTGCTTCCATTGATAACAACTACAACCATCGTTTCTCCGGTTGCTTCACCTCGTCGTAAATACAGATGGCGCAGCAAACCTTTTCCGGTAATTTCATTATAAACCGAAAGATTATAAATATTTGCCCATTGGCAAAATACCTTAGTGATTTCAGAAAACACAGCAGGTTGTAATTTGCATTTATCGCATTCTACAAGTCGGTGGCTCGACTTAGAATAAAATCCGCAAACAACATTGCCGCTTTTGTTTAAACCAATAGGATATTGTGCTTTATTTCTGTAATAATCTACATTAGCAGCACTAACAATATCCTGCGGAACAAAATCAATACCTCCGATACGAGTTATAGAATTTTGTACTTGAGAATATTTAATATCGCATTCTTTTTGGTAAGATATATGCCTGAATACACAACCGCCACAGCGACTTGAAACATCACAGTCACTTTCAATTCTATTGATAGAAGGTTTAATTATTCTGTGTATTTTGCCAAGAGCATATTTAGATTTAACCTTAATAATTAACGCCTCAATTACGTCACCAACGGCTGTGTTTGGCACAAATACGACTCTACCGTCGGAAGCCTTACCCACACCGTCGCCACCGCCGGTTAGATCGGTAATATCAAGCAAAGTAATATCATTTTTCTTCATATTAAACCCTTTAAAAATGGGGCAGAAACATCTGCCCCGATAATTTTTACTTTAAATATCCGTTAGGATTATTGGATTGCCAGCGCCAGCCATCGGCACACATACGTTCAATATCATACTCTGCCTGCCAGCCCAGTATATTTTTAGCTTTGGTGGCATCTGCATATACCTTGGCAGGGTCTCCGGCTCTGCGACCAACTATTTTGTAAGGAACATCAACGCCGGAAGTTTTCTTGAAAGCATTAACTAATTCCAAAACCGACGTGCCGTTTCCTGTGCCAAGATTAAATGCATCACAACCAAAATTATCACACACCCATCCAACAGCCTTAACGTGACCTTTGGCTAAATCAACCACGTGGATATAATCGCGCACACCTGTGCCATCTACAGTATCGTAATCGTTTCCAAACACGCTTAACTGCTGTAATCTGCCAACAGCGACCTGGGTAATATACGGCATTAAATTATTAGGTATACCTTTAGGGTCTTCGCCGATAAGGCCGCTTTCGTGTGCACCAATGGGATTAAAGTAGCGTAATAAAGATACAGACCATTCACTATCTGAAATACATAAATCCCTTAGAATATCTTCTATAAACAGTTTGGTTCTGCCATAAGGGTTAATGGCACCTAAGGGCATATCCTCTGTTAAAGGCATAATTTCTGCAACACCATAAACAGTTGCAGATGAGCTAAACACCATCTTTTTACAACCGAATTTATTCATTACTTCACACAGAGTAACCGTTCCGGAAATGTTGTTTTCGTAATATTTTAAAGGAATCTGAACAGACTCCCCAACGGCTTTAAGGCCGGCAAAATGAATAACAGCTTCAATGTTGTTTTCGCTAAACACTTGGCACATACCGTCATAATCAAGAATGTCCACCTTATAAAATTTAACATCTTTACCAGTGATTGTTTTCAATCTGTTAAGTACTTCTATATTACTGTTCGAAAGGTTATCGGCTATAATAACATCGTAACCGGCATTAATTAATTCAACGCAGGTGTGACTTCCAATATAGCCCGCACCACCTGTTAATAAAATCTGCATACAATTACCTCCAATTAAGATATGTTTTATTATATAATACTGGCTTCGGATTTGTCAATAATATTATAGACATTTAGAAAAAAGTAGTGTATAATACAAAAAGTAATTTTAAAAGAAATCAAGGTGTAAATTTTGAACTTTCACATAATATCTGAAAATGATAAGAAAATATTTGAAAAATATAACATCAATAATCAGCGTTCTGCATATAACTTTACAACAAATTATATTTGGTGCGGAAAAGACAAGCTTCAAGTTTGTGTAGAAGATGATTATCTTTTTATATTTTGGAATATCGGTAAACACTCCCGTATGCTATACCCTAAAGGCTACGGCGAAAATAAAAAAGCCGCTATTAGTAAAGCCTGTGATTATATGCTTGAAAAAGGCATTAATCCAAAATTCACTCACTTATCCGAAGAAGACGTACTGGAAATGAGAAACTATTTTGGAGATAGTTTCATTTTTGAATTAGACCGTGATGGTTCTGATTACATCTATGAAACTCAAAAGCTGATAACTCTTAGCGGCAAAAAATTACATTCAAAAAAGAACCATTTAAATTCTTTTAGGAAAAACAACGAATTTATTTACAGAAGCATAGAGGAAAAAGATATACCCAATTGTAAAGCTTTATTTGAGCTTTGGTATAACGACAAAGAAGAAATTACCAAGCTTATGCCTGAATCACGCATTGCAACTTATAAACTGTTAGACAACATACAAACACTTAATCTTAAAAGCGGGCTTATCGAAATTAACGGCAATATTGTTGCTTGCACGGTTGGTGAAAAAATAACATCAGACACCGCGTTGATACACGTTGAATTTGCAGACACCACTTTTAACGGCAGCTACGCCGCAATCAATCAGCAATTTGTAGAAAACGAGTGGTCTGATACAACATTTATTAACCGAGAAGAAGATATGGGTAATGCAGGTTTGCGTAAAGCTAAGGAATCTTATCAACCCATAAAACTATTAAATTCATATACAGCAACGCTTAAAACAAACTAATACACAAACATTAAAATATGCACCCACAAGTGGGTGCATATTTTCTATTCTTTTATAAACTTGAATTCATCTGATTCATAGCCGCAAATTACTCTGTCGCCTGATTTTATAGTACCATCTAAAATTAATTCACTTAAGCTATCCTCTATTTTACTTTGTATCGCACGCCTTAGTGGTCGTGCGCCGTAAACATCATCAAAACCAACATGGGAAATTGCTTTTATTGCAGATTTATCGAAGGTAATTGAAATACCCAAGGCTTCCATTCTGAATTTTAAAGTATCAAGCATCTTTTCAGCAATACTGTAAATATCCTCGGCAGTTAGTTTACTAAACACTATAATATCATCAACTCGATTCAGAAATTCAGGCTTAAAGGTGCGGCGTAATTCAGTTAGAACTTCAGATTTAATTATTGAATCATCTGAAGCTAAATTATCTGAATTGAAACCGAACGCTGCTTTCTTTTCTGTTATATGGCGTGCACCAACATTAGAGGTCATAATAACAACGGTATTTTTGAAATCTACTTTTCTGCCTTGAGAATCAGTTAGAATGCCATCATCGAGAATTTGTAACAGAATGTTAAATACATCGGGGTGTGCTTTTTCAATTTCATCGAACAAAATTACAGAGTAGGGCTTTCTGCGAACTCTTTCGGTTAGTTGTCCACCCTCGTCAAAGCCAACGTATCCAGGAGGAGAGCCTATCATTTTAGAAACAGTATGCTGCTCCATATATTCTGACATATCAAGCCTGATAATTGCCGCTTCATCGCCAAACATTGCTTCTGCCAAGGCTTTACATAATTCGGTTTTACCAACACCTGTTGGCCCTAAAAAGATAAACGAGCCTATCGGACGTTTAGGGTCTTTTAAACCAACCCTGCCCCTGCGTATTGCACGTGAAACTGCGCTAACAGCCTCGTTCTGGCCAATAATTCTACCGTGCAAAACATCTTCCATTTTAAGCAGACGCTGGCTTTCTTCTTCAGTTAACTGAGCTACAGGTATTCCTGTCCAATCTGAAACTATTGTGGCTATTTCTTCGCTGTTAACTATTCCCGAAACGTGCTGGTTTTCGTTTTCCCATTGCTTTTTGATTTCTGCAAGCTCTGTTCTTAACTGCTTCTCTTTATCTCTCAGCGAAGCCGCCTGCTCAAACTGCTGTGCTCTTATTGCCTCGTTTTTTTCTTCAGAAACCTTTTTTATTTCCTCTTCTCTTTCTTTAAGGCTGTTTGGGGCAGTGTGTGCACGCAAACGCACCCTAGAAGATGCTTCGTCAATAAGGTCGATAGCTTTATCGGGTAAATAACGGTCGGCAATATATCTTGAAGAAAGCCTAACCGCCGCCGTAATCGCATCATCTGTAATCCTAACCTTGTGGTGAGCTTCGTATTTATCACGTAGACCCTTTAAAATTAGTTCTGCATCGGCTTCGCTCGGCTCGCCTACCATAACAGGCTGAAAACGTCGCTCTAAAGCTGAATCTTTTTCAATATTTTTACGATACTCATCTAAAGTCGTTGCACCAATCAACTGCAAATCGCCACGAGCTAAAGAAGGTTTTAAAATGTTAGCGGCATCTGTAGAACCCTCTGCCGAACCCGCACCAATAATCGTATGAACCTCATCAATAAACAAAATTACATCTTTAGAGCTCTTTACTTCATCTATGGTAGCCTTAATTCGCTCTTCAAAATCGCCGCGATATTTAGTACCTGCTACCATACCCGTTAAATCTAAAGAAATTAGTTTTTTACCCTTTAATATATCCGGAGCATCACCTGAAACTATTTTCAAAGCCAAGCCTTCGGCAATAGCAGTTTTACCAACTCCGGGCTCTCCGATTAAACAAGGGTTGTTTTTAGTACGTCTACAAAGAATCTGTATTACTCTTTCTATTTCAGCAGCTCTGCCAATTACCGGGTCAAGCTTTCCCGCTGCCGCCTCTTCGGTTAAATTGCGTCCGTGCTTATCTAAAGTTGGTGTGTTTGATTTGTCTTTTTTCTCTTTGGTGGTAGCTTTAGGATTTCGCTTTAAATCACCGTATGAAGTTTCAACTGCATCGGCCAATATATTTTGTAAATCTCCACCCAGAACAGAAATGAATCTGGTGGCATAATTATCACTATCACTTAATATTCCAATTAAAATATGCTCTGTGCCAACGTAGGATTTTTGCTCGGCACCGGCTTCTCTGATTGCAGCCTCTATAGCACGTTTGGCCCTTGGAGTAAAATGGTCTGGGGTTAAAAGCGTTTTATTTCCACGACCAATTTCAGCAAGAATTAAACCCTGCAGGTTTTCTTCGGTAATGCCGTTTTCGATTAAAACACTGGCTGCAGCACCGTTGTTTTCCTTGAGAAGTCCCAAAAGAAGATGTTCAGTACCAACATATGTGTGCCCCATACGGGAAGCGGAATCTATGGCTAAATTGAGAGCAAAATTTGCCCTATCAGTAAAACCGCTGAAACTATATTTCATATTTTTTCACTTAACCTTTCGTAATATTTTTAATTATGTTATAAGCTTTCTTTCAATACATTTCTAATATATTCTGCTCTTTTAAAAGATATATCGTCTTCGAGCAGTTCGCCGTATTTAAGCTGTAACGTTCCCTCCAAAGAACCTACGTACAGTTCGTGTGGTAAGCTATGGTTATAGTTACCAACCAATCCCATTGAAATGCCTAATTTTAATTCTGACAGCAATTCATCTAATTCATCTTTATTTATTTTCCTTGCGTTTTTAAGAATGGCAACTGCTCTGAAAATTTTATCTTCAACCGTAAGTGCATCAATACTCTCGCGTGCAGAACGTTCTCGAGCAATTACCTGGTTAGAAATTGATATTAAATTTTCAATTGCCGTTCGTTCGGTAATTCCCAAGGTTATTTGATTAGAAAGTGTGTACATGGAACCGTTATTGTATCCGTCGGAATTTGTTACACCTTTAATTGTCAGACCAATTCTTGAAACGGAATCGGCTATTCCCCGTATTTCCCCTGTGGAATCCATTGCCGGCATATGAAGCAGCAATTCACAATTCATAGCAGTACCCAGCAGCATTGGAGACTCGGTAAGAAAACCTAAGGTATCGTCGAAAGCTATTGGCAAAGAACCGCATATAATATTATCTATTGAATCAATTTTTGTGAATAAACGGGATAATTCCATACCTCCCATAATTCCTGTAACCTTTATATGATCTTCACCACAAATCATTATACTTATAGTTTCATCTTTGGACAAAAACAATAGTTTATTCGAATTGTTCAAAATAAAATTATATGAAACTAATCCACGCTCGGCTAAAGAAAGTGCTGCATAATATGGAAGTTTATCCATTTCAATTACATTAAAATCATTTTCAATCTCTTCATAAGCTAACAGGGTGTTTTTAATTAACTCATTAATATTTTTTAATCCATCTTCTTTTAACCTGTTTGGAAAAGGATATCCTTTAATATTTCTTGAAAGAGAAATTTTGGTGTATACTGCCACATCTGAGCAGTTGCCGCTTTTAGTATACCAGCCGGACATTATTTATCTCTCCCTTCTATCTCGCGTATTCTGTCACGCAAGGTGGCTGCGTGTTCAAAGTTTTCAGTGTTTATAGCATCTTGAAGTTGGCTTTTAAGCATTTCTAACTCGGATACTGTGTTCAACCTTGGCGCCGAAGAACTTGGAATTTTACCAATATGACCCGAACTTCCGTGAATTCGTTTCAACGTTGAAGTTAATTGTTTATTGAAGGTTTTATAGCAATCTGGACAGCCGATAAGTCCACAGCCCGCAATATCTGCAAAAGTGGCACCGCAGGTGTTACATTTTATTGATGCTTCCATCGTTTTGGGATTTAGTGATGCATCGTCAAATATGGTTGCAAGCAAATTCATTAATCCCAATTGCTCGAATCGATTTATTCCGCTATTCGCGGCACAGTATCCGCAAATGTGCATATCGGTTACCTTTCCGTTAATAACGGTGTGTATATGTGTTGTGGCAGGATTTTTTCCGCATTTTTCGCATTTCATAGTCAATACCTCCTATTATATTAAGGTTAAAAACATCTGTTTTAATATTGAAGCTCTTACACAACCTCTTAAATCAGGTGGAATATTTCTGAATACAGAATTAGAAATTGCAGCCTCCATTAAAGCTGCTGTTTGGTTGTTAATTAAACCCGAGTGCAAACAGTTTTCAATTATTATTCTGGAAGTGGATAAATCCACCGCCATACCTACAGAATTAATAATATGCATTATTGCGGAGGATTTAGACAGCTTTATTCTTGTTATTCTTATATAACCACCGCCCCCTCTTCGACTTTCTATAATATAACCGTGCTCCGGTGTGAATCTTGAAGATAATACATAATTAATCTGACTTGGAACACATCCTATTCGCTCTGCAAGCTCATTACGTTGTATTTCAACAACATTTTCATCGGATTCATCTATCATTTCAACAATTAATTTTGATATAACATCGCTTAATCTCACAACGACACCTCGTTTTTGACTTTCTCTGACTTTAATTATATTTTAACACAAGGTCAGAGAAAGTCAATATTATATTTTAAAATTTAAAAATTATTCATAAATTAACTATAATAAATTAGTTGTATTTAAAGTGTAACAATTTTTGAAGATATACATAGAATGATTTTGAAGGCAGGAAAGGAGGAAAACATAATGTGTAACAACAACGGTTTTGGCGGCGGTTGCTGCCTGTGGATAATCATTATCCTTATTTTACTCTGCTGCTGTGGTGGCGGCTGTGGTAATAACAATAACAACTGTGGTTGCGGTTGCGATAATAACTGCTGCTGCTAATCTCCCCCCTGTTTTATTATCACCAAAGCAGAAGCCTATAGATTCTTCGGAATCTATAGGCTTCTTAAATTAAACTATTTTGCTTTTGTTTCACAGTAAATACAGCGATACACCATATTTTCCTTATCGGTAAGCTTAAACACGTGGGGTAACTCCTGCTCTGTGCTGGTTATACAGCGAGGATTTTTACATTTAATAATGTTTTCAATTTTTTGCGGAGGTTCAATTTTAGGACGTTTAATATTAACACCATTTTTAATAATATTAACAGTAATACCGGGGTCAACATAACCTATAACATCAAGATTTAAATCAATTTCTGCATCAATTTTAATAATATCTTTTCTACCCATCTTTTTGCTGTAGGCGTTATTGATTACTGCAACCTGACTATCCAGCTCGTTAAGACCTAAAATCTTATATAACTCCATACCTCTGCCAGCAGTAATGTGGTCGAGAACTATTCCGTTTTCAATAGAGCTTATGGTCATCATTTACTCCACCTCCAGAAGTTTAAGAATTAATGCCATTCTAATATATTTACCGTTTTTGGCTTGTTCGAAATATTTCGCTCTTTTATCGTTATCAACGGCAACTGAAATTTCGTTAACGCGCGGCAGAGGATGAAGAACACACATATCCTCTTTTGCTAATTCCAGTTTTTCGGGAGTTAGGATATAGCTATCTTTTAAGCGAATGTAATCCTGCTCGTTAAAGAAGCGCTCGCGTTGAACACGGGTCATATAAAGAATATCTAAATCACCTATCGACTCATCAAGGCTTGTGGTTTCAACAAATTCAATATTTTTAGCTTCCAGTAACTCTTTTTTTATATATTCAGGCACAGTCAACTCACTTGGAGAAATAAGTACAAACTTTACATTATCGTATCTCGAAAGCGCACCAAGCAGTGAATGTACTGTTCTGCCAAATTTAAGGTCACCACAGAAGCCAACTGTAAGACCATCAAAACTACCCTTTTCACGTTTGATTGTTAAAAGGTCGGTAAGGGTTTGTGTTGGATGATTGTGGCCACCGTCTCCGGCATTGATTACAGGTACCCCTGCAGAATAGGAAGCAACCAGTGGCGCACCTTCTTTTGGATGACGCATAGCTATAATATCTGCGTAATAACCAACAACCTTAACCGTATCAGACACGCTCTCTCCCTTTGAAGACGAAGAACTTTGTGCCTCGGAAAAGCCCAAAACATTTCCGCCAAGCTCGTACATTGCTGCCTCAAAAGAAAGCCTTGTTCTGGTGGACGGCTCAAAGAATAGCGTTGCAAGTTTTTTACCGTTACATTTATGGGCATACTTTTCGGGATTATCTATAATATCATTTGCAGTTTCAATAAGCTCATCTATTTCGCCGGTGGTAAGGTCGAGAATATCAACCAAGCTTCTCATAAACGAAGCTCCTTTCTGTTATTACTTGAAAATTAAGCCTTTGCTCCGTTAACTTCAAGATACTTTTTAATTCTTTCAACATTTTCGCGATTGGCCTCGTCTTCCTCAAGATATTCAATAATATCGTATACGTCAACTACAGAGTAAACGGGGAACCCATATTCCTCGCCGACTTCAGCCATTGCAGATTTATCTGTTTTGCCTTTCTCTTTTCTGTCTACCATAACAAATGTAGCGGCAACCTTTGTACCATCAAGTCCCGAAAGAATAGACATACTTTCACGAATTGCGGTACCTGCTGTAATAACATCTTCAACTATAACAATTTCTTCGCCGGCGGTGGGCTTGTAGCCTACAAAAACGCCGCCCTCTCCGTGATCCTTTTCTTCCTTTCTGTTAAAGAAGAAGGGCACATCAAGACCATTTTTAGCAAGAGCTACCGCCACAGATACAGCAATCGGAATACCCTTGTATGCAGGTCCATAAAGAACAGTTTTTTTATTGCCTACCTTTTCGAAATAGGCTTTGGCATAAAACTCACCCAGTTTTTGAATCTGCTCACCGGTTTTAATATCGCCTGCATTTATAAAGTAAGGTATTTTTCTGCCACTTTTAGCGGTAAAATCGCCAAACTTTAAAACTCCTGCGCTCTGTAAAAACTCAATAAATTCTCTTTTGTAGCTTTCCATTTTCTTTTCTCCTTTATCCTACAAATTCCGCAACACAGCGTTTATATGCTGCAACAGGGTCTTCTGCGGCGGTTATAGGTCTACCAACCACAATATAATCGCTGCCTATTTTTTTGGCCTGTGCCGGAGTCATAACACGCACTTGGTCGCCAATATCACCATCGGCAAAGCGAACGCCGGGGGTTACCGTAACGAATTCATTACCACAGGTTTCGTGAACCTTACCCGCTTCAAGTGGTGAGCAAACAACACCATCAAGGCCGGCAAGCTTAGCATTGTGGGCATAGTGCATAACAACCTTATCGATGGGCTCGTTAATCAATAAATCGTTTTTCATTCTTTCTTCGCTGGTAGAAGTAAGCTGAGTTACTGCGATAAGTATGGGCCTTGAGCCGTCCGGTCTTGTAAGACCTTCGATAGCAGCCTCCATCATAGCGATTGTGCCGGAAGCGTGGAGATTGGTCATATCTACGTTAAGACGTGATAAAACAGCCATTGACTTTTTAACTGTATTAGGAATATCGTGAAGTTTTAAATCCAAGAAAATTTTATGGCCTCTGTCCTTAATCTCTTTGACAATGCTGGGGCCTTCTGCGTAGTAAAGCTCCATACCTATTTTAACGAAAGGTTTTACATCGGTAAACTTATCAAGAAAGCTTATAACATCCTCTTTGCTTGAAAAATCGCAAGCAACAATTACATCTTTTCCCATATTAATGTGCTCCTCCTATAATTTCATTCAAAGTGCTTATGCCATATTTTTCCATAACTGCAGGCAGATTATCAATAATGTCACGGCAGGCATAGGGATTAACCAGGTTTTCTGCTCCAACCTGAACTGCAGTGGCACCCGCCAGCATAAATTCGATAACGTCTTCCGCTGTGGCAACACCACCAAGACCGATAATCGGAATATTAACTGCCTCGTAAACCTGATAAACCATTCTAACAGCAACGGGTTTAATCGCCGGGCCAGAGAAGCCGCCCATTTTGTTAGCGATAACCGGCTTTTTTGTTTTTAAATCAATGCGCATACCAAGCATCGTATTAATAAGGCTGATACCGTCAGCCCCTGCATCTTCGCAAGCCTTTGCAATGCTTACTATATCTGTAACATTAGGCGAAAGCTTAATATAAACAGGTTTTGTTGTTACAGCCTTTACGGCCTTTGTAACCTGGGCTGCTGCCTCGGGTGAGGTGCCAAAGCTCATACCTCCACCGTGAACATTTGGACAAGATACATTAACCTCAAGCCATCCCACAATGTCCTCTTTATCAAGTTTTTCGCAGGTGTAGGCATAGTCTTCTATGGAAAAGCCGCTGATGTTTGCCATTACCTTTTTATTAAATACCTTCTTAAGCTGGGGTAGCTCTTCGGAAATAACCTTTTCGACGCCGGGATTTTGCAAGCCAACGGCATTAATCATACCCGAAGTACACTCGGCAATTCTTGGTGTTGGATTGCCAAAGCGTGGGTCACGTGTTGTGCCTTTAAAGGAAAATGTTCCTAATTTATTAATATCATATAATTCAGCAAATTCATAGCCGAAGCCAAAAGTACCAGAGGCAGGAATTACAGGATTATCTAAGGAAATACCGCTAAGATTAACTTTTAAATCTACCATATTATCTCCTCCCTTACCAGTACGGGGCCATCTTTACAAATACGCTTATTTCCGTATTTGGTCTTACAAGAGCAACCCATACAAGCGCCGAATCCACAACCCATTCGCTCTTCAAAGCTGAGCTGACCGCTGGTTGTGGCAACTCCGTCAATTGCTTTTAACATAGGAAGCGGACCGCAGGTGTAGAAATAGCTGTAATCAAGAGTTTTAAGTACGTCGGTAACAAAGCCTTTTGTTCCATAGCTGCCATCGGCTGTTGCAACATATACTTCGGCACCTAAGGCTCTGAACTCTTGCTCGTAAAAAATCTCGTCTTTTTTATTAAAGCCAAGTATTACCTTAACGGTTTTGCCCATAGCTATTAAATCGCGGCAAAGCTTATACATTGGAGGTACTCCAACACCACCGCCGATAAGAACAGGGGTATCCCCTGCTGTATCAACATTAAAACCATTGCCAAGCCCCACAAGCAGGTCGAGTTCTTCGCCCACCTGCATTTCGGCCATAAGCTCGGTGCCATCGCCAACAACCTTATAAATAATGGTTATGCTTCCACTAGAAAAATCGCATATTGAAATTGGGCGGCGCAGGTAAAAGCCGTTAAGCTTAATATTTACAAACTGACCAGGCGCGGTTATGGCAGAGGTATCCCCTGCCAGCACCATTTTATATACATTTGAAGTCAGTTTGCTGTTTTCGGTAATTTTATAAAAATCTTGTTTCATTTTATACTCCGGTTATGCATCGATAGTTGAAATAGTAAGAGTGGTTTCTTCAAGAACGTCAAGCAATACCTTTACTGTATCTAACGCAGTAAATATTGTTACATTATTCTCTGTAGCGCACTGGCGAAGCTTTGCACCGTCGCTTGCCTGACCGGTAGAACCAATATCTCTTGTGTTAATAACATAAGCAATATGACCCTGACGGATTGCTTCGGGGATTTCTTCACTACCACTGCTCAGTTTTTTGCGCACGTGGGTTCTGATTCCATTGTTTTTCAAGAATTCTGCAGTACCTTCGGTAGCTTCGATATTAAAGCCAAGATTATAGAAGCGACGGATAAGAGGAAGAGCCTCTTCTTTATCTTTATCAGCAATGGTAGCAAATACAGTGCCGTAATTTTGCAGGTGCATTCCCGAAGCCTGGAGTGCTTTGTATAATGCACGGTTCAGCTTATCGTCGTAACCAATAGCTTCACCTGTGGATTTCATTTCAGGAGAAAGGTATGCGTCGAGTCCGCGGATTTTGTTGAAGGAGAAAACAGGTGCTTTAACATACCAACGGTCCTTTTCGGTGGGATAAATATCGAATATTCCCTGCTCCTTTAAGCTTTTGCCAAGGATAACCTCGGTTGCAATATCGGCCAAGCTGTAGCCAGTGGACTTTGAAAGGAATGGTACAGTTCGTGAAGAACGGGGGTTAACCTCGATTATAAACACTTCGTCGTTATCATCAACAATAAACTGAATATTGTAAAGACCCACTATACCGATGCCTAAACCT
The DNA here is from genome assembly GCA_045546235.1 of Acutalibacteraceae bacterium. Lineage (GTDB taxonomy): Bacteria > Bacillota > Clostridia > Oscillospirales > Acutalibacteraceae > UMGS1532. The sequence goes on from JAZQCL010000040.1 coordinate 19,608, forward strand.
AACTTCTTGGCATACTGTAAAATGATCCCCTTAACCTTATCGGAAATACTGAATGTAGGATATACGCTTATAGAGTCACCCGAATGAACGCCGGTTCGCTCTACAAGTTCCATAATTCCAGGCACAAATACATCTCTACCGTCACAAATAGCGTCGATTTCAACCTCTTTACCCTGAATATATTTATCAACCAAAACAGGCTTGTCCTCGTCTATTTCAACGGCTGTTTTTAGGTAGGTTCGAAGCTGCTCTTCGTTAGCAACAATCTGCATTGCTCTGCCGCCAAGAACAAAGCTGGGGCGAACAAGCACAGGGTAACCAATTTCTGCAGCGGCTTTTATACCATCTTCAATTTTGGTAACCGCCTGACCTTTGGGTTGAGGAATATTTAGCTCTAAAAGAAGCTTTTCGAAGCTGTCGCGGTTCTCGGCCTTTTCTATAGCATCGCAATCGGTACCTATAATTTCAACACCACGTTGACGAAGGGGTTCGGCAAGATTAATTGCAGTTTGACCGCCGAGAGATGCAATAATTCCATCGGGCTTTTCAAACTCTATAATATTCATTACGTCTTCGGGAGTAAGAGGCTCGAAATAGAGCTTGTCGGCTGTTGTATAATCGGTTGAAACGGTTTCGGGATTATTATTTATAATAATAGCCTCGTAGCCGGATTTCTTAATTGTAGTTACCGCGTGAACGGTTGAATAGTCGAACTCTACACCCTGACCTATACGGATAGGGCCTGCGCCGAGAACAACAATCTTCTTTTTATCGGTAAGCTTAGATGCGTTTTCGCCGGTATAGGAAGAATAGAAGTAAGGGATATATGCGTTTGTATGGCAGGTATCAACCATTTTATAAACAGGGAAAATGTTGTTAGCTTTACGCATATTGAATACTTCAATTTCGCCGATACCCCAAAGCTTTGCAATAAACTGGTCGCCAAAGCCCATCTTTTTAGCAGCCTTTAAGGTTTCAAGGCTGTGGTCTTGCTTAAGTTTAATTTCCATATCTACAATATTTCTTACGGCAATTAAGAAATACTCTGTAATTTGTGTTATTTCGTGGAGCTGCTTAACGTCTACTCCGCGACGTAAAAGCTCGGCTATACAGAAAATATTATCATCTTTAAATTCAACAATATATTTGAGTAGCTCTTCAGTACTCATATTATCAAATTTTGCAAGGTGGAAATGGCAAGCACCTATTTCAAGTGAACGCACTGATTTAAGCAAACATTCTTCAAGGTTTGAGCCGATGCCCATAACCTCACCGGTGGCCTTCATCTGAGTACCAAGAGTGTTAGAAGCGGTTGCAAATTTATCGAATGGGAAGCGAGGAAGCTTTGCGATTACATAATCAAGCTGCGGCTCGAACGCGGCATTTGTATTGGCAATAGCAATATCTTCAAGTGCCATACCAACGGCAATTTTTGCAGTTACTTTTGCAATAGGATATCCGCTGGCCTTTGAAGCCAAAGCAGAAGAACGAGAAACGCGAGGATTAACCTCAATAAGGTAATATTCGCTGGAATTTGGATTAAGTGCAAACTGAACGTTACAGCCGCCCTCAATTTTAAGATTGCGGATAAGCTTAATTGCGCTGTCGTTAAGCATTTTTAAATCGTGGTCGTTAAGTGTCATAATAGGAGCTACAACGATAGAGTCACCTGTATGAACGCCAACGGGATCAATGTTCTCCATACCACAAATAGTGATTGCGTGGTCGTTAGAGTCGCGCATAACCTCAAACTCGATTTCTTTATAACCCTTTACGCTCTTTTCGATAAGAACCTGATGCACCGGAGAAAGCTTAAAGGCATTAAGGCCAACCTCAATTAACTCTTGCTCATTGTTAGCGAAGCCGCCGCCGGTTCCGCCCAAAGTGAAAGCAGGACGAAGCACAACGGGGTAACCAATTCTTGCGGCCGCCTCTTTAGCTTCTTCAATACTATAGGTGATTTCGGAAGGAATTGTGGGCTCGCCGATAGACTGGCAAAGCTCTTTAAACAGCTCGCGGTCTTCGGCACGTTCAATACTTGCGCTACTGGTTCCAAGCAGCTCAACATTGCATTCCTTCAAAATGCCCTTTTCTTCAAGCTGCATTGCCAGATTAAGTCCGGTTTGTCCGCCGATGCCGGGGATAATTGCATCGGGTCTTTCGTAACGGAGGATTTTGGCAACGTACTCTAAGGTAAGGGGTTCCATATACACCTTATCGGCAACTATGGTATCGGTCATAATTGTGGCAGGGTTTGAGTTGCACAAAATAACCTCGTAGCCCTCTTCCTTAAGCGCCAAACAGGCCTGAGTTCCTGCATAGTCAAATTCGGCAGCCTGGCCGATTACTATAGGACCTGAGCCTATAATCAAAATCTTTTTAATGTCTGTTCTTTTAGCCATATCTATATCCTCCTAATTATTTATCCAAACAATTTTATTATTATGAACTGTTAAAATGTTTTCACCGAAAACCGTATCTCCTGTAAAGGGCGAGCTTCTGCCCTTCGATAAAAACTGCTCGGGGTCAACTTTATACGATTTATTAAGGTTGAAAACGCATATATCTTTAGTTTCGGGTAACCCGAAAATTTTACGCGGATTTATCGACATAAGTTCAATTAGCTTTTCCAGTGTGATTACGCCGGTTTTTACAAGCCTTGTGTACATTATCGGGAAGGCCGTTTCAAGACCTACAACACCCATTAAGCTTTTTTCAAGCCCTCTGCTCTTTTCTTCTGCAGAGTGGGGCGCGTGGTCGGTTGCGATACAATCAATCGTTCCGTCTTTAATGCCTTCGATAAGTGCCAGCCTGTCTTCGGCCGATCGAAGTGGCGGGTTCATTTTAAAGCGGGCATCTTCCTGCAGGTTGCTATCGTCAAGTACCAGATAATGCGGTGCAGTTTCGCAGGTTACCTGCACACCCTCTGCTTTGGCTTTTCTTATTAATTCAACACTTTCTTTTGTGGAAACGTGGCAAACGTGATATTTGCAACCTACCTCTTTTGCAAGCTTTAAATCCCTTTCAATTGGCTTCCATTCGCTTTCTGAGCAAATTCCGCGATGCCCGTAGGCTTTTGCGTATTCGCCCTTATGAATATATCCGCCATAGAGCAGTGAATTATCTTCGCAGTGAGCAACAATTATTTTTCCAAGCTGTTTTGCCTTTATCATAGCAGCCTTCATCATTTCGGCACTTTGTACTCCCCTGCCGTCGTCGCTAAAGCCTGCGCAGTTTTCGGCTAAACCATCTAAATCGGCAAGCTCTTCACCAAGCTGACCAACAGTTATTGCACCGTAAGGATGTACCTTTATTACTGCATCTTTATCTATAATATCGGCTTGTTCCTTTAAATTACATACACTATCGGGCACCGGCTTGAGGTTTGGCATAGAGAAAACATCGCTATAACCGCCGCGAGCCGCAGACATAGTACCGGTACGTATTGTTTCTTTATAAAAAAATCCCGGCTCTCTCAGATGTACGTGTACATCACAAAAAGCCGGAAATACAAACAATTCGTCGCTAAAAACAAGGTCGCCTATAATAGGGGCACTAATGCCTTGCGAGATAGAAACATTATTTAAAGAAAAGTCTTTAATAGTAAAAGAACCGCCGTTATATACCTGCGCGTTGGTAAATTTAATATTCATGCCGGGCTCCTTTCTTGCAAGCACTGCACAAAAAATTATACAACAAAGCGCACCGATAGTTATACAACGCGGTTATGCAACTTTTTTATATAAAATCTTGCCAGTGTCACAGCACTATACTTAAAGATTTCTTTTTCTAAAATATAATACCACAGCCTATGATTTTTGTCAATATAAATATAAAAGTTTTAAGTATCAAAATAGGCTGATTTTTCTGTGGATTTTGTGCAAAACATACAATATATAATTTTGTTGACTTGAATTATAAGCTTTGATATAATTTGTATGGGAGGGATTAGTATGAATTTCTGTAAAAAAATCATTTCTTTACTATCGATATTAGTTATTCTTGCAACAGCTTCCGTGCCCGTTGTAGGTGCTGCTCCGCGAATTAAAAGCAAGAGCAAGCCTTCTTTAAGTTTAAGCGTTACAAACGCTACCACCATAAAGCTTAAATGGAAAAAGTTTTCGGATGCAGATGGTTATACTGTTTATCGCAAGGCCTCAAAAAGCGGCAAATGGAAAAAAATCAAAACCACTTCAAATACCTATTATTCCAATAAAAGTTTAAAGGTTAACAAGAAATACTATTATAGAGTTCGGGCTTACGATAAAACAAAAAAAGGTAAAAAATACTCTCCTTATTCATCGACAAAATCAATCACCACCTACGTAGCTAAACCGACAATTAAGGTTTCTAAAAAAACCAGTACATCGGTTAAGCTTTCTATAAAGAAAAACAAAGGCGCAGATGGAGTTGTTATATATAGAAAAACTTCTAAAAACGGCTCTTGGAAAAAGCTTACCAAAACCACTAAAAGTTCTTATACCAATAAATCCTTAAAAGATAACAAAACCTATTACTACCGCGTAAAGGCTTATGAAAAGGTAGGCAAAAAATACTATTATTCGAAATACACCAAAACTCTTTCTGCCAAGACAACAAAAAAGATAACAACGGTTAAGCCGCCTCAACCCACCGTTACATCCCCTGCTACAATCGGAAATATAAAAATCAAATCCGGTAAGAGCATATTAGACGGACTGGATTTCGGTGGCAAAACCTTTACAATGGCTATTGATAAACACCCACAATATAATTCGAATACATTTAAGCGCACCGTAGCTGAATTTGAAAATCTTTTTAATTGTAAAATTAAAATTATAACCTTGGATTTTGGCACATATAACAACCAAATTGCACAGCTTATTGCCTCGGGTAATTCACCAGAAATTTGTTACGCCCACGGCTCTATGTTCCCTCAATGCGCAATTAATGGCATTTACAATCCGCTAAACAGCGTTATATCTTCAGGTGATCTTATTAATAAAGCTAACCCACTTGCAGGCGGAATTGACCCATACAAAACCTCGCACTTTATATATAAGGGTAGCATTTATGGAACCTGCAATTATTCTTCCTGCTTTCCCTACGTTATATACTACAACAAAAAACAAATGGCTGAAAGAGGTTATACCGGCGCCAAAGACCCCAGAACAATGGCAGAACATGGTCAGTGGACCTTCGACACCATAATGAAAATTGGAAGAAACCTTACAAATGGCGACGATTATTTTTGTTCCAACTCCTTTATGGGACGCGGTGTTCCCCTGGCATACGGAGCGCCAATAGTTACATTAAACAACGGAATATATACCGAAAATATTTCATCAGTACACTATATTGAAGGTATGACTTTTTTGCAGAGATTAGCTTTAGGCTCCAATGCAATTATGGAGCCCCGCGATACTGCGCACCCATATAATTCCAGCGCTACGCTTTTAAAGGGGTCAGCCTACCTTTGGCTCGAAGAGTCTTACAAATATCTCGACCTTTCAAAAGAAGTTGTCAGCTCTGCTGCTTTTAATCGCAGTAAGGAGAATATAGGAATCACCACAATACCCTTAGGCCCCACAAACACAAAAAGGGCCTATCCTACCGGCTGGCTTACTGCAATTTGTTCGGGCAAAGGAACCGACCCAACGGTTGCTGTAGCCTGGGATGTGTTCCGCTCTACCTACAAAGATCCAATCCGTGATGCAAACGCGCTTAGTCTTGAAGATCAGGCTTTTGTAGACGGACTTCTAAAAGGTAATATATCTTTCGAGGTTGGTTGCTTCTATAACGGCTCAGATTCCACCCTGTCTTTAACCGAAGGCGGAATTGTTCAAAAAGTTGCAAGCGGATCTGACGTAACCCAATCAGTTAACAGCATTAAAAATAGAATGACTGCATGTATCAATGCAACAATGCTTAGTTAATATTAAAGAAACAGCAACTATCAATAGTGATAGTTGCTGTTTTCTATTTTTTACTAAGTTGGCTTTTAATAAATTTGTATGGAGTTTTTACAATAAGTATTCCAAGATAGGTTGCCGCAAAAATCAATAATGTCAGCAGTGGTATTCCGTAATAGGGATTGATTTTTACGAAAGGAATTGTTGTCATAAAGAAATCAAGCGCTATTCCGTGGAACAAGTACACCTCGAAGGAATTAGATGCCAAATGGGATATAAACTTATTTTCTTTATTTTTTCCGCTGAAATACACAACGATAAAGAATGCAATTGATGAAATAATTATAAATATGCTTTTGTATTGAAGTAAGAGTTCATAGTTTATGTTGACTTCAATCGCCTTTAGAGTGGTTATTAAAACTGACACAGAAACGGATAATATTATTACCAGCCAGGTTAATAGTTTGGCTTTAAATGTTGCAAGCTTTTGAGCTATATAATCTCTGTGCTTGCCGATAATATGCCCCAACACAAAATATCCTAAATAATATGTACCGTTAAAAATAGGTACGCGATAAGCGGTTTGCATATCGTAGCCCAATCTTATTAAATGAATACCGCCGTTAAGCACTATCCATATAATCACAAACATTATGTCTTCCTTGGCGGTCATATTTTCCACCATACGGCGCAGAAACGGCAGCGCTATATAAAGGCCGATTATTGCATACATAAACCACAGCAGCTTGCGGTCGGGATGTGTAAGAATTCCCGGCCAAAACTTGCTGTTTTTTCCGTTATAAAGATTATCCCAAATAAGATACACTGCCGAAATAATTATCAAATAAATAAGCTTATTTAAAATACGCTTATTATTCTTTTTTAAATCTACCGGTTTTCGCAACAGCAGCATACCGCTTATCATAAAGAATATAGGCACGCTGACTCTGGAAATTGTATTATATGTCACAGCGCCAACATATTCGGACAAGCTTATGCTTCTGAATGCATTACAGTAGCGATTTGCAACGTGAATAACCACTACCATAAGCATTGCTATAACCCTTAATTTATCTAATTTAAAGTCTTTTACCGGCTTTGTGCTTAATTCATTCGTCATATTAAGCCTCCATAACTAAAGCCATACACTTAATAGCTAAAGGATCCAAGCAGATCGGCCTTATCCATTTTCTCGTAACCATCGAATTCGGGGAATTTTATGCTTATATCTTTTTCGGAAGCATCGTGGATTTTAACCTCTTGCTTACATTTTACGGTTACTTCGCCTTCTTCAAATTTAAACAGAATATCGCATTCTACAACGGTTTTGTAATACATACCATTTTTATCGACATAACTTTTGCCGCTGAATGTATTTATTACCTTCTCTGCTGCAGCACAGTCACCGCCAAACTGGTCGTATGGGCTGAACAACATCTGCAAGAAAGCTATACCCTCGTCAGAATTTACATTCAGGTCGAAGGAATAAACGGTTTCGTCGCCGGATTTATCGGATTTAATATCAGACATCATTCCTGTTGTGTAAATATGTGCAGGCGTTTGGAATGAAGGCGAATAAATACCTGTATAATATGTTTTAAAATCCATATCGCTGTATATTTTATGTCCATACATATCGCTGGAATTATAGAATCTGCCATCTGTATAATACTGTTTGCTATACATTCCTTCGTTATCTTTAACCCCATCGGTGCGATAAACCGTTTTTACCTCTTGAGCAAAGTTTTCTTGCTCCATAGACATTTTTCGGAAATATTCTCTATCGTAACCGAATTTGTTTTTACCCTGAGTGATATCGGTAGACATATCCATTTCAATATAAACTGAATCATCATAAATAGACGTGGAATTAACCCACGCACTGTTAAGCGCAATAACGTTTGACAAATCCTTTATTTCGGTATAATCAGAATCTTCAGGGTCGTAGGGGTTGATTTCCTTGCCAATGTCACTGTAAGTAGTTTTTGAGGAAACTGTTACGGTTGACTCTACACCGTCAATTGTAATTTTAGCAGTAACCGCAAGCTTTTCAGAAGTCAAATACCCATCTTTATTAATTACATATTCGCCATCACTGCCAACAATACTGATGCTTTCGGCAAATGTTTCACCACTATTTTCAATAGAGGATTTTATAAACTTCTTAAGCATTTTATTCTTGCAGGTGAAGGATATATATTTAAGTGCTTGTTCGGTTCCGCTTGTATCCTCTTTAACATCTTTTAAAGCGACGGTTTTCATATCATCGTATTTAACATTAATTAAGGAATGGGCTGAATAGTTTTTAGCATCTGGCGATTCCATTTTTGTTTTAAACATACCGCCGTAACGAGAAGTATAATAATAACCGTCTTTATAGTAGGTTTCGTATGTAGCTTCACTTCCCATAGAAGAAACGGTTATTTCGGTGGACATTTCGTACTTATCTTTGTTGCCGATAAAGGATTCTTTAATTGCAGTTTCTGTATGTACAGAATTTACGCTATCATCGTTATCGTATTTTACTTCTGTAATGTTAACAAGATTAATGTGCTCTAATTCTTCTATGTTAGCAAAAGCTTCGTCAATCAAAGAAGAAATATCCTTATCTTCTGCTTTTTTACCGCAACCGATAAAAAGTGAAGCGAGCATTGTAATTATCAAGCTAATGCAGATTATCTTTTTCATTTTACACCATCCGAATCAATATAAACATAAAAACACCACACACCATAGCGTATATGGTGTGCAGTGGCGAAATTATTATTTACCTGCGTTTGCGAACACAACGTCGGCCACAATAACATTAACTTTGGCAATAGCGGAACCGGTCATACTCTGAAGCTTTGTTTTAACATTTTTCTGAACCTGCTCAGCAACAGAGCGCACATCACAATCCTCACTAACAGAGATATAAATATCAAGAGAGGTTGAATCGTTAACCTTATTAATCTTAATGGCACGTGCATCGCCTGTTTTTAAAACTTCTTTGATGTCTGTGGTTTTGGCAACAAGCCCTGCAACACCATCTACTTCGAGAACTGCAACACTTGCCATTTTTACAACAACATCATTATTAATTTCCAGACCGAAAGCATTATTTTTATTCATAATCGTTACCTCCAATAGTCCATATTAAACTTATGTACAACTCTATTATAACACAAACTTTAAAATTAACAACTATTTTAATGTAACAATTTTAATATTTTCTAAATTTATTTTTGCAGTACTGCTTACAATGTCAATAATTTGCATAGATTCACTCTTTTTTAGCTCTGAATCTTTTTGTACTACAACGCTGCACGCATCATCACTAATTACAGCGATTACATCTTCAAAACCTTTGGCTTTAATCAATGTTTCAATAGAATTCTCTTTCTCTATTCTATCGGTTATATTTGAAGTAAGTTCTATTGCTTTTTGTTTTTCATCATCGGTTGATTTTTTTGAATTAAGAGTATCCTTAATAATATCGAGTTCTTCTTCTCTGGCTTTTTCTCTTTCTTTTCGAGAATCCGCAAAATAATTATCTTCACTTTCTACCACAGCAGTGTTAGCAACATATTTTGCGTTCCCTAAATCTGCATCTGCAATACTTGTGGTTTCGGCAAAATCGGTGCCATTCGTGGAAAATTTCACGTTCAACCACACAGCAGCGCCTAACGCCAACACCATAGTAAAGGTTAAAAGCTGTTTTTTACCAATAATTGCTGATTTTTTCATAATTACCCTCTTTTCGGTTTACTTTGCGCCTAAAACGCTTATTTGATTCTGACTTATATCAAAAAGAGTACCCAGTGCTTCAGTTATTAATTCAGCAATCTCTTCTATTTCTCCGCCGGTACAAACCACAACCACACCACGCACCTTGGGAGCTAATGCCGAAATTAATAAAGGCTGTTCACCGCTACTTGTATTAATTATTATGTACGATTCCTGCGTTTTATCACTTGTTTCATTATTAGCTATTCCGTTATTTTCAATGTTTTCTTTAAAATCTGTATCTGTATTAAGGTCGGTTGCATAAATATATTCTATACCGCTTTCTAAGGTTACTGCCACTTTTACCTTTTCTCCATCAATAATATTCTTAATTATTTCTTCAGCACTTTTTTCAAGTTGACGGCAATATTCATCGTTCACAGTATCGGTATCTGTTATTTTGTTTTCCGCTTTGGTCTCTGAAACAGATATAAATTCTGACAAAAAAATCATAAGAATACCAATTACACCTATCAGTATCGCTACACTGACAATCCTTTTATTTTGAAGGTATTTTTTAAAATCCAAATCATACCACCTAATTTCCGATAATTATGGTTGCGGGTAAATCGAATTTTTCTGTAATCATTTTTTCAATTTCTACAGGATTATATCCACTTTTAATATTTAATACTATCCCTGATATTTTGCTGTCATCATCTGATTTTTCCGTAACGACAGACACTCTGTAATACTCTATATTTTTACTAATTAAATATTCAGCAATATCTTTTTCCAAAACATTGGCTAAATTTTCTGCCATAAGGCTTTTATATTCTCTTTCTTTAACATCTTGCGATAAATTTAAGCTAAAGTCCGGCATAGATAGATTCAATGCAAAACCTTTGTTGAACGGCGCGATTAATATTAGCAATAATATAAGACTTATTATGTGCCGCATTCCTTTTTCGGTTTTCCCTTTTGGTATAAGCTTTACAAACATACCAATTATAATTAATGAAATACAAATGCCCAAAACAATCGTCTTTAAACTATTAATACTTCTTCACCATCCTATATACCGTTAATTACTACCAAAGATAAAATAAATACTACCGTTACCGACAGTAGAATTCCTATAAGAAATCCAATGGCTACTGAACAAATTTCAAATAATTTTGTGGCCTCCGCAACATAAAACATAGCACTCAGGGCCGATAACAGATTAAGCAATATCTTCCATAGAAACATTTCAATAACTATTGGAACCACCATTATTGCCAACACAATAATGCACCAAGCCATAGCGCTTGAACGCAACAAACCTATACCTGCAGTTACTGTTGTAAGAGCTTCACTTAATGCACCACCAACAACCGGCACAACACTACCCACAAAAAAACGTGAAGTTTTAAGGGTTAAATTATCAGCAGATTTACCCACAACACTTTGTACACTTAAAAAACCGGTAAAAAAAGTCATTACAAATCCTAAAATCCAGTTAGCTGTTGATTTAATAAAAACAGCAATACGTTGCGCGCCTTCTATTCCAGAAACAGCCGCAGATAACCCTATGCAAATATATATACTAATTAACGGAGCAACCAACTGTGCTGATGTTTGACCTATAAATTCGCATACACCCAACATTACTGATTGATATAGAATACCCGTGGACACTCTTCCTGCAGTAATTAATATACCGCCAAACACCGGAACAAAAGCAAGCATAAAACCACTTACTGTTTTAATTGAAGCAATACAATTATTAGCCGTTTCAACCAACGGAAACAAAACAACAGTTGCTAAAGAAAGAATGGTTACATAACTGTAGGTTTCGCTAATTTGAAGCTTTGATGTCCACATTCCACTTAACATTGAGCAAAGTAAAATAACCGCTAAAGACAGAGAAAAGGAAGTAAGCGGTTTAGTTAAACCTTGCTTAAAAAAAGATGTAATCACTCTCCACATAGAGCCGGAATCCAATTCTAAAAAGCTTGAATAGTCTTTTAAATCAATGCCTAATTCATCTAAAATTGCCACTGTTTCGCTATCTATATGTTCGGTAAGCTCATTGGCACCGGTACTATTGTAATAGTTATTATACACTTCGTTTTTTTCCTGAGCAGTTACAGTAAAAGAGAAAGAAAATAGCCAAACTACTAAAATAATAACAACAATTCTTTTCATACTATCCTACCGTTTTAGTTACCATATCTATTATTGAAACCATTAAAGGAATGCATAGAATGGCCAACACAATTTTGCCACAAAGTTCAATTTTAGAAGCCAACGAAGTCTGACCGAAATCGTTGCAAACATCGCCTGAAAACTGCGTAATATAGCAAATTGCTAAACCCTTAAGCATAATTTCAATATATTCTGACTTAATTCCTGCTGATTCTGCTATGTTTTTTATATTTATATAAAGAGATGAAAATTTGCTTATCAGCATAATCATAATTACTGCTCCTGCACCAACAGTAATTAGCAAAGCATATTCCGATTTATATTGTTTTACCGTAATAATAAGGACACAGCTAATTATAGTCACTGCAACTATTCCGTATATAGACATACTACAAATCAAAGGTTGATTTTATGGTATCAAACAATGAGCCTATTTTGCCAACAATCATCAGCATAACTACAATAAGTCCTGCAAGGCTTGTTAACATTGCTTGCTCTTCCCTGCCCGATCTTACTAAAAGTTGATGAAGAATTGCTACTATAATACCAATTGCTGCAACCTTAAATATAAAATCTACATCCATCTGATTCACCATTTTAAATTAATATTACTGATAAGGAAAGTCCTGCACATATACCCAATGTTGTATATAATTTCGACTTTTCATTTTTATCTTTTTCGGCTTCTGCCAACAACCGTTGAGCTTCGTTTATAATACCGTTACATAAATTGATTTGACCTTCTGTATTAGTGCTACCTAGCTTATGGAAAAAACTATCGATAAGAAACTTATCATTTTTAAAAGTGTTTTCACCATAAAAATTAGGGTATTTATATTTAATTTTAGAAATAACTATGCTTGCCTCTGTTGATGTATAACTAATCAAATCCCTGGATTCTTCAACAGCTTTAATGAATTGACGCAAAACATACACACGCTTTGACAATTCAGCAGACTTGATTACACCCATTACAGCAAAAGAAATTACTATCGCTGCTGCTCCCAATATCTTCAGCACAAATATCACCTATCTTTACAACTTTCACTTTATGCGACAAATCTAAAAAAACAGCATGAGTAAATATCCCTATATTTAACAGTGGTAAAAATTGATTGCGCCTATATAATTCATCTATCCCTGATACGTGTATAGTAGTAACGATTTTAACGCCGGAATTTAAACAATCTACAATACTGTTCAGCTCGCTTTTTCCACTTATTTCATCGAAAGCTATAACATCCGGTGTCATAGTTCTTAAAGCACGTTCGATACCTTCGGATTTGGTACCGCCGGTTATTACGTCTGTATTGACACCCACGTCCAAACCACAAACCCCATCTCTTACTGCTGCGATTTCTCCGCGACAATCAACAAGAGATACGCGTTCTCCTCGATTAGAAATATTGCAAATATAATCTCGAAGAAAGGTTGTCTTTCCGCTGTGTGGCGGACCGCAAATTACAATTCCGCTGCTATTCATAATTTCACCGATAACACATTGTGAAAAGCCCTTAACTTCCCTTGAAATTCTTATGTTAATAGACGATATATCAGTTATCCAACGAGTATTATCTTGTTTAACAATTATTTTTCCGCATATTCCCGTTCTGTGGCCTCCGGGAAGTATCAGATAACCTTCGGCTAGTTCCTGTTCGTGGCTATACACCGAGTTATTACAAAGCTTCATTACTGTTTCGTTTAACTCGGCTGAACTTGGAAAATAGCATAAGTTATTAGGCGTTAAAGTATACGAACTGTTAAATGGGTATATAGTGCTGTTATGTAATGTAAGCGCTAATGGTTTAAGTGAACGCAGTCTTATTTCTGTCACCTTACTTACAACGCTTTTATCTAATTGCAGTAGCAGCCGTTTAATTTTATCGGGTAACATATTTACAACCAACTTGTACTGTTCGTCCATTTTTAATCTCCTTGATACGTATATTAATTATTATGCAGAGATAAAACCGTTTAGAACAACAAACGCACCCTATCTTTCGATAGGGTGCGTTTGTTACTAACTAAATATTAGAAAGCGTTTTGATTTTACCACTCTTCGTCGAGGATGTCGTCGGTGTTGCCGCCAACGTATCCGCCTTCGTAGGTGCTGTCTACAACAACACCGGATGAAATGGATTCTTCACAGAATTCCTCGGTAAGGGTGTTTATAACCAAAGCTGTGGGAGAAAGATAGTTCTTTTTCATTTACGTTTTTCCTCCT
>JAZQCL010000041.1:0-136512 GCA_045546235.1 Acutalibacteraceae bacterium
CATTTCAGAAGGTCATCTGATACTCCGTCCTGATCAGCTTGAGGATGAATTCCGCGGCTGTCTGGAACTTGCAAAGTACATTCTGGGCACATTGGGCATGCTGGAGCATTGCTCCTTCCGCTTCTCCCAGTGGGATCCCAGCAATACCGAAAAATACATCGGCACACCCGAACAGTGGGACGAAGCTCAGGGCGTTATGAAGAAGATTCTCGACGACTTAGAGGTTGAATACTCCATTGGTGTTGGTGAAGCCGCATTCTACGGACCTAAGCTCGATATCCAGTACCGCAACGTATTCGGTAAGGAAGATACCATCGTTACCATTCAGGTTGACCAGTTGCTTGCCGAACAGTTTGATATGGTTTATACCGACCAGAACGGCGAAAAGGTTCGCCCCTATATTATCCACCGTACTTCCCTTGGTTGCTACGAAAGAACCCTTGCCTACTTAATTGAAAAGTACGCAGGCGCACTTCCCACCTGGATGTCACCTCTGCAGGTTAAGATTCTCCCCATTGCTGACCGTCACCACGAGGCCGCAAAGGCTGTTCTCCAGAAGCTTGAGGCCGCCGGCATTCGTGTTGAACTTGATGACAGAAGTGAAAAAATCGGCTACAAAATCCGCGAAGCTCAGCTGGGGAAGACTCCCTATATGCTTATTATCGGCGACAAGGAAGTTGAAGAAGGAACAGTTTCTGTTCGCTCCAGAAAAGAGGGCGACAAGGGCTCGCTCTCTGTTGACGATTTCTTAAAGGAAATCCTTATTGAAATTGCCGAAAAAAGAAGATAATTTTTAACCTCAAATCCCCGACTCACAGTCGGGGATTGATGTATAAGATTGGTGATTAAATTGGAAAGCCTTATATTATCTACAAATGCCATAGCACCCATATTTTTAATGATGCTTGTGGGGTACTTTATAAAGCAAACGGGGTTGGCTTCTAAAACTACCTTAGACGGAATCAACAAACTTGTGTTTAAGGTGTTTTTGCCCACACTTTTGTTTTACAATATATACTCCACCCAGTCGTTAAGCAGTTTCGATTGGAAGCTGCCTGTGTTTATGGTGGTAAGTGTTTTGATTGTGTTCGCAATCGGTTCGGTAGCAGTGCTGATATCTACAAAAGAAAACGAAAAGCGAAGCGTTATTCTGCAGGCTATGTTTCGCTCTAACTTTGCAATTTTGGGAATCCCCCTTATAAACTCAATCTGCGGCGATAAGGTCAGCGGTCTTGCAAGCCTTATGGTAGCGATAGTTGTGCCGCTATTTAATATTTTAGCGGTGGCAAGCTTTTTGATTTTCGGCAAGGGAGGCAACTCCTTCAGCATTAAATCATTCTTAAAAGGCTTGGTTACCAATCCGCTTATCATCGGCTGTGTGTTAGGCCTTGTATTTTATGGTGTAGGTATAAAATTACCTCACGTTTTAGAAAAGGCGGTGGCGGATATTTCCAAAATCACCACTCCCCTGTCAATTATTGTTTTAGGTGCCGGATTTACTGTACCTGCGCTTAAAAGCTATTACAAAGAGATTATCCTCTCGGTGGGGGCAAGGCTGATAGTTGTGCCGATTCTTATGGTTTCGGCGGCTGTGCTTTGCGGATTCCGCGGCGAAGCTTTAGCCTGCTTGTTGATAGCATCGGGGGCTCCTGCGGCGGTATCCTCCTTTTCAACAGCTCAGGTGATGGGCGGTGATGGAGAGCTGGCGGCACAGATTGTGGTGGTATCCTCCGCCCTTTGCATTCTTACACTGTTCTGTTGGATATATCTGCTAAGCTCTTTGGGGTTATTTTAAAATCAAAATACATATAAAAAAGGCTGTTGCTCTAAATAAAGCAACAGCCTTTTAACGTTTTAGGTATAAATTATACGCCGGAATATGCGGCAAAGCCACAGTCGATGGGAAGTACAACACCTGTGATTGCCGATGCAGACTTATCGTCGCAAAGGAACAGGGTTGCACCAAGCAGTTCTTCTGCATTTACATAACGGTTACAGGGGGTACCATTAAGAATTTTTGCAGAACGGGCTGTGGGTGTGCCGTCCTCATTGAAGAGGAGCGAATAGTTCTGAGCCGAAACAAGGAAGCCAGGAGCGATAGCATTACAACGGATACCTGAGCCAGCAAAATGAGTTGCAAGCCACTGGGTAAAGTTGGAAATACCTGCCTTAGCTGCAGAATATGCGGGGATTTTGGTAAGGGGTGTATAGGCATTCATTGAAGAGATATTGAGAATACAGCCCTTCTTTGCATCTGCCATACCCTTTGCAAAAACCTGGGTGGGAAGCAAGGTTCCCTGGAAGTTAAGCTTGAAAACAAAATCAACGCCATCGGCCTCAAGGTCGAAGAAGGATTTGCCACCCTCTTGGGCTTCGTGGTGATACTCGTTGGTTGTGGTAGCTCTGGGGTTGTTACCGCCGGCACCATTAACAAGGATATCGCACTCGCCGAAATCGGCAACAACCTTTTCGTGAACCTCTTTTAAAGAGTCGAGTTCAAGAACGTTTGCCTTGTAGCCCTTGCAGATGAATCCCTCTGCATTAAGTTCGTCGGCCAGCTTGTTTACAGCCTCTTCGTTAAGGTCGAGGGCTGCAACCTTAGCACCGCACTGTGCGAATGCACGTGCCATTGCGCCGCAGATAAGACCGCCGGCACCTGTTACAACAACAACCTTGCCGCTGTAATCAACTTTTAAGGGTAAATTTATCATTTTATTTGCCTCCTAATCTATCAAGCATATCCCAAACACCCAGCATATACATAATGCCGAGGGCTCTGTCGTAAAGACCGTAACCGGGACGAACTGTACCGGGACCTTCGCCCCAGAGATGTCTGCCGTGGTCGGGACGAATGTAGCCATCGAAGCCGCCCTCGTGGTATGCTTTAAGAATTTCGATTATACCTGTGTCGCCGTCGCAATCGCGGTGGCTTGCCTCGGAAAAGTCGCCATTCTCGAAATGCTTAACGTTACGGATATGGGCAAAAGCGATACGATCGCAATGCTTTCTTACAATATCAGCAACGTTGTTTTCGGGGTTGGCGCCAAGGCTTCCCGAACAAAGGGTCAGGCAGTTGCAGGGATGGCCTACCATCTTAAGGAAACGGTCAATACTGGGCTCGTCAACAAGGAGTCTGGGCAGGCCGAAGATATCCCAAGGCGGGTCGTCCATATGAATTGCCATTTTTATGCCTGTTTCTTCACAAACCGGCATAATAGCTTCCAAGAAATACTTAAGGTTCGCCCAAAGCTTTTCGTGGTCTACGTCGGCATAAAGTTTAAATAACTCGTCAAGCTTAGCCATTCTTTCAGGCTCCCAGCCGGGGAAAGACATATTATATTTCTCGGTAAAATCGAGAATATACTTTGCCATTGCATTGTAGTCGTCCTGAATCATACCCTTTTCGTAGAAAAGAGCTGTTGAACCGTCGCCAACCTCGTGGAAGAGGTTGGAACGTGTCCAGTCGAATACAGGCATAAAGTTATAGCAGATAACCTTTACACCAAAGGGTGCAAGATTACGAATAGTCTGCTTATAATTCTCTATGTACTGGTCCCTTGAAGGAAGTCCGATTTTAATATCATCGTGAACGTTAACGGACTCTACAACATCCATATTGAAGCCGTATTCGTCGAGCTGCTTTTTAACTTCGGCAATTTCCTCGGGCTGCCAGATTTCGCCGGGCATTTTATCGTGAAGTGCCCAAACGATACCTGTAACACCGGGAATCTGCTTAATGTCGGAGAGACTGATTTTATCGTTACCTACTCCGTACCAGCGGAATGTCATTTGCATAATTGTTAGTTCCTTTACGAATTAGTATGTATTTCCGAGATCTGCAGGGCCGTTGTTAACAACAACCTTCTTTTCCTTGGTGGAATTCTTGATTTTATCCTGAAGCATCTCATAGAATTTATCTTCGTCAACGGGAAGCTCTACTGGTACGTTACCGAGCCAGTCTGACATATGAGCAGCGTTGGAAAGGCGAACACCGTTGATGCCTTCCTGACCGGGAGCGAGAAGCTTGTCGCCTTTAAGAATAGCATCAAAGAAGTTGGTAAGAATACCGCTATGCTGAGGATTGTCGCCGTTAACCTCGATTTTGCATTTCCAACAATCGGGACCACTGAAGCCCATAGGACATTCAACTGTATGCTTTGCAAGGTCTTCACGGTTACGATAGAAGTTAATGTGTGTATCAACAATACCAAGGCATTCGCTGTTGGCTTTTTCAACAACAACCTTACCGCGGGTACCTGCAATTTCAAGACGATTGGTGCCGGGATAGTCGCCGGTGGTGGTAATAAACACACCTGTTGCTCCATTGGGGTATTCCATAAAGATTGTTACATCGTCTTCAACCTCTACGTCGTGGTACTTACCGTAGCCACAATGTGCAGTAACCTTAGAAGGGATGCCACAGAGCCACTGAATAAGGTCTAACTGGTGAGGAGCCTGATTGAGAAGAACACCGCCGCCTTCACCTTCCCAGGTTGCGCGCCAAGAACCGGAATCATAATACTGCTGGGTACGATACCAGTCGGTGATGATCCAGTTTACACGGGTGATTTCGCCAAGCTCACCGCCGTCGATAAGTTCCTTGAGCTTCTTATAAAGAGGATTGGTTCTCTGGTTGAACATAACGCCGAATACCTTGTCGCTCTTATCAGCCATAGCGTTAAGCTCGCTAACTGCCTTTGCATAAACACCTGCAGGCTTTTCAACCATAACGTGCTTGCCTGCCTTAAGAGTCTCCATACCGTATACGGGGTGGAGATAGTGAGGAACGGCAACAAGAACTGCATCAATATCGTCAGAGTTAATCATTTCAAGTGCATCGGTGTAGGTTTTAACCTCGTGGTCAACCAAAGCGGCACCATTCTTGAGGGCTTTTTCGTCGATATCGCAAACAGCAGTTATAACACCATTGGGAATTTTGCCTGCGTTGAAGTTTTTGATATGGCTGGTACCCATATTACCGAGACCGATTATACCTAAACGTACTTTTTCCATTTTTTATTACTTCCTTTCGGGAATTTATTTTTACTCAACGGTTACGTCAAGCTTAGTTATGATATTCATAAGGGCCGCATGTGCCTTTTTGAACATAGGAACACCGCATACAGCAATGTCGCCGGTTAAAAGATGAGGCTCTAAAGAAAGGAATCCTTCGTACCCGCTTGCTGCAAGTTCTGAAAGTATGTATTCCACATTTCCGTCGCCTTCGCCGCTGGGTACAACCACTCCGGTTTCGGCTAAAGCGTCCTTAATGTGCATATAAACTATGTCTTCACGGAGTAATTGGAATGCCTTCTTGGTATCAACGCCGCACTGAACAAAGTTGGCGGGGTCGAAAACACCGCGTACAACTTCCTTGTCACAAGCATCAAGAACCACCTTGCAACGCTCTGCAACATCGCCGTAAATTGCCTTTTCGTTTTCGTGGAGCAGGGTGATGCCTGTGCCGCGGGCATAATCCTCAAAACATTTCCAACGGCGAAGAACCTCGTCGGTATATTTTTCGGGATTGTCACCCTCTGCATAGAAGAAGCTGAACATTCTTATATAGGGAGCTTCAAGAATTTTTGCACATTCAACGGTGTGCTTAAATAACTCGAAATGTTCTTCGAAAGGATCGGTTATTTTGATTTTACCGATGGGAGAGCCAACCGAAGACAGCTTTACTCCTGCCGCATCTAATTGCTTTTTAATTTCTTTCACTTCTTCAAGTGAGTGATGTATCAGACCCTTGCCGTTTACGTTGCGCATTTCCATATACTTAATGCCAAGTTCGTTAAGAAGTGCTAACTGCTCGGTTAGAGAATTGGAAATTTCGTCGGCAAAGCCGGAAATAATAAACTTACTCACAAGAAAAACCTCCTTTTACATTATATTATTATAATTATAACCTGAATACTCGCTAAAGTAAAGGAAAATAAACGATGATTTCACGATTTTTGCCAAAAATGAGCAAGAAAGTTAATATAGTGCAATAAATGTACACAAATTACCTCTTTCTCCTTTTGTAGCCCTGTGAGAATGAAGATATTCACTGTTGCAGCAGGTACAAATATCGCTTACCAAAACACTATCCGGTTTAACCCCGGCAAAAACAATTTCCTGCCTGCAGATTTCCTTTAAATCAAGCAGATAGTGACCTTCCCCGTGGGGTAGCACAGCACCGCTTAAATCGAGATAAGAAATCTCTTTAAGCTTATTCACAACTGTGTCGTCTACCTCGTAACAGCTTTGGCAAATTGCAGGGCCTATTACTGCCAGAATATTCTCGGCTTTGCAGCCGTAGTCCGATATCATTCTGTTTACGGTTAATTTACCGATTTCACCTACAGTCCCCTTCCAGCCAGAATGGGAAGATGCGATAACCTGCTTTTTAGGGTCGTAAAAAAGCAATGGTACACAGTCGGCATAAGAAGAGCAAAGGGTTATGCCCTTAACGTTGGTAATAAGTCCGTCTGTTCCTTCGGGAACAATCTGACCTTTTTCGGTTACGTTAACTATGTTAACCGTATGGGTTTGATGAGATTTTACAATAGATTCGGGAGATACGTTTATACAACTGCAGATCCGTTTGAAGTTTTCGTCTACCGCTGTTTTGCTGTCACCGTTTGAGTAGCTAAGATTCATAGCAGAATATCTGCCTGTACTTACACCACCCAGCCTTGTGGAAAAGCAATGCTTTAGCCCATCTGCATTTTCAAAAACCGGAAAAGTTATATACATTATTTTTCCATTGAAATTTATGTTGCAATTTTTGCTTTCCAACATTGCCCTTCCTCCTTTCATTTATCTCTTTTTTATATTTTAACACAAATTTTTCGTTTTACAATAGACAATAATTAGATGTTTGACCTTGACAAGCCACTACAATATATGTATAATTAAAATTGTATTAGTAGAATATTTTGTGTTCTGTGGTAAATGTATTCCACATCATGTTGTAAATTTGCTTATTCGGGCAATACTAATTTCAAAGAAAATTAAGAGGTGCCTTACATTGGATAAATATGTAATTACCGGCGGTAAACCGCTAAAAGGTGAAATCACCATAAGCGGTGCAAAAAACGCTGCCGTTGCCATAATACCTGCCGTTTTGCTTTGCGACGGCGTTTGCAGACTTGAAAATGTCCCCGAAATTTCCGACGTTTCGGTTATGATTCGCATATTATACGAGTTAGGAGCAAGCGTTAAGGTTATTAACCGCGACACTATTGAAATTGACGCTACAACTGTTAACTCCTATATTGTTTCTTCGGATATGAGCAACCGTATGCGTGCCAGTAGTTATTTTATGGGCGCTATGCTTGGTCGCTTTAAACGCGCAAAGGTCGCCCCTCCCGGAGGCTGCGACTTTGGCGTAAGACCTATCGACCAGCACATCAAAGGTTTCGAAGCTTTAGGCGCTAAGGTTTCCATAGATAACGGTATGGTAGATGCCAGGGCCGATACGCTTATCGGCGGCCCGGTATACCTTGATAAAGTTTCTGTTGGCGCTACCGTAAACATTATGCTGGCTGCCGTTAAAGCCCGTGGTATGACCGTTATAGAAAACGCCGCTAAAGAGCCTCATATCGTTGACCTTGCCAACTTCCTTAACTCTATGGGTGCTAACATTATGGGTGCCGGTACCAGCGTTATTAAAATCCGTGGTGTTGATTCTCTTCACGGCACTACCTACAGCATTATTCCCGACCAGATTGAAGCCGGCACATATATGGTTGCCGCAGCAGCAACCGGCGGAGATGTGCTTATAAAAAATGTAATTCCTAAGCACTTGGAATCGATTATTGCAAAGCTTGTTGAAACAGGCTGTACTGTTGAACAATTCGACGACAGCCTTCGTATAAAATCCAACGGCAGGCCTAAAAAGTGTAATGTTATAACACTTCCCCACCCCGGCTTTCCCACCGATATGCAACCTCAGATGGCGGTGTATCTTTCTATTGCAGATGGTACAAGCATTGTTACCGACAATGTATGGGACAACCGTTTCAGATACGTAGACCAGCTTACTATTATGGGAGCTGAAATACAGGTTGACGGCAGAGTTGCTGTTATTACCGGTGTAGACAAGCTAAAAGGAGCCCCTGTTGCCGCCACCGACCTTAGAGCCGGTGCCGCTATGATTATCGCCGGTCTTTGCGCCGAAGGTGTTACAGAGGTTGAAAGCATTGAATATATCGACCGCGGCTACTCAGGCGTTGTTGAAAAGCTTACAGCCTGTGGCGCCAACATAAAACGTGTTGAGGTTCTTAACCCCAATAAAATTAAAGAAGCTCTTTAAAAACTTATTGCCGGTGTGACTACTACACACCGGCTTTTATACTTTTATATTAATGAAAGGAAGATTAGAAATGTCACGGTTTTGCCCGCTTTTCAGCGGAAGCAGCGGAAACTGCATTTACATAGGCGAAGGAGATACCCATATATTGATAGACGCAGGCGTCAGCGCCCGTAGAATCACAACTGCACTTAATAATATCGGTGTTTCCCCTTGTAATATTTCAGCAATTTTTATAACACATGAGCATAACGACCATGTGTGTGGCCTTAAAAATTTTGCCAAACGTGACAATATACCTGTATATATGTCGCGCGGAACTGCCGACGCTCTTTCGGAAAGCTGTGCAGGGCTTAATATAAAAACTATGGATTCTCCTGTTCAGGTTGGCGGCATTGAAATTTCGCGTTTTGCCACAAACCACGATTGCCCAGATTCCAGTGGATACAGAATCAAACTGGGGTGCAGAGATTTTGCAATTTGCACCGATACGGGAATTATAACTGACGAAATCAGAAACGCTATATCCGGTTGCGAGCTGTTGCTTATTGAATCCAATCACGATATTAATATGTTGAATAAAGGGCCTTATCCCATTCCTCTTAAACGGCGAATTTTATCCGACAGCGGTCACCTCTCCAATAATGCCTGTGCCGAAGAGTTACCCGAGCTTTTGAAAAAAGGTACCATTAGGTTTGTGCTTGGGCACTTAAGCCGCCAAAACAATTCCCCCGATGCAGCATTAAGCTGTGCCAACTCCGCCCTGACCCTTGCAGGGTATACCGAGGGAATGGATTATCTGCTATACGTTGCACCACCCGAGGGTGGAAAAATGATTTCTCTTTAGAGGTATAGAAATGAAAATCACACTTATCACAATTGGCAAGCTAAAGGAGAAATACTTCGCCGAGGCTTCGGCAGAATACGAAAAGCGCCTGGGGGCTTACTGCAAAATCGAAGTGAAAGCCTTAGATGCTGCCCGCCTTCCTTCTAATCCCGGGGAAGCAGAAATTATGTCTGCCTTGAACGAAGAAGCTGCCAAAATTAAAAAGAATATCCCTGCTAACTCATTTATAGTACCAATGTGTGTTGAGGGTAAGCAGTTATCCAGCGAAGAGCTGAGCCTTAAGCTTGAAACATTGAAATTACAAGGGGTTAGTAATATCTGCTTTATAATCGGCGGTTCTTACGGTATTGCTGAAGAGATAAAAGCGATGGCTGGATTCAAGCTTTCTATGTCTAAAATGACCTTTCCTCACAGGCTTGCCAGAGTTATGTTGCTTGAGCAAATTTACAGAGCCTTTAAAATAAGCGAAGGCGGAACTTATCATAAATAAGAGGTTTGTTT
Organism: Acutalibacteraceae bacterium; assembly: GCA_045546235.1. GTDB lineage: Bacteria > Bacillota > Clostridia > Oscillospirales > Acutalibacteraceae > UMGS1532. Next base: position 9,648 of record JAZQCL010000041.1, read on the forward strand.
GCATATTGCACATAAATCACCGGGTTTAAAAATAACATATTTTGCAAAAAAACTATTGACCTGCAATAATTTTTGTGGTACAATAGGTTCACCTCTTTAAAGGTCTTCATTCCTGAAGGCTTTTTTTCTGTGTGTTATTTTCTCTGCAACTGCGAGAACTGCAGAGAAGGTTTTACACAGTAAGAGGGAGGCCGACCGGACCTTGTTCCGGTAAATATTTTCCGTAAAACGGAGGTGCCGTCATGAGAGTTAAAATTACCCTCGCTTGCACAGAGTGTAAGCAACGCAATTACAACACAATGAAAAACAAGAAGAACGACCCTGACAGACTTGAAATGAATAAGTATTGCAGATTCTGCAAGAAGCACACTCTCCACAAAGAGACTAAGTAAGGAGGAGTAAGGCAATGAAAGCTATTAATCAGTTTTGTCGCATCCTTACCGCCGTACTTGCTGTATGTGCTGTAGTACTGTTTTTCTTCCCCTTCCTTAACGTAATGTACGAAGGGAACGCAGTTTCCATTACAGGTGCCGATATGGCTTTTGGTACAACTGTGTTTGAAAACATTAATCTGCAAGCTTCTTCCAAAATCACCTTTAACTTCATTTTAACCGCTTTCTCTGCTTTAATGGCAGTTCTTGCAGTTTTCTCGAAGAAAGGTTTTGGTACAAGGATTGCATCATTTGTGGCTTCAGGTATTTCCGGCATTTATATGTTGGTAATCGGTTTACGCAGTGTTGCTTGGGGTGCCGACCTTCGCCCTGAAAAGGCAATCGGCGACCAGGTTATTGCTAAACCCACCGCCTACGAGCCCATTGTTCTTATCACTGTTGCTGTTATTCTGGCTACTTTCGTAATCGGCGTTGTCACTTGGCTCGTTAACGATTACATGTTAGTTCTCGCATCAAAAGGCCAGAGAACATCTATTTACGGTAAAGTCGTTGCATTTTTCCGTGAGAACATTGCAGAAATCAAGAAAATCGTATGGCCCGGTCCTAAAGCAGTTGTTAGAAACTCCATTGTTGTTCTTATCATCTGTGCCATTATAGGTGCATTTGTATGGATTGTGGATTTAGCCCTGTTAAAACCCGTGGTTAAATTCATCACTAAGCTTTAATTGGAGGCCTAGTAATGGCAGATTTTAATGATGCAAAGTGGTACGTAGTACACACATATTCAGGCTACGAAAATAAGGTTGCTACCGACCTTGAAACCATCGTTGAAAATCGCGGTATGCAGGATCTTATAGTTGATGTAAGCATTCCTACCGAAAAAGTTACCGAGATTAAAGACGACAAAACCCGCGAGGTTGAACGTAAAATCTTCCCCGGCTACGTGCTGGTTAAGATGATTGTTACCGACGAATCCTGGTACGTTGTACGTAATGTACGTGGTGTTACAGGCTTTGTTGGCCCCGGGTCTAAACCTGTTCCCCTTACCGATGCAGAGGTTGAAGCACTGGGTGTTGAAAAGCACTCTGTTGAAATCAACTACAAGGTTGGCGATAACGTTAAGGTTATCGATAGCCCGCTGGAAGGTTACACAGGTATTGTTGAGGAAATCGATATCGAAAACAACAGCGTTAAGATTGTGATTTCCCTTTTCGGCAGAGAAACTCCTGCCGAGCTTGGCCTTGATCAGGTTGCTTTGATTGAGGACTAATTATAGGTTAATAAGACATTTAGTCTATTAATGATGGCTGTAATCAGCCGCGATGCTGTAAAGCATCAGTGGGAGGTGTGTAAATATGATACACACCGAAGTTACCACGTATTTTTGGAGGTGCAAAAAATGGCTCAGAAAATTACGGGCTATATCAAACTGCAAATCCCTGCTGGCAAGGCCACTCCGGCTCCGCCTGTAGGTCCTGCGCTCGGTCAGCATGGTGTTAACATCATGGCTTTCACTAAGGAATTCAACGAGCGCACAAAGAATGACGCCGGCTTACTTATTCCGGTTGTTATTACTGTATACGCTGATCGTTCCTTCAGCTTTATAACCAAAACTCCGCCTGCTGCAGTTCTTATTAAAAAGGCTTGCAACATCGACAGCGGTTCAGGTGTTCCTAACAAAACTAAAGTTGCTAAGATCACCAAGGAGCAAATCAAACAAATCGCCGAAACTAAAATGCCCGACCTCAATGCTGCTTCTGTTGAAGCTGCAATGAGCATGATTGCTGGTACAGCAAGAAGCATGGGCGTTGAAGTAGTAGATTAATGCTCCCCCGTGGGAGGAAATTTCCGATTTAACCACTTATTGGGAGGTAACTAATAATGAAACACGGTAAAAAATATAATGAGAGCACAAAGCTCGTTGAGCCCGGTAAGCTCTATGACTCACCCGAGGCTATGAAATTAGCAGTTGATACAAAAACTGCAAAATTCGACGAAACAGTTGAAGTACACGTTCGCTTGGGCGTTGACTCCCGCCACGCTGACCAGCAGGTTCGCGGCGCTGTAGTTCTCCCCAACGGTACAGGTAAAACTATTCGCACACTTGTTATTACAAAGGGCGACAAGATTAAGGATGCAGAAGCTGCAGGTTCCGACTTCGTTGGTGCAGAAGAAATGGTTGAAAAGATCCAGAAAGAAAACTGGCTCGATTTCGACGTTGTTATCGCATCCCCCGATATGATGGGCCTTGTTGGTCGTCTTGGTAAGGTTCTCGGTCCCCGTGGCTTAATGCCCACACCTAAGGCCGGTACCGTTACTCCTGACGTTGCTAAGGCCGTTACCGAAGCTAAAGCAGGTAAGATTGAATACCGTTTAGATAAGGCTAACATCATCCACTGCCCCATCGGCAAGGTTTCCTTCGGCCCCGAAAAGCTTCTCGAAAACCTCGAGACCCTTATGGGTGCTATTGTTAAGGCTAAGCCTGCTGCTGCAAAGGGTCAGTACATCAAGTCCTGCGTTGTTGCTACAACCATGGGCCCCGGAATCAAAATTAACCCTGCAAAATACGGCTCATAATTAATTTTAATTTAGTTATTGACAAACCGTAACTAATGGTGTATAATAACACCGTTGCATAACCGAAGACAGTAGGTTCTGTCACAAGGCAGATTAAATTCCTACCGAGGAAATGCGTAAAATTATAGTTCACACTGTATTTTTATGCCCGTTTCCTCTCTTCGGAAACGGGCTTTTAATTTGCCCAGCTCATTCTTGGAGGTGAATCAATTTGCCAAGTCAAAAAGTTTTAGAAGCTAAGAAAGAACAGGTTGCTAAAATTAAGGAATTAGTTGCTAACAGCGTTGCTGGTGTTTTGGTTGACTACCGCGGTATTAACGCAGGCGACGACACCAAACTCCGTAAAGAGCTCCGCGAAGCAGGTGTTGAATATATGGTTGTTAAAAACACCATTCTCCACCGTGCTTTCGAAGGCACTGACCTTGCAGAGTTAGACAGTCTTTTAGAAGGCACTACTGCCCTTGCAGTTAGCCCTGAAGACCACACTGCAGCAGCCCGTATTCTCGGTAACTATGCCGAAAATAACGAGTCTTTCAACCTTAAGGGTGGTTACCTGGACGGTAAGGCTATCGACCTTGCTACCGTTACTGCTCTTGCTAAGCTCCCCACCAGAGAAGTTCTTCTCGCTACCGTTTGCAGCGCATTCAATGCTCCTATCGCAGCATTAGCTCGCGTTCTTAACGAAGTAGTTAAGGTTGGCGGTACTCCCGCAGCCAAGGAAGAGGCTCCCGCTGAGGAAGCTCCCGTAGCAGAAGCTGCACCCGCTGAAGAAGCAGCAGCTGAATAATTCAGCACAAAAATAAAAGAAATTAAATTTTAAATTGGAGGTACCTATCATGGCATCTGAGAAAATCACTGCTCTTGTTGAAGAGGTAAAAAATCTTACTGTTCTCGAGCTTTCTGAGCTCGTATCCGCAATCGAAGAAGAATTCGGCGTTTCCGCTGCAGCAGCAGTTGCAGTAGCAGCTCCCGCAGCAGGCGGCGCAGCAGCTGAAGAGAAAACCGAGTTCGACGTAGTTCTTGCCGAAGCCGGCGCTGAAAAGATCAAGGTTATTAAGGTTGTTCGCGAGATCACCGGTCTTGGCCTTGCTGACGCTAAGGCAGCTGTTGAAGCAGCTCCTAAGGCTCTTAAAGAAGGCGTTTCTAAGGACGAAGCTGAAGAGCTTAAGAAGAAGCTCGAAGAAGTTGGCGCTAAGGTTGAGCTTAAGTAATTTGTACTTAATTCATTGTCAACACTTTAGTTACTCGGCATTAGCCGTGTAATTGCAAACCCCCCAGAATCCTTAAGGATTCTGGGGGTTTTTATTTAATCTCATATAAGTGTTTAAGAAACTAATTCTATGCACTTTTTAGGGCATTTTTCGGCACATTTACCGCAAAGAGTACACTTAGCGGGGTCAATGCGAGCAAGATTATCCTCTACCTTAATTGCATCAAACTCACACTGCTTAACACAAAGACCACAGCCGATACAGGCAACCTTACAGGCTTTATTGGCTGCAGCACCCTTATCTTTATTACTACAATTAACCTCCATATGGCGGGGGGCTTTTGGTACAAGGTCGATAATATGGCGAGGACAAGTATTAACACAACTGCCGCAGCCATTACAAATTTCGGGGTTGGCTTCGGCCACACCGTTGGCGTTAATCTTAATTCCGCCTTGGGTACAAGCCTTGGCACAGTCGCCAAGACCAAGACAGCCAAAGGAACAGGAATTATCTCCGCCCAAAAATCCGGCCAAATCGGCACAGGTATTTATACCGCGATACTGAAAACGCTTGGTTGTGTTTTCGCAACCACCGTTACAGCGTACGTAGGCAATTTTCTCGATAAACTCACCTGCTTCAACACCCATAATCTGCGAAATGGCAGTTACTGTGTCGGCGCCGCCTGGGGCACAGAGATTTGTGGGGGCTTCGCCCTTAGCTACTGCTTCGGCATAGGCATCACAGCCCGAATAACCGCAACCGCCACAGTTTGCACCGGGAAGTGCATCGCGAACGGCAAGCATTTTTTCATCCTGCGGTACCTCCATTACTACAGAGGCGATAGAAAGTCCGATACCTGCTATCACACCGATAACAGAAACAACAATTATTGCTATAACCATATCGCCACCCCCTACTTAACTATTCCTGCAAAGCCCAGGAATGACATTGCAACTATAGCTGCAGAAATTAAGGTAATAGGCAGGCCCTTTAATGATTCGGGAATATCACTATTCTCGATTCTGCCGCGTACACCAGCAAAAATTACCATTGCAACCAGGAATCCAAGGCCTGCTCCAAGTGCGTTAAACAATGCTTCGCCATAGTTATGAACCCTTACACTTGTGGTGTTAAGAATGGTTATACCCAGCACGCAACAGTTAGTTGTTATAAGTGGCAGATATATTCCCAAAGCCTGATACAGTGGCGGAATGAATCTTTTAAGCACAATCTCAACCAACTGCACCAATGCCGCAATAATAAGAATAAATACAATGGTTTGTAAATACTCAAGGCCTTGCGGCTCGAGAACGTATTTTTGTATCGGGAAGGTTGCCGCCGTTGCCATTACCATTACAAATATAACGGCCATACTCATAGAAACGGCGGTGTTTGTTTTCTTAGAAACGCCAAGGAAGGGGCAAATTCCAAGGAATTTGGCAAGCACCATATTCTCGGTAAGGATGCCAGCAAGAAGTATTGTAACTATATTAGTTAAATTCATTATGCATCCTCCTTTTCGCTTCCGCAGTTGGCACAGTCGCCGTGACAACCGTCACAGCCCAGTTTTTTAACCGGTTTTTTGCCCAGTTTAACGGCAACCTTATTGGCAAGTGCCACAAGCACACCAAATACAAAGAAACCACCGGGAGGAAGCAACATAATTGTCATAGGGGTAGGATTTACGGTAATACCGAAAATCGTTCCTGCACCTATAAGTTCACGAATAAAGCCCATAAGGAAGAGGGCCAGCGTAAAGCCCAGACCCATTCCAATACCATCTAAAACCGAGTTGAATACAGTGTTTTTGCTTGCAAACATTTCGGCACGGGCAAGTATTATACAGTTAACAACTATTAAGGGCAAATATATTCCAAGGGATTCGTCCAGCGCCGGTGCAAAGGCTTTAACCAGCATCTGCACTATTGTTACAAAGCCTGCTATAACGGTTATGTAAGCAGGAATACGTACCCTATCGGGAATAACCTTGCGAAGCAAGGAAATTGTAAGATTTGAGCAGATAAGCACCAGAGTTGCCGCAACGCCCATACCTATGCCGTTTAAAGCCGAGGTAGAAACTGCCAAAGTGGGGCAGGTTCCAAGCACAAGCCTTAAAACCGGATTTTCTTTAATAATACCATTTGTTAAAATAGAGGTTCTTTTTCCCATTATTTTGTACCTCCCTTAACAATTTCGTACATCTCGAGAGCCTGATTTACATCGCCGATAACGGCATTAGTAGTTATTGTTGCACCGGTTAGTGCGTCAATATCTTTGTTTTTTTCGGTGGAAATTTTGCCGCTTTTACCTGCAAATTGATTCTGGAATTCATCTTTGGCGGCGGATTGACCAAGACCGGGGGTTTCATCATCTACAGACAGCACCTTAATGGCTTTAACTGTTCCATCGGCATTAACACCTGTCATAACCTTGACCTCGCCGCCGTAACCTGCACCGCTGGTTGTGAAGATATATCCGCAAGCCTTGCTATTAAGGGAAGCAATGTAGTATTCACACTCTTCACCATTATATTTCAGGGTGTTTTTTTCAAAATCTGCATCTTTAAAAATTTCAGACATTGCCTTTATCGATTTGCTTTCTTCATTTTCAGCAATTCTATCTTTGGTGATATCGTTAGTAAAAGCAAGAGCCGCAGAAATTACAAGACAGATAATTGTTAATACTACTGCCGGTATGCCTACGTTTTTAAGGTTCAACTTAGCCATTCTTCTGCGCCTCCCATCCAAAAGGTTTTTTGCGGGTAAGCTTTTCAATATAAGGCACAAACAAATTCATAAGAAGTATGGAATAAGAAACACCCTCGGGCAAGGCACCGAATACACGTATTACAACGGTGAATATACCACAGCCTATGCCGAAAATGATTTGTCCTATAGTATTGTGAGGGCTGGTAACGTAATCGGTTGCCATAAATATTGCGCCCAGCATAACACCGCCGGAAAGTATTGCAGCCAATGGATCAATACCAAGTATTGCACTAAATGCTGCCACTGTGCCAATAAATGCCACAGGAATGGCGGGAGAAATTACCCTTCTTATTATAAGGTATATACCACCAAGAATTAATGCTAATGCACAGGTTTCGCCTATACAGCCACCGTGCTTTCCTAAGAATAAATCAAGGTAAGAAACGCTGCCGCCTTCGGCCACAGCAACCAAAGGTGTAGCACCGCTTTGAGCGTCGGCTGTGGATTCAAGCCAGCTAAAGGGGTTTGCCCAATTTGTCATATAAGTGGCGAAGGACATCATAAGAACGATTCTGCCTACCATAGCGGGATTGGCAAAGTTATGTCCGAGGCCGCCAAACAGCATTTTTACCACAACTATTGCTATTGCACTGCCTAAGGCTGCCATCCAAATAGGCAAGGTAGGAGGTAAATTAAGGCCTAATAAAAGGCCGGTAACAACAGCCGAAAGATTGCCGATAGAGTTAGGCTTTTTCATAATCTTACAGCAAAGATACTCTGAAAGAACCGCAGCGGCAACCGAGGTTAAAACAATGGCAATTGCCGAAGGGCCGAAATATACCATACCAACCAAGGTGGCAGGTAAAAGTGCAAATATTACATCCAGCATAATGCTTGTTGTAGTGGTTTTTCCGCCCACGTGGGGTGAGTGTTGAACAATTTTCAAATCCATAATAACCTGCCTCCTTTACTTTTTATTTCTTAATTCTTGCTTTGCTTTGCGCATAACCTGAACAAGTGGTCTGTTAGAGGGACAAGAGAAAGCGCAACTGCCGCATTCCATACAATAATTTGCACCAATTTTTTCAACGGTATCTAAGTCTTTAAGGTCTAAGGCTCCGGAAATTTGGAAAGGCACAAGACCCATAGGGCAGGCTGCGGCACACTTACCACAGCGGATACAGTTTTCAATATTGGGAAGCTTTGCTTTGCTTTCGCTAAAGCAAAGTATTGCATTGTTCTGCTTAAGAACGGGGATATTGGTGTCGGGAACCGAAAAGCCCATCATAGGGCCACCTACAATTATTTTTGCTGCATCATCTTTAAGACCGCCACAAAATTCGATTACATCGCTAAGCTGTGTGCCTATGGGAACCATAATGTTACCGGGGGTTGAAACAGCATCGCCATCCACGGTAAGCCGTTTTGAAATAAGCGGCATACCCGTTTTTAAATAGCGCCCGATTGCAGCAACGCTTGTTATGTTCATAACAACACAGCCAACGTCGGCAGGTAGCTTTCCTAAGGGAAGCTTTCGGCCTGTTGCGGTGTAAATAAGAACCTTTTCCGCACCCTGCGGGTAACGGCTTTTTAACTTCATAAGCCTTACGCGGTTTTCGGTATCTCGCTTATCGGCAGCAATATTATAAAGCAGCTCGATAGCTTTAGGCTTGTTATCTTCAATAGCTATTACAACCTGCTTGAAATCCATAATTTCAAGCAATGTATATACACCGTCCATAACGTCTTGAGAATGCTCGATACACTCGCGGTAATCGGCGGTTATGTAGGGCTCGCACTCTGCGCCGTTGATAATTAAGGTATCCAGCGGTTTATCTTGCTGTTTGGTTAATTTTACGTGGGTGGGGAATCCGGCACCGCCGAGACCTACCAAACCCATTTCACGCACAGCATCGATAAGCTGCTGCTCGTTTTCAACAGCAGGCGGAGCAAGGGTAGGGTCGGGAGTGTTATTCCCATCGTTTTCTATAACTATACCCTGACATTTAACACCATTTGTAAGGGTAGTTTCGCAAATAGCCTTTACCACACCGGAAACACTCGAGTGAATAGGAGCAGAAATGTATTTTTCACTGTCGCCTATTTTGGTGCCAACAAACACAGCCTTGCCAACTTCAACACAGGGTGTGCAAGGAGCACCTATATGCTGCTGCATAGGTATGGTTACTGTTTTTGGGGCGGGCATTTGAACCGTTGCCACATCGGCAGTGTTTTTATTGTGCCGTGGCTTGGCTCCGCCACGTATTCGCTTAACAGGACTCATAATTTCGCAATTTTTCATAATAATCACCAAATCAAAAATTAATACACATTGATTATAACACAAAAACTCCATTAATTTCAACAATTTACGCCTAATTTAGTGTGTTTATATTTTAACAAAGTGCCTAAAAATTTTAATGTTTTAATAATACAAAAATTTAATATTAATTTCAAAAATAATACAAAATTCCTGCTGCAAATTATATTCGCAGCAGGAATTCTGTTTTAAGATTTCCTATTATTCTTTTTTCCAGTCGAGATATGTAGGATTGTGAAATGCCAAGCAATCCCGCCACCTGGCTTTGTGTATGCTCTTTTTGACCATTCAGACCGAAGCGAAGCTCCATTATTTGCTTTTCCCTGGCAGATAAAGAATTTATTAAAGACAATAGCAACCTGTTTTCTGCCTCTTGCTCTATTCCCCTGCCGATTTCATCTCCATCACTACCGAGAATATCAGAAAGTAAAAGCTCGTTTCCGTCCCAATCCACATTAAGGGGTTCGTCTATAGATATTTCACTTCGAAGATTGGCAGATTTGCGAAGATACATAAGTATCTCGTTTTCTATGCAGCGCGAGGCATAAGTGGCTAACTTAATATTTTTCTCGGGTCTGAAGGTATTAACCGCCTTAATTAAACCAATTGTTCCAATTGATATTAAATCCTCTACTCCGGCTCCTGCGGCATCAAACTTTTTAGCTATATAAACAACAAGCCTGAGATTATGTACTATCAATTTTTGCCTTACTGTTTCGCCATCGGTGTTAAGCCGTTGCAAAAGGTCGTTTTCTTCCTGCTGTGTATAGGGCGGAGGCAAAGTCTCTGAACCATGTATATAGTGACAACACTCGGGCTTTAAAAATATTCGTTTTATTTTGAAAAACATTTTAGCTATTATACCCATTTTCAGAATCTTTCCTTTCTGTGATTAAATTGCATTGCTACCTATAATTGCCTGGTATTTATTTAGCGGCTCCGGACTTATTGCTATGTAAACATCGAGCTTTTCGCTGCTATTACCCATTATCAAATACACTCCTTTAGGGAGTATTCCCGTAAGAACTCCTTCACCCGAAAGGGTATTATAAGGAATCACCCTTTTATGGTTACTTTCATAAGATAACAGCTCTTTATACTTGGGATCCAATATAACCACCGGCTTTTCTGAAAATGGCTCACACAGGCGATTTCCCGAGTCAACCAAGGCTGTTAAGTCTGCACTTCCCTGCTCTGTAACCACACGAAGCCGACAGGTGGTTTCGTTTTTTCGATTTACAAAGCGGCCTATTGCAGATATAAGTCCATAGGTAAAGGCCGCCGACAGCACCAACGCAACCGAAGATAAATTATAATACACCATTCCGTTGTGTACAAAGAGTCCCGGCGGTTTTACAAAATACCACAGAGCGAACATTCCGCCAAAAAACGCAAAAGAAACTGCAAAAAAACAGCATATTCTACGAATAAATTGCCCTCTATCACCTATTCCATAGGTAGCTAATACCACAATAGTTGAAGTGAAAGCTCTTGTTACCAAAGGAATCAAAAAACCCTTCGACGGCAGTAATATAAAAAGTGAGCATATCCCACCAATGAAAGCACCTACAAGCTGCCTGCGAAAGCTGCAAGCGACTTTAAGAAATCGGGAGGTCAGACTTATCAACAAATAATCAATTATCAAGTTAACACATATAAGTACGTCTGCATAAATTGTCAACACAGCCACCGCCTTTGGCTATATTTTAACACAGAACTTTTGCGAATATAGCCGAAGCGAGTAATCAATTACTGTCGAAACAGCACAAAAAACAGCACCGATATGATGCTGTTTTTTCAAAATTGCTATTCTGTTGTGCCCGAAGACGACGACTGGGTTTGGCTTTCAACAAGAGTTGAGGTCGCTTCAGAAGAAACCGTGGCTTCAGATTCTACAGGCTTAGACGTGACGGCTTCAGTAGAAGTGCTTTGAGATGAGGTTGAAGAGGGGGAAGAAGATGCTGCGCCGCTACTTGACGAAGAGGGCTTCTTGCTTTCGGTTTTCTTTGAAGAAGTATCTTCTTGTTTAGAGGAGTCTTTATCTTTATCGTTCTCTTTATCTTTATCCTTGTCTTCTTCCTTATCTTTATCCTTGTCTTTATCCTTATTTTTCTTCTTTACCTTCTTGCATTCGGTACAGGTTTCAGGGATATTATCAGCTCTATACCAGCCGGTGCCTGTGCTTTTACATCTGGAACTGGCGATAAGGCCGCTGGACTGACAGAACTTCATTTTTTCAGCAAGGTCGCTGTATTCAAATTCTTTTTCCGGTAAATCCTTATGGATTTCCTCCATAACATCGTGCCAGATATAAAGCGCTTCCCTACCATTGCTGTTGTTCATACTAAGGTTTTCGTCGTAACCAAACCAGCAGGCTGCTACGTAATGGGGCGTACCTCCTGCAAATAAAAGGTCGTGATAGTCTGAAGTAGTACCTGTTTTTGCAAATACGTCAAAACCATCTATAGCGGCAGCAGTACCTGTACCGTTGCTGTGCTCAACAACCTGGCGCAGCAAACGATTCATAACCGTTGCGGTATCTTCGCTTATGGCGGCTATTGGCTTATCCTTTGTGGTATCGTCTACCACGTTGCCGAACTGGTCGTAAATTACGGTGTAGGTTGTTGGTTTATAATAATTACCCTGATTTCCAAAAACTGCATAGGCTGCAGCCAGCTCTTTGGTTGTGGCACCGTATGCGCAACCGCCTAAGCAAAGTGACGAAAAGTTACGGTCGCCACTTACGTTAAGGTGTTTAAAGCCGAGCTTTTTAGTTAAGAAATCATAGCTTATATCCAAACCGTTGTTCTCTATAGAATAATCGTCGGAACCATTACCAATCAGCTCTCTTAAAATATAAACGGGAGGACAGTTTTTAGACCTGTAAAGTGCTTTTTCAACAGTTACCTTGCCTTCGTAAGGCTCGCCTGGGTAGTTACTGGGCCAGGTTCCGCCTTCTACAGTGGGATTGCCCCATTTCATTTTTCTGTCGTTTACAAGGGAAGAATAGGTTATTTCATTATATTCCAGTGCCAGAGCGTAAACGCCAATTGGCTTCATTGTAGAACCAATCTGACGTGGCGATTGGGTTGCACGGTTAAGGGATCTGTTCTTTTCCTTTACACCCTTGCCGCCTACAATGCCTACCACATGACCCTCGTAATCCATAATAGTCATACTTGAGTTAGGGGTTACTGTTGCCATCTTCTTTTCGCCGGTTTCAGGGTCTTCTACCTCGGTTTGGGTTGTGGGAGAATCGAAATAGCTTTCGTCTTTATAAACCTTATCTAAGGTTTTTTGAATGTCTAAATCTATGGTAGCGTAAATTTTATAACCACCGCTGTATACCTCACGCTCTGCAACGTCTACATCGTAGCCCTTCTCTTCCACCAGCATATCTATAACATCTTCTATTATGGCATCTACAAAATAGGAATTAACCGTTTCTTCGGGGATAAGGGCGCCCTCGTCGGCAGTAACCTTAAGCTTGGCTTCCTTTGCCTTTTCGTACTCTTCTTTAGTGATGTATTTTTGTGTATACATCTCGTTAAGTATAAGGTTACGTCGGGAAAGATGGTTTTCTTCGTTTTCCTTAAGGTCGGGTCGGTAGGATTCAGGAATGTTGGTGATTGAAGCTAAGGAAGCGCATTCGTGAATTGTAAGCTCACTTACTGTTTTACCAAAATAATAGTTAGCCGCCGATTCAACACCGTAAAGGCCGTTACCCATAGGAATTGTATTAAGATACCACTCAAGAATTGAATCTTTAGAATAATTTTCTTCCAAATAACGGGCACGCATTATTTCCCTAACCTTACGCATTGCGCTGATATCGTTATCTTCGGTTATATTTTTAACAAGCTGCTGAGTAATTGTGGAACCACCCTGCCTGCCGCCGTAAACGTTTATGAAGGAGTTGATGAATGCCGATGCTGTACGCTTCCAGTCAACACCAGCGTGGGTTCTGAAACGCTTGTCTTCAATAGCGATAAAAGAGTTTTCCAGCATATCGGGAATATCTTCTATAGAAACCCAAATTCGGTTGTATTTACCGTGCAATCGTTGATATTCCTCGTATTCTCCGTCTTCGTTTTTGGCATAGATAGTAGTGGTAAAATCCAGAGCTTCGTTAAGATCTACTTCTTCAAGATCAAACGCACCCTGACCTTCCAAAACAGAAAGAGCGGTTAATCCTGTGCCTATAATTATTCCCAAAGTTATTACGCCAATTAAAAGCGTAACAAGACAAACCCTGGCTATTCTTTTAAAAATTCTAACAGCTTTTGATTCATCTTCATTGATTATATTCTCTTTTTTCTTCTTTTCTTTTTTTGCACCGGATTTACCGCCTTTGCCTTCTTCATCTTCAAGGAAGCTGTTAAGGCTGACCCCTTCTTGCTGTGCTTCGCCGGTATAAAGATTTACGTCGTCGTCATCGAAGGGCAAACGGTTGCCCGAAGAAATATCTTCGAACTCGCCAAAGTCTTCGGTGTTATTGTTATTGTTGTTAAGATTATCGTTACCCAATTATTACACCTCCGGTAAATGGGAAATCATACCTATACATTTTAATTATAACACACATTACGTGAAATGTAACCCATAAATTTGTTAATTTTTTGCAATTATTGTTACAACTCGGTATAGATTATGCCCCAAATGGGCATTTTAAAACAGAAAATATATTCTTTTATATTGGAGTGAATTTATTAGAATATGAAAAAAATATTTTTACTATCTGCTTTTGTTGTTTCCGCGATGGCTGTTATATTGTCAGTTTTTATATCTTCAGATGGAAAACAACCTGAGAGTACTAAATCGGAAACGGTGCAATACAGCGATAGCCGCGAAGTAATGTATGTTATGAAAACACACAATAATGCTGTTGGCGTATTTAGACCAAACGAAGACACGCCATTATATACTTTAAAAGACGTGCACGTTAAAAGCCTTCCCGAATACGACCAAAATCTGCTTAATACAGGCATTAAGGTTTATAGCGAGCGTGAACTCCAAGCCCTTATTGAAGACTACGACAGTTAAATGTTAGCAGCTATTTGAAAAAAGCAGAACAAATAATTCCTTAGCAGCACTTGTGTATGAATGCTGTGTTAACTTAAGTGTTTTATGGCAGCAGCAAGAACCTTATCTTTGTCGGGGGTAAGGAAATAATAATTGTAGCTTATGGTATATTCCGGTTCAATCACTATATCGGGTGTAATTCCTATTCCGTTGTAGCTTTCACCTGTGGCGGGTACGAACTCTCCGATTGTGAATTTTACCAAAGATCCATCACTAAGCTTGTAGGTGCGCTGAATTAAAGATTTACCATAGGTTTTTTGCCCAATAACAGTTACATTCTCTTGCTGTTTCATTACGCTGGTAAAAATTTCCGAAGCACTGATGGTGTTGCCATCGGTTAATATCACTATGGGCAAATCTACCGAGCTTGCATCGGAAGTATCACGAACCTGCACCTTACCGTCTTTATATTTTACGTGGATTGTGTTGCATTCGGGAAGCAGATAATCCAGCATTTCTGCGGCAGTATCCACGGTTCCGCCATTGTTATGGCGCAAATCTATAATTAGACCTTCTGCACCTGTATCTACGTAATACGATACCTCTGCCTTAAACTGAGGGTAGGTTTTTTTGTTAAAGTCTATAACCTGAACCACACCAATATTAGTTCCTTTCGGAACATAAGAATATACGCTTTGCATATCGGTTTCGGCGCATTCCACTTCCGCGGTAAAGGTTTTATTGCCTCGGCTAAGGGTAAGTTTTGATTTTTTACCCACTCCCCCCTGTATTTTATTAACAGCGGCGGTAAAACCAATTTCAGTAACTTTTTCACCGTTTACGTTTATTATATGGTCGCCTGACTTTATACCTGCGGATTCGGCAGGGCTGTCGCGATACACCCTCCACACAAATATATCTCGGGTAATGGGGTCTTCTACAGCTATAATACCTATTCCGTGGGTATCGCCATTAATGGAATCCATTTGTGCCGAAGATGTATCAAGGCTATAATAGGCTGCATATTTATCGCCCAGACCGTTTACATAACCCGAAACTATTGAGTCACTTAGCTTTTGCGAATCAATATCTAAATAATACTCCTTTTCCACCAGATTGCTGATTTCAGAAATTTTTGTTACGGTATTATAATCGATGCCTATTAACTTGTTTTTCAAAAAATAGGCGGTTGTTACAGATGTACAAACTGCAAAGGTTAAAATTATTGCAATACAAGCCCTGATTGGTAATTTAAATTTCACTTCTATTTCACCTTTTACTTAAAAAGACTGCGGTTTGTTAACAAGCCGCAGTCTGAATTTTAAATTAATAGCTTACATAACCAAATGGATCTACAGGTGTATTATTTACACGCACCTCGAAATGAAGATGGTATCCGGTAGATGCACCTGTGGTACCAACATAACCTATTACGTCGCCTTGATTAACCGTTTGACCGGGGCCAACGGTATAGCTCATCATATGGGCATAGTGGGTAGTAATAAGATTGCCGCTGGAATCTACGTGGCTTATAACAACGTAGTTGCCGTAGCCGCCGTTATTGAATTCAGCTACAGTAACGGTACCATTTGCAGAGGCAACAATGGGCTTTCCTGCAATACCGCCACCGGAAATATCAAGTCCGTTATGTCCACGATAATACTGATAATACGGGTCGAACCTCATACCAAAGGGAGATGTAATGGTTGTATAGCCGGGAATAGGCCAGGCAAAGCCCTTTCCATCGTAATTTATTGAAGGAATATTTCCGGCCAATGCCTGCTGGCGTGCGGCTTCATAAGCTGCATCAACACGCGCTTCCAAATCTGCCTTTGCAGCTTCGATTTCTTGCTGTTTTGCCTTCAAATCGGACTGAGAACCGGTAAGTTCGTCTTTAACCTGCTGCTCTTGGGCTTTTGTGGATTGAAGTCCGGAACGCTCTGCTGCAAGCTCTTGCTTTATGGCTTCCTGCTCTTTAACGGCGTCGTTCTTTTCTTCAATCTTCTTGTTAATACCCTCCATTGCAAGGTTAATCTTTTTAATAAGAGCCTTGTCGTAACGGGAAAGGCTTTCGGTGATTTGCGCAGTTGAAAGATAATCGGCCATTTTATCGGAGCCGGTTAAAATAAGCAAATCGGAATCTGCACCGCCAGACATATATATGGAACGAATGCGGCGTTTGTACAGCTCTTTATTGTCGGCCATATTCTGCTCCATTTCGGCAATTTCATCGTTTAAATCTGCAATTTCCGCATCATAAGTTGCAAGCAGATTTTCACAGGTCATAATTTTACTTTCTACAGTATTTATATAACTTTGAATGGTTTGCAGATATTCATCCTGCTTATCTATATCGCTTTGCAGATCGTCGATTTCGCCCTGAATTTGGTCCATTTGCTTATCGTAGTCGTTAATCTGGCTTTGCATTGCGCTTATAGATTCAGCACGCACGTCAAGTTCAACAATTTCAACATCACCCAAAAAGCCACAAGTCAATACCGCAACAATGACAAAACATATAAGGGTTTTAGCCAATCTACGATAATGCACTAAACTCACTGCCTTCCTTCTTAAGATATCTGTTAATCATAAACACGCTGCCTATAAGTCCGGAAATAATACCTACAGCAGAGAAAATACCAATAAATAATGCAATGTGATCCATAAATTTAACAGGATTACTCATTGCCATTGCTCTGAGAACTGCCGAATAACCGAGGTAAAGAAGGCCCAAGGTTGTGGCGGCAGATACAACACCGATAACAATTCCTTCTACCACAAAGGGAAGCCTTATGAAGGCATCGGTAGCGCCCACAGCCTTCATTATGCTGATTTCCAATTTACGGTTGAACATTGTTACTCGAATAGTGTTACATACAATAACTAACGCTATAAGCATAAGTACGCCAATTATAATGTAGCTGGCCATATTTATTGCTTTT
Organism: Acutalibacteraceae bacterium; assembly: GCA_045546235.1. GTDB lineage: Bacteria > Bacillota > Clostridia > Oscillospirales > Acutalibacteraceae > UMGS1532. Next base: position 26,820 of record JAZQCL010000041.1, read on the forward strand.
TTCAAAGAGGCTATCTGCTGAGCCAGCTCGCGGTGGCTTTCGGTACTGTGAACACCGTCGATTTGTTTTATCTGGTTAAGAGATTCATCATACTTTGAAACATCTTCTAAGGTGATTCTGATAGCAGCAGACAGGGGATTTTCATCGTTTTCTTTAAGTTGCTCCAAAGCTTTTGTGTGCTCCGGATGGTCTTCCATAAAACTAACAATACCCTCTTCGGCACTTATATACTCTGCTTTATAGATATTATCCAAACGTTTAATTTCATCGCATACAGCCATTGCTTCTTCTTCGTTGTGGATAAGATAATCGTCGTAAGGAACATCGGAAGGAGCTTCAGTTTCGCTTGAAGTATCATCGGCAGTTTCGCTGCTATTCTCTTCCTGAGATGCTGAATCCTCTGCCGAGGCAGTATCCTCGTTTTCAAAGGAATCTGCGGTGATATACTTATCATCGTAACGAACAGAATTATAATCGTTAAGATAAGCCATAATTACATTCTCTTTTTCCAAAGAGGCCATTTTCTTTTCAATATTAAAGGTAACAAGCATTGCTGCACCAATAAGTGACATACAACAAATAAGAACACCTACAGAGGCTAACGACATAAGGCGGTTATCCCAAACGTTTTTTAAGCCTTCATAGGTAAGGTGACGAACACTACTTAATTTCATTTCATACCTCCGTCGGCATTATCTGCAACCACTCTGCCGTTTTCCAGCATAATAACTCTACGCTTAAAATCGCGTACAAGCTGATGCTCGTGGGTAACCATAAGTATGGTTGTGCCCATTTTGTTGATTTCTGTTAACATTTCTACAATCTCGTAAGACATATTGGGGTCTACGTTACCTGTAGGCTCGTCGGCAATTATTAAAGAAGGGTTATTAACAAGCGCACGAGCAAGTCCCACACGCTGCTGCTCACCACCCGAAAGCTCGGCAGGCTTGGAGCGTGCCTTGCCGCTAAGGCCGACAATAGACAGCACGTGTGATACCTTTTTGCGTATCTGTTGTTTCGATGCACCTACAACGTGCATTGAAAAAGCCACGTTATCGTATACATTCATATTAGGAATCAAGCGGAAGTCCTGGAACACAATGCCCATTGTTCTTCTAAGCTTGGGAATTTGCCTGTGCTTAAGCTTATTAAGCTTGAATCCGTTAACTATAATCTCACCGGCTGAAGGTTTTTCTTCACGCATAAGAAGCTTCATAAAGGTACTTTTACCCGCGCCAGAAGAGCCTACCACAAACACAAACTCACCTTTTTTAACGGTAAGGTTAACGTCGTTAAGGGCGTGGGTGCCGGTAGGATATGTTTTTGAAACACCTTTTAACTCTATTATGGTGTTGTTACTATCTTGTGTAATTTCCATAAAAGAACTACCTCATTAATACTTAATAGGGTTGGCCTTAAGGTACTTTTTAACCATAAGGGCAATTTTGAAAACAATAGCGTGATCAAATTCACGAAGGTCAAGACCTGTTATTTTCTTGATTTTTTCCAAACGGTAAACCAAGGTGTTTCTGTGAACAAACAGTTTTCTCGAAGTTTCTGAAACGTTAAGATTGTTTTCAAAGAATTTTTGAATTGTAAACAAGGTTTCCTGATCTAAGCTCTCTATAGAACCACGTTTAAATACCTCGCGAAGGTAGGTTTCGCAAAGCGTGGTGGGAAGCTGATAAATAAGGCGGGCAATACCAAGATTATCGTAGCTGATAATGGCTTTTTCGGTATCAAATACCTTGCCAACCTCTAAGGCTACCTGAGCCTCTTTAAAGGAACGAGCAAGCTCTTTAAGGGTGTCTACAGTAGAGCCAATGCCTACAACCGCATGAATATAGAATTCACTTGAGAGGGTGTCTACTATAGAACGTGCAAGATTTTCCAGGTCTTTTGTATCGATAGAGTGATTGGTCTCTTTTACGATAGCAATATCGTTTTCGCTGACATTAATAACGAAATCTTTAGTTTTATTCGGGAAAAGATTTTGAACAATGTCGAAAATCGGTACATCGTTTTTCGACGCAACACGAATAAGCACAACGGCTCTTGATACCTCACCGTTGAAGTGCAGCTCACGTGCCTTAAGATAAATATCTCCGGGAAGAATATTATCGAGAATTATATTCTTAACAAAGTTGCCTCTGTCGTACTTCTCATCGTAATAATGCTTGATGTTTGTAAGAGCAACTGCAAGTAATGAGGCATATCTTGCAGCCTGAGGGTCGCTACCCTCTACAAACAGAATATATTCGGAATTTTGCACTCCACCGAAAGGCTTGTATGTAAACTGACCCTTAACAAAGGCATCGCTGTTTGATGCAATGCTGGAAATTTTAAGGTCATGCACATCGCCTACCCTGCTTAACTCGCTACAGGCAATAACGGTTGATTTTTCGTCGATAACACCAATCATTCTATCGACTGCATCCTTCATTTGATGAACTACGCCCTGAAACAATCTGTTGGACATAAAAGTTTCCTCGTTTCCTAAAAATTTGTTTAGATTACACATAAATTTTCTATTCTACTCGTATATAATACACAATTTCTTAGCAATTTTCAAGTTCTTTTTGAAAAAAAACATAAAAATGTTACAAAAAAGTTACAAGAATAGACAGAAGAACCATTTATTTCATATTATTGTGTAATATTTGAGAGTTTTGGGAACTTTAAATCGCAAATCTTACCTATTGACTTTGCGCTGTGTTACGCTTAAAATTAAACTGTAATAAATACACGAATTTTTGGTGGTTAACGAATGAAGGGAAAAAAGGCTATTATTGCAATGAGTGGCGGTGTTGACAGCTCGGTTGCAGCACTGCTTATAAAAAATATGGGATTAGAGTGCATCGGCACCACTATGCGGCTTTACAGCAACGACGATATTTTCATTGACAGCGATCAAACCTGTTGCAGCCTTGATGATGTAGAAGACGCCCGCGGTGTTGCAAGCCGTTTAGCTATTCCCTACCAGCTTTTAAATTTTAGTGACGATTTCGGCAGGCAGGTTATAGACCGCTTTGTTTCAGCCTATGAAAACGGTTTTACCCCCAACCCTTGTATAGACTGCAATAAATACATTAAATGGGAAAAGCTGTTTCAACAGATGGCAGAGCTTAATTACGACTACGTTGTAACCGGCCATTATGCAAGGATTGAATACGATACCGAAAGTGGGCTGTATTTACTGAAAAAAGGCCTGGACGAAGCTAAAGACCAAAGTTATGTGCTTTATAATATGACCCAGGAGCAGTTATCCCACACACTTCTGCCAATTGGCGGCTTAAGTAAAGCAGAGGTAAGGGAAATAGCCGAACAAAACGGATTTATTAACGCCGACAAGCCCGACAGTCAGGATATATGCTTCATTCCCGATGGAGACTATGCCACGTTTATTGAAAAACGCACAGGAAAAACCTATGAACCAGGAGATTTTGTTGATAAAGAAGGTAACGTTTTAGGCCGGCACAACGGCCTTATACGCTACACCATCGGGCAGCGCAAAGGGTTAGGTCTTGCACTTAAAAAGCCGGGATACGTTTGTCGCAAATGCTACGATACCAATAGGGTTATTATTGGAGATAACGAAGATCTGTTCACAAAACGGCTGGTTGCCGTGGATTTTAACTGGATTGTTCCAAAACCTAAAGAATCTATAACAGTTAAGGCAAAAACGAGATACAAGCATAAGGAACAGCCTGCCGTTGCTACCCCCCTTGCAGACGGAAGGGTTGAGGTGGTTTTTAACGAGCCGCAAAGGGCAATTACCGAGGGTCAGGCTGTGGTGCTTTACAGTGGCGATACAGTTTTGGGTGGAGGAACAATAATCGAAACCGAATATAACGTTTAGAAGGGATATAATGAAAAAACACTTACTTCCGCAAAAAGGCAATTTTTACAAGGCTAATATGCACTGCCACAGCAATCTTTCCGATGGATTGTACTCCCCTGCTGAATTAAAAGAATTTTATAAATCACACGGATATTCGGTGCTTTCCATTACCGACCACGAGGGATTGTTTTACCACCAAGAGCTTAACGATAGCGATTTTATTACTATTCCCGGAATGGAGCTTGAATTCAACGAGGTGTGCGGAGAAAATTTTAATAATTGGATTGTTACACATCTTTGCGTTTACAAAAAAGATACGCGGGATATTTACCAAATTGGGCTTGACCCTAATTACAACCACCCAAAGTTTAATTGGCTGCACATTGCCGATTGGAAAGAAAAAATTAACAGCAAGGGCGAATTGCTTGATAAAAGCCACACCCCGCAGGCTATAAATGATGCTATAAGAAGATACAAAGAGGCAGGCTTCATTGTAAGCTACAACCACCCAAAATGGTCGAGAGAAAACTACCGCTACTATTCACAATACAAGGATATGAACAACCTTGAAATTTTCAACACGGGCACTTATATCGACGGCCATAACGACGATAACGGAGATGTTTACGATGACCTTTTATCGCTTGGCCAAAGGTGTTTTTGTGTGGCGGCTGACGATAACCATCGGCCCAACGATATGTTCGGCGGATTTATTATGATTTCTGCTGAATCTCTTACACACAAAAATGTTATTAACGCCTTTGAAAACGGAGAATTTTACTCTTCCTGCGGCCCTGTTCTTTTAGAAATATATTACCAAAACAGCAGCGTTTATATAAAATCCGAAACACCGCTTACAGAGGTTCGCTTTCACACAGGCAACCGCCACAAAGGAGTGGTAAAAAGCGACGAGCCCTTTACCTTAGCAGAGTTTAAGGTGCATAAGGACGATGTATATGTTAGGGCTGAATGTATTGATGAATTCGGCAACAAAGCTTACACTCAAGCATACTTCCTAAAAGATTTTTATGAATAAGAAGCCGACCCTCAACCTTGTTGTGTTCACAAGAAAAAGGTATCTTAGAATTCATTCGCTAAGATACCTTTTTTATTATACCATATATTGCTTATGCCACACAAGGAAGGTGTATACAGTCCAAATTTTTCGGCTGTTGTCTGCCTTTCCTGCACGATGGTCGTCCATAAGCTTAACGAGTAATTTAGTGTTAAAATACTTCTCGGCAGTTTCAGAAAGGAATTCTTCCTTCACAAGGTTATAATACTTATCCTCTTTAAGCCACACACGAATGGGTACAGGGAAGCCAAGCTTTGGCTTTTCAGAGGTTTTTGAAGGCAGGGTTTTTGAAGCTGCCTTTCTTAGCGCCAGCTTGGTGTTGCTAAGATTAACCCTTTTGTCGAGAGGTATGCGCTGTGCCATTGCCATAATTTCTTTATCAAGGAAAGGCACTCGCAGCTCTAAAGAATGGGCCATAGACATTTTGTCGGCCTTTAAAAGAATATCTCCCATCATCCACATATTAATGTCAAGATATTGCATACGGGTAACCTGGTCTTTATCGCTTACCTCGCTGTAAAACTTCTCGCAAACCTTGGCGGGTGCAGGGGCGGTATCGTTTTTAAGCAGTTGCTTACGCTCTTTTTTAGAGAAAATATTAGCGTTGCCTATAAACCAATCTTCAACAGGTCTGCCGCGGCGAATAAGGAAGTTTACACCGTGTACCTTTGGCATACACATTGCAATTTTGCCTAAGAATCTGCGAATTGGCTTGGGGATTTTATCAAATTTCGGACAGGCTAAGGGTGCGGCATAGATTTTATAGCCGCCAAAAAGTTCGTCGGCACCCTCGCCAGAAAGCACTACCTTTACGTGCTCTGATGCCAATTTCGAAACAAAATACAAGGGAACGGCGGCTGGGTCGGCCAAGGGCTCGTCCATCTGATACTGAATTTTAGGAAATTCGCCCCAATATTCCTCGGGGGTGATAACCTTACTTATATTTTCTGTGTTTATAAACTCGGCAAACTCTTTAGCATAGCTGATTTCGTTGTACTTCTTGTCAGAACCAAAGCCTACAGTAAAGGTTTTGTCTACATTTGCGGTTGCGGCAATGTAGCTGGAATCGATGCCGCTGGAAAGGAAGGAACCTACCTCAACATCGCTGATTTTATGGGCCTCTACAGACTCTTTAATTGCATCGTCAACAATATCGGCATATTCGGAAATGGTTTTACCATCGGTTTCGGCGTTGAACTCGGGACGCCAATAACGAGTCTTTTCGATTACACCATCTTTGTAAGTGAAATAGTGGGCAGGAGGAAGTTTATAAACGTTTTTAAAGAAGGTTTCTTCGGTGGGTGAATACTGGAAGGAAAGATAATTTGCAAGGGCTGTTTCGTTAAGCTCTGCCTTAAAATCGGGATGGGCGGTAAAGCCTTTTATTTCGGAGCCAAACAAAAAGCTGCCATTAAAATTGGTATAGTAAAAAGGCTTTATGCCAAAGTAATCGCGGGCGCCGAAAAGAGTCTTTGCATTAACGTCCCAAATAACAAAGGAAAACATACCACGAAGCATAGGTACAAGCTTTTCACCATACTCCTCGTAGCCGTGAATAAGCACCTCGCTGTCGCTATGGGTCTTAAAAGTATGACCTGCAGCAACCAACAGTTCCCTTATTTGACGATAATTATAAATCTCGCCGTTAAAAACAAGAGCCAGCGTATTATCCTCGTTATATAATGGCTGATGGCCCGCCTCTAAATCGATAATGCTTAAACGGCGAAAACCGAGGGCAATATCTTCATTTACAAATTGACCGTGAGAGTCGGGGCCGCGATGAATAATCTTGTCCATCATTGAGGTAAGAACTTCGGGAGCCTTATCCCCTATTGTATTAGTAAAACCAACATATCCGCACATGCAGGTATACCTCCAAAAAGTTTAATTACATTTATATACTATTATATTATACTTTATTTTTCCCCGAACTTAAAGCCCTTTTTTACATTTTTTTGAAATTGTTTGAATTTTTACGTACAATACAAAAAGCCCGCACCTGATGGCGCGGGCTTTTAATGCAATGAATATTAGTTGCAGATGGTTTTTTCGGTTTCCTTATCGAAGATGTGAATACGAGTGGTGTCGAAGGTAACCTTAATTTCATCCTGAGGACGAGCTGTGGTTTTAGGATCAACACGAGCGATGATAGCCTGACCAGCGCAATCCATATACAGATAGGTTTCAGCACCCATAAGCTCGGTAACTTCAACCTTAGTATCTACGATGCCTTCGGGCATAGAAGATAAGTACATCTGCTCGTCGTGGATATGCTCGGGACGGATACCGATAACAACTTCCTTATCGATATAGGGCTTGAGGCAATCTCTGTAGTTCTTTTCGTCGGGAATAGGAAGAACGAACTTGATTTCCTTTTCGGTTTTGGTAGCTTCCTTACCAAACTCTACAAAATACTTACCGTCTTTCTCGCGGACAAGTGCATTGAGGAAGTTCATCTGAGGAGAGCCCAAGAAGCCGGCAACGAATTCGTTACAGGGCTTGTCGTAAAGGTTCTGAGGAGTATCTACCTGCTGGATAAGACCATCCTTCATAACAACGATTCTGGTACCCATTGTCATAGCTTCGGTCTGGTCGTGGGTAACGTAAATGAAGGTTGTACCCAATCTCTGGTGGAGCTTAGAAATCTCGGTACGCATCTGTGCACGAAGCTTAGCATCCAAGTTTGAAAGAGGTTCGTCAAGTAAGAATACCTTAGGCTCACGAACGATAGCACGGCCCAAAGCAACACGCTGACGCTGACCACCGGAAAGAGCCTTAGGCTTTCTTTCGAGAAGGTGTTCAATATCGAGTACACGAGCTGCCTCTTCAACGCGGCGCTTAATCTCATCCTTCGGGGTTTTACGAAGCTTAAGACCGAATGCCATATTGTCGAAAACAGTCATGTGAGGATAAAGTGCATAGTTCTGGAAAACCATTGCAATATCTCTGTCTTTAGGTGCAACGTCGTTAACCAAACGGTCACCAATGTAGAGCTCACCCTCGGTGATTTCTTCAAGACCTGCTACCATACGCAGAGTGGTTGACTTACCACAACCGGAAGGGCCAACAAGGATAACGAATTCCTTGTCTTTAATTTCCAGGTTAAAGTCGGAAACGGCTACAACGCCGCCTGCGTACTTTTTATATATACCTTTAAGTGTTACGCTTGCCATAATTGTCCTCCTAAAATATATTTGTGCATTGTTACACTTATTTTTACAAAACATATTATATCAAAACATTTTCAAAATATCTATTCTTTAACTGTATAAATATATAGCTAATATTTTGTTGAAATTGCATATATGTTACAAAAGGTAATGTTACTTTTCACCAAAAGTTATAGCATTTTATTGGTTTTTTTGTAACAGAGACAGCAACTTGTCCAATTCCGCATCTGTAAGCTCTTTACATTCACCCGGAGCTAAGCTTTCATCTAAAACCACGCCGCCTAAAGACTCTCTGTGGAGGGAATTGACCCCCAGGCCAACGGTGCCGAACATTCTTTTTATCTGGTGATATTTACCCTCTTTTACCGTTACTGCTGCACGGGTTGGATTGGCTTCGTCAGGCTTTAAAAGTGCAGGCATACATTGTGTTCCGTCAGCCAGTATTACACCCTTTTTAAAGGCCTCTGCCATTTCAGTTGTTACCTTGCCGTCCAGCTCGACAATATATCGCTTGTCCAATCCGTATTTAGGTGAAATAACCTTATGTGCAAAGTCACCGTCGTCGGTTATCAACAGCAGACCCGTGGTATCTTTATCCAATCTGCCCACCGGGAACAACTCTCTTCTGCGTAGTTGCTCAGGAATCAGATCTACAACCGTTTGACGGGTTTTATCGGTTGCGGCAGACAGAACGCCTGCGGGTTTATTAAGCATTATATAAATGTATTTTTTATACTGTAGCTTTTCGCCGTTAAACTTTATTTCTGCAGTATCGGGGTCTATTTTAAAATCCGGCTTTTTTGTAACAACGCCATTTACCGTTGCTCTGCCCCAGCCAATAAGTTTACGGGCTTCGCTTCGCGGCATTCCCTTTTGAGTTGCTATAAATTTATCTAATCTTTCCTGCATTTCAACCAATCTCTTTCAGATTTTCTTCGCATTTCACAAGGGGCAGACAAAAACCGTCGGCACTGCTTGAAGCAATGTCTCCGCCTATAATTTTGCCCCTGTATACAAGCAAATTAGCCTCTGCATTGTCAAAATTTTTTATAGAATCAAGTTTATATGTATAAAGCTCTACCTCTAAACCTCTGTAATCGGAAAGATCGAAATTCGCCTTTTTTTGCATATCGTTGTAAGAGGTATATACCATATCGAAACTTTCCGGTATAACTACCCGACGGCAGACATTAGATTTCACAGCTTTATAGCCTAAATTTGACAAATATTCCCTTCGCTGTGCTGTTGTTTTTCCCGCCGGAAGAAAACTACCAAAGGCGCAGAGATGGCATACCATAGCTAAAATCGCAATTAAAAGACAACCTAATGATATTATATTATTACGGGTAAGCTTTATCTTAAATATGAACAAACAATATCACTCCTTTTGCATAATTAATACTATGCAAAGGGGCGAACAGATTATTCTATTATACAAACAGAGTGGGCCGAGATTCCCTCTTTTCTGCCGGTGAAACCCAAATGCTCTTCGGTGGTAGCCTTTACGTTTACACATTCAATGGCAATATTGCAATCCATTGCAATGTTCCTACGCATAGTTTCTATATAATCTGCCAGCTTTGGAGCCTGTGCAATTACAGTGGCATCAATGTTTCCAACTGTGTATCCCTTGCTGTTAATAAGCGCTACAACCTGCCTTAAAAGTTCTCTTGAATCTGCACCTTCGAATTTTGGATCGGTATCGGGGAAATGCTTGCCGATATCACCCAACGCGGCTGCACCCAGCAAAGCATCGGATACTGCGTGAAGCAATACGTCGGCATCGGAATGGCCCAAAAGCCCCATACTGTAAGGAATGGTGACACCGCCAATTATAAGCTTTCTGTTTTCAACCAGCTTATGAACGTCGTATCCGTGACCTATGCGCATTAAGACTCTCCCCTTTTAGTTAATATACCCTCGGCGATTTCCACATCCTCCGGGGTGGTGATTTTAATGTTTTCGTAGCTGCCCTTTACTGTGTATACAGTACCGCCGACCCTTTCCAAAAGCTGACAATCGTCGGTGATTTCGTTATCGGTATTAGCCGACAAAGCTCTAACATAATCTGCCATTCTGAAGCCCTGGGGGGTTTGTATGGCAGCAAGATGGCTTCTCTGTGGTGTTTCTATAATTTTACCTGTAGAATCAACAATTTTTACTGTGTCCTTTAAAGGAACTGCAGGGGCAGCACCGCCGTAAAGCTCGGCAGCCTCTTTAACAGACAAAATTATATCGGGAGTGACCAGCGGCCTTGCACCATCGTGAATTAGAACTATATCTGTTTCCATTCCGCAGGCAGCAACACCTCCTGCAACGGATTCAGCGCGGGTTTTGCCGCCCTCTACCAAATCGGTTACTTTGCTGAGCCCGTATTCCGACAGAAGATTCTGTACGGTATTTATTAAATCCGCACGCAATACCAATATTATATTGTCTATGCATTCACTATTTTGGAACGCAAGGGCACTGCGAATTACGGTGGGTACGTTTTTAAGCGGAAGCATTATTTTATCGATTCCGCCCATTCTCGAAGCCGACCCCGCCGCCACTATAATTGCAGTGGTTTTTCCGCCGCCCGCGGCCAAAGTGAATTTTAAGTTGAATTTCTGTTTTGTTTCAGCAGCCATATTAAATCCTTTTTGTTTTATTACATAAATGGACTGCCAATATTGACAGTCCATTTTTCGTTTTAATTATTCTTCGCAGCCTTCGCAATCTTCGCAGTCACATTCGAAATCGAATTCAAGTGTTTCGCCGCAGTTGGGGCAATCGATGCCGCCGTCGAGCAAGGTTTCCTCGTCTAAATAAATTGTATCGTTACATTTAGGGCAGGTAATCTCGTAAAGCTCGTCGTCTTCATCTTCATCTTCATCGTCGTCTTCGTCCTCGTCGTCGTAATAATCGTCTTCGAGGGTGGCAAGATCTTCATCAATTTCGTCGATCTGCTGGGCCATCTCGTAAACGTCGTCTTCAACTTCGGCGATGTTCTCGGCCATATCGTCAAGACATTCTATAATAGCTTTTATAAGCTTGGCTTCTTTGGTATCGTCAAGGCTTAAGCCCTCGGCAAGGCCTTTGATATAGGCAACTTTTTCAGATACTGTCATAATTAAAAACTCCTTTCAAAAAGCAACAGAAAGATATTAAGCTCTTTCCATATACTCGCCTGTGCGGGTGTCGATACGAATCATATCGCCCTCGTTAATAAAAAGAGGAACTCTGATTTCGGCACCTGTTTCAAGGGTAGCAGGCTTGGTTGCGTTTGTTGCGGTGTCGCCCTTAAAGCCGGGCTCGGTTTCGGTTACCTGAAGCTCAACAAAGGTGGGGGGCTCAAGACCGAAAACGTTGCCTTTGTAAGAAAGAACCTTACAAAGCATATCTTCTTTAACAAACTTGAAGTTTTCGCCAAGGTCGGATTCGTTAACGGGAACCATATCGTAGGTTTCAGGGTCCATAAAGTAGTAAAGACCACCATCGTTATAAGAATACTGCATTTCCTTGCGCTCAATAAAAGCAGTGGGGAATTTTTCGGTAGGGTTGAAGGTTTTTTCAACAACTGAACCACCGATTACATCTCTAATTTTTGTACGAACGAATGCCGCACCTTTACCAGGTTTAACGTGCTGGAACTCTATGATCTGGTATACGTTACCATCCATTTCAAAAGTTACACCGTTACGAAAATCTCCGGCTGTTACCATAAGTAAATACCTCCAATATTTTAATACATATTAATTCTATAACATTTTTTCAGATTTTTCAATAGTTATTTGAGAATTATAAGTTTTTTTTGCGAATTTGTAAGATTTTTTGAGCCTTTTTCGGTTACATAAAGCATATCCTCTATACGAACTCCGAATTTCCCTTCAATATAAATGCCGGGCTCTATGGTTACAACATTGCCGACCGTAAGAATTTTTGAAGAGCTGGGAGCCAAGCTTGGTTCTTCGTGAACCTCCAGGCCCACTCCGTGGCCTGTGCTGTGCTGAAAGCATTTGCCATAACCCGCATTTTCAATAACACTTCTTGCGGCAAGGTCAACCGCCTTGGCCTCTACCCCGCTTTTTACGCTGTCAATAGCCTTTAACTGTGCTTCTAAAACGGTGTTGTAAACCTTTTCCATTTCTTCGGTAACAAAGCCTACAGCCACGGTTCTGGTCATATCGGAGCAGTAGCCCTTATAGGTGCCGCCGAAATCCATAGTTACAAAATCCCCTGCAGCTATAGGCTTATCGGTGGGAACTCCGTGGGGCATAGAAGTGTTTTTCCCCGAAATGGCAATTGTACCAAAAGACATACCATCGGCACCAAAGCTTTGCATTTCGTATTCAAGGCGAAGCTTAATTTCCCTTTCGGTAACACCGGGTTTTATAAAATTCAAAATGTTTTGGAAGGCGGCTTCGGCACAGCGTTGCGCCTTTACTATGCACTGAAGCTCCGCCTCGTTTTTTACACTTCTTGCAGAAAGAATCAGGTTTGATAACTGCTCTGAGGCGTCGGCCTTAACCTTGCCAAAAAGCTCTTTAAGACTTTTATCTTGACGAAGGGAAATATCCGCTTCGTATTCAATAGATGTTATGCCAAATTCCTTTACAATTTCCCCTATCGCGTCGGAAAGCTTTTTTAAAAGCCTGACCTCTACATCGGTATAAGCCTTGCTTTTTGCCGCCTCGATATATCGGCTGTCTACGTAGAGAATTTTCTTGCCGCCAATTATAAAAAGATAACCAAGGCTGGATTTAAAGCCACTAAGGCGATGCCGATTAACCCCGGTTATTATAAGGGCATTATGGCAACTTAAATAATCTTGCAGTTTATCCACTAACAAAGCTCCTTCATAGCGTTTACTGCCAGCATATAGCTGTTTTTACCAAAGCCTGCAATTGTGCCCACGCAAACAGGAGCAATTACCGACTTGTGGCGGAATTCTTCGCGAGAATGAGGATTAGAAATGTGCACCTCAATAAAGGGCTTATTAACAGAACGAATGGCATCGTGAATCGCATAGCTGTAGTGGGTATAGGCACCTGCATTTATAATACAACCATCGTAATCGGTTAAAACCTCGTGAATTTTTGAAACTATTTCTCCCTCGCAATTTGACTGATAAAAATCACAGGTAAAGCCTAAGGCCGAAGCATAGGTTTTGATGGAGGAATTAATATCGTCTAAGGTTTCGCTGCCATAAATTTCAGGCTCTCGACGACCGGTCATATTAAGATTAGGGCCGTTTAAAATAAGCAGTTTTTTCATATATACCATCCTTTACTTTAATATTGAAGTATAGTAATCCTTCATCTGCTTAGCATCCTCGGCCTGTGTGCCTGCGGATTCGCAAATGATGGTGGGGCTGCAATTCTTTTTAACTATAAGATTTATCGCCGGCTCGAAATCGGGGCCAAATACCGTGTCGGTAAAGGTAAGATGCTTTTTCTCGCCGCCGGTTGTATACTCGATTTTTGAAAAATGGGAATGAAATTCACGAAGACGCGAAACACCCAAGCGATTCTCTATACTATCAAATATTGCTTCGAAATCGGCATCGGTTTTAAGTCCGCCCAGGGTTCTGGCATTAAGGTGACCAAAATCTATACAAGGTAGCAGGCGCTCGTCTAATTCACAAAGGGACAGCACCTCGTCTAAAGTGCCAAGCTGATTGATTTTTCCCATAGTTTCAGGGCAGATTCTGATATTAGAAAGGCCTTCGTTATCGAGAGCTGAAATTGCCATTTTCATTGTATCAATAGCTAAAGACAGGGCTTCTTCGCGGGAAATTTTTCCGCAAGAGCCGGTATGAACTATAATTCTTTCGCCCCCCATTGCATTTACTGCTCTGGCAGACTGAAGAATATAATTAACTGAATTTTTTCGCTTCTCTTCTTCTACCGAAGACATTGAGATATAGTAAGGCGCATGAAGCGACAGACGTATGCCCTTTTCTGCGGCAAGCCTGCCAAGCTCTATAGCCTTTTCTTCGCCGATATTCACACCTCTGCCACATTGGTATTCGTAGGCGTCAAGGCCCATTGCCTCGATGTATTTAGGCACGTCAAGAGTGCCCTTATATTTCATTGCAGCAAAGGATTCGGAATTGCCTGCAGGGCCAAAGAATGCTGCCATTTATTGTATCCCCCATCTTTTATAAATTTTTCTTTCAAAATACCGTCTGATTTTAAAGCTGCATTTATCTTCTAAAAGTATGGGCTTCAAAAGAATAATGTGAGTGCCTGTAAGTTTTGCACCCAGTAAATCGGTAAAAAACTGGTCGCCGCAAAGGGCAATATCTTTTCTTTTATAGCCCAATTTCTTTGCACCTCTGAAATAGCCAAAGGGTAAGGGCTTCAGCCCCAAAGAAATATAGGGCAGGCCGATTTTAGCAGCAAAGGGCTTAATTCTTTTGTCTTTAGAATTAGAAAAAACAAGCAGTGGTATGCCTGCACTGTTCATACCCTCAATCCATTCCATAAGCCCCGGAGTAAGTTCGGTTCCGTGGTGAGTGGAAAGTGTGTTATCAACATCTAAAAGCAGAGCCTTGATTTTAAGCTCTGCCAACATTTTTGGGGTTATATCGGTAACTCTTTCGAGAAACAAATCAGGTTTAAACATAAATATGTCTCCAAATACCATTATACAAAAAATGGCTGTCTCACATTAGGGCATCCATCCAGGGTGCCGCGGTGAAACAGCCTTTTTAATTAGCGGAACTTGCGCTTACGTGCAGCTTCAGACTTCTTCTTACGCTTTACGGAAGGCTTTTCGTAATGCTCTCTTTTACGTACTTCCTGGATAACGCCGTCTTTTGCGGTTTGTCTCTTAAAGCGCCTGAGTGCATTATCGAGCGACTCGTTCTCTTTAACTCTAACTTGGCTCATCTATATTCCCTCCCTCCGTGAAATTGAAAAAAGAATTATCTTTAAGATTATAACATATTAAATGTGTATTTGTCAAGGGGTATTTAATTTGGCAAAAATACATATTTAGTTTAACAATGTACCACACTTATTTTGCTTCGTTGCAAAGGTTTATCAAATCTTGAAGCTTGGCGGTGGCAAGGCATTCAACCGTGTCGGAAGCGCCATAATAAATTTTCACTTCTTCATTATCTTCAAGAATCATACCGCCGGGAAAAATAACGTTCTGCCGCAATCCCTCGTCTTGCTCCCAATGGGTTTCGGGAGCCATCAGTGGCAGCTTACTCATACCAACCACCCTTGACGGGTCGTTAAGGTACAGCAGCATTATTCCCACAGAATAGCGTTTTTTCCAGGTATCCTCCCAGCCGTTTTTACCTCTGGACATATCTATATCCACAGCGTGGAAAAGGGTTAACCAACCCTTTTCGGTTTTAATGGGTGGTGCCGCAGGGCCTACCTTATCGTTGGCGTATGGAACATCCTCCACCGCCAGAACCAACTTACTGTTACCCCAGAATTTCAGATCGGGAGACTGGCTAAGCCAGGTGTCGAAGCGATCCACCCCACCACGAGAATATACAGTAAAGGGGCGTTCAAGACGTGTGTAAAGTCCGTTGATTTTTTCAGGAAACAGCACCATATTGCGGTTATCGGGGCTGGAAATGCTCAGCACCTCTAAGCTTTCAAGATTATGTATTTTACCTATACCGCCGTGGATACCGTGATTAGTATCAACTGCGAAGCACATATACAATTCATCATCTATTACTGTAAGGCGCGGGTCGTAAAACCTTCTGATTTCATCGGTTACCACATCCGAATGGGCTACAAGGGGCTTCGGTGCCACCTGCCAGTTAATGCCGTCAATGCTTGTTGCTAATCCCAAATGTGTGCGGGTAAAGGGTAAAGTACCGTATCCGTCGCGACAGACATCGTCGCGAAACACCATAACGTATTTTCCTTGAAACTTAGTTACGCCTGCATTATAAACGCAATCTGCCTCGTAAGGGATATCTTCTTTGGTTAGAATCGGATTAGGATATCTTTTGATTATGGGTGAGGATTTAAGCTCGGGATAAACCTTAGGCATAAGCAATACCTCGCTAAATTATTTTGCAACGATATTAACAAGCTTTTTGGGAACGTAAAGCTCCTTAATAATGGTTTTGCCTGCAACTGCTTCGGCAATAACAGACTGCTCTTTGGCAAGGGCTATTGCATCGGGGGCGGTAATATCGGCAGCTACGTTGAGCTTGCACTTGATTTTACCATTTATCTGAACAACAATTTCTACCGTTGCATCTACGCATTTAGCCTCGTCAAAGGTGGGCCAGGTTGTGCCGTTAAGCATTCCTTCAAATCCACACTGTACCCACAGCTCCTCGGTAAGGTGGGGGGCAAAGGGGTTAAGCAAAGTGATAAAGGTTTTAAACTCACCGCGGGTGATGCTGCCACGATTTGCAATATCATTAAGTAGTGCCATAAGTGCGGCGATTGCGGTGTTCATTTTAAGGGTATCGATATCTTCTGTAACCTTTTTGATTGTTCTATGGAAAGATGCTTCCAATTCGGGAGAATACTCGTCACCGTCTACCAGAATGTCTGTAAGGGCAGCAATTCTTTCAAGGAAACGCTTACAGCCTTTGATTGAGTTTTGGCTCCAAGGAGCAGACTTTTCAAAGTCACCTATAAACATTTCGTAAAGGCGCATTGTATCGGCACCATAATTTTCAACAATATCGTCTGGGTTAACAACGTTGCCGCGAGATTTAGACATTTTCTCGCCGTTTTCACCAAGAATCATACCGTGGCTGGTACGTTTTGCATAAGGTTCTTCGGTGGGAACAACGCCAATATCGTAAAGGAATTTATGCCAGAACCGGCTGTAAAGCAGATGTAGGGTTGTATGCTCCATACCGCCGTTATACCAATCAACAGGCATCCAATAATCAAGAGCTTCTTTAGAAGCTAACGCATCGCCGTTGTGGGGGTCACAATAGCGCAGGAAGTACCAGGAAGAGCCTGCCCACTGAGGCATTGTGTCGGTTTCGCGCTGTGCAGGCGCACCGCAACATGGACAGGTGGTGTTAACCCAATCGGTCATTTTTGAAAGGGGTGATTCACCGGTTTCGCTGGGCTCGTAAGAATCAACCTCGGGCAGAGTTAAAGGCAACTCGCTTTCGGGCAGAGGAACGTAGCCGCACTTTTCACAATATACCATAGGAATGGGCTCGCCCCAATATCTTTGGCGAGAGAACACCCAATCGCGAAGCTTAAAGTTAACCTTTTCTTCGCCGATATTGTTGGCCTTTAAGAATTCAATCATTTTGAGCTTTGCTTCTTCAACCGGCAGACCGTTAAGGAAGTCGGAATTGCAAAGAATACCTGTGGCGCAATCGGTAAAGGCTTCGGCCTGAACATCTTCGCCGCCCGAAACAACCTCAATAATGGGAAGGTCAAATTTCTTTGCGAACTCCCAGTCGCGGGTATCGTGGGCGGGAACGGCCATAATTGCGCCTGTGCCATAAGAAACAAGAACATAGTCGGAAATAAAGATAGGAATTTCCTTACCGTTTACGGGGTTAATTGCCATAACTCCCGAAAGGCGAACGCCGGTTTTATCTTTAGCAACCTCGGTACGCTCGAAGTCGGATTTTCTTGCGGCTGCTGCCTGATAATCACGAACCTCGGACATATTATCAATCTTATCAGCCCACTTTTCGAGCAACGGATGCTCGGGAGAAACTACCATATATGTTGCGCCAAAAAGGGTGTCGCAACGGGTGGTATAAACCTCTAAAGTGTCACCCAGGGTGGTGTTAAATTTAACCTGAGCACCTGTGGAACGGCCAATCCAGTTTCTTTGCTGGGTTTTAACACGCTCGATATAATTAACGGTATCAAGTCCGTCGAGAAGCTTGTCGGCATATTCGGTGATTTTAAGCATCCATTGGCTCTTAACCTTGTGAACAACCTCGCTGCCGCAACGCTCGCAAACGCCGTTTACAACCTCTTCGTTAGCCAGCACACATTTACAAGATGTACACCAGTTAACGGCCATCTCTTTTTTATAGGCAAGACCCTTTTTATAAAGCTGAATGAATATCCACTGTGTCCACTTATAATAAGAGGGGTCGGTGGTGTTAACCTCGCGGCTCCAATCGAAAGAGAAGCCAAGGCTTTTTAATTGTCTTTTAAAGTTTTCAACATTCTTTTCGGTTACAATTTCAGGGTGAATATGGTTTTTGATTGCATAGTTTTCGGTAGGCAGACCAAAAGCGTCCCAACCCATAGGATAAAGTACGTTGTAGCCTTCAAATCTTCTTTTACGGCTTACTATATCAAGTGCGGTATAGGAACGTGGATGACCTACGTGGAGACCCTGACCCGAGGGGTAAGGAAACTCAACCAAAGCAAAAAACTTAGGCTTGGAATAGTCGGTTCCTGCCTTAAAGGTTTGCTTTTCATCCCATATATCTTGCCATTTTTTCTCTATTGCTTTATAATCGTATTTCATTTACTTGCTACCCTCTTCGCTGTTAGTTAATATATTGCTGAGTTCTACCTGCTCGCCATCGTTCCAGATGTGATCGAGATTATAGAATTCACGTGCATCTTTGGTGAAAACGTGAATAATAACCGAACCATAGTCCAAAAGTATCCAGTTTGTGGCTTTTCCCTCTATATGCAGCGGTTCTACACCTGCTTTAGAGAGTTTGTCCTCTGTCTCTTCGGCCAATGCTCTTACGTGGGTAGAAGAGGTGGCGGAAGCCATTATAAAATACTCCGTGATAACGGTTAAGTCACTTACCTTTATTGCAGAAAGGTCGATTGCCTTTTTTTCGTCGAGCGCCTTTATAGCTGTTTCTAATATTTTGTTTGTTTCCAAATAAATCACACCCTTAATTAATAATCGTCTAAGGTTGAATCTTCTGTGCTTAGCCAGCTATCAACCATTCCCTGACCTGCGATTGAATAAAGCTCGGGGCAAGGTACGTCTTCGGCTGTAAGCTCTTTACCGTAGGGATTGAAATTTTCGTTGTATATTTCTATATATTCATCCTTATGGATTGAATAGTAGGAACCACCGTTATAATAACAAGACTGACCGGGCATACCGAAGATGTGTATATCCTTATCGTCTATTTTCATAACATCGAGAGCATAGGCGGCGGCTTCGTTTAAGGTAAGGTCGGTTTGAATTCTTGTTTTATCGTCGGCCTCTTTTTCGAAGCATATCTGACCTATATCCCAAATTTCGCCTGTAGACATATTCTGCAGTTCCTTAAACAGTGCCGCATAGAACTTACGTTGCTGTTTAACACGGCCAATATCACTGCCGTCGTAGTTAACGTCTTCGGACTGATTACCTGCACGCTTTCTCATAAAGCCTATTGCATCGCGGCCCTTTAGGGTTACTTTGCCCGGGCCAATGTAATAATAATTACCAAAATCCAGCGGGTCTTCAATATATATTGCATTGGGTAAATTCATCTCTACACCGCCGATGGCGTCTACAACGTCAACCGCGCTTTCTATAGAGAAAAGAATGTAATGGTCAATCGGGATACCAAGCTGACTTGAAAGACAACGGCGAAGTGCGTTGATTTTAAGCTCACCCTCGCGAGCATTGGAATAAACAGAGTTGATTTTATAGGAATTCAAATATCCAACGTAGGTATCACGGGGAATTTGCAGCATACTAACAGTTTTTTTCTTATGGTCCATACAAACCACAACAATAACGTCGGTAAGCTTTCCACCTGTCCAGTCGCAACCTACAACCAGGAAGTTGGTTGAGTCGGAGCTTTCACTTTTAACAAGATCGTCGTAATCGCCGGTTTCAATGCCTTCTTCGTTTGTGGTAAAGGTTTTGTTTGCCTTGTTTATAAACCAGCCCATTGCTACGGTTAAAACAATACTTACCGCAAGGACTATTGAAGTAATAACGTTGATTGAAATTCTTACCCAATTGTGCTGTTTTTTGTATTTTTTACCTGCATAGGCACCCATAATATCCACCCCTGTTTCGTCGTAATTACTGGAAATGTCTATATAGTTATCGGTAGCGGCCGGCTCAAAACGCTCGGTTTCTTCTTCGCTTTGAAAATTGAAATCGTCTGTATTTTCAAATTTATAACTCATTATTTAATCCCCTTTTAAATCTGCGGTTAGTTTTTGCAATAAAATTCGTATGCCGCAAGGGTGTCCGGATGCACCGGCACACCTTTGGTTTTTAAATCCTCCACAGTAAATTCCAATGCAATCTGCATTGCTTCTTTGCTGCTTTTTTCAACTGCCTCGCGCATTTGCTCTACACCATCATAATTGCGATCTCGTGAAGTATAGTCGGCAAGGTACAGCACCGTTTCGAGTCCACTCATATTCTCGCGCGCAGTGGTGTGGTAGCGAATGGCGCTGATAATCTCTTTATCTTCAAGCCCTAACACACGGCTAACGTACTCGCTGCCGATTATGGAGTGATAAAGTTTAGGTGCATTAAGCTCAAGGTCGGTTAACATTATACCAAACTCTTTCGCCAATTTCAACTGGTCTTCTATCTTAGTGTCTTTCAGCACATCGTGTAAAAGGCCTGCTAAAAAAGCCTTGTCCTTGTCTACGCCATAACGGTCGGCAAGACGGACTGCCTCTTCAGCCACACAAAGGGAATGAAAGTAACGCTTTTCACTTAGGTGGGCTTTTATGTGCTCTTTGTATTCGGAAATTGTCATATCACTATCACCTTTATATAGGTTTTCACGGTTTATATATTGCACTATGGAATCAGGCGCCATACCATCGATTTTTTTCCCCTGTTGTATTGCACGGCGCAGGTCGGTGGAGGATATGTTGGCCACATTCAGCTCTATTACCTGTATGGTGGCACCATCGGAAGAAACCGAATCCACAGCCTTTAGGAATTCCGCAAGATTTTCACCGGCTCTGAATACTGCAAGAATATTGCAAAGCTTTATAATTTCTTCGTATTTATACCAGGACTTAAGGGTTACCAGCATATCGGCACCACAAAGAAACCAGGGCTTATCGTTGTGGCTTTTCTTGTATTCCAAAAGGGTTAAATAGGTGTAGCTTTTGCCTTCTCTTTTAAGTTCTGTGTCCCATACCTTAACCTTGGGATGAAGCTCTGCCAAAAGCTTACACATTCTAAGGCGCTGCTCGGTTGAAGCCAATGCCACGCCGACTTTATGAACAGGTTGCTTGGTTGGAACCAGCAAAAGCTCTTTAACGTCTTCCATTTCGGCCACCGCTTTTACCATTTGCAGGTGTCCAATATGCGGAGGGTTAAAGGTGCCGCCGAAAATAACCGTTTTTTCCATACTACTTAACCAGCTTGATTTTACGATTTTCAGGTTTAGAGGCTCTGCGATAAAGAATAAATCTGTAGCCTATAACCTGAACCACGTCGGCACCTACCGTCTCTGCCACCGCATCGGCGGTTTCGCGAGAGGATGTGGGAGAGGTTTCAAGCACACGGCATTTAATAAGCTCGCGCACCTCCAACGCCTCGTCTATATGGCGCAAGGTCATATCGTTTACGCCGTCTTTCCCAACCTGAAGTATGGGCTCCATTGAGTTTGCCATACCACGAAGCTGGGCTCTTTGTTTTGAAGTTAGCATTATAAATTCTCCTTAAAAATGCACTTAATTATTCTGTTATGAACATAGAACGTGCAAAGCTTTTAACATCGAAGGGCTGAAGGTCGTCGATCCCCTCACCCACACCTACGAATTTAACCGGAATCTGCAGTTCGTCGTGAATTGCAAGAACTATTCCGCCGCGGGCGGTACCGTCTAATTTTGTAAGCACAATGCCTGTAATTTCAGCAGCGGTTTTAAATTCTCTGGCCTGATTAACAGCATTTTGACCCGTTGCGGCATCAAGAACCAAAAGATTTTCTACCGCTGAATCAGGTAATTCACGCTTGATTATGCGGGAAATTTTTGCAAGCTCGTCCATAAGGTTCTTTTTGTTATGAAGTCTGCCAGCCGTGTCGCAAATAATAACATCGGCGCCTCTGGCCTTTGCGGCGGCAATGGTATCGAAAACAACCGAGGCAGGGTCGCTGCCCTCTACACTTTTTACCATTTCCACCCCTGCCCTTTCTGCCCAGACGCCAAGCTGGTCGATAGCGGCAGCACGGAAGGTATCGGCAGCGCCTAATATAACCCGTTTTCCCTCGGCCTTAAGGCTTGCGGCCATTTTGCCGATTGTGGTGGTTTTACCAACGCCATTAACACCAATTACAAGAATAACCGTAGGCTTTGTGGTAAGGTTAAGCGGTTCACCGTTTCCTAAAAGCTCTTCTATTATTTCCTGTAGTTCGTTGTATATTTCGGCCGGGTCGGTTATTCCCTTTTCTTTAACCTTTTTGCGCAAAGATTCTATTATACGCTCTGCTGTGGGCATACCCATATCACTCATAATAAGGGTTTCCTCCAGCTCTTCAAACAGCTCTTCGTCAATTTTGGTGAAACTGTTTATAATGCCTGTAACGGCATTCATAAAAGAATCTCTGGTTTTTTTTAGGCCTTGATTGATTTTTGAAAATAATCCCATTGGATTTACTCCTTATTTAATAGTTGTCTGCAGTTTCTTTTCCAGCTCTGAAACGTTGATTTCCAAAAGCTTTGAAACACCCTTTTCCTGCATTGTAACACCATAAAGCATATCGGCCGCTTCCATAGTTCCGCGACGGTGGGTTATACAAATAAACTGTGTAGACTCGTTCATACGGTGCATATAGTCGGCAACCCTATCTACATTAACCTCGTCAAGGGCCGATTCAACTTCGTCTAAAAGGCAGAAGGGCGGAGGTGCCACCATCATAATAGCGAAGTAAATGGAAATGGCTACCAATGCCTTTTCACCGCCCGACAAAGGCTCGATTTTAGATACGGTTTTACCGGGAATTCTAACCGAGATGTCTATACCGCTTTCCAGCACGTTTTCCGGGTCGGACAAAATAAGCTCGGCACTACCGCCACCAAATAAATCGGTAAAGGTTTTGGAAAAGTTGCGATTGATTTTGCCGAAGCCTTCAAGAAACAGCTCGCGCATGGTATCGGTTAGGCCTGAAATAAGCTTGTAAAGCTCTTTTCTGGACTTTTCAACGTCTTCAATCTGTACTTTATAATACTCGTAACGCTCGCTAACTTCTTTATATTCTTCAATCGCGGCAACATTTACGTCACCCAGAGCCTTCATTTTGCCCTTGATTTCCGAAAGCTCGCGCTTGGCAGCGGCAGGGTCACGAAGCTGGATATCCAGCTCTTCTGCCTGGGTTTTGGTAAGCTCGTATTCGTCGAACAGTTTTCTTATAATATCGTCATATTCGTGCATCATATTAGCGCGACGTTCTTCCAGACGTATAAGCTCGCCGTTAAGGCGCTCTCTCTGCTCGGTAAGGGCGCGCTCTTCGGCTCGCATATTAACGTTTTGGCGCTCTGCCTCGTCTTGATTTGCACGAAGCTGTGCAGCCTCTTCCAACTCTTTCTTGGCGCTTTCTTTAAGCTGAGAAATCTGGTTTTTAAGCTCTTCAATGCGATTATTATAATCGTTATTAAGCTCTAAAAGTTGCTGACGCTCCAAATCCAACTGGTCAACGCGGTAGGCACGGTCGGAAACCGCCTCTTCCATAGATTTAACCGAACGGGAAATAGACTCGATATCCTTTTCGGTTTCTACATTCTGCAGCTTTAATGCAGTAAGCCTTTCGGACAGATCGTCTCTACGCTGAGAAAGACTGCTTCTGCCACCCGAAATACTATCGATTTCTGCCTGTATTTCGGCCTGCTTCTGCTTTAAGCTTTCAATTACTGAATCTGCATTTTCAATTGCCTCTCGGTTTGCGGCCTCACGGCTTTCGCAATCGGCAAGCTCTTTATCCAGATTCTCGATATTGGTGCGATTAGAGGAAATAAGCTCGTCTACACGGCGCATTTCAGCAAGCACGCGTATTAAATCCTCGTTAGCGGTTTTAAGCTCGGTTTCGATATTGGCAATATCGTTATTAACACCATCTAACGACGACTGTGCGTTTTTAAGTTCTAAAGCCTTTTGCTCTGTTTTTTCGGTTTTCTTTGCAATTTGTTGCTTTAATGCATCAATTTCACCACCGCGGGACAGAAGTCCGGTATGCTTAGACAGCGAACCACCTGTCATAGAGCCGCCGGCGTTTACCACCTGACCGTCTAAAGAAACAATCTTATATTTATAGTTGAATTTTTTAGCTATTGCAACGGCCGAATCCAAATCCTCTGCCACAACTATTCTGCCCAGAAGCGATACTGCAATTTCGCGATATTTCGTATCGCATTTAACAAGGTCGGAGGCGATACCAACAAATCCAAAACAGGTATCGAGCTTCGGCTCGTCGATATATCTGCCCTCAATTGAAGAAACAGGCAGGAAGGTTGCACGTCCCTTGTTTTCTTGCTTTAGCATATTGATGGCGCGTTTGGCATCGTTTTCGTTTTCAACAACAACGTTTTGTGCAGCATTACCAAGGGCAGTTTCAATGGCAACCGAATATTCTTTATCAACCTCGATAAGGCGAACAAAGGGACCGTGAATACCGTGAAGATTTCCACCCTTGTGGGCTTTCATAACGGCCTTTACGGCAAAGTTGAAGCCCTCCATATTCTTTTCAAGCTCTTCCAACATTGTTATGCGGCGCTTAAGGTCTTCAATATCCAAATGGAGCTTATCAATTTCTGCCGTTAAATTCTTAACGTTTTCTTCCCTTGAAGTGCGACGCATTTTATAGCCGCTGATAGAATTGTTGTAAGAATTGATGGAATCCTCAAGCTCGGCTCTGTCTGTTTGAAGCTTGCTGAACTCAGCCTCTTGCTGGCTTAAAATCTCTGAAATCTCGCGACGGTTTTCGGAAACCGCATCTACTCTGGTTGCAATTTCTTCAAGAGCGGTTGCGGCGGAAACCGACTTAACCTGTTCTTCGGTGCTTTGAGCCGAAAGATTGTTTAAGCTTAGCACCAGTTCTTCGATTTTATTGGAATATCCCTCGCTTTCGGCTATAAGGCCGTTAAGCTCGTTGGTTACCTCTGCAATAAGAGAGTTGGTTTTAGCCAGCTTTGCCTGGCGAGCCTGTAGCTTATCCTGCTCGGCTTTTATATTTTCGCGGGCGTTTACATCCGACTCGTTAAGTCCATCTATTTCAAAGCGTATACGCTCGATGTTCTGATTATTGTGAAGTATTGTGTTTTCTACAACGGCAATTTCGCCCTCTTTACGGGTTGCCTCTTCCTCTAACTCTTGAGAGCGGCGGCGCTTTTGCTCGATAGCAGAATTAAAAAAGGCGTTTTGCTCGATAATTTTTTCCTGTTGCTCGGCAATTTCCTGCAATTTCTTGTTTGTATCGTCGTACTCCTCTTGAGCTACGGTGATTTTTCTTTCGTGATTGCGCAGGGTATCCTTAGAGCTGTCGAGAGCGTTAAGCCAAAGGCCTATTTCCAGCTCCTTCTTTTCTTCGCGGTATTTTAAATATTTCTCGGCCTTTTCGCTTTGGTGCTTTAATGGGCCGATTCTGCTTTGAAGCTCTGCGAAAATATCGTTAAGGCGAACAAGGTTTTCTTCGGCCTGATTAAGCTTTCTTTCGGCCTCGATTTTGCGGTAACGATAGCGAGAAATACCCGAAGCCTCTTCAAATATATCGCGACGTTCGTTAGGCTTGGCACCAACTATACTGTCAATTTTACCTTGACCTATCATAGAATAACCGTCTCTGCCAAGGCCTGTATCCATAAACAGTTCGTTAACGTCCCTTAAGCGAACCGACACACCGTTAATTAAATACTCACTTTCGTGAGAACGGTAGTATCTTCTGGTTACTGCAACGGTGTCGTTATCGAAATTAAGGCTACGGTCGGAATTATCAATTGTTAAAGTAACCTCGGCAAAGCCCTGCGCCCTGCGGGTATCGGAGCCTAAGAATATTACGTCCTCCATAGAGGCACCACGAAGGCTTTTGGTAGATTGCTCGCCCAAAACCCAACGAACGGCGTCGGAAATATTACTTTTTCCGCTTCCGTTAGGGCCTACAACGGCGGTTATGCCCTGACCAAACTGCAGATGTGTTTTATCTGCAAAGGATTTAAAGCCCTGAATGTCGATTGACTTTAAAAGCATTTTCTTGACTCTCCTTAACTGTTTTCTTCTATCCTTAAACTATGTTTTTCTAAATCGGTTGCAGGCTTTACGCGGCAAATGTATCCAAGTTTATTTAAATACTCAAGGTTGCTACGATGCTGACCCACAAGCTTTGATATTTCCTTTTCGTTTACAAAAATGGTGTAACTACCATTTTTATGTTTTTTTAGCATATTTTCGGCTGTTATTCTGTAGCTTCTCGACTCTACCAGCTCGCCGAAGGCGGGGTGCCAAGGGCCTGCCACGTAGGCCGCTTCATCTAATGAATGAAGCCCCAGCCTTATTACCTTTATATTCTTAGCTTTAAATATTGGCAGAAGCTGACTGCAAAGGTCTACGGCCTCTTCAACGCTTTGAGGTGTGTATTCTCCCCTGCGATAAAGCTCGCATAAATATGTACCCTCTAAAACGATGGTAGGGTAAATTCTTATGGTGTCGGGGGTAAGTTCTGCCAAAGCCCGGGCTGTATCAAGTGCTTTTTGATTGTTATCTCCAAAAAGCCCCGTCATCATTTGAAGCCCCAAGGAAAAGCCGTGAGCCTTTATAAGCCTTGAAGCATTAATAACCGCCTCACGAGAGTGACCTCTGCGATTGCTACGAAGCACCTCGTTATCCATACTTTGTGCGCCCAGCTCAATTGCGGTAACACCGTATTGCTTCAGCTCTTCTAAAATTCCGTTATCTATAGCGTCGGGGCGGGTGGAAATTCGTATTCCGCAAACATCACCTTTTTTTACATATTCAGCTGCAGCCTGCAAAAGTTCACGGCGATAATCACTGTCGATAGCAGTAAAGCTGCCGCCAAAAAATGCAATTTCGGTGTTTTGGGGATTGTAGTTTTTAGAGGCTTTAGCAACCGCTACATCCCGATGCACCGATTCGGCCGATGGCTTGCCGCCCTGACCCGTTATATGCACCTGATTGCAGAAGCTACACTGATTCGGACAGCCTATATGTGGCACAAAAATTGAGATATTTGAGTGCTTATCACTCATAACTTTTGCCCCATCAGCTCTAATGCCTGACGCGCTGCTTCCTGCTCTGCTCTTTTTTTGCTGCCGGAGGTTCCTTTTCCTATTACGTTAGAATTAAGGTGAACCTCTACGGTGAAAATTTTGGCGTGATCGGGACCCTTTTCCCCCACCAGCACATATTCCAGTTTTTCTTCGGGATTTTGCTGAATTACCTCTTGCAGAACGGTTTTATAATCCTTGAAGGCAACGCTGGCCATACAGTCTAATTTTTTATCTACAAAGCGTAGCACGTGGCGTTTGGCAGGCTCTATGCCACCGTCGAGGTAAATGGCTGCCAGCACTGCTTCAAAGGCATCGGCCAGAATTGATGGGCGGGTTGCTCCGCCATTAAGCTGCTCGCCCTTGCCAAGCCTTAAAAATTCGCCGAGTTTTAGCTCCAGAGCAAATTCGTGCAAAGCGTTTTCGCAAACCAAGGATGCCCGGATTTTTGTAAGCTCGCCCTCGGGAAGATTTCGGTAATTCAAAAAGATATGCTCTGCCACAATAATAGACAGCACAGAATCACCTAAAAACTCCAATCTCTCGTTAGAACCCTCGGAGCCTTTATTCTCGTTAGCGAAAGAGGAATGGGTAAGCGCCCGTTCCAGAAGCTTTTTGTTTTTAAATTTATATTGTAATAATTCTTCTAATCTTTTCATAATTTTTCGGTTGTTTCGTTAGACTTTAAGTTTTTTTCGAGTTTTTCTATAAAGTTGTTTTCTACACTTGCCTTTGCAAGACCCAATGCATTTTTAAAAGCCTCGGCGTCGGAATTTCCGTGAGCCTTGAATACCGGCTTTTTAACACCGATTATGGGGGCACCGCCGATTTTTTTATAATCCATTGTGTCTTTAACGGTTTTAATGTAAGGCTTCACCATAAGTGCCGCAAGCTTTGTGATGATGTTTTTGTAGAAAACACCCTTAATCATCTTCATTACAGAGGAGGCAACACCCTCGGCCATTTTAAGGGCTACGTTACCCGAGAAGCCGTCGGCCACAACAACATCGCATATGCCCGACATAAGGTCGCGAGCCTCTACGTTACCTATAAAATTGATGGGAGCGTCTTTCAACAGCTTGTATGCCTCCAACTGAAGCTCACCGCCCTTAGAATCCTCTGTTCCTATGTTAAGCAGACCTACTGTGGGATTCTCAATTCCCATAACGTTTTCTGCATAGCAAGAAGCCATAATGCCGAACTGCAGAAGCATTTCGGGGCGGCAATCAACATTGGCACCCTCGTCCATAAGGAAAAAGTATTTACCCTTTGTGGTGGGAAGTGCAGAACCGAAGGCGGCCCTTTTTACGCCCTTGATACGCTTTACTAAGAATGTGCTTCCCATTATAAGTGCACCTGTGCTTCCGGCAGAAATAAAGGCATCTCCCCTGCCCTCGGCAAGAGCTTTGAGGCCAACTGCCATTGAGGTATTGGATTTTGTTTTAATTATTTCTTTAGGGTTATCGTGCATTGAGAATACCTCGTCTGCGTGGATAATATCCATACCCTCTATATTGATATTATTTTCGGTGGCACACTTCTTAATCTCGGCCTCATCACCTACAAGGCTGATTTCTATGCCATACTCTTTTACTGCCATTTCGCAGCCTTTAAGCACCTCAAGCGGTGCATTATCTCCGCCGAATGCGTCTGCAATAATTCTCATTATCCAAACCTCTTTTCTTGAATTTATACCATATTATCATACCATAAAAGTGCCCGTTCCGAAAGGGCGGAATACCTTTCACGCTTGTCCCTTATCTTGGTTTCAAGTGGCGGTAATACTCCGAAATTGGCGCCCATTGGTTGGAAGTTTTTTACGGTTGAATCGCTTATATATCCGCTTAGCGCGCCCAGCATTGTGTAGTTAGGAAAGCTAAGCGGTTGTTCACCCTTTAAACGACCTGCTAACGACAGCGCCGCAACTATTCCGGAAGCCGCAGATTCCATATATCCTTCCACTCCGCTAAGCTGACCGCAAAATGAAATGCGAGGGTCTTTTTTTAGCGAAAAATCTGAATTCAGGAGCTTCGGACTGTTTATAAAGGAATTCCGATGCATAACTCCCAAACGCACAAACTCTGCATTCTCAAGTCCCGGAATCATAGAAAATACCCTTTTTTGCTCGGGCCATTTAAGGTTGGTTTGAAACCCAACCAAATTGTAAAGGGTTTTTGCACTGTTCTCTGCCCTGAGTTGCACCACTGCCCAAGGGCGATGGCCTGTATTCGGATCGGTAAGACCTACCGGCTTCATAGGCCCGAAGCGAGGGGCATCCAAACCACGGGAGGCAAGAATTTCTATAGGCATACAGCCCTCGTACACCGTGAGTGGCTTATCAAAGCTTTTTAATATTACGCTTTCAGCATTAATAAGCTCTTTATGAAATGCCTCGTATTCCGCCTTATTAAAGGGACAATTTATATAATCGTCTTCTCCGTGGTCGTAACGCGAAGCCTTAAACGCCCTTTTAAAATCTATGCTTTCGGCGGTAACTATGGGGGCGGCGGCATCGAAAAAATTAAGATATTCTTCACCGCACAAAAACTTTATATCTGACGCCAATTCGCCATCGGTTAAAGGCCCTGTTGCCACAATAACGTAGCCCTCTTTCGGAATTTCTTTAACCTCTTCACTTTTAAACTTTATATTTTTATGGTTTTTGATTTTTTCGGTTACATATTTTGAAAAAATATCTCTGTCTACCGCCAGTGCACCGCCGGCCGGAACACTGCAGGTTGCGGCCGCCTTCATACATAGCGAGCCCAATCGCCGCATTTCTTCCTTTAACAGGCCTGCGGCAGAGTCTATTCGTGCCGCCTTTAATGAGTTGGAGCAAACCAGCTCTGCAAGCAAGTGTGACTTGTGGGCAGGAGACATTCTTTTTGGCTTCATCTCGTAAAGCTCTACCTGTATACCGGCATTGGCAAGGGTCCAGGCTGCTTCACAGCCTGCAAGCCCTGCCCCTATAACTTTAACACTGTTCATTATTTCTTTGCGCTTTTCTTAGTGGTCTTTTTTGGCTGTGCCTTACGGGTGGGACAATCGCCGTTCATACAGAATTTTCTGCCCTTAAATCCGCTGATAATGAATCCTCCGCATTCAGGACATTTATCGCCTGTTGGAACGCCCGGTGCTGCAAAATCACACTCGGGATAATTGGTGCAGCCGTAAAATTTCTTGCCGGTTTTCTTGGAAAGACGTTTTATAAGCTTAGAGCCGCATTTGGGACAAGGCTGTTTAACCTCGTCTTCGGGGGCGGGCTTTGTGTTTTTACACTCGGGGTATCCGGGGCAAGCAAGGAATTTACCGAAACGACTGCTTTTAACAATCATATTTCTGCCGCACTTTTCGCAAACCACGTCGGTAACCTCGTCAGGCACCTTAACCCGTACACCCTCTAAAGACTGCTCGGCCTTTTTAAGGGTTTTCTGGAAGCCGTCGTAAAACTCTTCAATGGTTTCTACCCACTCACGCTTGCCTGCACCGATATCGTCAAGACTGGTTTCCATACCTGCGGTAAACTTAACATTTACTATAGATTTGAAATGTTCGGCCATAAGCTCGGAAACGGTGATACCAAGATTTGTGGGCACCAGCATTTTCTTCTGTCTTTCAATATAGCTTCTTTGCAAAATGTTAGAAATAATCGAAGCGTAGGTTGCCGGTCTGCCTATGCCGTTATCTTCAAGTGCCTTGGTAAGGCTGGCCTCGTTATAACGAGCAGGAGGCTGGGTAAAGTGCTGATTTGATTCCAAAGCCTTAAGCTTAAGAACCTCTCCTTCTGCAATAAGGGGAAGATTACCCTCTTTATCGGTTGTTTCGTCGTCTCTGCCTTCTTCATAAAGGGTGGTGAAACCGTCAAAACGAACACTGTAGCCGCTGGCCTTGAAAATGTAATCTGCGGCGGCAATATCCATAATGGTGGTATCCTGAATGCTTGCTGCCATAAGGCTGGCAATGAATCGAGCCCAAATAAGACGGTACAGCTTTAACTGGTCGGAAGTTAATGCGTCGGCAATCTTTTCGGGCGCTAAATCTACAATTGAAGGTCGAATTGCCTCGTGAGCATCCTGTGCGCCTGATTTTGATTTAAAGTAGCGAGGGCTTGAAGGCAGATATTTATCACCCCAACGACCCTTGATATATGAATTTGCGGCGGCGCGGGCCTCTTCTGAAATACGGAGAGAGTCGGTTCTCATATAGGTTATAAGACCTGTTGTGCCCATACCAGGAATATCTATACCTTCGTAAAGCTGCTGTGCAACACGCATTGTACGCTGACCTGTAAAGCCCAGCTTTCTCGCAGCCTCTTGCTGAAGTGTAGAGGTAATAAAGGGAGGGGCCGGCTGACGGTTACGCTTGCCGTTTTTAACGTTTACAACCTTGTATTCTGCACCCTCTAAAGCCTTAACAATCGCTTCGGCCTGAGCACCGTTTGCAATCTCTACCTTATCGCCCGAAAGAGTTGAGGTGAGCTTTGCACTAAACAGCTTGCGCATATAGTGGAAGCGAGCATCGATAGACCAGAATTCTTGGGGCTTGAAGGCCTCTATTTCCTTTTCACGGTCTACAATCAGCTTTAAGGCTACCGACTGCACACGACCTGCCGACAAGCCGCTTTTAACCTTTTTCCAAAGGAAAGGGCTTAATTTATAGCCCACAATTCTGTCCAGCACACGTCTTGCCTGCTGGGCGTCTACCAAATCCATATTGATTTTATGGGGATTATCCATACCGGCTTTAACACCGGATTTGGTGATTTCGGTAAAGGCAACGCGATTATATTGATCTTCGGTAAGACCCAACATAGTTACCAGATGCCAGGATATGGCCTCACCTTCTCTATCAGGGTCGGTTGCGAGATATACAAATTCGCTTTTCTCTGCAGCGCTTTTTAATGCAGCCAAAAGCTCTCGCTTGTCGCTCATGACATTGTAGTTAGGCTTGAAGCCATTTTCTATATCTATGCCGATTTTTGATTTGGGCAGATCCCGTATATGACCCATTGAAGCCATAACGGAATAATCGGAGCCTAAATACTTTCCTATTGTTTTTGCCTTTGCAGGCGACTCAACAATTACAAGCTTTGACATATTGTTTTCTCCTTACAATTAATCTATTTTCAATCGGTACCGCGAGCCGGGCAATGCCACTGCCAGTCCCTTTATTTCTAACATCGTTAATGCAGTAAGAACTGCTTCGGTACTGAGATTTGTTTTTAATACTATTTCATCTGCAAAGATTTCTTCACTGCTTAGCGCATTATATACCGCAGCGCAGTCAGGGGTAAGCCCTGTGGGAGTTGGCGGAATTGCGTGAAACTTAGGCTTTACAGAAGTTTTATTGGTTGGTTTTGAGGATTTTTTCCTTTCGGCCTGTTTTTTTACGCTTTTCTGTTCGTTAAGGAAGTTCTTATATAGCTCTTTTAACCGCCTGTTTGGAACAATCCGCATATTATCGTAATTAACAGTATACTGCGGAAACCGGGAAAGTATATCCTCGGGAGTTTGCACCGGAATTGCACCATCGGCTATAAGTAAACGGCAACCTTCAAACTCGGGGGATTCTTTGTCTCCGGGAAAAGCAAAAACCTCTTTGCCGTAATCTGCGGCCATTTGAGCTGTAATAAATGTTCCGCTTATTTTAGGCGCTTCTATTACCACCACACCGTCGGAAAGTGCCGCAATTATACGGTTCCTAAGATGAAATGAATTGCGCTTATCGGGAGTGTAATCGGGAATAAACTCACTTAAAAGTGTGCCGCCTCCCCTTACAACTCGGCCACGTAGTTTTTTATTCGTTTTAAGGTAACCGCTAAGCAAGCCTCCGCCGGTAACGTTAACGGTAGGGGCTGCAACCGCCATAGCACCGCTATGGGCGTAGGTATCGCCACCAATGGCACCACCCGAAATTATCAATGCTCCTGCAAGAGCAAGCCTTGCCGAAAGAGAAAAGGCTGCACTACAACCAAGCTCGGATATTTTTCGAGTGCCTATAACTGCCACCGATAAACGGTTGTCAAAATCGGGGATTGCTCCCGCAATATAAATAACTATGGGCGGATTGCTAATCTGCCTGAGCTTATTTGGGAATCTTTCATCGTTATACGGTATAACGATTATATGATTTTGTAGGCATTGATTATAAACCGCTTTTGCCTGCTCCATTAATTCCGGACTGCGACCTTCAAGCTGTGCTTGGGTAACGCCAATGCCAAGAAGCTGGTTGTCGGCCATTTGAGGGAGCTTTGTTATATCCCTTATATTCTCTATAACTTTGCGGGCGTTTATACAACCATAGCCCAACAGAAGCTGCAAATATATCCAATATTCCATACATTAACCGCCCTTTTGCATTTCCCAGATAAGAACCGTGGCGGCGGTTGCTGCATTAAGCGACTCGGCCCTGCCTATCATAGGTATTGTTACTTTATAATTACAAAGCTCTGCCACAGCATCGGTTAAGCCGTTGGCCTCGTTACCGATAAGCAGAATTTTGCAATCTGATTTAGGTGCAGCGGTGATGTCAATTGCATTTTCGGAAACCACCGAGGCGTATAGCACTGCACCCTTTTTCTGTAAATGCTTTAGAGAAAGGCCAAAATCGGGAACGGTGAAAATGGGCAGACGCAACAGTGCGCCCATACCCGCCCTTAAAGATTTTGGAGAGTAGGGATCGCAACAAGTAGAGGAAACTATAATTCCCTTTACACCAAAAGCTTCAGCCGAACGGGCGATTGCACCCAGGTTTGAAGGATTTGCAGTGTTTTCCAGCGCTATGAATAGCCCTGATTTCGGGGTCATATCTCCATAATCGGGAATTTCGCAAACCGCAACTATACCCTGAGGTGAAACCGTGTCGGAAAGCTTTTCCATAACCGGGTTTGATACAAGATATGTTTTATTGGCCGACGATAGCACAGTTTCAAGCTCTGAAAAATGCTTTTCCTTTATCTCTTCGGTATAAAACACTTCGGGAAAACGGTAGCCGTTAAGGGCGGCATCCAAAATAAGCCTTAAGCCTTCGGCAACAAAAAGCCCTGCCTCGCGCCTTGCACGGGCAGAATTTGCAAGCTTAACCGCTGCCTTTATGCGGGCATTATCTTTGCTGGTGATTATCTCTTCAGCCATTTGCTTTCCCCCTTCCCACACTTGTCCAACTATATATTATACATACATATAATAAATAAGTAAATAGTAAATTTGTAAATTTTCAAAAAAGTTTATTAACGATATTGTTAAAGACGGTTCTTAAATAAAGATAAAGCTTAATCCGGAAGTGTAATATCCCAAATCGAAAGATAATCCGGGTCTTTCACCACTTCCCCGGTAGAATGTAAAGTATATTCTCCCAGCTCGGCGGTTTCAATTGCCGACGGATCATTTGGAATACAGAATTCTTCTCCGTTTTTTTGCTTAAGGAAAATAGTATTTTTCTTTATTGCTACTATTTCGCCCCAAAGCTGCTTTCGTTCTACAAACTCGTCATTTTTATCGTAAAAAGTCATTCCGACTATCATACTTTTACCGATCATTTTTTCTTTCATAATGTAATTTTCCTTCTTTGTATTTTGGATTTTGCCACTATCTACATAGACCGATAAATACAGAAACAACGCCCGTGTGTATGTGCGTACATACACGGGCGTTGTTGATTATTAGCTTCTTATTTAAGGGCAGCCTTTGCCTGCTCACAGAGAGCGGTGAAAGCTGCAGCGTCGTTAATAGCAATTTCAGAAAGCATCTTTCTGTTGATTTCAACGCCGGCCTTCTTAAGACCGTTCATAAGGGTAGAATAGTTCATACCATTAAGCTTTGCACCTGCAGAAATACGGGTGATCCACAGACGGCGGAAATCACGCTTCTTCTGCTTACGGCCAATGTAGGCATAGTTGCCGGACTTCATAACAGCCTCTTTAGCTGTTTTGAAAAGCCTGTGCTTTGCGCCAAAGTAACCTTTAGCAAGTTTTAAAACCTTTTTTCTTCTTTTGCGAGTAGCCATCGCACCTTTAATACGTGCCATTTTAAGTCAACCTCCGTTATCTTTCTTATTGTTTATTTGTAAGGAACCATCATCTTGATTGCTGCAACATTTGTTTTGTCGGCAACAGATGTTTTACGGAGATTCCTCTTACGTTTGGTGGTCTTCTTGTTGAGAATGTGTGATTTGTAAGCATGTGCACGCTTTACCTTGCCGGTGGCAGTAAGCTTAAAACGTTTTTTAGCACCGCTGTGTGTCTTAATCTTAGGCATTTTTATTTCCTCCTTGAAATTATTTACTATTTATTGGGTTTTGGTGCAAGGAACATTATCATATTCCTTCCTTCCATCTTCGCAGGCTTTTCAACCACTGCAGCTTCGCTACAGAAGTCGGCAAATCTTTGCATAAGCTCCAATCCGATTTCGGGATGACCTAATTCTCTGCCGCGGAAACGAATGGTAACCTTTACCTTGTCGCCTTTAGCAACGAACTTCTTGGCATTATTGGCCTTGATTTCAAGGTCGTGAGTGTCGATACTTAAGCCCACAATGCGGATTTCTTTAATATCAACTACCTTTTGGTTCTTTCTGGCGTCTTTTTCACGCTTGGCCTGCTCGAACCTGTACTTGCCGTAGTCCATAATTTTACATACGGGGGGTACAGCGTTGGGAGCGATTTTTACTAAGTCCAGGTCACGGTCTTCAGCCGCTTTAAGAGCATCGCGTGAGGACATAATGCCCAACTGCTCGCCATCTGCGGTGATTACTCGAACCTCTTTATCCCTGATTTCTTCGTTAATGGACAATTCTTTGCTGCTAATTGTAGAGCACCTCCGGAATTAAAATAGAAAACGCAGGCAGATTATACCCGCCTGCGCAAAAATCCAATATACAGAATTACTCTGTGAAAATATCAGAAATATTGACCTTTTTAGCTGTGCCTTAAGGTGAGAACGGGTGGTTCTGCTTTGTTTTACTTCGTGATTATACAACAAACCAAAGCGTTTGTCAAGTATGAATTTTAAAATTTAGTTGTTCTTGAGGTATTCTTCCAAAGAAAGACCGCTGGCTTTAATCTTTTTCGCGTTTTCCTTGCCTACATAGCGATAGTGCCAAGGCTCGTATATAACGCCTGTGATATCCTGCTTATCGGCTGCATATCGCATAATAAAGCCGTATTCGTCAGCGTGCTTGCTAAGCCACTTATATTGGGCTGAGTTTTCGAAGCTTTGCTCTACCGAGTTGAAATCCACCGCCAGACCTAAATTATGTTCACTGGTACCGGGGCGGGCAACCTCTGTTGCGGCACCGATTTCAGCTTCGCTTTCACTGCAGCCGGGATGGTAAGACTTATACTCTGCCATTTCGGCATCGAAAAGCATTTGTTGATAATCGTAGGTTCTGTGGGCGGAAATTACCCATAGGGTAACTCCGTCGTCTGCGGCGGCTTCGCACATATCCTCAAGATGGCCGATTGCTCGGGAATCGAAATATTTACCTTCACCAAAGCGAGAATCTAATAGCGATAAATCTACAGAATAGTTCTTGTTAAGAGTATTCCAGGGGTTAACCAAGGTCATCTCCCAACCCTGACCGCTGTTATTCTTTCTGCCGGACGATTCAATACCGGTGGGGTTGTTTATGGTAGAAGGCTTCACAACCTGACTGTTCTTTTTCTTTGAAGATGTATCTTTAGATTCTGTTTTCTTGGAAGATTCGCCATTAGACTCTGTCTTCTTCGAAGAAGTATCTTCAGATTCGGTTTCTGAGGATGTATCTTCAGATTCGGTTGTTGTTTGTTCAGAGTCAGCCTCTTCACTATTTACGCTTTCGGTAGATTCGCTTTCAATATCTTCTTCGCTGCCAACACTTTCGGTTGCTGTATCGGAAAACACAGAAATGTTATCGTACAAGCCCATACCTCCATTATCGACAGAGGCTGTATCCTCAGGCATAGATTGCGGCTCGCTTGAAGCATTTTTATCTCCGCCGCAAGCAGTAAGCCCCAATACCAAAAGTAACGAAAACAGTGCTATAGAAACTCTTTTCATAACAACCACCTTAAATTACTCTAACCTTAATTACTCCGTCGATTTTAGTGATTTCCTCGGCAATGGCATCACTGCGGTCGGATTTAATATCAAGCATTGTGTAAGCATAATCCTTCTTGGACTTATTAAGCATATTCTCGATATTAACATTTTCGGCAGTGGTAAGCGAGGTTATACTATTAAGTATATTCGGAATATTCTTGTGTATTACACAAATTCTTACATCACCGGAACGGGGCATAACTACATTAGGCATATTTACAGAGTTTGTAATGTTACCGTTTTCGATATAATCTATAAGCTCGTCGGCGGCCATTGTTGCGCAATTCTCTTCAGATTCAGGGGTAGATGCACCCAGGTGCGGAATTGCAATAACACCGTTTGCACCAATAATTTCGTCGCTGGGGAAGTCGGTTACGTAGGCAGACACCTTGCCGCTGTCTAAAGCTTCGAGAATATCTGCACTTTGTACCAAATCGCCACGAGAGAAGTTAAGAATGCGAACGCCATCCTTCATTTTAGCTATTGTTTCCTTGGTAATGTAGCCCTTGGTTTCGTCGTTAAGGGGAACGTGAATAGAAATATAGTCACAGTTTTCGTAAATAGTGTTTATATCGGTTGCGTGCACTGCGTGGTGGGTAAGATTCCAAGCAGAATTAACCGAAAGATATGGGTCATATCCATAAACCTTCATACCAAGGTGGTTGGCAACATTGGCAACCATACCGCCAATTGCGCCAAGACCGATAATACCTAAAGACTTGCCGCGGATTTCGGGGCCGGCAAAGGCACTTTTGCCCTTTTCAACAAGCTTGCCAACTTCGGCGCCCTGACCCTTTAAGGTTTTTGCCCACTCAATTGCGGGAATAACACGGCGGGAGCTGATAAGAAGACCTGCAATAACAAGCTCTTTAACGGCGTTTGCGTTGGCACCGGGGGTATTAAATACAACGATACCGTTTTCGGAGCAGCGATCAATCGGAATATTGTTAGTGCCGGCACCTGCTCTGGCAATAGCCTTTAAGGTTGCGGGAAACTCTACGTCGTGAAGGGCGGCAGAACGAACTATTGCGCCGTCAGCATTTTCAACATCTTCACCGCAAACATACTTTGCGGCATCAAATTTAGCAAGACCGATTTGAGAAATTTTATTATAAGTTTTAATATTATACATAACTAACTACCTCGCAAATTAAGCGTATTCTTCTTCGAATTTCTTCATAAATTCAACAAGCTTTTCTACACCCTCGATAGGCATTGCATTATAGATAGATGCACGCATACCGCCTACGGAACGGTGACCCTTAAGGTTCAAGAAGCCGGCAGCCTTTGATTCTGCAACAAATTTAGCATCAAGCTCGTCGTTGCCTGTAACAAAGGGAACATTCATTAATGAACGGTCTTCAGGAACTACTGTACCCTTAAAGAGCTTGCTGTTGTCGAGGAAATCGTAAAGAATCTTTGCCTTTTTCTCGTTATACTCTTTCATAGCCTCGAGACCACCCATTTTCTTAATCCACTTAAGGGTAAGGCCTGCAACATAAATGGTGTAGCAAGGGGGTGTATTGAACATTGAACCGTTTTCGGAATGGGTATCGTATTTAAGCATTGTGGGGGTGATATCCATAGCATTTCCAATTAAATCTTTACGGATAATAACAATGGTAACACCTGCAGGGGCAACGTTTTTCTGAGCACCTGCGTAAAGCATACCAAACTTAGAAACATCAATCGGCTCGGAAAGAATGCAACTGGAAATATCGGCTATCAGGGGAACGTCGCCGGTTTCGGGGAGCTGATTATACTTTGTGCCGTAAATTGTATTGTTCATACAAATATGTACGTAGTCGGCCTCGGGGTCGAAATCGGCAGCGGTGGTTTTAGGAATGTAGCTAAAGGTTTTATCTTTAGAAGAAGCAACCTCGCGAGCTGCACCGTAACGGGCAGCCTCTTTATAAGCTTTGTTTGCCCACTGGCCTGTAACGATGTAATCGGCCTTGCCGTTCTTGGTCATAAGATTGAGGGGAACCATTGCAAACTGGGTGGAAGCACCTCCCTGAAGGAAAAGCACTTCGTAATTATCGGGAATGTTCATAACCTCTCTGAGGTCGGCCTCGGCTGCGTCGATAATAGCCTGATACTCTTTAGAGCGGTGGGACATTTCCATTACGGATTGGCCGCTTTCGCCATATTCCAGCATTTCTGCTGCGGCGGTTTTAAGCACCTCTTCGGGAAGCATAGAAGGACCTGCGCTGAAATTGTAAACTCTTGACATAATAAAAACCTCCAAAATGTGGATTGAATTTTGTGTTTAACAACCTATTGATTAGGAATTTATAAACAACAGTGAGGTTATTATATACTCTAAAATTCGACTTGTCAACAAGATTGTTAAAAAGTTGCACAACTTTTTTGTGAAAATATCTGTTTGTGCAGAAAAGATTGACAAAAAATTATCAATCTTCCGCGTTCTGACCTGTTTTTAAAGTTTTTGTTGAATTTTTTAATGCCATACTATATAATTAATAAAAACCAGCTTGTTTAATACATTCGGCAGCGTTGTTTTAATAATAAATAAAATATCCCCTGCATTTCCGAAGAAATACAGGGGTGGAGCTGAAGATGGGACTTGAACCCACGACCTGCTGATTACGAATCAGCTGCTCTACCAACTGAGCCACTCCAGCGTGCAATTTCAGCATTGGAATTATACCATTTGTTGCGTACTAAGTCAAGATATATTTATTACTTTTAGCTCACCTTAATTAAGTTTAGGAACACATCATTTCACTTCTAACACACTAATATTTTTGTAAATCAACAAGGAGGGATTTTATTTGAAGGAGCAATCTGCACTTGCGGCCAATTTAAAAAAATTTAGGAAACAGACCGGCTTAACCCAGGCAGCTGTTGCCAACACACTTGGCATTGAGCGCTCTCGATATGCGCATTACGAGAATAATACCACCCCCTCGGCCGAAAATTTAAGAAAGCTGGCACTCATTTTCGACATTACCCTCGACGAGCTGATGAGCCCCCATTCCGGAGAAAATTTTATGCGCGAAAAAAATCCCAACATCATTTTTGAAGATTTTATGTTAAACGAACTAAGGTCCGACGAAAAGGCGCTGGTTATAAAATACCGCCTGCTTTCCGAAGAGGCTAAAGATGCTTTAATTAAACAAATCGAAGCAAAAATTAATAAATCTGAAAATTAATTTCAAACGGTGACCTGAGCTGTAGGTCACCGTTTCTTTTATTGTATGTATTATTTATAAGTTTATTGTTTCACCGGGGGCTACAACATAATCTTTATCGTTGTTATTAAACCAAATTTTATAGGCGGTGGGATTGTGTACTACCCTGCCGTCGATGCTCCAGGTAAGGCTGCGAAAAGCTTCAATATAATTATAAATTTCTATATTGGTGGCGTACCAAACATCTTCTTTGCCCGAAATAAATGGAGCAAATTCTTCCATAATTTCCCAATTGTTCTGCTGGTCAAATTCGAAGGAATGACCCCATACGTAGAACAGTAAGGGCTGACGCGGAACCTCGTCGGAAAGGAAGGCTTCTGCCAACTCCATAAGTCTTGGGTCTTTGTGGTGGCAGGTAGGATTCCAATTGTACCAATCTGTGGGGAATTTAAAGTTATGCGTGGCAGGTGTTACCCTGCCGTATTTAATTCCGCAAGCTACCATAGCATTGTCGGTTAGCTCGCCGCCTGCGCGATAAAAGGGATATGCCATACCGTTTACAATACCGCCAAACAGCTTTTCAAGCCCTTCGCGATCTTTAAAAATCTCGTAAGTAAGGGCGGTTTGAGAAAGAGTATCGAGATGAGGATGGGTAAGCCCATGAACCGCAACCTCGTGATTTTTATAAAGCTCTACCCGCTTTTTAAGGTCTTCCTCGGTTTTACCGAAACGGCCCATAAAGCTGTTGTAATTGATATTGAAGGTTCCGCGAAGACCATACTTATCAAATATATTGATAAGTCTTTCGTCACAAGGATGACCATCATCATAACTGAAGGTCAATGCCTTTCTCCTACCATCGGGAAATCTTACAAAAACACTGCTCATAAAACTTACACTCCTTATTTTACAATTTTCTCTCCATCGAAGAAAAACACACCATATCCGCCGCCGTGTTTTTTCCCCGAAACTATCCATTTTTTCATGGAACGCCGGAGGGAATTATTTTCGGGTAATTCTTCGTAAGGGGTATTTTCATCACGGCAACCGAAAACTCTCCATTTGTGGGCAAAGCCTTCCCACTCAACGCTGTTGAGAATTGCAAAATCCTGCTTAAATTTAAGCATATTGGAATTTTCAGGGAATATTACATCGTTTTCAGAAAAGAGTAACCAAGAACTGCAAACCATCGGTATGTATCCGCCGGGAAAATCATTTTTATAGAATTCATAAGCCGCTTTATAGGCAGACATTCGCACCTCATCTGTGAGAGAAATTCCGTTGGAAGGAATGTGAATGTTAAGTACCTGCTCTCCCTCCTTGACAGTATATCCGTTCACTGAGTATATCTTGCTCAGGAAAGGTTTGAACTCAAATTGGAAACGACCTAAATAGAAACGCTTTAAGCGATAATAATCGTAAAACCAGCCGAAGGTAAATATGCCAATAACGCCCTCAACCTCTTCGCACTCCTTAAGCTTGTAGGTCAGGTCTTTCATTGTGTCGATAAAAAGTTCTTCACTATACCCTGCCGCTTTATATCTCTTCTCTAAGCTTTCACAACCCAGAAGCATATAAATCAGGTCTAGGGTGTATGAATGAATGCCCATTTTTTCGGCAATTAACTTAAGTTGAATTTGAACCTCATTAAGCTTATCGTTATCTTCGCCCTCTAAATACTTTAGGCGGCTGTCTATATAATCCTCGTAGCCCTCTTTCAATCTTTTACACTGCTCTGAAAGATACTCTGCCGACCTTTCAGGAAATCCAAGACGTGGCATCAGGGATTTTACATACTTACAATTCATAAAGCAACCTCCATTTCGAATTATAACCTCATTTTAATTCCAACACCTACCAAAGTCAACATATTTTTAATACTGAATGTATGTATTTTTGAAAATCCATATTGATTAATTTTAGCTTTTTTGATATACTGTTTACAATGTATTAAACAGATTTATTTAGAAAGAGGTATCTGCTCTTGGCATTTGAATTAGACAGAATCAGAAACTTTTGCATTATTGCACATATCGACCACGGTAAATCCACCCTGGCTGACCGCCTTTTAGAGCTTACCCAATCGGTAAGCGAAAGAGAAATGGAAGCCCAGATTCTTGACAGTATGGATTTAGAACGTGAGCGTGGCATAACCATTAAATCCCACGCCGTTACCCTTTACTACAAGTCGGGCGACGGCAAGGAATACGAATTCAACCTTATCGACACCCCCGGGCACGTGGACTTTCACTACGAGGTTTCACGTTCTCTGGCCGCATGCGAGGGCGCAATACTTGTGGTAGACGCTTCACAAGGAATAGAGGCTCAAACATTAGCCAACACCTATCTTGCGGTGGACCACAACCTTGAAATTCTGCCGGTTGTAAATAAAATTGACCTGCCTGCAGCAGATCCCGACAGAATCATTACTGAGATTGAGGACGTTATAGGCATCCTCGCCGAGGGAGCCCCCAAGATTTCTGCAAAAAACGGCATAAATGTTGAGGAGGTTCTGGAAAGAATTATTACTGATATCCCCGCCCCAAAAGGTGACCGCGAAGCACCTCTTGAAGCATTGATTTTCGACTCTTATTACGACCCATACAAGGGTGTTATCGTGTTCTTCAGGGTTGTTAACGGCAAACTGAAAGCCGGCGATACTGTAAAAATGATGGCCACCGGTGCCGAGGTTGAAATTGTTGAGTTAGGTAGAAAGCGCGCCACCTCTATGGAGCCATGCGATGTGTTGGAAGCCGGCGAGGTTGGCTATCTTGCCGCCTCTATTAAATCCGTACGCGACGCTCAGGTGGGCGATACAATCACCCTTAAAGAGCGCCCCGCCGAAAAGGCTTTGGCAGGCTATAGAAGCGTAAACCCTGTTGTTTTCTGCGGTGTTTACCCTGCCGATGGTGCAAAATACCCCGACCTGCGAGATGCTCTGGAAAAACTTCAGCTTAACGATGCTTCCCTTATGTTCGAGGCCGAAACCTCGGGTGCCTTGGGCTTTGGTTTCCGTTGCGGCTTCCTGGGGCTTTTGCACATGGAAATTATTGAAGAACGACTTGAGCGTGAATATAATTTAGACCTTGTTACCACTGCCCCCAGCGTTGTTTACAAGTTCGAGCTGCAGGACGGCACGAAGATAGACGTTGCCAACCCCACCAACTACCCCGACCCTGCAATGATTGTTACCTCGCAAGAACCTATTGCCGAGGTGCACATCTACAGCCCTTCTGAATACGTTGGCGCAATTATGCAGCTTTGTGAGGAACGTCGCGGTGACTACAAGGATATGAAATATATGGGCGACCGCGTGGATATTCACTATGTTCTACCGGTTGGCGAAATCGTGTACGATTTCTTTGATGCCCTTAAATCCCGCACTCGCGGATATGCCAGCTACGACTACGAAATTTGCGGATATCAAAACTCTAAATTAGTTAAGCTCGACGTGTTGCTTGCCGGCGACGTGGTGGACGCACTTTCCTTTATTGTTCACACCGACAATGCCTACGCCCGCGCCCGACGTATTGCCGAAAAGCTTAAGGAGTTTATTCCCCGCCAGCTTTTTGAAATTCCCATTCAGGTGGCCATTGGCGGCAAGGTTATTGCCCGAGAAACCGTTAAGGCTATGCGCAAAGACGTGCTTGCAAAGTGCTACGGCGGCGATATCACCCGTAAGAAAAAGCTGCTTGAAAAGCAAAAAGAAGGTAAAAAGCGTATGCGTCAGCTTGGCAGCGTAGAGGTACCGCAAGAGGCCTTTATGGCGGTTCTTAAGCTTGATGAATAAATTTTGTTTACATCCCTTGTTCTTAGCAAGGGATGTTTGTTTTAGAAAGAAAATACTTTGTTTTACAGGGTTGTTTATATGTTTCAATTAATATAAAATTTTTTATAGAATTATAAATGCCTTGGGAGGCAATAAGATGAAGATAGTATTGAACACAGAACCAAAAGAATTTGTTCCATCAGTTTTAGGCTGCAACATTTTAATGGGTTTAATGCCCGAAATTATCCGTAACGACGGTGTGGACGAGCCCCTTACCTGCCGT
Source organism: Acutalibacteraceae bacterium (assembly GCA_045546235.1). Classification (GTDB taxonomy): domain Bacteria; phylum Bacillota; class Clostridia; order Oscillospirales; family Acutalibacteraceae; genus UMGS1532. Next base: position 71,306 of record JAZQCL010000041.1, read on the forward strand.
CTTGGTAACCCAAAGCACTCAGAAGAAAATTTTAAATATCTCAATAATGACCATAGATTTACCCAGCACGTGGATATCGACAGCACAGCCTACACCCTTATATATGATTTAGGCTGTGAGCGTAACATTGACGGGATATATATTGCAAGCCACTATAACCCTCAGGTCAACTATACGGTTGGTAAATTCTGCTTGTTTGCATCGGCGAACAGAGAGGATTTATTAAAGCCCGAGAATATGCTTATTGAATACGATAACGAGGGAAAAATGGAAATGGGTAAAGGAAGGAACTGTGCCGACTTTTATTTTGAAGCCGATAGTTTAACTCTCCGTTATTTTGCTTTCAGACAGCTTTCCACAAATTCCCCCGATGAAATTACCAGAATGAGGAACATCGGTCTTTACAGCGACCTTTTCACCCTGCAGAATACATATCTCTCAAACACACTGGGTACAAGCCGCATTGAAGGTGTGATCCCTGAGGTTAAGGGTGAGAAAATCTTAAATGCTGCTGCCTGCACCGACGGTATTGTATTTGATGATACAGCGTTGGCTACGGTCAAAAACGCAGAACTCATATTCCCTCTCACTTTTGCAAAAACTCCCGACAGGCTTTTGGTTATAACCAAGGGAGAAGCCTCGATTTTGGCTTTCGGCGGTAAGGAAGAATTAAACCTTGCGGATAAAAAAGCCTTAAGCTACGGCAGAATTCAGTATATTTTCAGCGGCAGTTTCCCTACCCGATCTTTAACAATAATGGTTTTGGGCGATGCATTAATCGACCAAATTGGATTTAGCTCTGACTTAAAAAATGTATTGGTAAATACCAAAGAAATTATAACCGAGGATTTTCTGGGGCTTGGCGCCAACGTTATTCCCACCCACCTTTTTGAAGGGTCCCAGCTTATGGGCTTCAAGGAGCAATATATGGAGCTGGAAAAACGCCGCATTGCCGTTTCACATCCGAACGTGGCAAGGCTTTGGTTCCAGGTAGATTGGTTTGTTATGGACGGAGATGACTACCTTAACCATAAATACACCTTCAACTCCCCTAAAATGCAGGCGGTATACAAGCAGCTTGATGCCCTTAAAGCAGGTGGTGTTGAGGTTGAACTGAATTTTGGCTGGAAGGTTGGATTTTGGGCACAATCCTGGTTCTCGTTCCCCGACGTGCTTAACAAAAGAAATTCCGCCCCCCGTGACCTTGACAGCTTTGCTTATGCCTGCTCGGCTTGTGTCAGAGAATTGGTTGTAAACCGCGGATACAACAACATAAAACACCTCACCTTCTACAACGAAGCCAACTATGGTGCCACCGAAACGGGTGGAGATTTTGTGGTTCCCCCTTATTTTGATGTTAAGGATTATTGGCGCCAGATGTTGGAAAAATGCGACGAAAGGCTTCGCGCCGACGGACTTCGCGACCTTATTAATATTTGGGCAGCCGAAACCGCTGGAAATGTTGGAAGCTTCACCTTAGAGGAATGCATTAAATATGGTGCAATGACCGAGTGGCTTGATTATTTCAACAAAAATGCTCCCGATAAATACGATTACGCTTCTGTTCACATTTACAATCTTAGCTATCAGGAAGCCGAGTACATTGCCAAAAACTTGAAGCCCCTTGCGGGAAATCACCCCCTCTGCTTCACCGAGTTTGCGGTTTATGATTACGGCTATCGGGAGGGCATAGATTTCAGCTTTGAACGGAATAATATTGCCTGTGTTTTAGGCTTTATGAACGGCGGTGCCGCCTCTATGCTTTTCTGGATTTTAAGCGGCACACATTTAGACGAATGCTTCCCGATTAATGGCAAAGAATCCAGCTTTTGGGTAATGCCCACCGAAAAAAAGGACAGAGGGTGCGATGTTGAGGGGGTTACTCGCCGCTTCTACGAAATGTCGCTTATAACCAACTATATGCCATGCCACAGCAAGGTTGTAAAAACCAGCACCTCCGATTCCGATTCGGTACACACCGCCGCTGTTATCACCCCAAACGGCGACTATACGGTAGGTGTTGAATTTAAAGAAACAGGTAACTCGAAACGCAGATTGGAGATAAAATTCGACAAACCCATAAACAAAAAATTCTACAAGCATATTTACCGCTTCGACATAAAGTCCGACGGCAATATGATTATTCCGCCTGTGGTAGAAACGTTTGATGTTGGTGACACCCTTTGCGATACTTTGGACGAAAAGTATTCCTTCGCGGTTTATACCACTATGCCGCCTAAAAAGCAGGTAATATTCCCCGACGGAGTTTTACAGTATTTTAGACGCGGTGAACAGAAGCAGCTTCGTGCAGAGGTTATCGACGGCGACGGCACCGAAAAAATCAAATGGTCGGTTTGCGATTGCAATTATACATTAGGTTATCCCGGCACCATTACAGAAAACGGTGTTTACACCGCAATGAATAACCCTATACCCTCTACCGACGGAAAAATCGGCAGCTCCTGCTGCTATGCCGTAAAAGCAGAGCTTCCAAGCGGTGAATATGGAATTCAACTTATTCGAATAAAGGAATAAACAGTAATCACCCCGACTGAAAGGCTGGGGTGATTTTATGTTAATGTGCAATAGATATAAATATAATTTATATTTTTCGATTTATTTTATCTTTTCTCTTGTAAACCATTTTTAGGTATGCTACAATGAACCTAACACAAACACATAGGAGAGTGTTATTATGCAAGAAATGTTTAAAAACCCACCGCAGATCTACAAAGGCACCGATTTCTGGATGCTAAACGACGAGCTCCGCGACGATGAAATTCGCCGCCAGATTGCCGAGTTTCACGACAAGGGTATGGGCGCGTTTATTGCCCGTACATACGTTGGACTTCGTACCGACTATCCCGGCCCAAAGTGGAAGCATCAGATAAGAGTTATGCTGGAAGAGGCTACCAAGTACGGTATGCGCGTAACCTTGCAGGCAATGCGTATGCCCGCAGGCTTTAAAGAGTCTACCATTGATGAGACCCTCGACGTTTTAGAATGTGCTACTAAGGAATTTTATAATAGCGATGAATGTATTCAAAGGTCGTTCCTCGCACAAACCATTTTTGAAAATGATACACATATTATTTTTAAGCACAAATCCGTTGGTAAGCCCGACAAAAGCGGTATGTGGCACGGCGGAACTCTGAATATGTTCAGTCCCGAGATTTGCAAGAAATACGTTGAAATTTGCTACGAGCAATGTTGGGAAGAATTCCGCGAATACTTCGGCAACACCATACATACCATGTGGGTTGATGAACCCTGTGTGGACCAAAGAGCAATCCCCTATCCCCAAGGAATTGAAGAAATTTTCTACGAAAAATGGGGCTACAGAATTGAAGAGCACGTTGAAGAGCTTTTCTTCCGTGTAGGTGATTGGCAAAAGGTTCGTTTCCAATATCGCACACTTCTCCAAAGACTTATGGAGAAGGGATACTTCAAAACTCTTAGTGATTGGTGTAAAAAGAACAAAATTTGGTTCAGCGGACACCTCTTTAATGAAGACAGCCTCTCAACACAGATTATGGGCGCAGTTGCCACAATGCCTTACTATAAGTATCTTGATATTCCCGGTATGGATACGCTGGAAGCCGATATGCCCTGGAGATACGGCGAAATTAAGCCTGCATATTCCAGAGAATTTATAGGCTACGACGAGCTTGACGGTACCGAGGTTCCCCCAAACGGCAGATTCTCGGCACCTATGGCCACAATAGGTATGTATACCACCCCCTTGCAGGTTACCTCTGCCGCCCATCAGGCAGGCAAAGAGCATATCTTGGCTGAAATGTTCGGTGTTACCACACATAACTTTACATTCCGTGACCAACGCCACCTTTTCGACCATTTTGCTTCTCTCGGCGTAAACCACAAGTGTATTCACGCCTTCTTCTATAACCTACACGGAAACGCAAAACGTGCCTTCCCCCATCAGGTTAACTATTATCAGCCCTATTGGGATAAGTACCACGATATGTTTGACTACTATTCCAGAACCAGCTGGTTTATAAGTCAGGGCAATCCCGTTAAGGATGTTGTTGTTATTCATCCTCTCGACACCGCTTATATGCTATACAACAACGCTATTGACCGTCAGTTTGACGAAAATGCCGAAATGCGAGATTACGAACGTTTCTACTATGCGCTTGTTCGCGGTCTTTGCGGTATGCAGTGCCAGTTTGAATTTGGCGACGAAGCTACAATCGGCGATTGGGGCAAGCTTACCGACAAGGGCTTTGAGATTGGTGCAATGACCTACAAGACGGTTGTTCTCCCCTATCTCCACGTTCTTCGCAAATCCACCTACGAGCTTATTTGCGACTATGCAAAACGTGGTGGCAAGGTTTACATTCTTGGCACTATGCCCTCAAGAATCGACGGCGAATTGGTAGAAGACCTTGGCGACAAGCTTTTGGCTGCAGGCTGTGAATTTGTTGAATACAGAAAAGACCTTTTGGATATACTCCAAAATGAAAATTCAAGCTACAAGCTTTCTTGCACCAGCGATATTACACCCATTATAGTTAACCACCGCGCTGATGAAAACCGCGACTACTACTTCATTATGAACGACTACTGCACCGATGATAAGGAAATCTCCCTTAAGGTTAAAGGCAAAAAGAAGGCCCTTCGTTGGGATGCTCTTACCGCCGAAACCGAAGCTATTGCCACCGAATTTGACGGTGAAAGTACAATAATCAACTACACCATACCCGAAGGCGGTAGCGTTATGCTAACCTTAGAGGATGCTGCAACGCCAACGGTTCTTCCTGCAAGCGATTCCTACTTCACACGCAAGCTGTCAGATAATTGGAAAATTACCCGTCACAACCCCAACGTGCTCGTGCTTGAGGAATGTCAGTTCAAGAAATCTGCAAAAGAGGAGTATTCAGTGGACTCTATCCCCTCTATTATTCTTTGCGGACGTCTTAACGAGGAAGAATACAACGGCGATGTTTTCCTGCGTTATACCTTTAATGCAGCCAAGGCTATGAAGCTGCAGTTGGCTATTGAGGACCCCGAGATTACCGAGCTTTGGTTCAATGGTGAAAAGGCCGACCTTACACCTAAGGGCTACTACTTCTCACGTGCGTTTGAAATTGTAGATATGCCCGCAGATTGTAAACCGGGCGAAAATGAAATTATCATAAAGAAAGCCTTCAAAACCGCCTGTAAGATTAAGGGTCTTGAAAGCAATCAGGATCGTGTAGACCTGGAGTCAATCTATGTTATCGGTGACTTCGGCGTATTCTCTCGTGAAGAACCTGTAAATAACGGAACACACCGATTCAGCCGTTTCTTTACCCTTGATACCGAAAAGACCACCGCAGGTAAAGATATTACTCAGGTTGGTTATCCCTTCTATTCGGGCGCTATGTCCTTCACCAAAACCGTGAATTTCACCGAAGAAGACCTTAAGAACGAGAAGATTATGTTCACCTACGAGGAATTTAACGGCTGTACAGCAGAAGTGATTGTAAACGGCAAGTCCTTGGGCTTTATCTACTGGGCACCCTATGAAATTGACATTAAATCTGCTCTCAAGGTTGGCGAAAACGAAATTACAATTAAGATTGCAAGCTGTCTCAGAAATCTTTTAGGACCCTACCACAGAGTAGAGGGCGAAATTGGTCACGAATGGGGCAGATCGGCCACCGGCAGCATTTACGACAACGTTGCAGGACCTTGGGGCGGTAACCCCTACGATCCCGACTGGATTGCCCGTCGCCACATAGACGACACCCGTTGGACTCCCGACTACTTCTCTGTTCCCTTCGGCCTTGGCAAGGTAAGCCTTAAAATGTTTAAATAACCCTTGAAAAATCCCTTTGTTCAACTGATATGCACCCCAAAAGTTAGACACTTTTGAAGGTGCATATCAACAATCGAACAAAGGGATTTTTTTATTTATTGCATTTATTTAAGAAAACGGTTGCCTTCTGAAATTAAGTTTTTTATATTATCGCGCACAAATGTAATAAACCTTGATGTATTTCCAACGTTATTTTCACCTTTGCAATACATACAAATTGTCTGCTCGCATTTAAAATCTGTAACATTCAAAGGAATAAGCGGCCTTTGACCACCGTGAATAGCCGCAAACTCACCCGTAACACCAATAGCAATTCCCGAAGATATAATTTTACGAAAGCAAGAGGAATCGTTTACCTGCGCCACTATATTAGGCGAAAAACCTGCACTTTTACAAGCAGATGTGAAAATTTTTCCGTGATTTCCCTTTTGACTCATCAAAACGAAAGGCATCTGAGATAGTTGCTCTAAGCGGAAATTCCGTTTACTCAATGGGCTTCCCGAGGGCACGTAAAAGTATATGCGCTGACTACCAAGCATAAACTTTTCATAACCTGCATATTTATCACTTTCGGCATCTACAATAATATCGTAATCATCAAGATTTACATCATCGAAATCTGCCACAAGTTTGAATCTGGTGTGGGAGTATTTTTCTTTATACAATATCACCTGATCGGTTACAAGAGAACGTATCGCCTTAACCAGTATTTTAATTTCCTTGGTGTCGTCTGCCACGTTAGATACCGCCTGAACCATTGTATCCATCTCGCCGAATATAATCTTTAAGGAATCCCGCATTATCTTCCCGCGGTCGTTAAGCATAATTCTATTTGCGGTTCTGTCGAACAGTTTGCAGCCCAATTCCGATTCCAATCTACGTATCGACGCCGAAACTGAGGTTGATGGCACACTATATTTTTCAGCAGTTTTCGAAATGCTGCTATAGTTGGCACTGTCGTAAAAATAACGCAGTTGAAGAAGATCCATAAAAATCACCTCTGATACATTTTAGCACATCTTTAAAGTTATAGCAAGAGAACCTTAACTGATTTTTTACAAATGCAGTTCTCTGATTTATAATTAGAGCAAAGGTGGTATTTATATGACGGTTGAAAATAGCTTTAATACTATAGAAAACCTACTTCCTGACTATTTGGATTTTCTGTGTGATGTTTGCGGTTACGAAGCCAGGGCAATCGATAGTAAAACGATTGATTCTTTAATTACATATATCGCTGCATTCGCCTCTGAACAAGGTTTCAGCGTTACGCGAACCTCTATGGAAAAATGCGGAGATTTTCTTTCTGTTGATTGTAACGAGAAGGGTGAAAAGGGTTGCCTCTTTATGGCTCACACCGATACAGTGCACGAAAAAGGCGCCTTTGGTTCACAACCGGTAACTCGACTTTCAGACAGAATTATTGCCCCGGGCGCTATTGATTGTAAAGGCGGTATTGCTATTGCTTTGCTTACAATGAAGGCTTTGAAGGAAAACGGTTACAGCAAGCACCTACGCCTTTTGCTTACATCGGACGAAGAAATTACCAATACCCTTGGTGGCCGGGCTGAATTAGACTATTTTAAGCAAAACGCAGAAGGATTTCCTTATGCCATTAACTGCGAAACCTCGGAAAATAATGAGGTTGTGATTTCCAGAAAAGGAATTCAAATGTATAGAATTGATATTAAAGGCATTGGAGGACATTCGGGAATTCACTATTTCGATTGCAAAAACGCTATTGAAGAAGCGGCAAATAAAATTATTGCCCTACAAAGCGAAAGCCAACCCGATGGCATAACCTATAGCTGTAACATTATACAGGGTGGCGGAATTCCTAACATTGTTCCTGACAGTTGCTCTATAACCGTAGACGTTCGCATTCCGCGCTATAGCGATGTAGAAAAAGCCGAAAACACCATAAAAAGAATTACAGAAACCTGCTATGTAAAAAATACTGTTTCTACATTCACCACAATAAGCAAACGCCCCCCAATGGAAAAAAGCCCAAATACCGACGCACTTTTTGATAAGCTGATTAACGTGTGCAAAAAATATAATTTAGGTAGCCTTACACCTGTGGAATCGGGCGGTGGCTCTGATTCCTGTTACACACAAGCTTTGGGAATTACTTCAATTTGCGGAATGGGTGCCTGCGGTGAATTTTGCCACACAAACCAAGAATATGCGCTAATTGATTCCATTCCCTTAAGGGCGAAAATTTTAGCTGCATTCTTAATGGAGGAAAATGTATGAAAATGACCTTCACTTCTGCCGGAGATATGCTTATTCAAAGAAGAATTCACAAGGATAGCTTCGGCTTTTCAGAAATCAGCAATCATCTTAAAAAAGCACAGGTTCGCTATGTTAATCTTGAAACCACACTGCTTCGCGGCAACTACCACGCCAACCAATTTTGCGGTGGTAGTTACCTGCGTGCCGACCCGGAAACCCTTGAGGATCTGAAGGCCTACGGCTTCAATATGTTAAGCTTTGCAAATAATCACTCTATGGATTTCGACCGCGATGGACTTATGGCAACAAAGCAGGCTGTAGATTCTGCAGGAATAGTTAATTCAGGTGCAGGCGCAAATTTAGACGAAGCCGCCGCCCCAGCCTATTTAGAAACACCTAATGGCAGAGTTGCGTTAATTGGAGTTGTTTCCACAATGGGCACCCCCTTAGATGTGAGTCAAGCCGCTATGGCAGGTAAACAGTCCCGTAGATTTTTAGGTCGTCCCGGTGTTAACGGCCTGCGCATAGAAGAACACCTGCAGGTAACCAAAGGACAACTCGATATTATTCGGCAAATAAGCCGACAAAGCAAAATCAACGCACAAAAGGATATTGAACGTGCTGAAGGGTATTTTCCACCATTGCCAAAGGGTACTGCAACTTTAAAGGGCTTGCAATTTATAGAGGGTGAGGAAACCCGTTACATAACTCACCCACACCCCGAAGACATGCAGCGAGTGGAAAAGGCAATTTATGAAGCTCAAATGCAGGCCGATTACATTTTGGTTTCTATTCATTCCCACGAGGTTTCGGGCGATAGCAAAGAAAATCCTGCAGATTTTCTGAAAGAATTTGCTCACCGCTGCATTGATGCGGGAGCCCACGCTATTATTGGCCACGGACCGCATTTATTGCGGCCAATTGAAATTTACAAACAACGACCCATCTTTTATTCCTTAGGTAATTTTGTGATTCACAACGAGTGTATTCCCTATGCGCCTGAGGAAATGTTCCAAAGTCAGGGTATGAATAGTGACAATTGTCTGCGTGACCTTTTCTGTAAGCGTAGCGCGAACTATACAAAAGGCCTGATGCGAGATAAAAAAATGCTGGAATCCGTTATTCCTTACTTTGAAATGGAGAATGGCCTTCTTACCAAGTTAGAACTTATGCCAATAGAACTACAATTCCAAGAACCTGTTTGGAGAAGCGGTAATCCACGGTTTTCAAACAAGCACGGTATTATAGAGAGATTGTCAAAAATGTCTGCACCCTACGGTACCAATATTTCTATAGACGAACGTGGTTACGGAATTGTTGAAAATAATTCACAGTAGTGATAAAAACACCCCTTAAACATATCAAAGGAGACACTTCGTAAAGAAGCTGTCTCCTTTGTTTTTCCTTATAAAAGTAAAGTATATTGTTAAAATGTTATTTCCCGCGAATCGGTTATATAACCGGCAACATCGCTAACCTTGCATATTTTAAAGGCAAGCCGCTTTTTGTATTTGCTGCTGTCAAATAAGAAATATGCCTTTTCGGAATTTGCAATCATAATGCGGCGAAGGGCGGTTTCCGATTCGGAATAATCTGAAATTACTCCGAATTCATCTACGCCTTGGGTAGAAAAGAAACAAACGTTAGCGTAAAAATCTGCTGCAATTTTTTCGGCAACGCTTCCGGAAAGTGCATAAGAATTATCTATGGTAATTCCCCCGGTAAGGTAGCAACGTACGTGCTTTTCTTTAAGCCTTTCGGCAACCAGGGTGCTGTTTGTTATAATTGTAAGATTCTGCTCGGGATAAATATAATCGGTAATATAACTAACGGTAGAGGAGGCGTCAAGAAAAACCACGTCGCCCTCTTTAATGAATTTAGCCGCCCGCTTTGCTATTTCTGCTTTGGCGGGAGAATTACTTTTGTTTCGCACAGAGAAGGGAACTTCGCGGTTCTCATATTCCGGAACCGCCGCCCCGCCGTAGCACCTTGTAATTAGCCCGGCCGACTCCATTTCTTTAAGGTCGCGCCGAATGGTAATGGGCGCCACAAACAACTGCGCAGACAAATAATTTACGGTGCAATATTTTCTTGACTTTACAGTATCTAAAATGTGATTTTGCCTTTCTTTTTTGAGCATTGTTGTTCACTTACCCCTTTGTTTGTGTTCGTTTTTGTTTCTTTATCAATATAAAGGTCATTTATTGACACCAAGTTGTTCAATTTTGTATAATAATAACACAATATTGAAAGGATGTCAAAAAATGAAAACAATTACCATTATCGGTGCCGGTATGATGGGCTCTGCGTTGGCTTTTCCTGCAAGAGAAAACGGAAACGTGGTACGCCTTGTTGGTACACATTTAGACCGCGATATAATAGAAACATGCCGCAAAACGGGGTGCCACCCGAAATTCACAAAAAGCTTTCCAAACGGGGTTGAATTTTACCAAATTGAAGAATTGGAAACGGCCATTGCAGGTGCAGATTTTATAATTTGCGGTGTAAGCAGCTTTGGTGTTGATTGGTGGAAGGATGAAATTCTGCCAAGGCTTCAGGAAAACGTTCCCGTAATATCGGTAACAAAGGGGCTAATGGACTTGAATAATGGTAATCTTATTACCTATCTTGATATATGGCAAGAAAAATTAAATGAATTAGGCAAAAACATTCCTCTTAACGCCATTGGTGGCCCCTGCACAAGCTACGAATTAGTTGCCCACGACCAAACCGAGGTTTCTTTTTGCGGCAAAGATATGGAAGTACTGCGTATGTTAAAATCTGCTATGGCAACCAGCTATTACCACATAAGCCTTTCCACCGATATTGTTGGCGTTGAAAGTGCTGTTGCGCTTAAAAACGGCTATGCTTTGGGAATTGCGCTTACCATTGGTATTAACCAAAAAGAATTTGGCACCGACAGTGAGCTGCATTTTAACTCTCAGGCTGCGGTTTTCGGTCAGGCTGTAAGAGAAATGTACAAGCTGTTAAAATTGCAAGGAGCGGAAGACCTAAACAATCTTGTGTTGGGCGCAGGCGACCTTTACGTAACCGTTTATGGCGGCAGAACAAGGCTTGTGGGAATTTTACTTGGTCGCGGACTTAACATCGACGAAGCAAGAGCAGAGCTTAAGGGGGTTACCCTTGAATCTTTGGTGGTTGCCGAGCGTGTTGCAAGAGCAGTTAAGACAAAGGCACGGCAGAATATGATAGATACTACGGAATTCCCCTTGCTTATGCATATAGACGAAATTATTACAGAAAAAAAGGCAGTTAATATCCCTTGGGAAGCCTTTACTTTTGAGAGGTAAAGATTATGAACTATTGGACTCAAAGTACACAAAACATATACGTAGCCGCCCACAGAGGCTGGTGTGCAAAACATCCGGAAAACACTATGGCAGCCTTCCGCGGTGCGTTATCTTTAAACGTTGACCAGCTTGAAACCGACGTGCGCATTACAAAAGACGGCGAGCTTGTGCTAATTCACGATGCCACCTTAGACCGCACCACCAACGGCACGGGTAAGGTATGCGACCACACCTTGGAAGAGCTTTGCCAATTAGACGCAGGTAATGGAGAAAAAATCCCCACATTTATTGAGCTGATGGACTTGGTTAAAAACCACCCCACCATTACGCTTGACATTGAGCTTAAAGAATACCCCGTTGATGGATGGGACGACGTGGCCTATAACGTTTGCGACAGAGTGCTGGAAATAATTGATAACTACGGCTTTACCGAACGCTGCGTTATTAACACCTGGAGCGGAAAGCTTCACGAATATATTTACAAAAAATACGGAAATAAATACAAGCAACATATGTATTATCCCATTCGCCATTTAGGCCCCGTAACCCTTAATCCTTACGAATATGGTTATTGCACCTGCGTTTTTGGTGTTGGCAGCGAAATTACCGTGGATGATGCCAAGCAGCTTGCGGCCGATAACGGAATTCGCCTTTGGGCAGGCACCTACGCCAACAACGAACAAAACATAGACCTTGCGGTTTCTTTTGGTGCAGAGCTTATTACATGCAACAACCCCGACGAGGTTTTAGAGATTTTGCAAAAAAAAGGACTACATAAATAATAAAAGGTGGAGCTAAACGAATTGCACTTTTAAAGGTAATTCGAACTGCTCCGCCTTTTAGTTTTATAGTTCTTTATATTGGTAATTCCATTGCTTAATTGCACTAAAGGCAACTGTTTTTAAGGCTTTTACCATATTGCCCTCGCTACTTAATACGGGCTTTTGGGTTATGCGAGAATAATAATCATCCGTTGAAAAAGCATTGATAAAGCTCTCGGCTATTTGCTCTTGTAAATCCTTATGGCGGTCGCCGATACGTATAAGCGCCATAACCGACTGAGACATAAACTGAAAATAAATATCTTTATAGCCGTTGATTTTATAGCGTGTGGTTTTAATATCGTTTTGATGGTAAACGGGTTTCTCCTGCTCGTTGGGGTTGCAAATAAGTTGCATAAGCTCGGCCGCGATTTCTCTGTCGCCAAGTCGACCAAGCCAATAAATTGCCATACAGCCGCGAAGAAGCATCAAAATCAATACCGAATGAATCCGAAATAATATAAAAAAACCGTTACCGAAGCTTGTGCAGTGCGGTAACGGGGTTTTTTCGTTAATATTTAGTTTTTTATTTAGAATCTGCAAGGGGAATGGTGCAGGCAGCGTAAGAGGCGAAACCGTGGTCTAGACTGCCGCTAAGGGTTTTCGTTTCCCAAAGTGTGCCTGTTAAATCGCTAATTCCGCCGAAAAAGGATTTAAGATTTTCTGCCATTAAGTTAGGATCGCCAAGGTTATGCAACACATTCATTCGCAAATACATTCCGATAAAAGCATTTATGGGGCAAAAATCGTACTTATCTCCAACGGTTTTGGCAAACTCCCCAAAGCCTTTTTTAATGGTTTCCAAAAGTGAGGCGAATTTAGGTTCGCTTAAATCGATGCCACCAAAAAGAGCGGCATAATATTGCGCTGCTTCGGAAACGTTGTTGGTGTTTTTAAGGTTACCGTTTTCATCGCGAACCGCGTTATCTACAAACACTTCGCCGTTAAAGGCCATATCTATAACCGTTTTTCTAATATGCTCTGCCTTGGCCTTAAGACCCTTAACCCCAAAAGTGTTTTCTATATCGCAAAGCATTGCAGAATACAGCATATTGGTGGGGTAATTTACATCTTGGCACCAGCTGTTTGCCTTAGACCATTCTATAAAGTTCCAGCCCGGTATTCTCTCTAAAAGCCCAAGCTCGTTTTCAAGCTTCTCGAAGTGATTGAGCACACCCATTACGGAAGGACGAAACAGCTCCTTATTGGCGGCAGGGTTACGCAGGTTTAGATATTCGCAAACCTCCAGCACGTACCAAATGCACCATTGGGGAATATAAGTGCAGTTTCCGTGTGGGTCTGAAGGGTAAGCCATGGGCAAGATTCCATTTGGGTAATTCCCTTCGTTTTTATAAAGCACGTAATTTTGCAAATATGCATCCTCAACGGTGGTGGTGCCAAAGAAGAAATGCTCGGCTCTGCCTGTAAAATAACTGTCGCAAAGCCAACCTGCACGTTCGCGGGTTGGACAATCCATATATATATCCACCACGTTGTGTGCAAAGGTTCTAACGGCGCCATTGTAAATTTTGCGAAGCTCGGGGTCTTTTATCTCCCTTTTAATTATATCCGACATATCACGCATATAAGATCGCACGCCGACCTTTTCTACAATTACGCTACCGCTTTTTAAGAATATTGCAAGGTTTTTAAGGCCATATGGCTCGAAGCTTTCGGCATTTAGTTCAACACCTTTTTTAAGGTTATACTGCACAACGTTTTGGGCATTCATAGATGCCACAAACTCGAATTTTTCGTGGCTGCAATGCTCGCTGAAAGCAATTATAATTTCGGAATCCTCTAAAGCCCGGGCAGTAAGCCCAATAAAGCCTACGTTAATTGCGCCAAAATCAAACAACATCCACTCGCCCTTGTTAAGGGTTTGGGGAAGCTCACCTTCGCCGGATGTTTTTGCTTGACTTAACGATTCCACGTATCTGAAGGGAGTATGCTTTATTTCCTCTCGTGGGAAAGCGCCGTATTTAGGATTTTTTACTTCGTCGTAAGCATCGTAAGAGTAGGCGTTGGTTCTGCCCTCTCTACCGCCTTCTGCAAACACACCGCGAGATACAAATTTATCTAAAGTATATTCGCTGAAATCGGCATAGGGTACTATTCTATCAATAAATTGGGGTGCAGGGGTTACCTTAACTGTTTCTACCTCTGCCTTGTCGCAAATTAAGGGAGAGCCATCTAACTCGTATACTTCTCCAAAATGGCGCTGAACGGAATAACGCTCTACCTTTTTTACCCTTTCGAGATTTTTAAAACACCGAAAATCTTTGCCACTGTATGCTACAACCTTGCCGTTCATTTGCAGTTCGGCCGCGAAGAAGGAGTTTCCAAGTGCTGTGGAAAGAGATTTGCAATAATAACCCGCCACCATAACTAAAATTTCATTTCCGTTTGCATTATTAAAAGCAGATAATTCGTATTCATCAACACGGGCATAGCCTTTGGCGGTTCTTGCAGGTCCAAAGCCAACAAACTGCCCGTTTACATAAAGCTTGTAAAAATTTGCCGCTGCAATTTTCAGCAAGGAATTTTGCAGATTTTCTAATTCTGCTTTAAACACAAGGTGGGTGTTTAATTGTTCATAATAGTTATTTGCGGCAACCCATACGGGAACTGCTTTTTTGAACATACATATCTCCTCTTTTCGGGAATTATTTTGCGTTTACATAATAGCATAATTACCGCTTTTTTCAAGGAATTTATAGTTTTTTACGCTTTTTTATAATTAAGATTCGGGTAAAGTAACCTTTTGTTTCTTTGGATACAATACCTGCAAGTAAAATTAAAGCACTAAGATTTGGCAGCGCCATAAGTCCGTTAAGAAGGTCCGCAAGCTGCCACACAAGTGAGAAGGATAAATAAGGCCCTGCCGCCACCACCATAATATAAAATATGCGAAAATATTTGCAGGCAGATTTATTGCCGCCCGTGAGATAATTAAGGCAGGTTTCGGAATAGTAGCTCCAGCCGGGAATTGTTGCAAACGCGAAAAACACAAGGTAAAAATTCAGCAAAAATGTGGTAACTGTTCCGCTAAAAGGCAACCCCGAATGCTTTTTACTACATAGTATTCTTCGTTTAAAGTTTCAGTAAAACTTAAGCCCGCCTAGAACCTGCTATCTTGTTTCGTCTAACAAGTACAATTCCAAAATTGCAGAAGCGGTTGCACGTTCCTCGGCAGTTCTGGAAATGGCGTATATCTCCCCCGCGGATATGTGGTTGGATTTCTGCATTATATTATACAGTTCATTTTTATAACGCATACCAATTTGGCTATGTTTAAGAATTTCGATTGCTTGCTCCATAATATCGGTATTACGATTGCGCAGGTCGGCACCCTCTATGCAAATGGTAACCTTTTCTTTAACCGAGGCCTCTACCTCAATGCGAATGGTATGAGTTTTGGGGTCGAAAGTGAAATCCGCAGCCTTGCCTTGAAGAATTACGGAACGGGGTTCAGAGAAGCCGCGCAAGTACACAGTATATCTACGGTTTGTAGGAATCAAGGAACAATCACCCTTGGCAGCTTCAATTTCAAAAAATGCCTTTTGGTCGGTATAGGTAAGTTTCAGGGTTGTGGTAACAAAGGCACCATTACGATATTCGTTGCCGTCGCCCCCATCCTCGTAAAGTGTAAATGTATTATCGGCCCCCGGGAATACGTAAATTTCTAAATTTTCAGCACAGCCCAAGCGATTATTGTGCTTTACGTGTGCCTGCATCGGAACAATTGCACCTGCTTTACACAATACGGGGATTGAATAATCATCACGATACATATCAAGCATACGTCCGCCCAATCCGTTGTAAACTCGGCCTGTGAAGAAATCGGTCCAAAGTCCGTCGGGAAGCCAAGCAGGTACATGTCCCAACCCGGAAGCAGAGTTGTTCTTTTCGGTGATGGGTGCCACAATCATTTGGTCGCCAAACCAATATTGATTTTTTACATCATAGGCGTGCCTATGTTCGGGATGGGTATAATACATAGGCATTACTAAGGGCTTGCACTCTGTATGTGTGCGATAGTTCATAGTGTATATATAAGGGAAAAGTTGATGACGCAATTTTAGAAAATCACGCATTACACGCTCTGCTATGGGATTGTAGTCCCAAGGCTCTTTATTGATAAAGGGATTGCAGCTTGAATGCAAACGGTTTATTGGCGAGAATACACCATACTGAAACCATCGGGCTGCCATATTATCATCACGGAAGCCATTGTGATGACCGCCTATATCGTGGCTCCACCATCCGTATCCAATATTAGATGCGGTGGCGGTAAATTCAGGCTGAAAATTCAAGGAATCCCAAGTTATAACCGTATCTCCCGAGAAGCCCACAGGATAGCGCTGACTGCCGGGACCACTATAGCGTGAAAAGAACATAGGACGTTTTCCGTTGCGCTGAATATCCAATATATGTAGATGGTTCAACTGCCATAACGGGTCTAAAATTTCTCTGGGGTCCTTCAAATTTCCGTCTTTATTAGGTTCGTGAATCCACCAATAGTCCTTGCCCTGCTGCCAATCCATCCACCAAAAATCCACACCGTCTTTTTCGTAGGGGTGGTGAATTACATCGAAATATTTTTCCATATAGTTTGGGTCTAAAACATCTAAATTGCAAGGCGTTCCGTCGGCAGGACGTCCCAAAGCTTCACACATTTCTGGGTACATAGCCTCAAAATCGCGTAAGCCTTCTGCAGGATGCAGATTAAGCGCGGTTTTCAAATTATATGAATGAAGCTCTTTTAAGAACTGTTTGTAATTCGGAAACAACTCATTGTTCCAGGTATAACCCGTCCATCCGCTGCGACCGTCGGGAATTTCAGTAATATGCCAATCCATATCTACTACCGCAACAGAGAAGGGAATATCTTCTCTTTTAAATTTTTCCATAAGGTCAAGATATTCTTGCTGAGTATATGCGTGATAGCGGCTCCACCAGTTCCCTAAAGCATATGCAGGCAGTAGTGGCGGCACACCTGTCAATCGACAAAAATCCTGCACCGCTTCTATGTAATTGTGTTTATAACCAAAGAAATAAAAATCTTTTGTTCCATTTCGGCGAACATCGACCCAACCATTGTCTAATATCATACGTTCGCTATCGTCTAATACGGCAAATCCGCGCTGTGAGCATACGCCCTCTTCAATTTTGATGCGGCCATCTGCCATATCTAAAGTGGAAGTGGTTCCGCCCAATGTTTCAATCTGGTCTCCATAATGCCAAAGATTTGGCCAATTAGTAAGAGAAATCTGCAAACTTTCTAATTCTTCACCGCAACAAAGATGCAATTCGGAAGTATCTAATGTAAAAGGCTCTCCATTATTTACTGTAAATTTCACCTTGGGAAAATCACGATGGAAAGCGGTCTGGCTGGCGCGATCCTCAAAAATTTGGTGTGAATCATACTCAACACGAAGCAATCGATCGGTCAATACGGTAAACCGCCAATTCTTATAAGTAACAATATTATCCGGATTTGCCTGCGGAGTTACCGGCCATTTTAATCTTTCATTCATATAAATTCCTCCTTTTACTAATATTATAGTTGCTTTTTTATGAAAAATCTTTTATTATAGTTGCATAAAATAGCACTATATTCAGATTCGGAGATATTTATGAACATTACTTTAGAAGAAACTCTCAGAGGAAGCGAATCCCTACCCTTGGGGCTGTACCGACAATACGGATCGTACAAGGGTACTTGCATTACACCGTTGCATTACCATAAGGATCTGGAAATGCTTCTTGCATTAGAGGGCGGTACAACCTTGGTAGTAGATGGCGAAACCCACGAAACGGAAGCAGGGGTTTTGTATTTTATCAATCCTTACCAAGTGCACTCAATGCACATTGAAAAACCATCGTCACATTATGACTGTTTGGTTATACCAAAAAGTTTACTTACCCTTTCGGCAGGGCATGCAGCAATGACCGACCTTATCGGGCCTATTTTCAACGGAGAAAAAAGATTTGTTTCCAAAGCCCAAGACCCTATTCTGATTGATCTGTTCTGCAGAATTACTGCGAGTTATGCCCAAAAAGAGCAGAATGCGGCTGCCATCACAGCCTATCTGCTTTTACTGTTAGACCGTAGTCAAAAGATTGGATTGTTAACCGAATCAACCACTCCTTCCACTCTGCAAATCCGAAAAGCTGTTGACTTTATACAAATGAATTTTAACAAAAGAATTTCCCTTAGTGATATGGCAGAGTCAGTGGGTATGAACACAAAATATTTTTGCAGCTATTTTAAAAAGCACACCCTTACTACACCTGTTACCTATCTTACAATGCTAAGAATACGGCACGCCAAAACCCTACTGCACGAAAAACAATTATCTATATTAGAAGTTGCGCTTAGCTGTGGCTTCGACAATGTAAGTTTCTTTATACGCAAATTCAAAACCGCAACCGGTCAAACACCGGGGCAATATCGCAAATCTACTTATCGTTAGCATATACTTGCTTACCGCATTTCGTTTCTTGATATATAGTGCCTTGTTTCATCAACCGTTATGCCGCCTAATAAAATAAGTGCAATCAAATTCGGCAACGCCATAAGTCCGTTCAGCAAATCTGCAATTTCCCACACAAAAGTAAATGAAAAATACGGGCCCGCTGCCACAACCAATATATATAACGTGCGAAAGCATTTACGGGCAAAACTACTACCGTTGGTAAGATAATTAAGGCTGGTTTCGGAATAGTAGCTCCAGCCGGGAATTGTTGCAAACGCGAAAAACACAAGGCAAAAATTCAGCAAAAATGTGGTAACTGTTCCGCTAAAAGGCAACCCTTTACTCCAAGCACCCATTATTACTGTTATACCATTTTTGCCTGCAAAATTAGGATTTGCAAGCACCACTGCAAGCCCCGAAAGCGTACACAAAACGGTGGTGTCTATAAAAGCGCTTACCATAGACACAAGGCCACCCAAAACAGGCTCGCGGGTTTTGGTGGCGGCAGCGGCTATTGCCGAAGAGCCAAGCCCTGCCTCGTTAGAAAATACTCCTTTGGAAAAACCTACAGACAGGGCTGTTTTTGCCGTTATTCCCATCGCGGCGCCGCCCACGCTCCGTGTTGTGAAGGCAGCCTTAACAATTTCCGCAAGTGCTTTTGGAAGGGCTGCCGCATTTCTTATTATAATAAATAGGGTTAAAAGAACATACAAAACCGACATTGTGGGTATCAGCAATTCGGAAAATCTTGCTATTCTTTTAATTCCTCCCGTAATAAGCAAGGCCGCAGCAAGGGTAACCGCCAGGCCACCAATAACCGCGGTATATGTATAAGTCTTGTTACCTATTGCAAATAATACGTCGCTTTTTTGTGGGTCAAAAAAGCTTTGCAAAGCTTCGGTTATGCTGTTAATCTGAGTAAGGGTGCCTATGCCGAAAAGACCTGCACAAACTGTAAAAAATGCAAAAAGCTTGCCAAGCCAACACCACTTTTTACCCAGCCCTTTTTCTATGTAATAGTAAGGGCCGCCTATATATTCACCGTTGGATTTTTCGCGATATTTTACCGCCAACAGCCCTTCGGCATACTTTGTTGCCATACCTAAAAGTGCCGAAATCTCCATCCAAAAAAGCGAACCTACACCACCTGTACATATTGCTGCGGCAACCCCTACAATATTACCTGTTCCTATTGTTGCGCCAAGGGTTGTGCAAAAGGCGGCAAAGGGCGATACCTCCCCCTCTTCTTCCCTTTCGGGGTTAAAAATACATTTCAAAGCGGCTTTTAAATAGCGGAATTGTATAAATTTCAACCTTATACTTAAATATATTCCCACAAGCGGAATTATTAATATTAAAACTCCACCCCAAAGCAGGCTGTTAAGCCCTGATAATTGCTCTGAAAACACCAAAAATTCCCCTTTTTCTAAATATTTGTTGACGAAAACCCCAAAAGCATAATATAATAGGCATAGTATTATTTTTTTAGGTTTAGAGGTTATGTAATTCTATGCGAGCAAATGGTATATTAATGCCCATCTTTTCCCTTTCTTCACCCTACGGCATCGGCACTTTGGGAAAAGAGGCTTACGATTTTGTGGATTTTCTTAATAAAGCGGGTCAAAGCTACTGGCAGGTACTCCCTTTGGGGCCTACCGGATATGGTGACTCTCCCTATCAGCCCTTTTCTGCCTTCGCAGGTAATCCGTATTTTATCGACCTTCGATGGCTTATGTCTAATGGTTGGCTTGAAGCGGAGGATTTCAAAGATGTAGATTTTGGAGATAACCGCAATAAAATTGATTATGCAAAGCTGTATAAAAACAGACTTCCGGTTTTAAGAAAGGCCTACATCCGTTTTCTTAAGAATATTCCTGCCGATTACTGCGATTTTGTAAAAGAGCACAGCATTTGGCTTGAAGATTATGCACTTTACACCGTTATTAAAGAAAACTATGCCGAAAAAGGACTGCAGGAATTCCCTAAAGCGTTGCTTGAACGGAATGAACAAGCTATTGAAAAGGCTGCACAACAGCACAGCAACGATGTGGAATTCATCAAGGTGCTGCAATATTGGTTCTTTACGGAATGGAAACGGCTTAAAGACTATGCCAACAAAAATGGCATTAAAATTATTGGTGATCTGCCAATATACGTATCCCGCGACAGTTCCGACGTATGGGCCGACCCTAAGGCTTTTTTGCTTGATAAAGACTATAATCCTACCTTTGTGGCAGGCTGCCCACCCGATGCCTTTTCGGAAGACGGCCAGCTTTGGGGCAATCCATTATACAACTGGGAGTATATGAAAAGCACCAATTACGCTTGGTGGAAAAATCGCCTGCTACACGCCGAAAAACTATATGATATAGTAAGGATAGACCATTTCAGGGGCTTCGATGAATACTACAGCATACCGGCCGACGCACCCACCGCCAAAAAGGGTAAGTGGCGTAAGGGTCCCGGGGAAGAGTTGTTTATTGAACTTAGCAAATGCTTTACCACCCTTGGCATTATAGCGGAAGATTTAGGCACAATAACTCCTTCTGTAAGGGAGTTGTTAAAAAGGACAGGCTACCCGGGAATGGCAGTGCTGCAATTCGGCTTCGACCCGGAAGAGGAAAGCCGATATCTGCCCCACAATATTGAAAAAAACTCGGTTGTATATACCGGAACCCACGATAACGATACTGCTATAGGTTGGATGGAGGAGGGGGACCCCGCCGCCACGGAATACTGCCGCAAATACCTAAGACTTACCGAAGCCGAGGGCTACAACTGGGGTATGATTAAGGCCGCTATGTCCACCGCCGCCGATACCTGTATTTTGCAGATGCAGGACTTTATGGGGCTTAGTAACACCGCCCGCATAAACACTCCCGGAAAAAACGAAGGAAACTGGCAATGGCGAATAGAGGGCAGTTGCTTAAACGACTGGCTTGCCGAAATAATATTCAAGCTTACAAAGGACTATTGCCGATTGGGTTTGCAAAATAAAAAATCAGATTAACAAAAGCCAAGGTGACTTTAAGTTGCCTTGGCTTTATATTTAACAATCAGCTTCGATTTGTACAAATTATCCAACCCACACATATAATATTTGTGCAAGTTTTTAGTTTGGATTTGTTGATATTTTACACATTCTTTGATAAACTTATAAAAAACAAAAAAAGTCTTAAAAAAGCAAAAAGATAAGGCTTATGGAGGTAGTTTTATGAAGGTACAACTAAACGAAACCAAAACCGAATTTACAAGAAACACCCTTGGGGTTAATATGCTTAGCTGCTGCATCCCCGAGGTTATCCGCAACGACGGTATTACAGACGAGCTTACCGTAAGAATCGCAAACCCCATTCACAACCCCGAATTCTTTTCTTACATAAATCGCGACGACACCTTTAACCAGCACGTAGATATCGACGGAACTGCCTTTTCGCTGGTTTACGACCTTGGCACAGAAAGAAGCGTTGAGGGCATTTACGTTAGTTGTTTTCACAACGGACTTACCGACTACACCATAGGCGAATTCGAGGTATATATGTCAAACAGCCGCGAAAATCTTTTCCACAAAGAAAGTCTGGTTATTTATTACGACAACCGCGGTAAAATGGTTTTCCACGAGCCGAGAAATGCCGCAGATTTTTACTTCGATGTAGAAGATCTCTCGGGCAGATATGTGGCCTTTAAACAGCTTACCACCAATTCTACCGACGGAATGTCAAGAATTCAGAATTTCGGCCTTTACAATGCTGATTACACCTTCCAGCATATGTATGTAAGCCGCAATTGCCGCGGTGGTGAATTAGGCGGCCTTGTGCCCGAGGTTAAGGGTGCCTTCACAGGCAACCTACAGGACCTTACACGCGGCAGCGCTATGGACGATTACGAGGCAGTTTCCTTCGAAAACGCTACCGTTACCTATAATCTTAACCGTAAAATAAATTGCGACCACGCAATTATTATTTCAAAAGGCGACGCCGCCATTACTGCAGATTGCGGACTAATTCTTGCCGACGTGAAAGATGTGGAATTTGGCAGAAAGATTTACACCTTCCACGGCAAGGGCGAACTTTCCGACGCTGTAAGCTTTACCATTTCAGACAAGGCTGTTATAGACCATATCGCCATTTTTAGCGACAGCCGCAGCATTACTGTTGAAACCGAAAAGGTTATAACAGAGGATTTTCTTGGTGTTGGTGCCAACGTTTTGCCTATGCATCTTTTTGAAAGCTCAAGACTTTTGGGCTTTACAGAACAGTTTTGGGAGTTGGAAAAACGCAGAATCGCGGTTTCTCACCCGAGCATTGTCAGGGTATGGTTCCAGATAGACTGGTTTGTTATGGACGAGGAAGGCTACAAGGGCAGAAAGTATGTTTTCAATTCCCCTAAAATGCAGGCTCTATACAAAGAGTTGGACGCTTTTAAAGAGGCCGATGTTGAAATTGAATTAAACTTTGGCTGGAAGGTTGGCTACACAGCTCAAAAATGGTTCTCATTCCCCAACGTATTTAACAAAAAGAACTCTGCTCCCCGCGATTTGGACCACTTTGCCACCGCCTGTTCCGATTGTATTCGCGAGCTTATAGTTAATCGCGGATACGATAACATTAAGTACCTTACATTCTATAACGAATCTAACGGCGGCGCTACCCCCGGCGGATGGGACTTCCTTGTGCCCGACGATATGGACGTTAAGGATTACTGGCTGGAGATGCTGCAAAAATGCGACGCTCAGCTACGTGCTGACGGCCTGCGTGACCTTGTTAAAATGTGGGTTGCCGAAACTGCGGGCTCGGTTGGAAGCTTCACAAGCATTGAGGATTGGACCAAGTATTTTAACGAAAAAGCTCCGGAACTGTATGAATACACCAGTATGCATCTTTACCGCACAAGCTACGAAGAATCGGTGAAATTTGCCGAGTACACAAGAGAACTCGCAGGAAGTCACCCCCTTTGCGTTACCGAATACGGCACCTACGATTACGGCTACACCGAAGGTATAGATTTCGACTTCGAACGCACCAATATGGCCGCCACTTTAGGCTATATGAACGGCGGTATTGCTTCTATGCTTTTCTGGATATTAAGCGGTGTTTACATCGACGAGCACTTCTTCCACGATGGCGGCGAATCCTGCTTCTGGAGGTTCCCCACCGAAAAGGGCGGCGGAGTTGATGCCATTGGCAGAAGATTCTACGAATTGTCGCTTATCACTAACTACGTTCCCCGCCATTCCAGTGTTATATCCACCACCGTTTCGGATAAGAATATGCACGCCACAGCCGCCGTTACAAAGAATGGCGACTACACAATAATTGCAGAATTCAAGCACAGCTCGGCCTTTGGAAGGAACTTTGAAATCAAGCTATCAAAGGCTGTGAATAAGAAGTTCTACAAGCACGTTTACACCCTTGATACACCCATTGAAGGAAATATGGTTATTCCTCCTGTGGTTGATACTATCGAGGTTGGCGACACTATTTGCGATAGTGTTGAGGGAACATATACAATGGTTGTTTACACCACCATTCCTCCCATTAAGCAGGTTGTTTTCCCCGAGGGTGTAATGATTGAAATGAAGCCCGGCGAACAGCGTCAGCTCAAGGCAGAAATAATCGACGGTGACGCAGGTGACAGCATTAAGTGGAGCCTCCCAGACTGCCACTATAACCTAGGATATCCCGGTGAAATTACCCCCGATGGACTTTACACCGCCAGCGATAAGCACTACCAGAACCAGGCAGAAGGCAACATCATTACCTGTTACGCTGTAAAGGCAGAGCTGCCAAGCGGCGAATACGGTATACAGCTTATTAAGGTTTCTAAATAAAACCATTT
Organism: Acutalibacteraceae bacterium; assembly: GCA_045546235.1. GTDB lineage: Bacteria > Bacillota > Clostridia > Oscillospirales > Acutalibacteraceae > UMGS1532. The sequence continues at coordinate 95,814 of JAZQCL010000041.1, forward strand.
GACACAAAAAACTAAGGCGACTTGTGGCTTTAATAACCGCACGTCGCCTTAGTTCATTTTTTCTCTTTTGTTTCGGGCTTGAGTGACAGCCCCTTTAGTTTGATTCTACCTTGATTGAGGTAATATAGCCCGTATCGTCGTTGGTAGTAACGGTTAGGGTGCCGTGGGATTCGTGAGAATAGGTGTAGTAGGTGTATTTGCCCTTGGTTTTTATACTTGTGAAATCTTCTTTTCTGAAGGTGGCTTCAAAATTAGATTTTGTAGACCCAACTCGGCAACCGTTCGCCAGGGTTAAATCCAGCTTTACATCGCTGGTGCTTTCTATTGAGGTTACAAAGCAGTTTTCGGGGATTGTTGGGTAATCGGCAACATTTTTTAACGTAAGGGTTAAGGTGCGGTTGGCATAGGTTATTTTAACCGCGTCTTCCAGCGTTCCATTGGCGGGAACAGAGGATTCTGTTTTTGCTGCCATTATCCAGCCTGCCTCAAGCATTCTGGAAAGCGGCAATGGCATTGTGTAGGTGGTGCCGTATAAATAAAAAGAGAAATCTTTAATATCACTTGATAAACTTACGTCTTTATATTCTTCTATCTGCGGTGGAGGCTCAGCCGAAAACTCGACCTCTATTGGAGCTGAAACATTATAGTATTGCACCAAATGGAGCAGGCCGCCCTTAAGGTAAAATTCAGCGCATTGGTTGACAGAGCTTTTGTAAACCAGCACCTTATCGTAGCCTGATTCATTTCTTTCTTCTGTGGGGTTTCCGTAGGCCTTCACAATAGTGCCTTCATCGGCTTTGCCCGGCTTTATACCCTTTGGCAACTCGGCCGAAACATCGGTATCAGCTACCGCATAAATACCGCAAACTATACACTCGCTGAGCTTCTGAGTTTCCTTACCGAGGTTGGCAAAATATGCTTCGGTTTTGGCTTCGCCGTTGGTTATTTTGTAAACGCTGTACTGCCCAGGCTTCAGTTTGTTGTTTTTTTCATCAGAGGTCAGTTCCCAGCCGGTTTTAACAAAATCTTCATAATCCGTTGGGAAAGCCATAACCTTGCCGTTAAGCGCCGCTGTGAAGCCGTAAAGCTCTTCCGACATTATGGCATTGCTTTGGTCAAGCGGATACGAAGCCGTTTCTTTTTTTGCTTCGGGTTCTGCCTTCTTACCGCAACCACAAAAGCACAGGCACATTAAAAGCAAAGCGCAAATTATTCTTTTCATACTTGTCACCACCATTTAACTTCTAAAAAAATTATACAATACTTCCTTAACATTTTCAACACTACTCTTCCCCAAATTTTGCTCGCAGTTTTTCTAATGCTTTTTTCTCGATACGCGACACATAAGAACGGGATATATGCAGCCTTGCCGCCACCTCTCGCTGTGGCAGCTCTTTACCTCCGTTAAGACCATAGCGCATTTCAATAATTTTTTGCTCCCGTTGCGTTAATTCTGAGCTAATATAGCCGCTAAGCTTTTCCAGTTTCCATTTTAAATCTATATCCTCCACCACATCGCTATCGTCTGAAATAATATCGCCAAAGGTAAGATTATTGCCCTCGGCGTCGGTGTCGATAGGCTCGCTGATAAGTACGTCCTGTGCCGTTTTCTTGGCCGCCCTAAAGCACATAAGAATCTCGTTTTCAATACACCTTGAAGCGTAGGTGGCAAGGCGGATGCCCTTGCCCGGCTTGTAGGTGGAAACGGCTTTTATAAGCCCTACGGTGCCAATGGATATTAAATCCTCCTGCTCGATATTGCTGCCGGCATACTTTTTAACAATATGTGCCACCAGCCGCAGGTTGTGTTCAATCAGCAATCGGCGGGCCTCCTTATCGCCCTCGGCGGCAAGCTTTATGCATTCTGCCTCTTTTTTTGCCCCAAGCGGCGGTGGAAATTGCCCCGGTGAATTCACGTGTAACACAAGATAGGCAATACCCGACAGCGCATTAAGTAAAACATTTAAAAACATATAACATATCCCCTTTTCGTTTTATACTATTCGGGGGGATACTTGGACTATGAATTTAAAAGTTATGCGACACAGATTCAGAAGATGCATATTTTTTTAAAATAATAGTAGCAATTTGTAGCAATATGTGTTAATATAGAATGTGTATGTATAGTTTTCAATTGAATTGAGCTTTTAAACAAAGAAAGGAATTGCAAATGCGTGTAATTACGGGAATTGCAGGAGGCAGGCGCTTAGAAGCCCCAAAAGGCGACGATATTGTGCGCCCCACCACCGACAGGGTTAAAGAGGCACTATTCAGCATAATTAACTTTGATATACCCGCCGCCTGCGTTCTTGATTTGTTTTCCGGCTCGGGTCAGTTAGGAATTGAGGCATTAAGCCGCGGCGCCAAAAGCGCCACCTTTGTGGATTCCGACAGAACATCTGCAGAACTTACAAAAAGGAATCTTGAAGCCTGCGGGCTTGCAGGTAATGCCACGATACACCGTGCCGATTGCTTTGCTTTTTTAAACGGCACCACCACTTTTTTCGATATTGCCTTTGTTGACCCGCCCTACCATTTGGGGCTGTACGACAAGGCCTTGGTGGCTGTTTCCAAAAAAATGGCAGCGGGCGGCATTATTATTTGTGAACACCCAATAGAAATATCTTTGCCCCCTTTAGATGGTTTTAAAACCAAAGACTATAAATACGGCAAGATAGTTGTTACCGTTTTCAGAAAAGAGGAAATTTAAATGAAAAACCTTACAGCGGTTTGCCCCGGTAGCTTCGACCCCATCACCGTTGGGCACCTTGATATTATAAGGCGTGCCGCAGGTATGTTTTCTAAAGTTATTGTTGTAGTTATGCCCAACGTTTCCAAAAGCCCCTGCTTTACCCCCGAAGAAAGGGTGGAAATGATTAAGGCCGCTACCAGCGACATTGAAAACGTCGAGGTAGACACCTCTTCAGGGCTGCTGGCCGATTATTGCGAAGCAAAAAAAGCCGGCGCAATTATTAAGGGTTTACGTGCTATGTCTGACTTCGAGTATGAATTTCAGATGGCACTTACCAATAAAAAACTGAATCCCAATACCGAAACTGTGTTTCTTACCACCCGTGCGGAAAATATGTATCTCAGCTCCAGTATGGTTAAGCAAATTGGCGCAATGGGCGGAGATATTAAAGACTTTGTTCCGGCTGTGATTCACGAAAAAATTAAAAACCGATTAATCGGAAAGGACGAATAAACTATGAACATGGAAGAATTACTGGACCAATTAGACGAACTGCTTGACAAGGGTATTAAAATCCCCGGCAAGAAATCTGTTCTGGACGTTGAGGCTCTTCGCGCCGTTGTTGACGATATCCGCCTTAATATGCCCACAGAAATTAAGCAGGCAAGAGGCATTGTTGCCGACAGAGCACAGATTATTACCGACGCAAAGCGTGAGGCCGACACCATTATTCACAATGCTGAAACCCGCGCTCAATCCCTTTGTGCTCAGGAAGAAATTACCCGTATGGCACAGCAGAAGGCCAGCGAGATTATCGCCGCCGCTCAGGCAAGAAGCAAGGAAATGCGCAAGGCTGCTCAGGATTTTGTTGACGATATTATGCGTAAATCCGACGAAAGCCTTACCGCCACACTTACCGAGGTTCGCAGAACCCGCGCCGCATTAAAGCAGCAGGTTCCCCCCGCACCCAAAGCCGCTGAGTAATTCACAAAAATTGCAAAAGCCAAGGATTAAATCCTTGGCTTTTTGTTTTTGGAAAACATTAATATTCAAATACCACCGTTTCGTGGCAATGTAGTTTTTTAACAACCACACTTTGTTTGCCATTTTCGTTAATTATAGGCAGTACCTCACCAGATAATGGTAGGTAGGCTTTTATTATTTTTTCGGGCACATTTATTTCTACCTTAAGGTTATAAATTGGGTTAATATCCTCAATAACCTCTGCTCTGCCCTGCCTTGTGGGTATGGCATACACCATATTTACACAGTATCTGTTAAGCTTGGGTTGCTTAATCATTGTTGCTCTGCCAGAAGTTCCAAGGCCGTTGATGGTTAGAGGTTGGCTATAGCCCAAAGCCGACAACAGGTATAGAAAGTAATTTCTGTAATTACAGTTGCCAAATTGGTGGTAGGTGGTGGCTAAGGGGTGACAGCAATAAACAAGGTTTCCATTTTTAACTGCGGCAGGCAGCCTTTCACCCTCTTTGTTATAGGGCACCTGACGGTCGTCGCAATACACACCCTTGGTTCTGCTGAAATAGGGCTTTAGCCTTTCGGCAATAACACTGCCGCCGGTTGCCTTAATCTCTAAACCGCAATAATAAGAAAGCAGGGGCGCCTTTGGTAAATTATTTGCCACAGGGTCGGAAACCACAATGTAATCGCAATCGTGGGTGGGGCTACTCAAATATTCCACACCCAAATCTATTGCAAAGGTGTTTCCGCTAAGCAGTGCATCGGCAAAAGCAAGCACCTTGCCGCCCTTTGAAATAAATCCTTCAAGGGCGGTTAATTCTTCCCCCGAAAGGGTTACACCGCCGGGGAAAATCACGGTATCAAAGCCGCTGTAATCGTTATCCGTTACCACTCCGTAATCAATTCCCGCGGAGAGCAAAAGCTCTGAAATTCCGCTGCTCTCGTCCTCGTTAAAGGAGGGGTATATTCCCAACGTTGCGGTATTTTCACCACCATAGCAATAGGGGGCAATTTTTTCGAGATAATTATATGCATAGCCGATATTTTCGTAGGTTTGCAAATCCAAAGCACCGTCTGGGTGCATATGGTCGCCTACCGAACAGGCGGCACCGTATAATGCCATTGAGCATATTTCGTATTTTAAAGCCTCGCGGCTTTTATAGCCGCCAAACTCACCCCAGTTAAGGTGAAATTTACCCGTCATAGCTAGGTAGGGCTTGTTTTTCTTAGAAAAATATTTCGCCCTCAAGGGCAGCTTATCGTAGCCGCCCCAAGAGGTTGGCAGGTCTTCCATTTCAAAATGGGTGGAGTTTTCGTGGTATTCGGGGCGTTGCCACTCTGCACCGCCGGAATTGAAAAATATGGTGGCAGAGGGGTGGTATTTATGCAGTATGTTTTTGCATTTATCCATAAATGCTTTACGCTTTATGGTGTAATATCGCTTGGCATCTGCCTCAATATTAGGGTTAAGCCCCATTTCTTCCATACCCTTAATGCATTCGGGGCAATAACAGGCCTCGTCGATAAGGGCGATATCCAAAAACAAACCATCTAAGTTCTTTTGATTAATGCAAACCTCTTCACAAAGCTTGTAAATCTCTTTAGCCCAGGTACCGTCGTTCAGGCAAAGCAGGGTGAAATCGCACCACTTTGCATTTCCATTTATAGCCCGCTTAGCATGCCATTCGGGGTGGGCAGCCGCCTGCTCTTGGTTAAGGCCTGCGTTTATGTAAACAGGGGCACGGACACCTATTTCGTGGGCTGCCTCTACCATAGCCGAGGTTAAGTCCATATTAAGGTGTGGGTGCATAACACCAACCTTGGTGGGATAATAGCAATACCCCATATTGCACTTTGCAAAAACGGTGATACTCTCAATATTACCCGCCTTTAAGGCCGACTGAAAGCCCTCTTTAGTAAAATTCTTACCGCTATCCGGGATATCTCCCCAGGTGTGAAAGTCAAGATGAACCTGACGTGTGGGAAAGTTCAAATCCATAATTGCGCCTTCTTTAGTGTTAATTTAGCGGAAAGCACAGCCCCAAAAAAATTCGGGGCTGTGCCGTTAATTATTCTTCTATCATTTTTTTGTAAAGGCTTATATATTCTGCTGCTGAATTTCCCCAGCTATGGTCGCACTTCATTGCACGCTGCACCAGAATGTTCCAGCCTTCGCGGTCGCGGTATCCCTCGGCGGCACGCCATACGCAGTGTGCCATTTCGTGGGCATTATATATGCTGAAGGTGAAGCCGTTACCCTCGTAAAGACCTGAGTCGGTTATGGTGTCCTTTAAGCCGCCGGTTTCCCTTACAATGGGAATTGTGCCGTAGCGGAGTGCCACCATTTGCGCAAGGCCGCAGGGCTCGGATTTAGAGGGCATAAGGAATATATCTGCACCTGCATAAATTTTGTGCGCAAGGCTTGGAATAAAGCCGGTGGTTAAAGACACCTTTTCGGGATACTTTTCGGCTATATAATGGAAAAAGTCTTCAAATTCCTTTTCGCCCGAGCCTAAAATTACAAACTGAATATCCTGAGTAAGCATATCCTCCATAACCCGCTTTATAAGGTCTACACCCTTGTGGGATACAAGGCGGGTAACAATGCCTATAAGGGGTATATTGTCACGCTTCGGCAGACCAATTTCATCCTGCAGCTTGGCTTTGTTTATTGCCTTGCCGCCTAAATCGGCAGCCGAAAAATTCTTATAAATCATAGGGTCGGTTTCGGGGTTATAAACGTCGGTATCAATGCCGTTTATAATGCCGCCCAGCTTCCATTCCCTTTCCCTTAAAATGCCGTGAAGACCGTGGGAATATTCCTCGGTTAATATTTCTTTAGAATAGGTGGGGCTTACTGTGCTTACAAAATCGGCACATTCAATCGCGCCCTTCATAAGGTTAACACAATCGCCGTATTCAACGTAATGCTCGGTGCCCTCGGGCAGGCCCAAAACGTCGCCAATAACCTCTTTGCCGTACTGACCCTGATACTGAATGTTGTGAATTGTGAAGAGGGTTTTCATATTGCAATAAAAGGGATCTTTGCCGTAGTTAAGGGTTTTAAACACCGGAATCATAGCGGTTTGCCAATCGTTACAGTGTATTATATCGGGTTTGAAATCGATGTGCTTTAAAACCTCAAGCACGGCACGTGAAAAAAACGTAAACCTCTCGGCATCATCTAAAAATCCGTAAAGCGAAGAACGCTTAAAATAATATTCATTATCTATAAAATAATAGGTTACTCTGCCAACCTTGGCTTCGAATATTCCGCAATACTGATTGCGCCAAGCCACGGGTACTGTGATGTTTTTTATAAAGTGCATCTCTGCCCTTTGCTCTTTTGAAATGCTACCATAAAGGGGCATTATAACCCTACAACCTACCCTGCGGTTACGAAGTGCTTTTGGCAGCGCACCTGCCACGTCGGCAAGGCCGCCGGTCATTGCAAAGGGGTAAGCCTCTGCCGAAGCGAATAAAACTCTCATTCCGTTTCTCCATTCTTTGTCCGTTATTTTAAATTGGGAGGAGCAACGCCCCTCCCCCAAACTAAATATTAGTTCCTTTTTTGATAATGTAATGACAGCCCTCGGCACCGCGTAGCTGTGTGCCATCGGAAATTGTAACGTCTTTATCTGCAGTAACGTACTGAATGTCACAATTATTGCCAATTACACCTGCCTGCATAATAATGCAATCGCGAAGTGTTGTGCCTTTTCCAACCTTAACCCCACGGAAAAGTATGCAGTTTTCTACACTGCCTTCAATAACACAGCCATCGCCGATAAGAGAATTCTTAACCGAGCTGTTAAGGCCGTACTTTGCAGGCATATCGTCGCGGGTTTTGGTGTAAATCGGGCGCTTGGAATTGAAAAGGTCGCGCCTTACTTCCTTTGTGAGAACCGCCATATTGGCCTTAGCATAAGCTTCAATGCCATCAATGGCCATTACGAAGCCTTCTACCTTATAACCCATAATTTTAAGGCTGTCGCTGTTGGCCTGAAGCACACCTCTGCCGATGCTGGTATATCCGCGCTCCATAGCCTTAACACTAAGGTCGATAAGTGTATCCTTACGGAAAATCATAAGACCGATGCAATAGTTACACTCTACCCCTGTGTCAACAGAAACCAATATCTCTTTAGCCTTTCCGTTTTCATTTAGTTCGAGAACGGTGTGGGGCTTGTGGTACTTTGGAAGAGCGCCGTGTTTATAAGCCACTGTAACGTCTGCTTCCGAATTTACGTGCTTTTCAAACATATCTGCAATATCGATATTGCAAACTACATCGGCATCGCAAAGAATAACGTATTCCTGACGGCTTTTCTTGAGGTAATCACTTACATTAAGCACCGCTTCAATGTGACCCTTGTATGCACCGCCGCCACCTGCGATAAAGGGCGGCAGGAAGGAAAGTCCATCCTGCTTGCGGTCTAAATCCCAGGGCTTGCCTGAACCGATATGGTCCATAAGCGAACGATAGTTTGAACGAGGTATAACTCCAACCTTTCCCACACCTGCATTAACAAGATTTGAAAGGTGAAAATCGATAATACGATATCTGCCGCCGAAGGGAACCGAACCCATTGAACGGTATTCGGTAAGTTCGGGTAAGGCTTCGTCGTTTGAATTGCTGAATACTAATGCTACTGCGTTATTTGCTCTCATAACTGCCCCTCCTTAACCTTTTGCGCCAATCATTTCGCAGGGGTTAACCTTGCCGCCTGCATCGATTTCTGTGTCAGGGCCTACAACTGCAACGCCCCATTCACCGCTGTATTCTTCGGGGCTTTCGCCTATTTGTGCGCCCTCGCCGATAACAGCGTTTTCACCAACAATTGCATATTTAACCTTGGCGCCCTTTTTAACAATTGCACCGGGCATAATAAGGGAATCCAAAATCTCTGCACCTTCTTCAATGGTAGAATTTTCGAAAAGAATAGAGAATTCTACGTTGCCCTCTACTTCGCATCCGTCGGTAATAAGCGAGTTCTGTACCTTTGCGGCAGAGGAAATATACTGCGGAGGTGTAGGTGCTGTACGGGAATAAATACGCCACTTTTTATCGGAAAGGTCAATTTTCACCTTGGGACTAAGCAGGTCAAGATTGGCCTCCCACAATGAATCGATGGTGCCAACGTCCTTCCAATAATCACCAAAGCGATAAACAATCATTTTTTCTTGGTTACCAAGCATAAGCGGAATAATATCTTTGCCGAAGTCGTTAGAAGAATCAGGGTTCTGCTCGTCGGTTTCAAGATAATAGCGCATCTTTTTCCAATCGAAAATATAGATGCCCATAGACGCAAGATTGCTTTTGGGGTGTTTGGGCTTTTCTTCAAATTCGTATATTGTTCCATCGGGATTAGCGTTCATAATGCCGAAACGTGAAGCCTCTTCCTCGGGAACTTCAAGAACCGCTATTGTGCAGGCGGCACCGTTTTCCTTATGATGCTTAAGCATATCGGCATAATCCATTTTATAAATATGGTCGCCCGAAAGAACAAGCACATATTCGGGGTCGTATCTGTCTATAAACTTAATGTTCTGATATATCGCATTTGCGGTTCCCTTATACCAATCGGCGCTTTTTGACTGCTGGTAGGGGGGCAAAACGTGCACACCACCATCGTGGCGATCCAAATCCCAGGGCTTGCCCGAGCCTATGTAATCGTTAAGCTCCAAGGGCTGATACTGGGTAAGCACACCCACTGTGGTAATGCCTGAATTGATACAATTGGAAAGCGGAAAATCTATAATTCTATACTTTCCGCCATAGGGCACTGCAGGCTTGGCCATATTCTGGGTAAGAACGCCAAGGCGGCTTCCCTGACCACCTGCCAGCAGCATTGCAACGCATTCGGTTTTTTTCAAAACTTATCACTCCAATTAAAATAATTATCTGTTAAAGCTATGCGAAAATGGGACAAATTATGCCGACTATCATAAGCACAATCCTTTACCTATATATTTTACCAAATATCTCGACTGTTTTCAAGAGTATATTTTGTTAAATTTAAATTATTTTTACCAATTTATAAAGTAAAATCTTGTCGTTTTTGCACAAATTTCCTGATTGGCAGTATAAACTCTCTTAAATTACAAAAAATAAGCCACAGAAAAGGAGTGGCTGTTTGTGGAAATTTTGAAGGATTGCGGATTGGCTTTTATATTTGGTGGTCTGCTTTGTGTTATAGGTCAGCTTGCTATAGATTTAACCCGTCTGACGCCTGCACGCATACTGGTTTGCTATGTAACAATAGGCGTGTTGCTGGGTGCGGTTGGGGTTTACAAGCCTTTGGTGGATATTTTCGGCTGCGGTGCCACAGTGCCCCTTACGGGATTTGGCAATCTGCTGGCCGAGGGTGTAAAAAAAGCGGTGCAAGAGTTGGGGCTGCTTGGTGCCCTTACAGGTGGGCTTACGGGAGCTGCAGCAGGAATCACGGCGGCCTCTTTATTTGGATTTGCAGCAGCACTTATTGCAAAACCGCGTATAAAATAATTTTAAGGGCATTCGCTTGCGATTATGGTTTGCGAATGCCCTTTTATTTATTTCTTAAGCTTTCCTGACGAGGTGAATTTATAGGTTTTACCTGCTATTTTTTTGGTGCCGGTTACTCTGTAGCCGTTCTTATCGAAATAGTATTTGGCTTTTCCTATCTTTTTCCAACCTATGGTAACAACTCCGTTTTTTCCAAAATAGCGGTATTTCTTGCCATACTTTTTCCAGCCGGATTTGTTGTAGCGGTAAGAACCCTTAGAACCTTCCTGCATATAATACTTCTTACCATCGATGGTTTTTAAGCCTGTTTTGGTATATACATTCCCCTTAGACTTATCGAAGTAATAATATTTACTGCTTATCTTCTTCCAGCCGGTGGTAACAACCCCGTTTTTGCCGAAATAATAATACTTTTTGCTGAATTTTTTCCAGCCGGTTTTGTTGTAACGATAAGAACCCTTAGAGCTTTTCTGCATATAGTATTTCTTACCGTCTATAGTTTTTACACCTGTTTTATTGTAAGAATAACCGCTGGATTTATCGAAATAGTAGTATTTATCGCTTATCTTTTTCCAGCCGGTAGCCATTTCGCCGCCTGCACCGAAATAACGGTATCTTGTGCCGAATTTTTTCCAGCAATTTGTTCTTAGATACGATGCGCCGTTGGTTTCCTCGAAATAATAGATTTTACCGCTGATTTTCTTGAGTCCGCAGGCTCTGAAACCGGTTGTGGGATCAAGGTAATATTTTTTACCATTCAAGGTAAACCATCCGGTAAGCATTTTGCCGTCTGTACCAAAATAGCGATAGCCTGCACTGAATTTTTTCCAGCAATTTGTTCTTAGATACGATGCACCGTTGGTTTCCTCGAAATAGTAGATTTTACCGCCGATTTTCTTGATTCCGCAAGCTCTGAAGCCTGTTATAGGGTCAAGGTAATATTTTTTGCCGTTTAGGGTGAACCAGCCGGTAAGCATTTTGCCGTCTGCGCCAAAATAGCGGTATTCCTTTACCCCCCTGTTTGTATAGTCCATCCAACCGTTTATTCTTACGGTTCCGTTTTGATTAAGCGCGTAATAATTGCTGCCGATTTTTTTAAGGTGCCAAGCCTCGTTGCCCACCAGTTTAATTCCGGTTAGTGGGTCGAAATAGAAGGTGTAGTCACCCACCTTATTAAAGCCGATATACATTTCTCCCTCTTCCGAGAAAGCACGGCTTCCGTCTTCCATTACACGCCAAGGGCTATATACACCTTCCTTGTAGCTGCCTTTTACCATACAGCCACCTGATGTGAAGTAATACTTTTTATCGGCTATTGTCTGAATCCCCTTAAGCACTGCACCGTTTTGCAAATAGTACTTATTATATTTTCCATCGGTTCCGTTGCCGCCTACAAGAGAAACCCAACCGTCCAGCTTTTCTGAGCCTTTGTACACCTCAACGCCAACGCCCGAGGCCTTGATTCCGAAATTTTGTTTTTCGTCTGCAACCATATACACAAGTCCGTATTCTGCCGCGGCCTTTCGCGAGGTGTAAACCGAATAACCGGAATTCAATGCAAAGCTGTATTCAGGAGATACTGCCGCTAAAAAATCTGCACTGCTTGAGGTGGGCAAGCCGTGGTGAGCAAGCTTTAGAATATCGGAATCCAATTCATTATTGATATAATACCTAACCAACGCCGCTTCTTCCTCTACCTCGATATCTCCCGTGGCAAGGAAAGAAGTTTCGCCGCAGGTGAATTTTGTTGTAAGAGAGTTGTTATTAAGATAATGGCTGACCGCACCGCTGTTTCCCTCGGTTACTTCATTAGGAAATTGGTCGACGGTGTATTCGCCTACAGGGCCAAGAACCTCTGCCCTACAGCCGCCATAGCTGAAGGTGCTGCCTTTTTTAAGATAAACCACCTGAGATGCGCCTGAATCTTTATATAGCTTGTCGAGAAAATGCTGCTGATGCTGGTACTCTGCACCGATAGAAGGGTCGGGAAGATAGAGGGTGCCAACAGTTATATCCTCACACTCTCCTATTGCGGCAACACCGCCGTAATGGTCGTCGTGAAGATGGCTGATGTAAATATCAAGATTGGTTACACCATAGCTTTTAAGATTATCGATAAGCTCTTCGGAAGAATCCACAATTCCTGTGTCAATAAGAAGCCAGCTTCCCGAAAGCTTTAATAGTGTACTGTCTCCCGGATTGCTTAAATTTATACCGTATATTTCCATACCGTCTTCCGATACTTGATCGATGGCGGCAGCGGTAGGAATTAAACACATTATAATTGCTAATGTTAATAGCAAAGATACCAACTTTTTCATGGGGATGCCTCCGGATAACATAAAATTTGCTACTTTTACAATAATACAAATCAGAAATTTTGTCAACCGATTCTGATGATATATAAAATATATTAATTTAGTGATTGTTTTAAACTAAATTGTATGATATAATCATATATATTTATACTTATGCTGATTAACGGTTAAATTAAAGATTAACATATTGAAAGGTTTAGGTGACCCAAATGGGCAAAGGAAAACGCACCCGTGTAAATTCGGAATTAGAACGTAAAATTGCAGAAGCAAAGGCTGCTGAAGTTAAAACCTTCAAAAAGAAAAGCAGGCTTAAGGCAACTCTTGCGATTGTTATAATCGTTGCTATTGTTGGTGCTGCTATTGGCGGTTCTGTGGGCTACACACATCTGAAAAAGAACGGCCACTTTCTTCGCAACAAAACCGCCGTTTCCACAAGCGACCACAAGGTTACATCTACAATGGTGCAATATCTTTACAACTCTACACTTAATAATTTTGCCGAAAGCAACGCTGCATACCTCAGCGACCTTGGTCTTGATACCACCAAAAGCCTTAAAGAGCAAGAATGCTATTACGACGAAGAGCTTTCCTGGCACGATTATTTTATGAATACCGTTAAGTCGCAATTCGAAGAGATTGTTGCTATGGCACAGGCCGGCACAGACGCCGGGCTTAAACTTCAAGATGCAGACTTTGCTTATATAGACGAATCCCTTGCTATGTTTGATGAATTGGCTTCTGATGAAGGCCTTACCACAAGAGAGTATTTAACCAAATATTACGGCACCGAGGTTAGTATAGAAGACGTTCGCGATTGCCTTGAAATGACCCAGCTTGCTTCTAATTACAAGGTTCAGTTAGAAGATTCCTTTAAATATAACGATGTTGAAATAAACAGTTATTTTGAAGAGAATAAATCTGAATTTTTAACCTGCGACTATATAAATATTTTGGTTAGTAATAATGCCACCGGCAAGGAATCTGATAAAGAGCTTGAGCTTTTGAATGCCGAGGCTGAAAAAATTGCAAAGCGGCTTGCAAAGGCCGATTCGGTTACCGAATTCAAAGAAAATATTTCCGAATACTACCAAAAAGCCCTTAAATCAGCAGTACCCGACGCCAGCGACGAGGATATTGAAGCACAGATAGAATCGGTTATCAGCAACTCCACTTACCAGGGTGAAGGCTACGACGTTTCTTCTGATGCCGGCGAATGGCTGTTTGCAGAAAACAGAGAAATCGGCGATACAACAATTATGAAATCCGACGAAGGCTACAACGTATACTGCCTTATTTCCCCTGCAGTAAAGGATACCGCAGAAACCAAAAATATTCGCCACATATTTTTCGATTTTGATAAATTCGATGATGAAAGCGACTGCAAAAAAGAAGCCGAACGACTGCTGAAAGAGTGGCGCAACGGTGAAAAAACAGAGGAAAGTTTTGCAGAGCTTGCTAAAGAATTCTCCCAAGATATTGCCTCTTCTCAAAGTGGCGGTCTTTATAAAAACCTTACGCAGGGTGTAATGCCGGAGGCTTTTGATACCTGGACCTTTGCCAAGTCCAGAAAATCCGGCGATACCGAAGTTATTAAAACCGACAACGGCTGGCACGTTATGTATTTTGTATCAGACGGGCACATCTCTTGGAAGGCTCAGGTTGTTACCTCTATGATTGCTGCCGACTACAACGAAAAGCTTACAAAACTAAAGGAAAAATATAATATTAAATCGAACGATAGTAATTTTAACAAAGCAAAACAAATTATAAAAGAAGTAACAAGCTCTGGCACTGCTTCGGCAACGGCATAGTTATTATTACTTAGGATTTTAAAAAAGGATTAGAATTTTATGAAGCGATTTATTTCTACACTTCTTACTGCAGCAATGCTGCTTGCAACACTTTGCGGTTGCTCTTCTGAAAAAGAACGCCCGGTTGATACGCTTGCGATGTATACCGAGAATTACGAGATCACCGAAAAGATGCTGACCTATTATTTCAATGCACAATATTTGGCTTTTGTTAATGCAAACTCCGAATACCTTGACCAATACGGCCTGGATACATCTATTAGCCTTGCCGACCAGGAATGCCCGATTAACGGAACAAACTGGTACGATTACTTTATGGACATAGCCAAAGAAAAGCTTACGCAGTGCCTTGTTGTTTCGGAAATGTACAACGAAAAAGGCAAGCCCCTTACAGATAAGGAAAAGAAGCAAATTACTAAAAATATGGACACCTTAAAGGCTCAGGCAAAAAAATCAGGCAAAAAGTTTTCAGAGTATATTGAGCTTAATTTCGGCGAGGGTGTAACAGAGAAAATAGTTCGCAAGGTAGCCGAAATGGAAGCCCTTACCACCAGATATTACGGTGAATTTGAAAAACAGCTTGATACAAGTGAAGCTGCTATAGAAAAATATTATGAAGGCCATAAAAAGCTCTTTACAACGGTTGATTATTTGTATTTTTACATTGCCCCCTCAAGTGGAGATGTGAACAATAGTACAGGCGCACACAGAGTTGCAATTAATCTTAGTTCTGTAACCAGCAGCGAAGAGTTTTTAGCTGGGGTTGAACAATATGTAAAAGATTATTACGAGGAAAACTACGGCGATAAGGTAGACAAAAAAGCTCTTAAAGAAAAAATCAACGAGGCTAAGGAAAGCTGCTTTGTTAAAGAAGCACGTTATGATTCTTCCTCTGCCGCCAGTCGTTGGGCTTTCGACGAAGAACGTACCGTTAACTCCGGCACACTTTTAGAGGATGCAGAAACAGGCGGTTACCACGTTTATTTCCTTACTTCGTTACCTGCCAGACAGGATTACAACAGTATGGATATACGCCAGATTGTGTTCGACCCTAAAGACTACGACAACGATGATGCCGCATTCCAAATGGCTCAGGAAACACTTATAAACATTATAGATAACAATTGTTCAGAAAGTAGTTTCAAGAAATTTGCTAAAAAGTATTCTTCCGACACCATTTCCAAAAACAACGGCGGACTGTACGAAGGAATAACCAAGGGAAGCATTGTCAACGCGGCTACACTCGAAGAATGGATTTTCGACCCCCAGCGTGAGGTTGGAAACATTAAACTTTTGCAAACCGAAAGCTATGGTTACCACGTTGTATACATCGATAAAATCGGCAAGCCTGTATGGCAAATTCAGGCAAAAGAAAGTATGGTTGCCTCTAAATTCAACGAACACGTTTCAGATATGGGCGACGATTACGTTGTACACATCAACGATAACGTTGTATACAGCATCAACGAAACCGACTATTCTAAAATACAGTAACAAAAAAAGCTGATGAAGCACAAAATCTTCATCAGCTTTTTTTATTTACTGAATATTGAATTGTAAACCTGCCCAAGTTCTTCCATTTTAAGGGCTTCTGCCCTTACTGTTTCGGGAATACCGCATTGCTTTAGCACAGAAATAATTTCTGCTTTGGGAACCCCCATAAGTCCGGCAACTGTATTAACCAAAGTTTTACGCCTTTGTTGAAATCCTGAACGCACAAAACGGAAAAATTGCTTTTCGTTCTGCACCTTGATTGGCGGATTTTCACGAATGTTAAGCTTAATTACCGCACTGTCTACATTTGGGGCCGGCATAAAGGAGCCACGAGATACTTTACGAATCATTTCGGCTTCGGCATAATAATTTACCGCCACCGTAACAGCTCCAGATTCGCGGCTTCCCACCTCCGCCGTAAGCCTGTCTGCCGCCTCTTTTTGCACCATAACGGTAATGGCATTAATGGGCAAACGACTTTCCAGCAGCATCATTATAATGGGTGAGGTTATGTAATATGGAAGGTTGGCGCAAACCACCACCGGCATATCGCCGAATTTTTCGGCGATAAGGGCATTTAAGTCCAGCTTCATAACGTCTTCGTACACAACCTCATAATTGCTGAAATCACTAAGGGTTTTATCAAGAATGGGTTTAAGCCTTGTGTCAATTTCAATACAAACCACCTTTTTTGCACGTTTGCAAAGCTCGGCGGTAAGCACACCAACACCTGTGCCTATTTCGATTACACCCACATTATCGCAACCGCAGGCATCTGCCATATCGGGGCAAACCGAAGGATTCACAAGAAAGTTTTGTCCTAATGATTTTTTAAAGCTGAATCCGGCATCAAAAAGCAACTGCTTTAAAACACCCATATCTGATAAGTTGTACATATAATGTTTTATCCTTTATTTTTTAAGGTATTTGGAAACTGCCTTAGCGCAAGGTAATGCAATAAGGAAATTGGCAATAAGCTCTACAAGACCATTGATTCCAACGAATAATAATATAAAAACAAAGGGATTTGCAGCACCTAAACCACTAACAATTTTCTGTATATACTCGGTATTATAAAACAGTAAAACAATTGCCGACATAAAGAAGGTTGTGTTAAGCAAAGGGCAAAGTAACGAGGCAATAATATAAGATACGTGATTAAATTTTGCTCTAAATAATTTAAATATCAATCCGGCTAAATAACCTGCCAGCATTCTGGTGGGTATGCACACTATAAAAGTGAAAAGCGGATTTATTTCCAGCATTGCCGCACCAAAAGCACTGGGAACAAGAAATCCCAGGCATTGCAAAAAGCTGGCTAATCCAAAAACACCACCCAACAAAAGCCCTACATATTCTCCAAAACAAATTGCGCCAACCGTTACAGGAATCATAGCAAGGGTTATTTCCAAACCCGCAGTTTTAATCGGCACAAAGGCGAATATAAAGGTGATGGCCACCATTATACTGCACACAGTGATAGTTTGTGTTTTGTTCATTTTCATTGTTAATTCCTCCTGATACTATCCTCTTTCGAGGTACAGTTCTTTCTGAATATTTTAAACCGCATTGGCCTGCGGCGGTTTAACAACACTAAATATTTTTCTTGTAGATTTTATAAAGTCCGTCTAACAAAAGATTGTTATCTATAGCAATTTCTTTGCGGCAGTTTTTAACCACCATTTCAGCAAGGCCGCCTGTGGCCACAACCGTTGCAGGTTTGCCCAGTTCTGCCTCTATTCTGTCTATCATACCGTCTAGCATAGCGGCGGCACCTAATATAAGGCCCGCTTGCATTGAAGACACGGTATTTGTGCCTATAACGCTGTCGGGGGCTTCAAGACTGATTACAGGAAGCTGTGCAGTATTAGAGCTTAAAGCATCTAAGGTAGAACGAATGCCTGCAGCGATTGCGCCGCCTCTGAAAGCACCTGTTTCGTCTAACACACTAAGGGTGGTTGCAGTGCCCATATCCACAATAATACAAGGCAGAGAATACTTGCCCAATGCGCCCACCGCACCTGCCGCCAGGTCGGCACCCAATTGTGCGGGATTATCAATTTTTATATTAAGCCCTGTTTTTATTCCCGGGCCCAAAAGCATAGGGGGCTTGCCTGTTATATACTCCATTGCACGGGATATCGCACCGCCTACTATAGGCACAACAGAAGAAATTATAGCATCTTCTACATCCAGTACATCACAGCCACGTAGCTTTACGATATCTTTTATCTGCAAAGCATACTGGTCGGCAGTTAAGCGTATGTCGGTGGCCAATCGAGAGATAAACATTAGGTTTTCTCCTTCGTAGCCGCCCAAGGTTATGTTGGTGTTACCAATATCTATGGTTAATAACATAGCAGACTCCTTGTTTAGTATATTTATCTAATTAATTTTAGAACATATTGTTAAAAAAATCAAGTGTACATCTATAATTATTTAATTATAGAGAAAAATTGAAAAAAATATTGACATTCACCCATCTGCTATTGTATAATCAATAAATGATTGGGTTATTATGTACTCTTATTTATTCAGTGTAACCCTACGGGTACAGTTGTATTCCGTATCATAGAACTTTTTAAAGGAGGCGTAACGCAAATGAAAAGAACTTACCAGCCTAAAAAGCTCCACAGAAAGAAAGAGCACGGCTTTATGAAGAGAATGGCTACTGCCAACGGCCGCAAGGTACTTGCCCGCCGCAGAGCTAAGGGCCGCAAGACTCTGACATACTAATTTGTCGGAACACTTTTTTCTGCTTAATCGGGCGGCTTACTTCGCCCGAACATCGAGCAGAACACATTTATTGAGGCGGAGATTCTATTGAACAGCTTTGGGAAACTACGGCTTAACAAAGAGTTTAAGCGTGCATACGGTCGAGGAAAAGCCTTCGTCGACCCTTCTATAGTTATCTATGTTTTGAAAACCGGTAAGCCCGAATGTCGCATTGGCATTACCACGGGCAAAAAGCTTGGCTGTGCAGTAGACCGAAATCGAGCGCGCAGAGTTATTACTGCTGCGTTCAGAACTTGCTTACCAAACATTAAAGAGGGTTGCGACATTGTTTTTGTTGCAAGAACAAGAATCCTTAAGCACAAAAGCACCTATATCGCCACAGTTATTAACAAACATCTGCGGCAATCAGGTATTTACGGTGACGAGTAATGAAAAGGGTTCTTATTTCTATAGTGCGCTTTTATCAGCGCCGTATTTCACCCTTGAAGCCCGGCCGCAGCAGTTGTAGGTTTATTCCCACCTGCTCGGTTTATGCTATTGAAGCCTTGGAAACCCACGGTTTTTTTAAGGGCACTGCCCTTAGTGTTTGGCGCATACTCAGATGTAATCCTTTTTCCAAGGGCGGGTTTGATCCGGTCCCCCCTAAAAAGAGCAAAAAGAGCAAACTATCAGGTGTCAATAAAGACACCCACTAAAATGCGTACCACACGGGTACGTGGAAAAGGCGGTTTATAATGAACGGCATTATTAATTTATTTGCAGTTCCTGTTACTTACATTTTCAAGGGCTTGAATTTTATTTTCGGCAACAATTTTGCACTGCTTATGTTATTGCTTACAATAGCTATAAACGTGCTTATGCTGCCCCTTACAATCAAATCTCAACGTTCAACTGCCAAGCAACAGATGTTAAAGCCCAAGCTGGATGCCCTTAAGAAAAAGTATGGCGACAATATGACCCAGCAGGACAAGATGAAGTACCAGCAGGAAATGCAGGAGCTGTACCAAAAAGAGAATGTATCTATGGCAGGCGGCTGCTTACCTATGCTTATAAGGCTTCCCTTCTTGTTTGCAGTTTATGGTGTTATTCAGGCTCCGGAAAAATATATTAAAGGAACCACATTCGACTTTAACCTTTTTGGTTTGGATTTAACCAAATGGCCAAAGTTTACTTTTGATTTTTCCGAGCTTTTTGACGGCACTGTTGATGCAGCACTTTGGATAATCCCCTTCTTTGCTTTCGCTTCTCAGATGCTTACCAGCATTGTGCAGATGCGCATGCAGAAGAAAATGAATCCCGACCAACCCACTATGGCAGGTATGATGCTTACTATGCCCCTTATTTCTTTGTTCCTGGGCTTTAGCGTTCCTGCAGCGGTAGGTCTTTACTGGGCTTTTTCCAGCCTTGTGGCCGGCGGTATTCAGATGATTGTTCAGTATGTTTACAGCCCAAACAGAATTGTTGCTGAAAACCACGCAAAGCTTATAATTCAGCGCAATCGCGAAGAGAACGAGCGTAAAAAAAGCAACCCCACCACATAAACGGAGGTTATTCTATTGATTAAGGAAGAATTCGGCATTGGCGCCACTGTTGAAGAGGCAACCGAACAGGCTGTTGCCAAGCTTAACTGTGGTGATGCCGATTACAAAATAGACATTATTGAAGACTACAAGCCCAAGGTTTTAGGTCTTTTTGGCGGACATCCCGCCAAGGTTAGGGCATATTATGAATGCCCCGACGAGGTTAAGCCACAGAAGAAGGCTAAGCCTAAGAAAAACGACAACAAAGGAAGTAAGCCCAAGCAGAAGGCTCCCGAAACCGAGAAAAAGGTTCAAAAAGGAGAGCCCAAGCCCGAGCTTAACTTTATTCCCCTAAGTGAGGTTGACCCTGCTCAACCCTCTGCAATTTCTGCAAACTATCTTATCACCGTTCTTGAAAAGATGGGTGTTTCAGGCCTTTCTATTAAGGTTGCCGAAACCCCTGACGGCGCACATCTTGCTTTAGAGGGCGAGAATTTAGGTGTTGTTATAGGTCGCCGCGGCGAAACCTTAGACGCATTACAATATCTTGCTTCCTTTGCAACCAACGCCCGCAGAACCGGTGGCTATTACAGAATAGTGCTTGACATTGGAAATTATCGTGAAAAGCGCGAAGAGACCTTAAAATCTCTTGCTCGCCGTATGTCTGCTCAGGCAATTCGTACAGGTCGTAACCGCTCTTTAGAGCCTATGAACCCTTACGAGCGCAGAATTATCCACACCGAAGTACAGGATATCGAGGGTGTTTCCTCTTTCTCTGTTGGTGATGGTGACCGCCGCCACGTTGTTATTCAACCCGAGGGTGGCTCCCGCGGTGGCAAATACGATAACCGCGGCCGTAGAAACGGCAGAAGCGGTGGCAGAGACCGCAAGCCTGATAATAAGGTAGAGGCCCCTGTTCGCGAGCCTAAGTCCGATTACGAGGGTGAAACTCCCCTTTACGGCAGAATTGGTTAATTGAATTTTTGAAGCACTCGAAATTCGAGTGCTTCTTTTTTTAGAAATTTCGATTGATAAAGTTTGCAAGTTATTGTATAATTAATCTGTAATACTTTTCTGGAGGAATAAAAATGAAATTTACGGATATTGGAGGCGGCTATGTAGACGGCTACTGCCTTATAAAAACCTTCGAAATTAAAACCACTGCCAAGGGAATGAAATACCTGGATATGCAGGTTTCCGATTCCGATGGCGAAATCAACGCAAAATTCTGGAGCTTTAACGAAGCCGAAAAAGATTTGTACTCCGTTGGCGATGTTATAAAAATACGCGGCTCTATCGCCCCTTATAATGGGGTCGACCAGCTTAAAATTGACCGTATGCGGCCAATAAATGCGGCGGATAATATTAAAATCAGCGACTTTGTTCCCGCCACCGATTATAACCCCGAGGATATGTACAACCAGCTTATATCTTTGGCAAACAGCTTTAGCGATAAAAACCTAACGCTTTTGGTAACCACTATTTACGAGAGAAATAAGGAAAAGCTGCTGCATATTCCTGCCGCCTTTAAACTGCACCACGCAATTCGCGGCGGACTGCTTTATCACGTGCTTTCCATTGTTCGCCTTTGCGAGGGTGTATGCAGGGTTTACCCCTTTGTGGATAAGGATTTGCTTATTGCCGGTGCTATGCTTCACGACATTGCAAAGCTTACAGAGTTTAACCTTAGTAAATCCGGCCTGGTTGAAGATTATTCGGCCAAAGGCAACCTTTTAGGTCACATACCTATGGGGGCAATGATAATCGACAACGTGGCAAAAGAGCTGGGAATACCCGAAGAAACCACTATGCTGATTGAACATATGGTGCTTTCCCACCACGGCAACCCTGAATATGGCGCTGCGGTACGCCCAATGTTTTTAGAGGCCGAGCTTTTAAGCGAGCTTGACCTTATGGATTCAAGGGTGTACGAAATTGCTCACGCAGTTTCGGGACTGCAAAAAGGCGAATTTTCCGGCCGCCAATGGGCACTTGATAATGTGAAGCTTTATAATCACAACCGCGTTCCCGGCGACGTGAATGCAAAACTTCTTTAATATATAAAAAGATTACTTTTATTAATTAAGAGTAGTCTTTTTTTATTCTGCAGCCGCTTAATAATAATAAG
Organism: Acutalibacteraceae bacterium; assembly: GCA_045546235.1. GTDB lineage: Bacteria > Bacillota > Clostridia > Oscillospirales > Acutalibacteraceae > UMGS1532. The sequence goes on from JAZQCL010000041.1 coordinate 117,996, forward strand.
TTTTCTTGTGCTTTTTATTAATAAGATTCAGCGGAGTGTTAATTTTCTTCATATATACGCTTTTCAAATTGACAAAAATTAAGTTTTGCGGTATAATAATACACATAATAAATATTGGAGGTAAATATTATGAAATTTACAAAAATTCTCGCATTACTTATGGCATTTGCTATGGCATTTGCTTGTGTAGGCTGTAGCTCTTCCGACAAGAAGTCTGACAAAGACAGCGGAAAGACCGAAAGCAAGGGTGAAGGAAAAACCTACACCATCTATTCTGACAACTCTTTCGCTCCCTTCGAGTTCCTCGATGAGGAAACAAACGAATACATCGGCGTTGATATGGAGCTTTTCGCAGCTATTGCTGAAGACCAGGGCTTCGACTACGTTATGGAAAACAAGGGCTTTGATGCCGCTATGGGTGCCGTTCAGGCAGGCCAGGCTGATGGTATGATTGCCGGTATGACCATTAACGACGAAAGAAAGCAGAACTTTGACTTCTCTGACGGTTACTTCTCTGACGGTACCATCTTCGTTGTTGCTAAAGACAGCAAGATCGACGATTACAATGACCTTAAGGGCAAGGTTGTTGCAGCTAAGAACAGCACCGTAAGCACCACCTATGCCGAAAGTCTTAAAGATAAGTATGGCTTCACCATTCAGTATTACGATGATTCACCCACAATGTACCAGGCAGTTATCACCGGTACTGCAGTTGCTTGCTTCGAGGACTTCTCGGTTATCGGCTGGGCAATCAAAGAAGAAAACATTGCACTTAAAACAGTGGGCGAGGTTGTAAACCCCAACCAGTACGGTTTTGCTGTTAAGAAGGGTACCAATCCTGAACTTATCAAAATGTTCAACGAGGGCCTTGCAAACATCAAAGAAAGTGGTAAATACGAAAAGATTCTTGCTAAATACGGCTATTAATATTTAACCGCACTGTAAACTATATAATAAATTTATGGCGATTTTACCTTCTTTTGTAGGGTAAAATCGCTGTTTGATGAGAGGAATTAAATTGGATTTTTCAGGAGTATTTTCAAAAGCAACCTTAACATTGCTTTTTAAGGGCCTTGGCACAACGGTTGGCATTTCCCTGCTGGCTATAGCCGTTGGCTTAATTATAGGCATATTAACCTGCTTTATGGGACGTTCGCGCAACATTATTCCCCGCGGTATTGCTGCAGTATACGTTTGGTGTATACGCGGCACACCTATGCTGGTTCAGGCTTTCCTTGTGTTCTTTGCCCTGCCTCAGCTTGTGCAAATCGCAAAGCCCGGATTTACCATCACCCCCTACACTGCAGGTTTTGTAACACTGGCTCTTAATGCCGGCGCTTATATGTCGGAAATTTTCCGCGGCGGTATCGATGCAGTAAGCGTTGGCCAGATTGAAGCTTCCCGCAGTCTTGGTGTAAGCCAGACCAAAACTATGATTAAAATAGTTCTGCCCCAGGCTTTTAAAATCAGTATACCTTCCCTTGTTAACCAGTTCATTATAACCATTAAAGACTCTTCCATACTTCAGGCTATTGGTCTTAGTGAGGTTGTTAACCAGGCTAAGCAGCACGTAGGTAAATCTTACGATTTCTTCCCAACCTATATAACAGTTGCCGCACTTTATCTTATAGTTATTTCGGCACTTATGGTTGCTTCAAAATTTATAGAAAAGAAGTTGAATTATGACAAAAAAGGTTAAGGTTACAGGGCTTCATAAAAGCTTCGGCAGCTTGAACGTCCTTAACGGAATAGATATTGAAATAAACGAGGGTGAGGTTGTTTGCCTTATTGGACCTTCCGGTTCGGGTAAATCCACCTTCCTGCGTTGCCTTAACAGGCTTGAAGAGTCTACTGCAGGCACTATAGAGGTAGATGGCTTTGAGATTTCAAACAAAAAAATTAATATAGACAAGGTAAGAGAAAACATCGGTATGGTGTTCCAGCAGTTTAATCTGTTTGCCCATAAAACCGTTAAGCAAAACATTATGTTTGCCCCTGTGGAGCTGAAAAAACAATCTAAGGCAGAGGCCGAAGAGAACGCTCTTCGTTTGCTTGAACGTGTTGGCCTTTCTGATAAAGCCGATGCCTATCCTCACCAGCTTTCGGGCGGCCAACAGCAGCGTGTAGCCATTGCTCGCGCCCTTGCTATGAACCCCGACATTATGCTTTTCGACGAGCCCACCTCGGCGCTTGACCCCGAAATGGTTGGCGAGGTTTTACAGGTTATGAAAGAGCTGGCAAACGCTGGTATGACAATGGTTGTGGTTACCCACGAAATGGGCTTTGCCCGCGACGTTGCCGACAGGGTAATCTTTATGTCCGACGGTGTTATTGTTGAAGAAGGCACCCCCGAACAGCTTTTCGACAATCCCCGCGAAGAACGCACCCGCGATTTCCTTGGCTGTGTGCTTTAAATTAAATAGCATAATTAAAGGAACCAATTAATTGGTTCCTTTAATTATGCTATTTAATTTTTCCATTTTGGCTTCCGTGGGTTCGGGGGTATCCGCCAAGGGGAAATTTATTCCCAGTTTATCGTACTTAACCTGGCAGATTTTTCTGAAAGGCAGAAGCTCTACTTTATCTACACACTTGTGCTTTTTTGCAATTTCCCGTAGCTTTAAAGCATTCTCTTCGGTATCGTTTAAAGTGGGAATAATAACCTGCCGCAAGGTGGTGGGGATTGCCAACTGTTCCAAGGTTGCAAGAAACTCTAAAGGCTTTTGCATTTCACAGCCAACGTGCCGAGAATAGCCCTTATTTTCGGTGTATTTAATATCCAAGAGTACTCGGTCGGTATGCTTTAAAAGCTCCATAACGGAAGAATTTAGCACACTTCCCGAGGTATCAAGGCAGGTGTTGATGCCCTCTTTATGGCAAAGCTTAAAAACCTCGGTGGCAAATTCGCTTTGCAAAAGAGGTTCGCCACCCGAAAGGGTTATGCCCCCCTCGTTGCCAAAATAGGCCTTGCAACGGATTGCCTTTTCTACTATATCAGAGGGGGTATATTCGGTGCCGCCGGAACACTCCCAGGTGTCGGGATTGTGGCAACAGCTACAGCGAAGATTGCAACCCTGCAAAAATGCCACGAACCGTACGCCGGGGCCATCTACTGTACCAAGACTCTGGATTGAATGAATATATCCCTTTATCATAAGCTTTCGTGGAAGGTACGGCTTATAACCTCGCGTTGCTGCTCTCGGGAAAGTTTGTGGAAATTAACCGCATAACCCGAAACGCGAATGGTAAGGTTGGGATATGCCTCGGGGTTTTCGTAAGCCTCCATAAGAGTTTTGCGATTAAGCACGTTAACGTTTATATGATGAGCCTTTTTAGAAAAGTAGCCATCGAGAATAGAAACAAGGTTATCTATACGCTCGCCCTCGCTTCTGCCCAAGGCTTCGGGGGTTATTGAGAAGGTGTTGGAAACACCGTCGCGGCAATCGTCGTAGCTGATTTTTGCAACAGAGTTAAGGGAAGCCAATGCACCGTTTTCTTCGCGATTGTGCATAGGATTGGCACCGGGGGCAAAGGGAGCAGAGGCCTTTCTTCCATCAGGGGTCGCACCTGTGTTCTTGCCGTACATAACGTTAGAAGTTATGGTAAGAACCGAAAGGGTGTGAATTGCCTGGCGGTAGGTGGGGGTTTTTCTAAGCTCTGTAATTACGCGGTGGGTCATATCCTTGGCAATAAGGTCTACCCTATCGTCGTCGTTGCCGTATTTCGGGAAGTCGCCCTGGGTTTTGAATTCTGTAACGAAGCCCTTTTCGTTGGTTATGGGGGTAACACTTGCGTATTTGATTGCACTTAAAGAGTCGGCCACAACAGACAGACCTGCAATACCAAAGGCCATAAAACGCTCTACCTCGGTATCGTGAAGTGCCATTTGAAGCTTTTCGTAGGCATACTTATCGTGCATATAGTGAATAACATTCATTGTATTTACGTAGAGTTTGCTCAGCCACTCTATATAAACCTGAAAACGCTCCATTACTTCTTCGTAATCAAGCTTCTCGCCCTTTAAAGGCTCCATCTGAGGGCCGATATGCATTCCGCTTGTGGTGTCGTAACCGCCGTTGATAGCAATAAGCAAAAGCTTTGCTAAATTGCAACGGGCACCGAAAAACTGCATCTGCTTACCGATTTTCATTGCAGAAACACAGCAGGCAATGGCGTAATCGTCGCCATAAATCGGGCGCATTATATCGTCGTTCTCGTACTGGATAGAATCGGTATCGCAGGAAACCTTTGCACAGAACTTTTTAAAGCCCTCGGGTAAAGCGTTAGACCAAAGCACGGTAAGGTTGGGTTCGGGAGAAGAGCCCAAAGTATAAAGGGTGTTAAGCATACGGAAGCTGCTTTTGGTAACAAGCGTTCTTCCGTCTTCACCCATACCTCCAACGGCTTCGGTAATCCACATTGGGTCGCCACCGAAAAGCTCGTTATATTCGGGTGTTCTAAGATGGCGGGCAATACGAAGCTTCATAACAAAATCGTCGATAAGCTCTTGGGCTGCCTCTTCGGTTAAGGTTCCGTTTTCAATATCTCGCTGAATATAGATATCAAAGAAGGTGCTGACTCTACCTAATGACATTGCGGCACCGTTTTGCTCTTTAATTGCGCCTAAGTATGCAAAATAGGTCCACTGAATTGCTTCGCGGGCATCTTTTGCAGGCTCGCTGATATCAAAGCCGTACATTGCGGCCATTTCCTTTAAATAACCCAAGAAAGAGATTTGCTTGTAAAGCTCTTCATCAAGGCGGATCTGAACGGTATTAAAGGGTTGGTTTGAAAGGGCTGCCTTATCTTTTTTCTTTTCTTCAATAAGCTTGTCTACACCGTAAAGGGCTACACGGCGGTAGTCACCAATAATTCTGCCTCTGCCGTAGGCGTCGGGAAGGCCGGTTATAACGTGGCATTTACGAGCGGCACGCATTTCGTCGGTATAAGCACGGAAAACGCCGTCGTTATGGGTGGTTTTATAGCGGAATTCTTCCTCCACCTTATCGCTGAGTTTATATCCGTAGGCCTCGCAGGCCTGGCGAGCCATACGAATGCCGCCAAAGGGGTTAACACCACGCTTTAAGGGGCGGTTGGTTTGCATACCTACAATAATTTCGTTTTCCTTATCGATATAACCCGGTGAATAGCTTGTAAGCGAGGTTACTGTGGCGGTGTCGATATCCAGCACTCCGCCAAACTGGCGCTCGAGAGCAAAAAGCGATTCAAGCTTTTTCATAAGCCCCTCTGTTCGCTCGGTGGCGGCCGCCAAAAAGCTGCCATCTCCTACATATTCACTATAGTTAAGCTGAATAAAGTTACGAACGTTAATCTCTTTTGTCCATTCGCCGCTTTTAAAGCCTGTCCAGTTTTTGTGTTCCATATAATTACCTCCTTAGGACTAATTGGATTGGTTCGCTTTCCAATCCCTAAAAAAACAAAAAATGGGCCAATCAGCTTTTACGTTGCAGTAAAACTGATTTGCCCAGACGGTCGGCTAATTAACTTTTACATTCCACCGCAGTACACTGCGTATAGAGTGGGTGGAGCTATCCGCTCGCTCTTTTTCCGTCAGTTATGTAAAAGCTGTATTTTAATTATACATACACTTACACCGTTTGTCAATAAAAAATGACGACGAAAATACAACATTTTGTAGTGTCTTTTTTAGTTAATGTCTACATTTAGTTGTTTTCTCTTGTATTTATTCAATATCTATGCTATAATTTTTTTGTACTTTTAAAGTTTCAGGAGGAAATTTTATGAATTGCAACGATAAAGCCCCCATTGCTCAGGTGCATTTGGATTTTCACACCTCACCCGATATAAAAGGTATTGGCTCGAAATTTGATAAGGAGAAATTTCAAGAAGCACTAAGGCTCGGTAACGTTGACAGTATAACCGTGTTTGCAAAATGCCACCACGGACATTGTTACTATCCCACAGAGGTTAGCACAATGCACCCGAATTTGGACTTTGACCTGACAGGTGCTATGGTTGATGCAGCCCACGAAGTTGGTGTTCGCGCCCCTATATACATAACTGCAGGCTGGTCGTATTTGGATTCGGAAAATCATCCTGAATGGATTGCCCTTAATAAAGACGGCAGCTACTGCCGCACCATAGGTATGGAGGAAAGCTTCACTGCTAATCAGCCCAAGCCCAACTGTGCCTGGCACACCCTTTGCCTTAACGATGGTAATGCTTACACAGAGCATATCTATAAGCTTACTGAAGAGGTTTGTAAGCGTTATAAGGATGTAGATGGATTATTCTATGATATTTGCATTATAGGCGACGCCTGCTACTGCGAAAGCTGTAAAAAGGGTATGAAGGAAATGGGCCTCGACCCTAATAATGAAGAGGATGCCAAAAAGTATTTTATAATAAAGCGGTCTGCTTTTATGGATAAATGTATGGCTATTATGAAAAAGTACCACCCAAATGCCACAATCTTCTTTAATTCAGGTGGTGCCGACCAGTATAAGCCCCATTATCGCGACTATCAGACCCATTACGAAATGGAAGACCTGCCCACCGCCTGGGGCGGCTACGATAAATTGCCTATGCGCGCCAAATACTTTGCGCAGTACGGAAAGCCATTCCTTGCTATGACGGGTAAATTTCACCTTGACTGGGGCGAGTTTGGTGGCTTTAAATGCAAAGAAGCACTCAAAGCAGAAATTGCCACTATGGCTATGTATGGTGCAGGCTGTTCTATTGGCGACCATATGCACCCCGACTGTGAGCCGGAAATGGAAACCTACAAAAACATTGGCTACGCCTTCGATTATCTTGAGAAAATTGCCCCCTATTGCTACGGAGGTGAAACCCTGGCCGACATTGGTGTTTTCCTTTCGGAAAACAAAGATAATTGCGATGCTAACGAGGGCGTTTCCAACATCCTTTTAGAAAATCAGCTTGACTACGATATTGTTGTTAATAACAATTTTAGTAAATTTAAAACGGTTATTGTGGGCGAAGGCGTTGTTCTTGAGGGCGAGGCTTTAGCCAATCTGCAAAAGTACGTCGAGGCAGGCGGAAATCTGCTGTTTATGGGCGATTCCCTGATTAATGACGGAAAATTCCAGATAGATTGCGGACTTAACTTCTTAGGCGATGCGGAATACGATTGCGACTATCTGCTTCCCTGCTCTCACATAGAGGGAATCCCTGACGCACCAATACTTTGCAACCTTCCGGCCAAAAGAACCGAAAGGGTTGACGCTGAAGTTTTTGCAGAATTTATTACCCCCTATTTCAGCCGTACCTATGGCCATTTCTGCGGTCACAAAAACACACCTCACGATAAATCCTCCACCCTCTTCCCTGCCATAGCCAAAAAAGGCAACGTAGTTTATCTTGCCCACAGTCTTGCTCGCCAATATTTTGAGTATGGCTCACTTTACCACAAACGTTACTTTATGATGGCCCTTAACCTTATTCACGACAATTCCTTAAAGATTAAGGGTATGGGTTCCCTTGGCAGATGCACAATAATCGACCAGCCGAAGAAAAACCGCTACTGCATCAATATGGTGTACGTAAGCCCCGTTAAACGCGGCTGTGCAGAAATTATTGAGGATATTATGCCGATATACAATATCGAGGTTAGCCTTAAAACCGACAAGGCACCTAAACGAGTATACCTCGGCGTGACCGACGAGGATTTGGACTTTACCTTTGAAAAAGGAATTTTAAAATTCACGTTACCAAGGCTCGAATGCCACGAAACAATGGTTATAGATTATTAAAAAAGTATCCCGATTTCTATATTAGAAATCGGGATTTTAGCTTTATTTAGTTGCATTCTGCCTCAAGAGGGCCTGCCAGGTCTTTTAAGAAGAAAAGTCGGCCGGGCAAGGTTGGAATATAGGAAGATGTTATCCAAGGAGTCGTGCCATAGCGAAGGGTCATCCAAAGGGACATTCCCTGCCACTGCATACCGCGACCAAGAGTTCCATCGGCACCGCCTATAGCATAGTCGGCCTTTAAAAACAGACCCGGGCCTATGGTGTTGGCGCGGCAAGGCACCAGAGTGGTTCTGGATTTAAAGCTGGTTAAAGCGTTCTGCTCAACGGTTAAGGGGTGAATTTTTGCACCTATTCTGTAAGGTGCCTTTTCCCACTCGGCGGCGGATTCGTAATCGGCAGCAAAGGTGGGCTCCCAGAAAGCGATGTGACACATTCTGCCAATGCCGTATACCAGAACAAGCTTTGCGCCCTCGGCCTTTAATGCATCAATCTTCCGGGGATAGGTGGGAAGATTCTCTTTTGTTGCAAAGTTTCTTTGGGCTTTTGGAACCGTAAGCTCGCCCAAGGGATTAAAGAGCGCCTGCTCCATAGCGTACTGGAAAGAACCCGAATTTGTAGAGTCTAAGGTATTTCCGTCGCCATCCGACCATTCGTCCATATTAAAGGTGTAAACGTGGTCGCAGGAAACACCCCACTCTTTAATAAAATATACAACCCACTTATACATACCCATAGGGCCTACGGGCAGAATAAAGGCGATTTTTTCGCCGCGGTCACGGCTGACTTTAATCTGCATTGCGATTTCGTGACCCATATAGGTTTCAAACTCGGCAAGGCTGTCGCACTGAATGGGGTTGAAGCCATCGTTCCAATGGGGCTGCCTATCAAGGATTTTTTCAGGAGCATCTATGCAGGCGTCGATTTTATCGAAATCCCACCCTGCAGGATAAAAGCCCTCTAAAGCAGAGCCTTTTACGGTAGAGTTAAAATTCATAACAATTCTCCTTTGTATGTATTAGGGCAAATAGCGTTTTGTGGTACCCTTTAAATATACGTGACATTGGCGGAACCCCTCGGCATAGTCGGCACCGCATTGAAAACCGCGGTAACGACAGCAGGTTTTTACCATATCGGGGAAATCGATATGGTCGTGGTCGCGCATCCACACAATTTGGGATTCGTGGCACTCCAGCATTTGAAGCTTTTTATCGATATAAGGGGAAACGTCAACATATTCTGTGGGGTTAAAGCCAACGCCGCACAAGGTGTCCATATAGAATATAGGAACCATTTTGGCGCGGCCGCCTGACGGAGTATGATAGTTGGGCAGGGTTGCGGCAAAGCTGGCATCGAACACCAATTTTGCAGTTGCCACGTGGTCGGGCATATAATCGTCGGGGTCGTGAGTGATAATAAAATCGGGATTCACCCTTTTTATAACGTCAACAACCTTATCTCTCGATTCCTTGTTATTATCGTAAATATCAAGGTCGTTAAAGCCGCCGTATATAACCTCAAAGCCTGCTAAATCGCAACTTTTTTTGGCTTCTGCGGCACGCATTCTTGTTAGCTCGTCGGGTGGAATAATCTCGTGGCCGAGGTTGCCGCTGGAAAGGTGACAAACCACAACGCGGTCTCCCCTATCTTTACATTTAAGCAGGGTTCCTGCACAAGCAATTTCCATATCGTCGGGGTGACAAGATATTACTAAAACTGTCATAACCATACCTCCTTGAAAAAATAATAACACAAGAAAAGTCAGTTTGCAATGCTTTGAAACTCTATTTTAAAAAGAGTATCCCTCGACACTGTAGTAAGCCATATTGGTTTGCCTGACATCAAGTCTGCCGAAACAGGCACAAATGGGTGTGTCACTTTTTACCCAAACGGTGTACTGAACCGATTCGCCTAATTTAAAGCCCTTATCACCCATAGGCATATCCAGGCGAATGCAGGTGGTTCGCATTCCCTCAAGCTCTACAAATATGCCGCTTTCGGGCTCTCTGTCTTCGAACACGAAGGTAAGCTCAATATTAGCCTTTTTACCATTAAGGTTGGTAAGCATTAATGCTTCGTGACCTTCAAATTCGGGATTGTCTCCGTGGGGTGGCAGGTAGCCGTCGCAAAATACCCAATTCTTTTTGCCTATAGCCATTAAAAATGCCCCCTTTATTTAGAACCGAAAATTTTCGGAATTGCTTTGTCGTTATAGGTGGTCATACGTCGGGCGCCGTCTTTGGTGATAAGGTAGCAATCTTCAACTCGGAAAGAACCCCATTCCATACCCTTAAAATAGGCATCGATACAAATTGCCATATTTTCTTCAATAACACGCTTATTATCAACCGTAAATGTGGGTGCCTCACACTCCAACATACCCGTGCTGTGAAGGCTGCCATAAGGGCAATAATCGATGTAGCCGTATTTAGTAAGATATTCGGTATAGGCATTAAGAACAACGTCGCAAGGTGTGCCTGCGGTCATTTTAGAGGAAGCATAGTTAAGGGCCTCATAAGCGCAAAGCACAGCGTCCTTAATCTTCTGAGGGATTTCACCGAGCACCAATGGACTGCAGGTTATACCGTTATAGCCCTCGTAGCAAACGCCCGCTGCAAGGTTGATGATTTCGCTTTCTTCGATTTCACGCAGAGTGTTTCTGCACATACTTATGTAGGAATTTTTGGGGCCGGTTGCCACCATTGGGGCAAAGGATTGAACGTAGCTTTCTGCGCCGAGGCTCATCATTTCTGCCTCGAACATACCCTCAATATGGCGCTCGGTCATACCAACCTGAATTTTAGGAACAACCTTTTCGAACATTTCCGAAACCATATTCCAGTTGGTTTTAAGAATTTCAATTTCGGCGGGACTTTTACGAATTCTTTGCTCATAATGAACGTCGTCAAAATCCACAATTTCAGCACACGAGAACACCTTTTTCATTTTATTCATAATAATAGAAGGGAAAATAAGGCGGCCAATAAAACCTATTCTTTTTACGTTGGGATGCGCAGATTTTATTTGTTGAAACAACTCTTCGAAATCAAGCTGACCCTCGGTATCGTATTCAAATCCGCTTACTTCACCTATTTCAGGCAGAATGGCGATTCTGCTGTTAGGCAGTGCGTTCTGAATTTCGCAATAATCGAAGGAAGCCTGACCGCTACATACAATCACCTCGCCATCGGCAGGAATAACTATTGCCGAGCTCTCGTTTACGGGAGCAAAGCCGCAGTAGTAACGAACTATGCCGATTTCTAAAAGATTTGAAAAGCCTACAACCAAATCTACGTTGTTTTCTGCCATTTTTTCGCGAAGGGCATTAACCCTTGCAAGATATTCGTTTGCTTCTATTTTTGGGTAATTCATTTTAGTTTCTCCTTTATTTTAAGAAATTTTTAGGATTCTCGGTAAGCAGAGATAGATAAGTACTTTGATCGATTCCATTCTCTGCTGCCATATATTTAACCGTGCGAAGAATGTGTGCATAGCCTGTGCCACCGTATTTCTTCCACATAGTTTTTAAGCATATATCGTTGGAAATAAGGATTTGGTCTTTATACCCCTCATCTATCAGGGTTTTAAGAAGTTTTACCCTTTCTAAGTCGTAGCAAAAGCGCCTTTTTTCTGAAACATAAAACTCCTTGCCAAAGTTATCAAACTCAATGTACACACCCATATCCAGCAGCCTGCGGATATAATCAGGACGAAGCCATACGTCTATATGGTCGATACATATCTTTTTGGGGGTCATTCCCTCACGAGTGAGCATATTTACAATATCAATGCCATTTTCGGTGTAAAGGTCGGTATGAACATGCACCGCCTTGCCCGTTTCGGCACCAACAATTCCTGCGGCGGTCAGCACCTTTTTCTCGTCTTCGCTAACCACGGCGCTGGTGCCGATTTCACCAATCAGCCCCGCCTTAATATCGGTATCACCTATACCCACCAAAATATCTTTGCGCATTTCGTTGGCAAGTGCTTCTACCGTAGCATCTTTTACGTATGGGAAATGTGCCTTGTGGTAATAATGCCCGCAGCCAAGAATAATATTTACACCTGTCTTTTTGGAGATTTCCCTTAAAGCCACAGGATTTCTACCAATTTCATCTAATGTGCAATCTACTATTGTTCTTCCACCGGATTTTTTAAATTCCTGCAGTTCACGTACGGCATCATCTTCACCTTCCAGCAATGCATTATCTAAAATTGCATAGGGGTTTGAAAAAACCTCACCGCGGTTTTCAGCCGTTAATTCACTGTAAAACAGTTCTGTATCCCCGAGCGGTGGGTCAACACAGTTTCGCATATCGATAAATATATGCTCGTGGGGCGAAGTCACACCAAGCTCATCGGGGCCGATAGGTCCTAAAACGGTCGAAATCATACAGTCACCTACTTTATTTCAATTTGGCCTTGTTCTTTAATATAAGATTTTAGAATTTTGTTAGTTTCTAAAGGTGCGTCTCCCACAGTGCTTGAGCAAAATACTACACCTTCGATTGATTTTTGCTTTAAAAGCTCGAAATAATGGGATAATTGATTTTCGAAAAGCAGGGAGTCCATAGCCTTTTCCCCTGCATAATCCCAAAGATAAATTCCCAACATTGTGGGTTTACCTTTTGTAATTTCAGAAAGCTTTTTAAGGTATTCCTCCATATTTGCTATATCCTTACATTCCCAAATCCAGAAGGTTATTCCGTCGAAGCAATCCATATATTTTTCCAATTCAAAATCAAGCTGATGTGCATAAAGCACGCACCAGAATTTGAGACCATGTTTGTTAAGTTCTGCCTTAATTTTCGATAATACCTCGGGGGTAAAGCGCTTCATTCGCTCTTCTGAAAAGAAATCGTCAACAATGCCGCCTGCAATATTAGTGCCGGCCTTTAATGCCTCGATAATATCGGGAGTGTTGCCCAGCTCGTGTTCGGGTAGTGGCGAGGAAAAGTCGCCCAACACCGACCATACCACACGGCGAAGCCCCGAAAAACGTTTGGCAAATGGGGCGAACGGAGGCTGAATATTTCCACCGTAGGATACCATAAAGGTGTTGGCTATGCCATATTCACGAGCAAACTCCTCCGGAGTCATTTTACAATTAAGGCCGGTTATTTCGTTATGGGAGCCTTCCAAATGCCCCCAGTTCCAAAGCTTATCTGAAAGTATCATTGTTGGTTATCCTTTCTGCTTTTACTTTGTTCCCTATAGGTAAGGGGTGTAACTCCAACCTGCTTTTTAAAAAGCACGTTAAAGTATTTAAGTTCGCTGAAGCCAAGGGCTGTAGATATACTCGTAACCGTGGCTGAGGTTTCTTTAAGCCTACGCTTTGCTTCGTCGATTTTAAGTATATTAAGGTAGGATATCAGGGTCATTCCCGTTTGCTCTTTAAAGGTTTTACAAAGAAATGAGCGTGAGTAATTGAACCTGTTGCAAACATCATCAAGATAAATCTTTTTATCTATATTTTCACGTAAATATCTTATAACAACATCGGTAAGCTCTTCGTAAAAGCTTTCCTCTTTTAAAAATTCAATTCCCGAATTTTCACGCGACAGCTCACGTATAAGACATATAAGCAAATACTCCAGCTGCAAAAGCATTGCCTGCTGACCGCCGAAAACAGGGGCGTCCACAACCTCTAACTGGTCTCTGCTGTTCATTCTAAAGGTCTTTGCACATTCTTCTTTAATAATGTTTATAGATGCCACCTGCCCCACTTCAAGAGAAAACAATCTTTCAGCCAAGGGCCTTAGTGCCGACGAAAAGCTTTCAAAACATATAACATAAACACGGCTGGCATTACCCAAAGGCGACAGGTAAGAATGGCTTTTGTTGGGTGGAATCATCATAAGCTGGTTTTCGCATAAAGAATAGGTTCGGTCTTTAACAATAAGTGTTATGTTTCCCTTTTCCACGTAGCATATTTCCCAGAAGTCGTGCTTTTCAACATATTCCTTATATCTTCCTTCAAAATCGAGATGCTCGAGTGCCAAAAACTCCTTAACGTCAACAACGTTATGTATGCCGTGGCGCAAATATGTTTTCATAGTCCTCACCTCTAAAATTCATTATATATTATTATAGTAATATAGTAAATCTGCAATCGTCTATTAGTATTCCAAAATATTCTTACGAAAAACGTAAAAAGCAAATTCTATACTAGTATTCTATAATAGTATTTAATAAAATACAATAAAAACCACCCAAACGGGTGGCTTTTTGTTTGGAAAGGGAGAACAAATTAGAAGATGTTTTAATTTTCGACCTATGTGTTCGAACTCCTACATATTTTAGTGATGGTGTTCTATAATTATAATATTAGTTTTGTATCTGCTCGACAAATTAGAATTTGAAAACTAATATTTTGTGAATTATTATCGCTTATTGTTGGGTTTCAATAAAATCCTCTAAAAGTCTTGAAAATAAAGGGTTTTCCGCAAACAACTCATTTCAACTTGTTATGACTTGTCATTTCGTTTTACCCTTGCCCAAAAGTATTATAAGGGCAAAATCAAGGGCAAGAATCATCTGAATTTTAGTTTTTAAGTATTGGAAAACGAATTGTTGCAATGTGAATTTACAAATGAATTGGGGAATTATCGTGAAGATATCCAGATTATTTGCAATCACATTGCAGTCAAAAACCAGACTAATTTTCTTTGCTATTGCATCTACCTATAATTTACTGTTAGGTTTGTATTTGAAAGATTTTCTTGTTTTATCTCAAACACTTACGGTATTCTATTTATTGTCAGTTTTACCGTGCTTGTTTTTAGCGGTTGAGATAAAAACAAAAGCAACGAGAACAGCGGTTTATATTTTACTGATACTCATTGCTTGTATGAATATTGCCTATGCAATTTATTGTCGCAGAGTTTTTTCGTTTTTATCAATTATCTCTCTTGCTATTGTTCTTATGTACTATACTGCATTTTCCAACAACATGAGCAAAGATAATCTTCTGACGAAAATATATGTTTTAATAGTATCATTGCTTATAATTGTATTGCTTTTTTCAGCTTATATTTTCGTCTACAAACAGGATGATGTTTCTCTTACCAATGGTCATGCAACCTTGTGGGACACAGCAACGGTAGAACTTGCTGACGAAATTTGTGCCGACTGTAATACTGACGAAGCAAAAGTAAAAGCAATATACGAATGGATAATCCATAATTTTGAGTATGACTATGAATGTGAACCATTTATACAGTATTTTAGTGTGCGTAAAACTTTAACTACTAAAAAAGGTATTTGTTATGACTTCGCACACCTCTTTGCTGCTTTATGCCGAAGTCAGAATATCCCTTGTTATGTGGTTGACGGCGATGCCAGAGATAATCTTCAATCCCACCACACTTGGAACAGAATATACTTTGATGATTCTTGGTGGAACGTGGATGTTACCTTTGATATTATTCAAACTAAAAAACAAGGAGAGCTTTACGGGTTCCATAATATCGAAAATGACTATTCGTTTAGTGCGGTGTATTATATTAGACGAATATATTAATCCAAAGCGAAAAACCAAGAAAATAGCAGTTATTTGTTGAAGACATCAAGGAAATATGTTATAATATATGAACAGATTTTAATTATGGCGAATTCGCCATAATTAAAATCACAAATACGGAGGATTGTTTTATGTCAAAGATTACCGTTAAAGATACAGAAATTAATATTACCAAAATAAATGATGAAGATTATATTTGCATAACTGATATGCTCAAAGCCAAAGACGGCGATTTTTTCATTACAGATTGGTTACGCAACAGGAACACTCTTGAATATATCGGAACTTGGGAAAGTGTGTATAATCCCGATTTTAATTTTGAGGAGTTTTCTAAAATAACAAGCCGTTCTGGTCTTAATAACTTTAAAATCAGCGTAAAAGAGTTTGTTGAAAGAACAAATGCTATTTCAATTACTGCTAAAGCAGGAAGATACGGCGGCACCTACGCTCACAAGGATATTGCTTTTGAGTTCGCTATGTGGATCAGCCCGCAATTCAAGATTTACATAGTAAAAGAATTCCAAAGACTAAAAACCGAAGAACAAAAGCAGTTAGGTTGGTCGGCAAAACGCGAATTAGCTAAAATAAACTATCGCATACACACCGATGCCATAAAAAACAACCTTATTCCTGCCGAGCTTACCTCAAAACAAGTATCTATTGTTTATGCTGATGAAGCCGATGTTTTAAATGTGGCGTTGTTCGGTAAAACTGCTAAGCAATGGAGAGATGAGCATCCTGATTTGAAGGGAAATATCAGAGATTACGCAAGTATGAATGAACTGATTTGTCTTTCAAATCTCGAAAATATTAATGCAGTTTTAATCAACGAGCAAATGCCTCAGGCAGAAAGACTTGTTAAGTTAAATCAAATTGCCATATATCAAATATCCGTATTACAGGAATCTGATAATAGAAAATATCTTAAATAACGCACTAAGGGCACCCACTAATTAAAAGTGGAGTGCCCTTTTAATATTTTCATCAACACAACCGATTGTTTAAGATTAGATAAAAGAAATTATAAAACAGATAATAACTTAACATTGAAGGGAAAGTAGAAATATGGTAAAATATGAATAACTAAAGGTGGTGGGTATATGGAACACATTACAGTTGGCAGGAAGTATAATGAGGGAAAAGTTGCTTTTGTTGAGTGTGTTAAGAACGGTTCACTTGATAATATCAATATTAAGGACAAGTGTTTTCTGCTCGTTATCCTCACAAAAGGAAAACTTGAGTTTAGAGTTGGCAGTGAGAAGGTTACTGCTACCGATCCGTCTTTTTTGTGCTTTGATGAGTCAGAAAACCCTTTGTTGATTTCAAAATCAAAAGCTCGTTACACCTGTGTATATTTTCATCCCAAATTTCTTAATATCAATATGACATTTGAACTTTTACGTTCTAAGAATTACGGTGATATTGCAACCACCCACGATATGTTTATGTTAAAACCGTCTATTGATAAAGCGTATGTGATTCCTATTGCCGAGACGCAAGTAGAAAAGATTGAACATTCTGCCGATTATATGTTAGAAGAATTAACGGAGCAAAGAGATTGGTATTGGTCTTGTCGAGGACGCTCCTACTTTATGGAAATTATTATTGCCTTAGAGCGTATGTACGGTCTTATTGGTTACGGATTAACCCATCAGAAATCAGATAACGCACCAATTATTAAAAATCCAAAGCTTCGGGATGCTGTGCTTTATATAGAAAGTCATTATGGTGATAGCATAACCTTGTCCGATATATCAGCTAATGCCGGAATAAATCACACGACCCTTACCGCACTTATGAAAGAAGAACTTGGTTGTACGGCAATTGAATATTTGATGCAGTACCGAATTACTATTGCAAAAAAACAACTTGCTTTTACGGATGTTCCGATTAAAGATGTTGCAAATATGGTCGGTTTCAAAACCGTACAACACTTTAACCGTATTTTCAAGGAAATAACAGGCACACCCCCTGCGGAATTTCGCAAATATGCGGTACAGAAAAGGAAGGATGAGATTAAATGAAAAAATCAATTGTTTTTATTATTACATTCGTTTTAATTTTATGTTTAACAGCTTGCGGAAATAAAGAAATCACACATTCTATAGGTAGCGTTGATTTACCTCTTGCGGGTTTTCACGGGTATAAAGACGGACTAATAATAGAAACAGACGAGATTTCTTTTATGCAACAAGAGGTTAATACTGTTGAGAACGCATACGCATACATTGATAGTGACCTATTGCAATTAGAATTGTTTGAAACCGAAATAAAATTGAATTCAGATATTACTTCTCTATTTGAAGAGTTTAAATTACCAATCAAGTATTATATTTACAAAAGCACGGTTTATCCTTATGCAAATATAGATTACAAACAAATAGGTGCACAGATTGTATTAGAGCCGATCCCTAATAACCCTGAAAATATTTTGATATGGGGTTCTGCTGTAACAAAACCAATTATTTATAATGTATTTAGTGATAAATATAATCTGATTTTTACTGAAACAGAAGACTATGCTCTGTCGTATGCAGGAATAAGTGCAGATGGAAAATATATTGCTTTACATGGTGGAACTTCGTACGATATTCAATACGGAACAGCAAAGCATTATGTTATGAATTTGGAAAGCGGAGAGTCACAACAAATTCCTATTCCGGAATACGATAATAACAAATATACAAACTATACCATCTTGCCGCAAATGTTTATTGGCGATAAGTTAATTGTAACATTTCATTTCGAATACGAACTGAATACCGAAGAAAATTATTCAGAAACTTACTATTATGACATTAAGGATAATAAAATCACCAAATGGGATTTAGAAAAATCTTTTGATTCATATCAGTCAGCTACTTATTATGGAGGTAGACCCACTTCTCATATTTTAATGGAAAACGACTGGGAAAACGGAAAATTGGATTTATATAATTTAAAAACCAATGAGCATTTTACCATCAAAATGAAGCCATACATGGATATAGTTGGAATCCCAAATGAAAGCGGAAAATTCATTTTGGGTGGACATAAAGAAAAGCTCATTGCATTTTATGATGACGAGGGCAATCCTGTATTTGAAAACACTTTAGATCCATATACCCCCATTTTTATTAATATGGAAAAGGGTAAGGTTGTTGATATAACAAAACATATCAAACATTTTTCGATAGATAAATATAAAGGCTGTAATATATCTTTTAAGCAATGGCTTGATGAAACACATATAATGGTTACATAT
>JAZQCL010000042.1:0-6009 GCA_045546235.1 Acutalibacteraceae bacterium
ACCACGCCGAAGTTGATGGCCGAAAGGCGTTTTACGGCACCGACCCCCATAATGGATGTGGTTTTTACGTGGGTAGTGGAAACGGGCAAGCCGAAGACCGAGCAGAATACAAGGGAGATCGAAGATGCGATATCCGCGGAGAATCCCTGATACTTCTCAAGTTTTACCATATCCATACCGACGGATTTGATGATTTTTTTACCGCCCATTGCTGTGCCGACACCCATAACGACGGAGCAAAGGATCATCAGCCACATAGGGATCTCAAAAGACGTTGTGGCGGCTCCTGCGCCTTGCAGTGTGAATACGCACAGCAGCATGATTCCCATAAATTTCTGACCGTCCTGGGCACCGTGCATAAATGCCATCCCCGAGGCACCGACGATCTGGGCAAATCGGAAAAACGGTTCGGTTTTGGGACGGCTTATTTTGCGGCAGATCATCGTTACCAGCTTGCATATCATCCACGCGAGACCGAAACCGAGGGAGATCGAGATCACGATCCCGTAAATCACTTTCAGCCATTGTCCCCAAACGATGGCGTCAATACCGTTCAAGGCCATCGCGCCGCCGGTAAGACCCGCGATGAGTGCGTGACTTTCGCTGGTGGGAATGCCAAACATCCAAGCAAGGGTTGCCCACAGCACAATGGCAACCAACGCGGCGCTTAATGCTGTAAGCCTTTGGCTTTTATTCGGGCCGAAATCCACCATTTTTGTTATTTTCTCGGCAACGGTGGAATTTACAAGCGTTACCACCAAAACTCCAAAAAAATTACACACCGCAGCCATAAATATTGCAGCCTTGGGCGGCATACACCTTGTTGCAACACAAGTGGCTATTGCATTGGGCGCATCGGTCCAGCCGTTAACAAGAATAACGCCCAGGGTAAGAAGCACCGCTATGAACAGCAACGAGTTTGCCGTAATGCTGTTCCAAAAACTTAGAATATCCATACATTCCCTTCCTTTATTGTTACACCGGCCAACACCGTGTAAAATGCAGGCAAATTCTGCCTGTAAGCATTATATTTCAACCATAGATAAATATATTTTTTTGGCAAAAACAAAATGAAAAGATGGAAAATATACAAAAATATAACGAAAATCACCAAATACAATTTAATCTAAAGGTTATATAATAATGTTATAAAATTATGTAAGGAGCATTCTCATTATGAAAAAGATTGGCATTGTAAATATCGACACTTCGCACCCTATGGCATTTTCCAATGTGTTGGCAAATACCCCGACCTAGATATGCAATACACTATGATTTATAACGACAGCTTCCGCGGCGACAACGAGGTTGAATGGTTCCAAAACAAATGCAATATGATTGGCCGCGCAGAAAGCATTGAGGAATTGGCCGAGAAAACCGACATCGGCTTTATTCAATCCTGCAACTGGGACGACCATATTAAAGAGGCTATGCCCTTTATTGAACGCGGCAAGCCTGTTTTTCTTGACAAGCCCCTTGTTGGCAGCGTTAAGGATATTAAGAAAATTCGTGAGTTGGCAGCAAACGGCGCACAGAATTACATTAATTGGAACGAAATGTATTCCTACCACCCAATGGGTGACCGTTCCTTCGCAAAAGCTGTGGAAGGGATTTTCTACCCCAACGATGAATTTTTTAAACTGGGCGGCGGAATATACAGAGACTCCGAATACTATTTAAGTAAATTCTAAAGTAAAAACACATCTCTTGCGAGATGTGTTTTTTTATAGATGTAAGTGAATTTTAACGTGTTTCTTTTATATGCAGTTTTATTACATTAAACCCATACACCATATAACAACGAGGGCAGTTAGGGTTACTAAGGTGTCGATAGTGATTCCGTAGAACATCGGAGAAAGGCCTGCTTTTTTGAAGTCGGTGAGGCTTGTTCCAAGGCCGATAGCTCCCAGGGCAGTTACCATCAGAAATTTGCTTGCGTTTTTTATAACCGAACCCATCTCTGTAGGAATATAACCGAAGCTGTTAAGGCCTGCCAACAGAAGAAACCCGCCTATAAACCAAGGGATGATTTTCACAACGTTTACCTTCTGCCCATTGCTTGCAGCCTTTAGCTCCTTTCGCTTTATGCGGGTGCCGATGTAGGCAAATACCAGCACGGTGGGAATGATTGCGATGGTGCGGGTAAGCTTAACCATTGTGGCGAAATCACCCGCCGCCTCGGAGAAGGCATATCCCGAAGCCACAACGCTGGCGGTATCGTTAACAGAAGTGCCTGACCAAATACCGTATGCGATATCGGTCATTCCCAAAAGCTTGCCCATAACGGGATACAACGCCACCATCACCATATCAAAAATAAAGGTAGAGGACATAGCAAAGGCGATATCCTTATCATCGGCATCGATCACGGGAGAAATGGCTGCTATAGCCGAACCTCCACAGATTCCCGTTCCTGCCGAAATTAAGTTTCCAAGTTTCCAGTTAAGGCCAAAAATCTTGCGAACAAAATAACCTCCGCCAAAGCACATTGCAAAGGTGAAAATCATAACAAAAAAGGTCATCTTGCCCACCGACATAATTGTGTTAATTGATAAGGACGCACCCAGAAGAATAATAGCAACCTTGAGAATCCTTTTAGATGTAAATTTCAGTGCTGGCTTTATCCAATCGGGGTGAAAAAAGCTGTTTATAATAGTACCCATAAATAATGCAATAATGGATGCACCAAGTATTTCTCCGGGAATCAGCCTTTCCAGAAGCACAGCAACCCCTGCCAGCAGGAAGCAGATAGCCACTCCTAATATAAATCTGAAATTAATTTTTGCCTTGATGTTCATAATACCTCTCCTTTGGGTAATTTACTTGTATTATAGCAAATTCTTTTCGGATTTTCAATCACTTTAGCCGTCTTCGGGATTTTCGTTGAAATATTAGCAATAGTAGTATATAATTATATTAACAAAAGCAAAGGAGTGATTTTTGTGAAAATCAGATTGTGTAAAATTGCAGCATTGCTCGCGGTTTTTTTCTTACTTTCTTCTTGCACAGGAAAGCCCGAAAAGCGTGTTGTCTTTAAGCCTGCAATAAAGCCGCCTGAAGATTCAAAATTCACCATTGCAATTATTCCAGACACCCAGCAAGAGGTTGTGGTGCATCACGCTATTGACCAGCAGTTTTTCCTCAACCGCACACAATGGCTTGCGGATAATAAGGAAAAACTTGACCTTCGATTCACCGTTCATACAGGCGACGTTGTGAATTGGGGCAACGAAGATGAATCGCAGTTTTTAATAGCGGCAGAGGCCATGCAGGCGCTGGCCAGGGCCGATATTCCCACCGCGCTGTGCATTGGCAATCACGATACCGCCGCCGTTGGTATCGGCGGCTCTGCGGCAGACCCTGAGCACACCAGAGAAAGGCTTCGCGACACCACCACATTCAATAAATACTTCCCGCCCAACAATTACCCCGGTTTAAAGGTTTTTGAAGAGGGTAAAATAGACAACGCCTACCAATGCTTCCAGGCGGGCGGCTGCAAATGGTTGGTATTATCCCTTGAGCTATGGCCCAGGCCGGAGGTTATTGGCTGGGCTTGTGAGGTTATAGAAAGCCACCCGAACCACAACGTAATAATAGCCACCCACTCCTACCTTACCGCCTCGGGCGAAATATATCAGGGCAGCGACTACGGTGATTCCTCGCCACAAACAATGTACCAAGCTATGGTAAGCAAATATAAGAACGTTAAGCTTGTGCTTTCAGGCCACGAGGGCAGCGCGAACTGGAGAACCGATTACGGCAAAGACCTTAATATAGTCGCAAGCTTTCTGGGCTGTTTTCACAGCAACGACCAAAACCCGGTTCAGCTGCTTGAAATCGATACCGAAGAGGGCACGGCAAGCATCAGAACCTATTCCCCTATCGACAACGAGGAATGGTTCGACCACAGAATAACCATCAGCAATTTGGAATTTATAAAAAAATAATAATATGTAAAAAAAACATAACATACAAATCAAAATCCGCAACAGGTTGCGGTATGAAATTAACACGAAGTGTTGTATGCAATTCCACCATAGGTGGTATGTTTTTACCTTTAGAACATAAATAAAACCTCACTCACCAAAAGGTGAATGAGGTTTTTTTGGGTTTTGAACTTAATGGCACTAATAAAACGTGCCTGAAAAACGAGGATTTTCTTTATATTTTTACTTTAAATAAGGTTTGCGCCTACTACGATTGTTAACATAGTAATTGTTTGGTATATCTATCATTTCTCTCGCAAAAATCAACATGGACACAAAGGATGGTCTTCGAGCAAACTGATAAACCTCAACCACGTCATTTCCAATATCCGCCACCGTTTTTGCTATAATATTGAGACGCAATAATACTGCTATTATCTGTTTGGCTTTTTCTTCAGTATACCCCAATTCCTTAATTATCAACTTTTCAGTAAAAGCATTAAAACTTTCACGCTTATACAAAAACACAAGCGTTTCAAATATATCTTTATCAGCCATCAATTTAAAAAATTCAGGATAATCGATTCCATCTAAAAGAGCTTTATTTTTATCTTTTGCATCAGGAACTACCAAAAAATATTGCATTCGGTTAAAAAGTCCCATCTCTGTATATCCCGAATCAACTTCAATTTGCGAATAAATTTGGTCATTTTCGCTGTGTGTCTTTGCCTCTTCTCTAAATCGTTCAGGGTCAGAAAATATAGTACCATACATAGATTGCTCTATCATCCAGCAAAGTTCAAAAGCTCGTGAAATACGGTCATCAACTTTTGTTTTTGTGATATCCCTTAAAATCGCATCTTGAATATCAATAGCGTTATTGAGTTCTCTACCGAACAATTCATCTATTGACACATTAAAAAAAACTGCAATTTGGGGTAACAGTTCAGTGTCGGGCACACCGCCATTTTCCCATTTGGAAACTGCTTGTGCCGTTATTCCAACAAATCTTGCCAATTCGTCTTGCTTAACACCTTTTGCCTTACGAAGTTCGGCAATATTTTTACCAATAGTCATTATATCCATAAAAAAACCTCCAAAGTTAACTAACAAAAGCGCTTTCGTCATTATTATACTAACACAAATATTAGTTGTTTTCAACGGAGGGAAAATTGATATAATCAACTGTGGTTTGTTTTTTATAAATCAATGCGGAGCATTGTATAACCCTTCGGGGAATGACGGGCTTCGCCCTTATTGCATCAATTCCGAAAGGAATTGCATATCATCAAAACGAAGTTTTGTATATCATCAAGCCGACAGAAATGCACACCTAAAGGTGTGATGATATACGCCTTCGGCGATGATATACACGACTGCGTCGCGATGATATACCAAGCCTGTCGGCTTGGATAAAAAAACACTCGTTCAAGAGAACGAGTGTTTTTTGTCATTCGTGTCCGAAAAAGAACTGGGTGAAAACCTGATTTTCATTACATTAAATTCATATCTATTTTTCAATATCTTTTTCTTCGTGTTTACGAGAAATCAGTCGGCAAATTAACGGAACTATATTCCAAAACAACACCCAAAGTATAAAGAGCACAATAATTGTTGTTTCGCCTTGCAAATTAAACGGTAAAATATGAAGCACTATAATCAACAAAGAATTATAAGTGGAAAACAGGATTTTCAATTTTTCATCAACAATTATTTTGCTATATCTTATGCAGTAAATTGGTAATGCAAGTATAAGCCATGCAAGTGTAAACAATACCGCCCAAGCCGCAGGCGCATAACTTCCGTGTGGAAAAGAAATTAACTTGGTAAGCAAGAGCATAAAAGATGGATAAAGAATTAAAAAAATCGCACAAAAAGCAATTGGATAAATATATTTTTTAATTTTCTTCATAAAACCGCCCCCCTTTATGTGTATTATAGCATAAAAGCGGCAACGCAGCAATACCTCTTCACTATTCACTATTACCTTTTACTTCCCAAAAATCCCGAATGTGTTTTAGTGAAGAGTGAAAAGCGAATAGAAAAAAAGTAAAATCCCGCCCACTTACGTGAACGGGATTTT
>JAZQCL010000043.1:0-34464 GCA_045546235.1 Acutalibacteraceae bacterium
CTAAGAAAAAGCAGTTAACTGTTAGCTACAAGAAGGATACCAAGGTTTCGGGCTACCAGATTGTATACGCAACCAACAGTAAGTTCACAAAGGGTAAGAAGACCGTTACCATCAAGTCTTACAAGACCTATAAGAAGACCATTAAGAGTCTGAAATCCAAGAAAACTTATTACGTAAAGGTTCGTGCATACAAAACCGTTAAGGGCAAGAAGTACTACGGCTCTTACTGCAGCTACAAAAAGCTTAAGATTAAATAGGGTTGTATATCTTTAGCACAGAACAAAAGAAAACCTAAATAACGAAAGGGCCTCTGCCACAAGCAAGGCCTCTTTTGTTTTGCAAAGTTAAGCCTAATTTATGTTCATTTTACCAAAACGAGGCATTAATTTTTGTGTAAAAAGTTGATATCTTTAGCAGAAGTTTTTTAGTATAATAAAATTATAGTAAAATTCTATTCAATCCAGGAGGTAGAATATATGAAAAGATTCTTGGCAATTTTACTTAGTTTAACCTTGTTGACTTCGCTGTTTTCAGGGTTAAACGTTAGTGCACTTTCCTCGGAAAAGTATCTGGTAGATTTAATTTCCGAAGGTGTGGTGGAAATTTCAAGCCCGGAAAACTACACCGCCTATCAATGCCAGAGTGCTGTAGATAAGGGTGCTACTCCCGAAGGTGTTGTACGTATTGGCGACGGCACCGACACAGGATATACCGATTACACTAAGGGATTCCGTTACCACGCATCAGGCGGTGAGACAGCCCACAACCTTAGCTTCACTATGCCCGAGGGCTGCAACACCATAAGCGGAGTGGCAGGTGTTTGTTACCACGTGCCTGGACCTGATGCAGGTAGCGCGGTTTATTATAAAGAAGCTTGCTATGTTGCCATAACTGTTAACAGCGAGCCTGTGTATAATTCCGGCGATATGAAGGTAAAAACAGGCTACCCCTTCAAGGTTAGGGCAAAAGCAGGCAGTAACATTATAATCAGCGTTCTTAATACCGCAGGCGACAGTTCCCACTGTCACGTAATATTTGGTGACCCTGTGCTTACCCACGAGGATTATCCCGACGTTGAAATGAGCTTTGATAGCGATGTTTACCACGAAGGAGATACAATAACCCCAACTCTTACAGGCACCGATATAGATAAGTGCCACTTGAAATGGGAGCTTTCCGGCGAAGTGCTTAGCGACGTTACCGACAGCTACACAATCCGCCCCGAAGATCTGGGAAAAACTCTGAAGGTTACCGTTTTAGACGATGAAGACATTGTTATAACCTCTAAAGAGAGATATTTAAGCCCCCTTACCACCGTTTCTATCAAAACCGAAACCGGCGAGGACGTTACCAGCAAAGAGGATTATATCGACGCCGAATTCAAGGTTCAGGGCGACGAAGAATTCGATAACGAGGTGCAGTACGACGGTATTACCGAAATCCGTGGTCGCGGCAACACCTCCTGGGGATTCCCAAAAAAATCCTACAAACTGAAGTTGGATAAGAAAACCAATCTTTGCGGAATGGGTAAAAACAAACACTGGACCCTTATTGCCTGCTATTGGGACGAAAACTTTTTAAGAAATAAAATGAGCTACGATCTATCGGGCATAATGGGGCTTAACTATGCCTCGTCTGTTTGGGTAGACGTTTATCTTAACGGAAATTACCACGGTGTTTACCTGCTTTGCGAGCATATTAGGGTAGACGACACCCGTGTGGATATTTACGATTGGGAGGGTACCGCCGAAGACGTTGCCGAAGCAATTTACGATGCCAATTCCGATAAAATTTCCGACGATGGCGATTTTGCCGATTATATGAACGAAAATATGGGCTGGATTACCAGCGGTGAGGTTACTTTCGAGGGTAATACTTACAAAGTTTCGGATTACTACACCGACGAAATTCCCGACATCAACGGCGGCTATCTTTTAGAGATGGATACCCACCGCGACGAGGTTTCCAGCGTTCAAACTATATCGGGGCTTAATATTAACATTAAAAATCCCGAGTTCTGCATTACCAACCCCGAAATGCTTAACTTCGTGAAAACCTATATGCAAGCGGTTGAGGATGCCTGCATTTCCAAAGATTTTACCACCACATATAAAGGCGTGCAGATGCGCTATACCGACCTTTGCGACCTTGACAGTATGGTAAAATGGTGGATGGTAAACGAGCTGTTCTTCAACTGGGACGCGGGCTACAACAGTAACTTTATGTATATGGATATAGGCACAAAGCTTTACTTTGGCCCTGTTTGGGATATGGATATCACCGCCGCAGGCTATGGTACCTCCGACCGCTACGACCAATGGCAAACCTGGTTCTATAAAAGAAGCGCTTGTATGAACCTGTGGTTTAAAGAGGCTGTATCAGACCCGGTATTTTTAAGCTATGCTCACGAAATTTATTGGCAGTATCGCGACGAGTTCCAGCAGCTCATTGCCGACGGCGGTTATATGGAACAAAGCCACGAAAAATTAGCCGCGTCGGGTGCCCAAAACACAAAGCTATGGCGTTGGAGAAAGGGCTACGAGCACGATTATCAGTTAATGAAGGAGTGGATGAAAAACCGTCTGGAATGGTTGGACACTCAATTCGCTACTGAGGAAAGCCTAATCCGTTCTATGGCGGCTCAGACCAGTTCCGATGGTGTTACCCCCTACTCTACCATAGAGGCTTATGCCGATTCAAGCTTAATGCAGGCAAATCTCTCCACTGTTTCGGGCAGTATGCTTATTAAAGATAATTCTAAAGCCGCGGCAAAATATTTGCTGCAAACTCCCGACACACTTAAAAATCAAATTAAAGTAACCGACAGCGAAATCACCACCATTAAGCGTGAGCTGAACGGTGGAAAAGGCGTTATTGCTACCGTAACAAACGGTATAGCTGAATTCCCTGACCTTCCCCACACAGCCTTTGTAAATGGTGGGCAAAAATCTGTGATTCTTTACACAGGCTATAGAGCTGACGGCACCGTTGCAGGTAAGCTGTACGCTACCATAAACACCGCAAAATGCACCCACGTAGGTACGGGGTATTATATAGAGAACACTGTTATTCCTACCTGTAGCAAAATGGGTTATTCCGGCGACGAAGTTTGCGGACTGTGTGGCGAGATTGCCGTTAAAGGTCAGGCAGTTCCCAAAGTCAGCCACAGCTACGCTGCTGCCACCTGTACCGCACCCAAAACCTGTAAGGTTTGTAAGGCTACCACAGGCAAGGCTTTAGGTCACTCTTACAAAACCACCGTTACCAAGGCTACCACCAAGGCCAACGGTAAGATTGTTACAAAGTGTACCCGTTGCGGCAAAACCTCCAGCAGCTCTACAATTTATAAGATTAAGAGCTTCAAGCTTTCCACCACCAGCTATAGTTATAGCGGAAAATCCAAGAAACCAACTGTAACCATTAAGGATTCTAAGGGTAATAAGATTTCAACCAAGTACTACACCGTTAAGTACACCAATAATAAGAACATCGGCACTGCTACCGCAAAGCTTACCTTCAAGGGCAACTACTCCGGTACAAAGAGCCTTACCTTTAAGATTAATCCTAAGAAGGTATCCAGCCTTAAGCTTAAATCCTCTAAGAAAAAGCAGTTAACTGTTAGCTTCAAAAAGGATACTAAGGTAAGCGGCTACGAGATTGTATACGCAACCAACTCTAAGTTTACAAAGGGCAAGCAGACTGTTAAGATTTCCTCTTATAAGACCTACAAGAAGACCATTAAGAGTCTGAAATCCAAGAAGACTTATTACTTAAAGGTTCGTGCATACAAAACCGTTAAGGGCAAGAAGTACTATGGCTCTTACTGCAGCTACAAAAAGCTTAAGATTAAATAATTAATCGCATGCAAAAAGCACTCTCTTCGGAGAGTGCTTTTTAGTAGCAATGAATATTTTTATAGCTTAATTTCTATGCCGCTTTGCAGGTTTTTAACCAGCAAGCCGCCCTGCCTTAATGCAATATTATTTTTTGCGGAAAGGGAATTCAGCCTATCTTCCGTATAGCCGTTAAGGAACAATATTGCCTCGTGGCAGTCTGTGGATTTCACCTTGATGGTATCGGGGGTTGCATCGATTGTGAAGCTGCCGCTGCCTGCACACACGCCCTCACAGGCAAAGCTTTTTTTACCAACCCAATCGGCAGGTATTCCGCGAAGCAGATAAATTCCGCCGCCGTTCATCGATTCATAAGCGAACATCATATTTATCATAAGGTTATTAAGCACTATAGAGGGTATACAGGAATCGCGTATTATAAAACAATTCTCGCGGGAGTTCATAGCCACCTGCTCGTAATAAATATGGAAATCTATAAGTCCGTGGTGGGCGGCGTGAGCAAAAAGAAGGTTGCGGAATTTTTTATGCTCGCCCCTTTCAAGGAAATTAAGGGCCATATTATAGGCAGGCCAATCGTCGGTGCCGTGGCCGAAGCGGGTCATACCCATAAGCTCGCCCCCCAAAGCCTCGCGCATATTAAGCATACTTCTTTCATACTCGGGGTTTAAAATACAGGAAGAAAGGATTTCGGGATAGTAGCGGTAGTTTGCGTATGTGTTTTCCGACGGATCCTGCTCTAACCTTTCGCCATTATCTCTGCGTACGTTGTCACTGCCCCCCTTACGGTAGGCCTCGTACTCCTCGGGGGTTACGGGATAGGCGGTGGAAAGCTTACAATTAGAGAAGTTAAGCGGAATGGCGGTGTAATCAAGGCGGAAGGGCACTAAGGGGCCGAATTTCGACTCTACCTTGGTTCGGCGACAAATTTCCTTTACGCTTTCCCTAAGCTTTTCTGCCATGGCACAACAAGGCTCGGCATCGCCGCCGTATTTTTTGGAAAGGGCCGCAACGGCCTCAAGGCCTCGAATACCCCACAGGGTATTTTGCAGATAATCGTGAACCCTTTCGTTGGTGTCGGCCTCGGCACAAGTGCGGATAACCGAAATGCCGGGAAGCTCTTCCGGCTCTACCACCTTCCAGCGCAAAAAGTTACCCATAGCGGTAATTTTGTGCATATAGTGCTTAATAAAGCCCTTTGGTTCCATAACCCTTTCAAATCGGTTGATTGCCCATAGTATCTGGCCAATTTCACTTGCCGAAAAACCGTAGGTCTGCCAATAACCCTGGCGGTAAAGTATTCTGCCGCGGCGGTCAATAGCATAGCTTAAAAAGTATTCCACAAGCCTTGCCGCCTTGGTGGACTGACCGTTTATGGAATAGGTTATAATTGAGGCTATAATATTAGGCGGGAAAAAGTCGTGATTAAAGGTTCCGTAGTTGCGGTGGCCGTAGCGGGTGCGTTCACCCGAAAGCAAACCCTCAAGGGTAAAAAGCGTACCTATATGGCTGTTTTCCAGCTTCTTTTCGGGCAGGGTAACCTTGGCGTTACGTCGGCGAAATTCCTCGAAATAATCCACCACGTTAAGAAAGGCATCGTGAAAAATTTCCGCCGGCAGATAGCTGTCGTTGTTTACGCAATCCATAATCACCCTTTGGGGAATTCGCATATGGCGCTGGTTTATAATCTTCTTTTCTATTTTATCAAAAACCACGTTGCGAACATAAACACAATTGCTGTTTTTAATATCGCCTGTTTCTAAAAAGTAACAACCCTCTAAAACCATCGATTCGGTTTCGTGTACATTATATAATATGGGGTAAAGCCCATCAAGGAAGTTCTGATAGGGCTTTACGGCACCCAATTCACCGTAAAGCAGCGAGGGCTTATAGGCAATATCCAGCTCGGGGTCTTCGGTGTACCATTTGTTGAACCAATCCCTTTGGCGGGTGATGTTGCCGCTGAAATCTACCGTTGGGTGGGTTTCAGATACGGGGTGGCCCAGGGGGATATAGCACATTTCGTAATCGTGGGGCAGCATTTTGTATATTTCGTCGAAGCTTTTGCCCTGGGCCTCTTTTGCCAGAATATCCTCTCCGTGTTCAAATACCTCCCTGCGTTTTTCGGCAGTCCAGGAACCGGTAGGTCTTGGAGCTATGGTGTATTTCTCGTACACCTTTTCAGTGTGGCCAATAATAACCGCCACCTTACCCGTAGCCTTGCCAAAGCTTTCGAGTATGGTTATCTCTTCCCCCATATACTCGTCACGGTGCATTAAAAACATATCTTCGCCGTGGAAATCCACCTTGTTTTGTTCTTTTCTGTTAAAGAAAGGGTCCATAAAACTACCTCCAACACAAGTATTCTGTAAAAATGGTAGCATTCCACAAATGCGCTGTCAATATAAATTAAGAAAAAATACACTTTTTCGCGGTCTGTTACACCTTTTTGGAAAAATAAAATATTTATTGAAAACGACTTATTAAGATGGTATAATTACCAAAAAGAGGTGTTTTTATGAACAAATATTTCAAAGTAAATCTTAACAAGCCTGCCCTTTCTTATAAGGTGGGCGAAAAAATTGAGTTCACGGTTTATGCTATGGATAAACTTTCAAGGGTTACACAGTCCTGCCTTAAATGGCAGCTTACCACCGACGATGGCAAAAATGAGTGGGGCTATTCCTCCACCTCTCCTTCCGAGCCATTAAGGTTGGAAACCACCCTTTCCCGCCCCGGCTTTGTAAGGCTGCATATCGACGCTATGACTGAAGATACCGCCTTAATGCCCGGCTTCGACCCCCTTGACGCAGGTGCAGGTGCAGATGTGGAAAAAATCCCCTATGCCGACGAAATCCCCGAAGATTTCGACGAATTTTGGGGCAAAATTGAAAAGGATATAGCAGATCACCGGGTTGAATTTCTGCGCAAAACTCCTTACGCCAAGCCCACTCCCGAGGGATACGATTGCTACAACGTAAGAATTTCTACCCCTTACGATACTGTGGCTTCAGGTTGCCTGTCTATTCCCAAAAACGCCGCCGCAGGAAGCTGCCAGATACGAATGGCCTTTATGGGCTACGGTGTGGCAGGTGCGGCACCAAGCTTTCAGCCCAACACAATTTACCTGGTTATGAATGCCCACGGAATTGATAATCAAGATGAAATTACCCGCGCCGAAACCTGGAACAAAAATAAACATCTGCTGAACTACGGCTTTAACGACGAGGAAAATAAAGACCCCAATACCTGCTATTGGAAAAATATGATGGTGCGTAACCTTTGCGCCTTAAAGGCCGCAAAAACTCTGCCCCAATGGGACGGACAGCATATTATTGCCGCCGGCGGAAGCCAGGGCGCATTGCAGGCAACCACCTTGGCGGCCCATTCCGAAGGGGTTACGTATTTAGACCTTAGCATTCCCTGGTTCTGCAACATTGCCGCCGAAACCAAGGGCTACCTTGCCGGCTGGAGACCAAAATTCCAACAGGGGCTTAGGTATTTCGACACCGCCGCCCAGGCAACCCGGGTAAAATGCCCCGTAAAGATTCTTGCAGGCCTTGGCGACTACGTCTGCCCGCCCCATTCGGTTATGGCGCTTTACAACAACCTTACAACACAGAAGAGCATTAAATTCCGCCAGGCACGTACCCACCCCTACGAGCCACCCTTTGGCGAAAGGGAATACGAGATTCGAAGCGGATTTCCCGAAAACGGCAACGAAATTAAAATTGGCAAATACCGCCACTACAAGGGCGGCGAATACGAGGTTATAGGCCTTGCCCGCCACAGCGAAACCGACGAAACGCTGGTGGTATACCGCGCCCTTTACGGCGACGGCCAAATCTGGACCCGCCCCGCCGCTATGTGGAACGAGTGTGTTGTGCATAACTACGAGCTTGTTAACCGCTTTACATATATAGGCGAATAAGCAAAAACGGCTTTCTTCGAAAGCCGTTTTTTATATATCTATAACCATTTTTCCGCATTTTTTTGCATACTCTATTGCATTATACGCGCCACCGAAGTCTCGCTTTATATAACCTAAAACGAAGTTGCTGCTATTTATCATCCACATATTGCGTTTGGTTATTGCCGATTTAAAATGACAGCCCATTAATTCCTGAGGTATTATAACATCGTCGTAAAGCCTTTCATAATGTGATTTGTTTTTATTTAAAGTGTTAGAGAAATATGGCTTAACTAAATATAGTTTTATATGTTGCCGCGTAATTTTCAGGCGGCGTACTGCACTTGAAAACAATTTATCAAATTCGCCGTTGTCACCAACATAAAAAACACTTACCTTCTCGTTATCTATCAAAACCTTAATCTTTTCTGTTAAAGACTGCTCGATATTTTCCAAAACATCTCTGTGACCAAAGCCACAGCAGGATCTATTCTCCAAAACAAACACACTCCTTGCACAAAAGTTTTCGTTTGTAGAACACATATATTATACAGTTTTCGAATACAAAACGCAAGTGGGGTAAAATATTACCAAAAGAAAACTGGCGGTGATTAGTTTGTTTGATTTTGGTATGAGAATAAGAGAGTTACGCGAAAAGCACAAAATGTCTCAATCCCAGCTTGGAAATCGCGTAGAGCGTAGCAAATCCGTTATTAGCAGTTACGAAAATAATATTAAAATTCCACCTCTGCCTATACTCACGCAATTTGCTGTTATATTCAACGTTTCGTTAGATTACCTTGTTGGCATTGATAAAAACGAAATGGTTTCTGTAGAGGGGCTTACCGAACAGCAAAAAGCGCTTGTAAACACCTTAGTTTTTGAATTTAAAGATACAAGAAATTCTGCAGATGGGCTTACGTCGCGGCAGCAAGAAATACTTAACGGACTTATGAAAGAGTTCTCGAAAAAGAAATAATTATAAATTTACGCGGCTTTCTATTTCTGAAGTCACTATTATTATGAAAACTCTTTGCCTCCCTTTTTAGGGAGGCTGTTTTTGTTATATTCCACAAAAACCAATCGGCGCAATTCAACAATTTGTACGCCTTGAAACTTGACATTATACCTGTATTAAGGTATAATTGTATACAAATATACACATATTCAATGGAGATATTTTCCTAAAACTATAAATAAAATTACATTAAGGAGGTTTTTAAGATGGTAGAAATATCACCCAAAACCAATCTTTTAGAGGAAAAGGACTATAAATATTCCCTGCAGGATATTGCCGACCCCAATCTTTACAGAGACATTTATAATTACGAAGACGTGCCGAAGGTTGCCTTCAACCACCGCCGTGTGCCAATGGGTATGCCACAGGAAATCTGGATTACCGACACTTCCCTTCGCGACGGTCAGCAATCCCGCGAGCCCTACACCGTAGAGCAGATTGTAGAGCTTTACAAATTGATGTCGAAATTGGGCGGCCCCTTTGGAATTATACGCCAGACCGAATTTTTTGTTTACAGCCAAAAAGACCGCGAGGCCATTGAAAAATGTCAGGCTTTGGGGCTTAAATTCCCCGAAATCACCACCTGGATTCGCGCCAGTAAAGAGGATTTTAAGCTGGTGCGCGACCTTGGCATTCGCGAAACGGGTATTCTTGTTTCCTGCAGCGATTACCACATTTTTAAAAAGCTTAAAATGAGCCGTAAGCAGGCAATGGATCACTACCTTGCCGCCGTTGGCGAGGCCTTTGAGGCAGGAGTTATGCCCCGCTGCCACCTTGAGGATATTACAAGAGCCGACTTCTACGGTTTTGTTGTGCCCTTTGTTAACGAGCTTATGAAGATGTCGCGTGACGCTAAAATCCCGGTTAAAATCCGCGCTTGCGACACTATGGGCTATGGCGTTCCCTATTCCGAGGTTGCACTTCCCCGAAGCGTGCCCGGCATAATTTACGGACTTCAGCACTATTCCGACGTGCCCAGCGAAATGCTTGAATGGCACGGCCATAACGATTTTTACAAGGCGGTTGCCAATGCCTCTACAGCCTGGCTTTACGGCGCTTCAAGTGTAAACTGCTCGTTGCTTGGCATCGGCGAGCGTACAGGTAACGTGCCGCTGGAGGCAATGGTGTTTGAATATGCCTCACTCCGCGGCTCGATGGACGGTATGGACCCCACCGTTATTACCGAAATTGCAGAATACTATAAAAAAGAAATCGGCTACGATATTCCACCTATGACCCCCTTTGTGGGCAACAGCTTTAACGTTAC
Source organism: Acutalibacteraceae bacterium (assembly GCA_045546235.1). Lineage (GTDB taxonomy): Bacteria > Bacillota > Clostridia > Oscillospirales > Acutalibacteraceae > UMGS1532. The sequence goes on from JAZQCL010000043.1 coordinate 10,047, forward strand.
CCGTGCAGGCATTCACGCCGACGGACTGCTTAAGGACGAGGAAATTTACAACATTTTCAACACCAAGCGTCTTCTCAACCGCCCCACCTCGGTTATGCTGGGTCAGAACTCCGGCCTTGCAGGTATTGCCTATTGGATTAACGGCAACTACGGACTCACAGGCGAAAACGCCGTGGGCAAACGCGACGAATTGGTGCAAAAGGTTAAAGAATGGATCGACGGCGAGTATGCCGACGGCAGACAAACCACCCTTTCCACCCACGAAATCGAGGCGGAAATCGAGAAATTGTCGGGCGGCAAGCTCAGAAGATTATAAGGAGAAGTTTTTATGGAACATAAACACAGAAGCATATCCCTGGCCGACCAAATTTTCGAAAAATTAGAGCAGGATATTTTAAGCGGCAAATACAGCCGCGGCGAGATTCTTACCGAATTAAAGCTCAGCGAAGAGCTGGGGGTCAGCCGCACCCCCATTCGCGAAGCCCTGCGCAGGCTTAGTCAGGAAAGAATTATTGAAGATGTTTCTAAGGGCAGTCGAGTTCTTGGCATTTCCCCCGAAGACCTTGAGGATATTTTTAAAATCCGCCTTCATATTGAAGGCACCTGCGCCGCTATGACGGCAAAAAACATCACCGACGAGCAGCTTTCAGAGCTTCGCGAGGTTGTGGAAATGCAGGAATTCTATATTTCTAAAGAAAATGTAGACAATATCCGTTTAATGGACAGCCGCTTCCACGAGCTTTTATATAAATTCAGCGGCAGTAATATTTTTTATGACATTCTGTTTCAGCTTCACCGCAAAACCCACAAATACAGAAGGGTGGCTGTTTCCAGCCATTCGGGTGCCCTGCTTTCTTTAAAGGAACACCGCGAAATTTTTGAAGCAATTGCCTCCGGCAACGAGAAGGTAGCCGAGGAAGTAACCATAAAACACATAAAAAATGCAAAAGCTCGACTTGTAGCAAAAACAGAGGAGTAATTGATAATGGGTCTTACAATAGCACAAAAAATCATAAAGGATCATTTAATCAGCGGCGATATGACTGTGGGCAGCGAAATTGCCCTGCGTATCGACCAAACCTTAACCCAAGATGCAACAGGCACTATGGCATATTTAGAGTTTGAAACCATGGGTATCGATCGGGTTAAAACCCAACGCAGCGTTGCGTATATCGACCACAACACCCTGCAATCGGGCTTTGAAAATGCCGACGACCACCGCTTTATTCAGTCTATAGCCAAAAAGCACGGCATATATTTTTCCCGCCCGGGCAACGGCATTTGCCACCAGGTACATTTAGAGCGTTTCGGTATTCCCGGCAGAACCCTTATAGGCTCCGACAGCCACACCCCCACAGGCGGCGGCATTGGTATGCTGGCCTTTGGTGCAGGCGGCCTTGACGTTGCAGTTGCAATGGGCGGCGGCGCTTACTACATAACAATGCCCAAAATGTATAAAGTAAATCTTACCGGCAAGCTGCGTGACTTTGTAACCGCTAAAGACGTAAGCCTTGAAATTCTGCGTTTACTGTCGGTTAAGGGCGGCGTGGGTGCCATAATTGAATGGGGCGGCGAGGGTGTTAAAACCCTTTCTGTTCCCGAGCGTGCCACCATTACCAATATGGGCACCGAGCTTGGTGCCACCACCTCTATATTCCCTTCCGACGAAATCACCCGCGAATTCCTTATAAAAGAGGGCAGAGGTGAAGATTACCTAGAGCTTCACAGCGACCCCGACGCCCGGTACGACAAGATTATAGACATTAATCTTTCCGAATTAAAGCCCCTTATTGCCTGCCCCCACAGCCCCGACAACGTGGTTACGGTGGAAAGCCTTAAGGGAACAAAGGTAGACCAGGTTTGCATTGGCTCCTGCACCAACTCTTCCCTTTTGGATATGCTTAAGGTTGCCGCGATTTTAAAGGGCAAAACCATTAAGGAAAGCGTTAGCCTTTCCATTTCTCCCGGTTCAAAGCAGGTGTTCTCAATGCTGGCCGACTGCGGTGCTTTAAGCGACATTATTGCCAGCGGCGCCAGAGTTTTAGAATGTGCCTGCGGCCCCTGTATCGGTATGGGCTTCTCGCCCAATTCCGGCGGCGTAAGTCTACGCACCTTCAACCGTAACTTCTTAGGCCGAAGCGGTACTGCCGACGGTCAGGTTTACCTGGTTTCCCCCGAAACTGCGGCAGCAGCCGCTTTGACGGGCGAAATTACCGACCCCACAACCCTTGGCAAAATGCCCGAGGTTACCCTGCCCAATGCCTTTAAGATAGACGACAGCGCTATTATTCCCCCAGCCACGGTGGAAGAGGCCAAGGCTTTAGAAATTCTCCGCGGACCCAACATTAAGAAATTCCCCGACGCCGTACCTCAGGAAAACGAGCTGTCGGCAGAGCTGGTGCTTAAGGTTGGCGACAACATCACCTCCGACCATATTATGCCTGCAGGGGCAAAAATTCTGCCCTATCGTTCCAACATTCCCCACCTTTCGCAGTACTGCTTCGCGGTTTGCGACGAAACCTTCCCCGAAAGGGCAAAGGCGGCGGGCAAAAGCATAATTGTGGGCGGCTCTAACTACGGTCAGGGCTCCTCCCGCGAGCATGCGGCGCTTGTACCTATGTATTTAGGCGTGCGTGCGGTTATTACCAAAAGCTTTGCACGTATTCACATTGCCAACCTTATAAATTCAGGCATTATGCCCTTAACCTTCAAAAACCCCGAAGATTACGATAAGCTGTCAGAGGGCGATAAGCTTACCATTAAGAATGTTTTCGAGGGTATGGAAAGCGGCGAAATGACCCTTATTAACGAAACCAAAAAGGAAAGCTACCCGCTTTGCTGCAGCTTTACCGAAAGGCAGAAGGGAATTTTAAAGGCAGGCAGTCTGCTTGCTTACACAAAGGAGAATAACTAACGGTGGAAAAATATATTGAAAGTGCAGTTGCACAGTTCGAAACACTTCTGCGCGAGCAGTTGGAGCGTCAGAACGAAATGGAAAAGGGCGCAACCCCAAAAGATTTCAAATCTATGGATAAAATAGTGGTGGGTGTTTGCGGCGGCGACGGTATCGGCCCCATAATTGTTCACGAGGCCGAGCGTCTGCTTCGCGAATTGCTGGCAGAGGAGATTGACTCGGGCAGAATAGAAATCCGCGAAATTGAAGGCCTTACCATAGAAAACCGCCTTGAATTAGGCGTTGCCGTTCCCCCCGAAACCCTTAAACAAATTAAGGAATGTGACGTATTCTTAAAAGGCCCCACCACCACCCCAAAGGGCGGCAGTATGGAAAGTGCCAACGTGGCCCTTCGCCGCGAGCTTGACCTTTATGCCAACGTGCGCCCCGTGTGTGTTCCCGAAGAGGGAATTGATTGGATTTTCTACAGAGAAAACACCGAGGGTGAATACGTGCTTGGCAGCCGCGGAATCGAGCTTCCCGAAAAGCTGGCTATGGATTTTAAGGTTACCACCGATGCCGGCACACGCAGAATCTGTCGCGCCGCTTTTGAGTATGCCAAAAACAACGGCAAAACCAACGTGGCCATAGTAACCAAAGCAAACATAATGAAGAAAACCGACGGTAAATTCTCGGCAATCGCCCACGAGGTGGCAGAGGAATACAAGGGAATCACCGCCGAGGATTGGTATATTGATATTATGACCGCCAACCTTGTTAACCCTGCAATCCGCCAAAATTTCCAGGTGTTTGTGCTGCCCAACCTTTACGGCGACATTATCACCGATGAAGCGGCACAGATTCAGGGCGGCGTAGGTACTGCAGGTAGTGCAAATATAGGCGACCGCTATGCTATGTTCGAAGCCATTCACGGCACCGCACCCCGTATGATTGAAGAGGGTCTTGGAGATTATGCCAACCCTTCAAGCATATTTAAGGCGGCCGAAATGATGCTTCGCCACATAAGCCTTACCGAAAAGGCCGACAAGCTGAAGGCGGCTATGGAAATTTGCACCGAAACCGAGAAAAAAGTGGTTGTAACCGGTGATAAATCGGGGGCTACCTGTCACGAATTCGGCGATTACGTTTTAGCTACCCTTAACACATTGTAAAAACATCAGTATACGGTGCGGAAATTCCGCACCGTATTTTTATGCAACATTTTTTTGGTTTTTATTACTTTTTTCTTGTATAACGCTACATAATATGGTATACTTTAAAAGGATAAATGAATATCATATTACTGATGTTTATTATAGGGAGGAAATTTAAATGGCTTTTATGGATAAAACCAAAGAAATGTACGAGGTTTCTCGTTTAAACGGCTTAATTAAAGACGAAGAAAAGAAAATTGAAATTTGCTTCGCTCAATTGGGCAACAAATATTTTGAACTTAATTCAGAAAACCCCCAGCCCGAGCTTGCCGGATTTATAAACACAATTAAAAACATTCAGAATAACATTGAAAATATCCGTAAACAAATTGAAACTGTAAAGGGTATTGTACGTTGTGAAAAATGCGGCGCAGAGGTTACAGTAGGCAGTTCTTTCTGTAATACCTGCGGTGCTCCTATACAGAAACCTGCTGCACCGGCAGCGGCCGGCGGTGCTTTCTGCACCGGCTGTGGCAAGCCCCTGCAACCCGGCGTTAAATTCTGCACCGGTTGCGGCAAGCCTATCGAGCAGGCACCTGCAGTAGAAGAAGCTCCCATTGCCGAACCCGAGGTTGCTGTTCCCTGCTGCGCAAACTGCGGCCAGCCTTTAGAAGAGGGTGTTCGTTTCTGCACAGGCTGCGGCACTCCTGTTCCTGCAGAGGCTCCCGTTGTAGAAGAAGCTCCCGCAGTTGTAAAAATCCCCGTTATTGAAGAAACTCCCATTATCGAAGAAGCTCCTGTAACAGAAGCTCCCGAGGCAATCGAAATCAATAAATGTGCCAACTGCGGCCAGCCTTTAGAAGAAGGTTTAAGATTCTGTACATATTGCGGTGCTCCTGTTGCCGCCCCTGCCCCCACAATCAGAAAGTGCCCCGGCTGTGGTGCCGAAGCCCCCGAAGGCGGCGCGTTCTGTGTTGAATGCGGAACTAAACTTTAATTAAATCCGGAAAGTAAGTGATATTATGGCAAAGTTTTGTGGAAACTGCGGCACACAACTGCAAGATAATGCAGCATTCTGCCCCAGCTGTGGCACGGCTATTACCCCACAAGCACCAAAAGAAGAACCAATAAAGCCCCCTGCTACACCCATACCCCAGCAACCAATAGAAAAAACACAGGTGTTCACACCCCCTCAACCTGCACCTGTTGGAGCATCGGTTAAACCGCAGAAAGCAAAAAAGCCGGCTAACAAAAAGAATATTCTTGTTGGCATAATTGCAGGTCTTGTGGCGGCGGTTATATCCTTCCTTGTGGTATCCTTTTTATTAGGTGGTAGCGGCGGTGCAAAAGGCACTGCAAAAAAAGTTCTTACCGCTGTGCTTAACGAAGAGGGCGACACCCTGGCAGATATGACAAGCAATGCTTACTTCGAGCTTGAATACAACGATTACGACGAAGACGATCTGGCCGAAGCTTACGAAGACGATATTGACGATTTAATGGATTATTTTTCCAGCGAGGTTGGCTACAGCTTTAACCTTAGCTTTGAAATCGGCGATTGTGTTGAAGTAAGCCGAAAGGAAATGGAAGAAAAAATGGGTGTCAGCTCTGAGTATAATGAATTGCTAAGCTATGATATCGACGGTTTGGCAACCATAAATGCTAAGCTTTTAGCCGAAGCAAACGGTGACACTGCAGAATCAGACGTTACCATTGGCTTGCTGAAAGAGGGCGGCTCTTGGAAGCTTGCGGCCATATACTACAATTATTATTAATAACCACTACTGCGGCTCAATTATTTCGTGGAATTTAACCCTCGGAATATTGAATATAAAAAATTTTTTGAAAAGGAGTTCATAACTATGTTCTGTCCAAACTGTGGCAATCAAATTGCCGACGACGCAACTTTCTGTGGAAATTGCGGCACAACAATCAATCAGCCTGCTGCCGAAGCACCCGCTGGAAACCCCATTCTTAACATTGAGAAGGCTGTTGAAGTACCCGGCTTAGGCAAGCTCACCTTCAACATCTTCAACATCGTACCTGCAGCATTAGCACTGCTTAGTCTTATCCTCTGGTTTGTGAAGACTATCAAAATTTCTATGTTTGGTTTCAGTCAAGGTTTCTCACTTGCTTACTACTTAAAGGCTGACGGCAAAGTTCTTGTTACCATTCTTGCCGTTATTCTTTTCCTTGCAGCAGCAGTTATCGAGTTTATTCCTGTTGTTAAAGACAAGAAGTTTGTTCCCGAAGGCGTTCAGGGCTTTGCAGGTCTTTGGGCTATAATCTGGCTTTTTGTTGCACTTTCACAGACCGAAGGTTTAGGTAGCTTCACCTTCATCGGCATTCTCTTTATCATTCTTAACCTTGCCGCTATCGGCTTTGCAGGCTTCAAAATTTACAAAGCATTAAAGAAATAATTTAAGCTACATAAAAAAGAGAGGCTTATGGCCTCTCTTTTTTTGCCCTTTTTTGGCTAAAATTTAAGAATTTTTACAAAAATATAAAATCAAAGCAAAAACCCCTTGCTATTTTATTTTCTTAATGGTAAAATTTTTGCAGAACAACATTCAAATGTGGGGGTAAAATTATGCTTTGCCCAAAATGCCAAAAGCAGCTTCCCAACGGTGCGAATTTTTGCAACGGCTGCGGCGAAAATTTAAAAACAAAGCCCGTGGCCACCAAAAAACGCAGCCTGTTAGAAAGCTTATTGCTGCCCAAAAGTATAAAATTAAATTGGACACTGCTTATCCCTGCCCTTTTAGGTGTGGCGGCAGCAGTATTATACATGTTTATTTACAAAAAATAAAAGCAGCCGCTAAGGCTGTTAAAATACACTCTTTGGAGGGGTTATTATGGTATCAATTTACACAAACCACATCGGCTACGACAGTGCCGACACAAAAAGCGCGGTTTACCGCAAAAGAGAAGACTCTGCACCTGTTAAATTCAGCATTCTTACTGAAGATGCAGGCCAAGAGGTTTTCAGCGGCACTCTTTTAGAGGTTGGCGAGGTTGCCAAATGGAACAAGGGCTATTTCTACACCCTGCGTTTCGACGAGCTGAAAGAAAAGGGCACCTATTACATAGAGGTTACTAACGACAACGGCACTGTAGACCGTTCCTACCCCTTCCGCATAGCACCAAATCTGCTTGAAACCGATACCATAAGCGCCGTTGGTTACTTTTTCCAAAGTATGCGCAGAACAGGTGAATACAAGGTTGCCGACAGGAATTTAAAGCCCCGCTTCGGCCTTATCGACGGCGAATACGATATGCACGGCGGCTGGCACGATGCCACAGGCGACCCGGGCGTGCATCTTTCCCACCTCGACGATACCGTTTACTTTAATCCCCAGCAGGTACCCTTCTCGGCCTGTGCATTTTTCAGAATGCACGACCTGCTTGAACAAACCGACTACCCCTATTACACCCAGCTAAAGCGCCGCCTTTTGGAAGAGGGTATGTACGGTGCAGAATTCGTTATGCGTATGCGCGCCCCCAGTGGCGGATTTTTCCAGACCATCTGCTGTGAAGACGCGTTACAGCCGGTGCTGGAAGCCCACAAATTGGGCGCACATTTAAGAAAGGTTACCCTTCGCTATGGTGGACGTGCCAACATAGACCTTAACGACCTTCGCCCCGTCGACTACGAGTGCGGAATCAGAAGCGGTGCAGGCTATGCAGTAGCCGCCCTTGCCGCCGCCGCAAGATACAACTACCCCAGCGAATTCACAAGCAAGGAATACATCACCGCCGCCAAAGAGGCTATGCAATATCTGGTTGAAAACAACGATTACATCTGCAACAACGGTGACGGCTGGAATATTGTAGACTACTACTGTGCCCTTGACGCCTATGTTGAAATTTACAAAACCACAAGGAAATACGGCTACCTTATGCGTGCCCGCGATATGGCAGAAAAGCTTATGGATTGCTATTATGGGGTAGACGATACTATGGGCTACTTCAGTGCCAATGCCACCGACCGCCCCTTCTTCCACGCCTGCGACGCAGGTATGCCGGTGGTAAATCTGCTTAATTATTTTGAAATCGAGCCCGAGGCCGAGAAAAAGGCGAAGGTGCTTGGAATTTGCGAAAAAACAATGCGTTACCAGTTGAAAATTACCGGCGAGGTTAACAACCCCTTCGGCTATGCACGTCAGTTTATACAAGATGTTGAGGGCAACCGCAGAACCCAGTTCTTCTACCCCCACAACTGCGAATCCGCAGGCTGGTGGCAGGGTGAATCCGCCCGCCAAGGCTCTTTAGCTACCGCCGCCCGCGCCCTTTCCTACCTAACCGCCGACCAAGGCTTTAAGGAAGATTTAGAAAAATTTGCCGACGACCAGATTAACTGGATTCTGGGCCTTAACCCCTACGATTGCTGCCTGCTTCACGGCAGAGGACGAAACAACATCACCTATTTCTACATTGGCAACCGTTTCGATTTCTTCCAGGTTCCCGGCGGCGTTTGCAACGGCATCACCTCCGGCCTTGAAGACGAAGAGGGCATTGAATTTGTAACCGAGCCCCGCCCCGACATTCACGACAACTGGCGCTGGGCAGAGCAATGGATTCCCCACTGCACCTGGTATATGTACGCCCTTTGTATGAAAAAGAGATAATTATTACAACCTAAACAAACATAAAAACTGCCACTTCAGAAAGTGGCAGTTTTTATGTTTGTTATTGCATTTTTAGTTAGATTTACTGAATACCATCCCCATCTATGATAAAGCTCACATTATCGTTTAGGAAACTAAAGCTCCACCAACGACCATTTATTTTTATTACATACATCCCCATATTTTCAGAATAATCAGTGTTTTTAGAGCCTTTCAATTGTAAATCAAACTGAAGTTCTAATATTTCTTCTACAGAACTTCTTGATATACCATACTTTTGCTCAAACGCATTGTATACCTTCTCTTTTTCAGTTGCAGAGAAATCGGTTGTAGTTATGTTATGTGCAGTTGCTTCTACATCATCGCCACATACATACTTAATTCTTTCACGCACCGCTTCCATTTGACTATGATACAGATTTGCTATATCTTTTTTGTTTTTTCCTTCCCGTTCAACTTTTTCCCACGCCTCTTTAGGTGCGATAAGTTCTATATTATCATAATCGAATTTACCGTTATACATATCTAATTGGTAGTTTAAAACATCTTGATACGAATCGCCACCTGCGATAGCTTGCTCATTGTTGCTATTTTTACCGCCGAGAATCACAAGCAATGCAACTACAGCGATAACCGCTACAGCAATGCAGGAAATTAGAGCGATTAACATACCTTTTTTACCTTTTTTTGAAGAAGACTCAGATGGCTGTTGGGGTACGGCCGGATATTGATATGCCACAGGCTCAATCGTTGTGGGTTGAACCGCTACTGTGCTTTGTGCCAATTTTGTGCCGCAGGCGGGGCAAAATGCCGCATTGTCTTTTAAAACTTTTCCGCAATTACCGCAAAATTTCATTGTAGATTACTCCTTTATATTAATATTTATTTGCCATTTAACCATACTAACTATGTCTATTATAGACGTTTTACGTCTAAATGTCAATAGAAAGTTTCCGTCTATGGTAAATTGGTTTTGGTGATAAATATGAATTTGAGCTTAGGCGAAAAAATTAGAAACCTTAGAGAAAGTATGGAAATTAACCAAAGCCAATTAGGGCAACAGGTTAATATGACCCAGCGAAAAATATCTTATATCGAGTGCGGAAAATACGAGCCGGGCATAGAAGACATTGTTGCATTTTGCGAATTTTTTAAGGTATCGGCCGACTATCTGCTGGGAATAACAAAGGGCCTTGCCTACCCCGATAGATAAGTAATAAAACAGTAAAAAAGAGCTGTCTTACTAAATTCAGTAAGGCGGCTCTCTTTAAATTTAAAATTGGTATAATATGTCACATCAGATCAATTGCGTCGAATTTTGTAATTAACTGACAAGTTTTGTCAAAAGGGTTGAAAAAGCAAAAGCTTTATGATATCATAAATTTGCGACATAACCTAACTTAATAGCTTTTCGTAGAGTGTGTATTTTTATCTTTCGGTAAAAATACAGGCTTCTCATTTCGCATACTCACGAAAAGCGTAATGGTTGTGTCGCAACAATCGAAGCAATGTATTTTTCGGTGCGTGGCTTCGGTTGCGCACTTTTTTAATTGAAAGGAAAATCAATATGGTAAAAGGCTATAATGTTGAAAGAACTGTAGATCAATTAGGCAGAATCGTCATTCCAAAAGATATGAGAAAAATGTTCAACATAGATGTTGGCGCAAGAATTGTTATAACCGCCACAACAAACGGCGTGATTGTAAAGTCCGCCGAAAACAGCGGCAAAAAGCAACCCCTGAAAGGATAAGCTTTCAGGGGTTTATATTATTTATCTAAGAAATCGCAGGCGGCAAGGGCGGCTATGGCACCGTCGGCGGCGGCTGTGGCCACCTGGCGGATTTTTTTCGATCTACAGTCGCCTGCAACGAAAATTCCCTCGGTAGATGTCAGGCAATCCTCACCTGCATCTACATAGCCCCAATTATTTAAGTCTACAAGCTCCCCAAAAGGCTCGTTTTGGGGAATAAGGCCAATGGCAACGAACATACCATCGATTTTAAGCTCACGGATTTCGCCTGCGGCATTTTTTACCTTAATGGCGCTAAGCTCGCTATCGCCCACAAGGCTGTCTACAACAGTGCCAAGAATAATTTCAACGTTCTCTTTAGCCTTCAACTGCTCCTGCAGTTTTTCTTCGCCTGTAAGGTAGTCGAGATTCTGCACAAGGTAAACCTTAGCCGCTAAATCGGAAAGCAACAAGGCCTCTTGAAGCGCAGAGTTGCCTCCGCCGATTACTGCAACGGTTTTGCCGCTGTAAAATGCGCCGTCGCAAACGGCACAGAAGGAAATACCCTCGCCCACAAATTCCTCTTCGCGGGGGAGCCCCAACATTCTGTGCTTGGCACCTGTGGCAATTATTACGGCACGACCTTCGAAATCGCCGCCGTCGGTTTTAACGGTTTTAATCTCTCCGTTTACTATTCCCAGCACCTCGGTGCATTCCACGTCGGCGCCCTGCTCTAAAACCTGTTCAACCAGCTTTTCGGCAAACTCGTTGCCCGAAAGTGACAAAAAGCCGGGGATATTTTCCACCTTGGGGGAATAGGTTATCTGTCCGCCAAAGCTGCCCTTTTCTATAACCAGCACCGATTTATTGGCGCGGCGGGCATAAAGTGCGGCTGTAAGCCCTGCAGGGCCACCGCCGATTATAATAATATCGTACATATTTTGTTCTCCTTTTTGCGGCTTTTAGCTACTGGAAAGGCTTCCCGTTGGGGAAGCCTTTTGTTTGTTCTTATGCGTTAAGAAGCTTTTTGATATCCGAAACGCCGGTGTATTTGCCGATTTCGCCGTTAGCAACAACCACTAAGGTCGGTGCAGTTTTAACACCTAAAGAGGTGGCAAGCTCGGCATTTTCGTTAGCAAGCAGCTTGCTATAGGTAACGCCTGCCTTATCAAGCTGAGCACAAGCTATTTTACAGTTGGGGCAGGTTGCGGTGGTGAAAAGATAGTTGCCGTCGGCAAGGCCGTTTGCACCGGAGCCGCAATCCTCTTCGGTTTCCAGAACACCCTGGTGGGTAAGCTTGGAATTTTCGATATCGTATACCTTACGCTCTTTATACTCCTGAGTTTTACCATCGTTCCAGTTCTGAACGGGGCGATAGTAACCTGTAATACGGCTGTAAACCTCGGTGGTTTCGCCACAATCGGGGCAGGTGTAAACCTCGCCGGCTATGTAGCCGTGGTTTTTACAAACAGAGTAGGTGGGAGAAAGGGTGTAGTAAGGAAGTCTGTAATTTTCTGCAATTTTGCGAACAAGATTTGCGGCAGCCTTCCAATCGGGAAGCTTTTCACCCAAGAATGCGTGGAACACAGTACCCGAGGTGTAAAGGGTCTGTAATTCGTCTTGAACGTCCAAAGCGGTGAAGATATCTTCGGTATAGCCAACAGGCAGGTGGGAAGAGTTGGTGTAGTAGGGAGTGTCGCCCTCGCCGTTACCTGCGGTGATAATGTCGGGATAGTGTGAAAGGTCGTGCTTTGCAAGGCGGAAGGCGGTGGACTCGGCAGGTGTGGCCTCTAAGTTGTAAAGGTCGCCATACTGTACCTGATAGTCGGAAAGTCTTTCGCGCATATGGTTAAGCACGTCTTTGGTGAATTCCTGAGTTTCCTTATGGGTAAGGTCTTTCTTCAGCCATTTTGCGTTAAGGCCAACCTCGTTCATACCAACAAGGCCGATGGTAGAGAAGTGGTTGTTAAAGGTGCCAAGGTAACGCTTGGTGTAGGGGTAAAGGCCTGCGTCGAGAAGCTTTGTGATAACGTCTCTCTTAACCTTTAAGGAACGGGCGGAAATGTCCATCATTTTATCAAGGCGGGCGTAGAAATCGGCCTCGTCTTTAGCAAGGTATGCAATTCTGGGCATATTGATGGTAACAACACCTACAGAACCGGTGGATTCACCGCTACCGAAGAAGCCGCCGGACTTCTTTCTAAGCTCGCGAAGGTCAAGGCGAAGTCTGCAGCACATACTTCTAACGTCGCTGGGCTCCATATCGCTGTTGATGTAGTTAGAGAAGTAGGGGGTGCCGTATTTAGAGGTCATTTCAAAAAGAAGCTTGTTGTTCTCGGTTTCAGACCAGTCGAAATCGCGGGTGATGGAATAGGTGGGAATGGGGTACTGGAAGCCGCGGCCGTTGGCGTCGCCCTCTATCATAACCTCGATAAAGGCGCGGTTAACCATATCCATTTCTTTTTGGCAATCCTTATACTTAAAGTCTACCTCTTTACCGCCTACAATACAGTTAAGCTCGGAAAGGTCGTGAGGAACAACCCAGTCCAAAGTGATGTTGGTAAAGGGTGACTGTGTACCCCAACGGCTGGGGGTGTTTACACCGTAAATAAAGGACTCGATGCATTTTTTAACCTGGTTGTAAGAAAGGTTATCTACCTTTACAAAGGGTGCAAGGTAGGTATCGAATGAAGAGAAGGCCTGAGCGCCTGCCCACTCGTTCTGCATAATTCCAAGGAAGTTAACCATCTGGTTACAAAGGGTGGCAAGGTGGCTTGCAGGAGCAGGGGTGATTTTGCCCGAAACACCGCCGAGACCCTCTTGAATAAGCTGTTTTAAAGACCAACCTGCGCAATAGCCGGTAAGCATAGAAAGGTCGTGAATGTGGATATCTGCATTTCTGTGGGCATTGCCGATTTCATCGTCGTAAATCTCGGAAAGCCAGTAGTTTGCAGTAACCGCACCGGAGTTGGAAAGAATAAGACCACCTACGGAATAGGTAACTGTGGAGTTCTCTTTAACGCGCCAGTCGTTAATGTTAAGATAGTTGTCTACAATCTTCTTATAGTCAACCATTGTGGCGTTAAGATTACGGATATTCTCTCTCTGGCGGCGGTAGATGATGTATGCCTTGGCAACATCGTCGTAACCGGCCTTAATAAGAACCGATTCGGCACTATCCTGAATATGCTCAACCGAAATGGCATTGTCTTCAATTTTGGGCTCGAAATCGGCTGTAACCTTAAGGGTTAAGAAGTCGATAATATCGGGGGTAAATTGGCGGTTACAGGCTTCAAAAGCCTGGGTGATTGCTGTACTGATTTTGCTAAGGGTAAATGGCGCTAATTTGCCATCGCGCTTTAATACACTGTACATAATTTTCTCTCCTTTTTAAATAATTTCCCACTACATCTTGTGGTGACCGTTCACAATTATACAATATATCTTGTATCTTGTCAATACAAAAAACACTATATTTTGTAAAATTCTACAAAATATAGTGTCTAAATGTCGATTGGCGCACAAAATATAGTTGTTAAATACCCCTGATTTGTGCATTAGGCACAAACTGTGACGCTTTATTTTTCATTTCTTCTAAGGTTTCAAGGCTATGAGCGGTAAGGCCGCAGCCTATAATATTGCCTGAATCTACAAAATTCTGCAAAAAATATTTCTTCGCAGGGGAAATCCATTCCGCAAGGGCCACTATATCTTGTGTTGTGTGCAGGCCATTTACAATCGTGGTGCGAAATTCGTAGTCGGGGGCGGTCTGTTTTATTATGTTTATGCTCTTATCTATATCGGCAAGCTCAATTTGCACCCCTGCGGTTTCGCCATAGCGGGCCTTGGAATTTTTTATATCCATTGCAACGTAATCCACTATTCCCTGCTCTAAAAGGCTGCGGAGCTTCTGCGGATTGCTGCCGTTGGTATCCAGCTTCACCTTATACCCCATAGCCTTAATTTCGGCTAAAAACTCGGCAATATCGGGCTGTAAAAGCGGTTCTCCCCCCGTAACACAAACACCGTCCAGCAGGCCTGCTCGCTTGCGAAGGAAGGACAGAACCTCTGCCGTTGGAATGGTATCGCTGTTGTCAATTTTTGTAACCAGCCCCGCGTTATGGCAGAATGGGCAACGGAAATTACAGCCGGCCGTAAAAATTGTGCAGGCGGTATGGCCGGGATAATCTAAAAGGGTTAATTTTTGAAGTCCGTTAATTATCATATTAATCCTCAATTCTGTGGCGGTTTATTTCGTGCAAGCAGCCCGCCGTGATAATACCTGTGGGAAGGGCGATTATTCCAAGCCCTAAAACCGAGGAAATCATTGTGAACATTCTGCCCACCACAGACACAGGGTAAATGTCGCCATAGCCCACCGAAGTAAGGCTTACTGTGGCGCAGTACAGGGCATCGAAAAATGTAGGGAAGGTTTCGGGCTCTACATTAAACAGTATAAGGGCAGAAACGAATATATAAACCACCGCAATGCCTGCAACCGTTATAAGCAGTCGCTTCTGGTTACGGAAAACATGGCGGATAATACGCACGCTTTTGGAATAGCGAATAAATCTGAACAGGCGGATTGCCCTTAATGCCTTCAGGAATTTTACACCCTTTAACAGCTTAAGGGTTGAGTGTGCGGGGGTGAAGGAGGGCAGAATTGAAAGTAGGTCTATTACAGCCAAGGGCTTAAAGGGATAAATTAAAAAAGGCTTTATCCCCTTTTTGTGCAGCTTTATGTCAGCCACGGATATTCTCAATATGTAATCAATAATAAATACCGATACGGTTAATTTATCGGTTATGTAAAAAAGCATATAATCCTCTTTAAATGCCAAAGGGACAAGGCTTATAATAACCGCCGCCATAATTATTCCGCTGTAAACTCTGTGGGGCAGGCTGTGGCTGGGGGAATCGATAATTTCGTAAATCTTTTTTCTCAAAATGCATCCTCCGTTTTGGCTGTTTTAATTATTCTACCACACTCCGTAGCTTTTTACAACATTAACAAAAAAACTGTCGTTACATATTATATATATAGATTAAAGAAAGGATTGAACGCTATGAAAAGTGAATTAAGCGCTGCGCCAAAGTTCTTTTTAGGCGCAAATTCTCCCGGCGGCTTCGTTTCACGCTTTGAGGATAGCTTTCGCTACGATGGAAATTGGCATACATATATAATAAAGGGCGGGCCGGGCACCGGCAAATCCACCTTGATGAAGCGGGTTGCAGATTATTTTATAAAAAAAGGCGCCCGATGTATACTCTGTCCCTGCTCTTCCGACCCAGCCTCCCTTGATGGGGTGATTTTTCCCGATATGGCTGTTACCATTTTAGATGGAACCTTGCCCCACGTGGTAGAGCCTAAATATCCGGGCGCCGTGGAAGAGATAATCAACCTTGGGGAATGCTGGAATATCGCTGCTCTTAAAGCTAAATCCGAAGAAATTATAAAGCTTACCAATTCCTGCAGCGCCTGCCACAAGCGTGCCTCGGGTTACCTTGCCGCCGCCGGAAGAATTATTGCCGATTCGGCCGAATTTGCACGGAACTGCTGCAATATTGAAAAAATCCATCGCTTCTCGCTGTCGCTTGCCAAAAGAACTATTCCGAAAACCAGCCTTACGGGCAAAGTCTGGCACAGATACTTAAGCGCCGTTACACCCAGAGGGCATATTTTCTACAGCAAAACCATAGATAAGCTATGCGACGATGTCACCGTGATTTCCGACGAATTCGGCGCAGTTTCATCTATTATTATAAAAGACTTGGCAGATTATGCCCTCTCGGCGGGGCACGAGGTTACCGCATGCCTTTGCCCCTTAAGTGAAAAACCAAAATACGAACACCTGATTATTCCCACCTTGCGGCTGGGATTTGTAACCTCTAACCGCTTCCACCCCTTTAAAAGCCAACGTAGAACCATTCACGCAAGGCGGTTTATTGATATGGCTGCTTTGCATTCCGACCGCGGCAGATTGAAATTTAACCGTCGTGCCGCCACAGAAATGCTTCACCTTGCCGCCGACACTATGGAAGAGGCCAAGGAATTGCACGATTCCCTTGAAAAGTGCTATATTCCGGCTATGAATTATGAAAAAATAAATAAAACCACCACAGAGGTGGTTAAATCGATTATGAAGGATATTGAATAAATAATAAAAAGCCTTGCAATTGCAAGGCTTTTTAATTACAGAATATAAATTTCTATATTTCTTCTTCCAAACTTAACACAGTCGGAATAGGAATACATATAAAGGTCGGCAATAGTATTGCCCCAAGAGGTGAAGCCGCCGGTATCTGCTGCGATGGCATAGCCGTAAATATAGCTGCCGTCGGGAGTGCGGATATACATTTCTGTTCCGTAGGGGATAATGTTAGGGTCAACAGCGATGTAGCCCTGCTTAACCTTAACACCTGTGGAACAGGTGGTTCCGGTGCAATAAGCCGATGCAACGCCGGTTAACTTCTTGGAATACTTAACGGGAATGCCGTTTTTATCTAACATAATAGACTTTTTGGGCTTAAGGTCGCTCATCCAGTTCTTGGATTTTGCCTTTCTCTGCTCTACGCCGTAGCTTATCTTTTTAGCTACAGGCTTAACTGTGGCCTCGGTAACCGATGTTTCGGCAACCTCTCCGTTAACAATCTTAGTGAACGTGGTAACGGTGCTTGAGCCATTCTTGCCCTCGCGGTCAACACGAGTTTCGCCGGGCTTAAGAGCAGCATCGATAACCCTTTCGGTATCGAATTTTAAGGTTTTTTCTTCGGTTTTAACGGTATAATCAACATCTTTAACTACGATGTGCATATTCTCGTAAACCTCTGCTTCAAGAGCAACGTTAACTTCATCGTAACGGTCAAGTGTGAAGTTAGCTTCTTTTAAAACATCGGCTACGGTACCGCCTGCAACCTCGTATGAAGTGGTGGTGCCACCTATAGTAACATTAATAGGAAATGCACGGTCGATTGTGATGGTAATATCTTTTGAAGAAGCGCCGCTGTTATTAACAACCTCTACGCTGTCTTTATCCGATACATTTATATTAGAAGAGGAAAGGATAGACTCGGTATCGGAAGTGAAGGTGTAAACCTCCAAATGCTGATCGCCATCATAAATTGAAACTGCTTTAACAAACTGTACAGGGAAGGTTGCAACAACCACTGTGGCTGCCATAAGCACAACACTGGCTTTTATAAAGCGACGTGCCGAACCGATATGACTGCGGATGGTCTTAAACATGTAATTCTCCTTTATTGGGCCTATATTCCAACCAAGATTGGTGAAGCCCGCCATTTGTAACAATTTGTAACCCTTTGGGCACAATAAGGATTATAAAGGGTTCTGAACGAATAGTCAACCAAAAAATTAATAAATTTGTTAAGCAAAACCAACAAAAATTTGTCGCGTAAAGCGCTATAAAAGGTTACAACTCTGTAATTTTTCCGTCTGAAACTGTAATTTTTCTGTAATTCTTTGTGCAACTTTACCATAGAATGTGAAAATTATTGTCATTTTTGATGGGTAAAATAATAAATCTCACAAATACACAATATATTGATTCCGTTTTGCTAAAAACCACAATATATTGATTAATTAATTTTTTTATTTTTTGGAGCAAATATCCGTTTTATTTATTTTATGCCAAAAATACATAAAAATATACATAAAAAAGGCATTAAATGGCTTAGAAATGTTTATTTTCACCACCAAAATATCTCCAAGTGGGGGTGTTTTTCGTATTTTTACAAATTTTTCCTTCGATTTTAAATATTTTTTCCTAAAAAACTGCCTTCAGGTGGTGAATTATTGTTTTTCAATACAGCTTCGCTTCTCTTCGCGCGCACGCGCGCGTATATTATATATGTATATAACATAGAGGATTTTCCTAAAGTCTTGAAACTTTTGGGCGGTTATTGTATAATGGATTCAAATTAAACTAAAATTTATGTTTTAGGAGCATTTTTATGACAAAACGCAATTACGGCATAGATTTACTGCGCTGTATTTCAATGCTTATGGTTGTTACTTTGCACATAATGGGGCACGGTGGAGTTCTGAAATCAGCTCCCTCCGGCTCAAACACCTACAAAGTGGCATGGCTTATTGAAATAGTTTGCTACGGTGCTGTAAACTGTTATGCCCTTATTTCGGGCTACGTAGGGGTTAATTCAAACCACAAGCTAAGAAACATTGTTCCCTTGTGGCTGCAGGTGTTATTTTACTCGGTGGTTATAACTCTGCTGTTTTATCTATTCAGCCCCGAACTGGTAACCGGCAAAACCATTGTGTCATCCTTCTTCCCCACCATACACAAGTTTTATTGGTATTTCACTGCTTATTTTGCGCTATTTTTCCTTATGCCCTTTATAAACAAGGGGATTTGCGCCCTTAATAAAAAAGAAGCCGCAAGGCTTTGTCTGGCACTATTTGTGATATTCCCCATTTTTCGAACAATGCTGTGCTTTAATGTGGGCGATACCTTCAGTAGCAACGATATTTTTAATACAAACGGCGGCTATAGCGTAATTTGGCTTTTGATTTTGTATGTTATGGGTGGCTGCATTTCCAAATTCCACCTTTTGCAAAAAATACGCACCCCTTTTCTTTTGCTTGCCTTTGTAGGCTCGGTGGCGATAAGCCTTGGTTTTAAGCTGTTTATGGAAAGCGGATTTGCTCCGGAATCCTTAAAGAAAATTGCCACAGCAGGTACATTTATAAGCTATGTTTCGCCCACGGTAGTTGTAATGTCGATTTCTCTGCTGCTGTTATTCTCACGTTTAAGCGATATGCCGGCAATTCCAAAAGCAATTACCGTTTTTCTGGCACCCGTTTCTTTCTCGGTATATCTTATACAAGAGCACCCCCTTGTAAGGGCGCATTTCGTAACGGGAAAATACACAGCTTTTGCCGCCGATGGTGTACTAAAGCTGGTGCTGTACACTTTTTTAGCCGTTATTATTTTCTACCTTGGTTGTTGCCTTATCGACCATATACGCCTGCAGATTTTCAAACTACTGCGAATAAAGCCGCTACTGAACCGCATTTGCGACGGTAGGAACAAATAAATTAAAAACAGAGCCTAAAGCTATATAGCCTCGGGCTCTGTTATTTTTTATTCGCTTTGCCTTTTTTCCATTTTACGCCAATTATAAAAGCCGTACAGGTCGTTAATAAAAAACATAATAAAACAGAATATCATTGGTAGGTAAGAAATATCCTTAAATGTAGCCATAACCCACAGTGAAATCAGCACCAGATCGTTAGCGGCATAGGCTAAAGCGTAATACGGACTGCGCAGAAAGGTAAGGGAGCTTGCAAGAAAGCTGGTGGTAACAGAGAGGGTGCTTACCCAAAGGTTTGCGTTTCCAAGCGCCTTCAATACAAAATAGAAAATTACCGTTACCTCCACCGTAAGCGCCAGCATTATTGCCACACTTTTTGAAGAAAGGCGGCCAACTTCAACCTCTTTTGTACCCTTATAGGGCTTTCGCCACCATTCCAGCGCCGCCAGAACTGCCATAGGCGAGGTCATACACAAATAGGTTAGCATTTCGCCGTAATACTTAAAATAAAAAGAAATTATTCCGTAAAATACGGCAAACACTACCGTTAAAAGCTGACCTATAACCCGACCCTTTGCAACGAATATCAAGGCGGTTACTCCAATAAGCGAGGCGGTAAGCGACAACCAATCTTTACCGGGGAAAAGTAAAAAAGAAAGAGCTACAACCAGAGTGGATACTCCCCACAACCACCATTCGAAAGGTTTCAGGTCGGAAAAGCTCCAAGCTGTTCTTTTCAAAGTAATCATATCCTTTCGGGGAAAGGGCTTACAAACAAAAAACACCCGCCCCACACCTCTTCAAAGACCTAACGAGGTGATGCCTGCGAATGTTTAACATTCCACTACCCGGTGGCAGTGTTTACCCTTATTTAATTGCAAGGGTATTCTACCACAGGCCGCAAAATTTGTCAATCGCAAAATATATTCTACCTGTCCTGCTTTTTTGTAATAATCGGCGGGGCTTTTTTATATATTTTTCTAAGGGGGGAAAAGCGTGAAGCATAAAAAGTTTTTTAAAAATGCGGTAATTCTTACCGCTACCTCCATAATACTGCGTACTGTGGGAATATTTTTCAGAATATGGGTATCCGGAGCTATTGGGCCGGAGGGAATGGGGCTTTATCAGCTTATAATTTCGGTTTATGCCTTTGCCGCCACCTTTGCCGCGGCAGGAATTTCCACCGCCGTTACCCGCCTTATATCCGAATTGCCCGAGGTAGGGGGCAGCGCTAAAAAAATTATGCACCGCGCCGTAACCCTAACCCTTATATTGGCGTTTATAACAATGGTTACGGTTTACTTTGGAGCCGAACCTATTTCCCGATATATGCTGTGCGATATGCGGGCAGTTCCTGCCATAAGAATTCTGGTTTTCGGCCTGCCTTTTATGGGAATTTCGGCCTGTATCAGAGGATATTTTCTTGCCCTTAGGAACACCTCTTTTTCCAGCATATCACAGCTTCTTGAGCAGGCAGTAAGAATTGCGCTTATTATATGGCTTTTGGGAAGGGTTTCAAATTTCGGCCTTGCCGCCGCCTGTGGAGCCATACTTGTGGGCGACACTATTGCCGAAGGAGCCGGCTGTATATTTTTATGGATTGCTTATAAATTTTCAAAAAAGAACAACCCCAGCGGCAATAAATTTCAGCCTGCCGTTACAAGAAAAATGCTTCACATTGCCCTGCCTATAACCCTTGGCAGATATATACACACCGCCCTTAGAACCGCAGAAAATCTGCTGGTTCCGGCGAGAATTGCAATTTTTTCTAAAAGCCGCGAGGTGGCATTAAGCCAATTTGGAATGCTAAAAGGAATGGCAATGCCACTGCTATTCTTTCCGGCCTCGTTCTTAAATGCCTTTTCCACCCTTATGATACCCGAAATCAGCGAAGCCCTAAGCCGAGGGCATTTGTACAAGGTGCGTATGCAGGTGCAAAAAGCAATTGGAGTTACTGTGATTGTTTCAACCCTTATTGGGGGAATGTTTTTTATTTGCGGTAACGATTTGGCAAGGCTTTTGTACGGCTCGGCCGAAACAGGCGTTTTAATTACCACCCTGTCGCCCCTTGTGCCCTTTATGTATCTGGAAAGCGTGTGCGACGGTATTCTAAAGGGGCTTGACCAGCAGGGTCATTCCTTTATTTACAGCGTTATAGATTCGGTTTCAAGAATACTGCTGATTATGTTGTTTTTAGACGATTTCGGTATGCAGGGTTTTCTTTTAATTATGGTTTACAGCAACCTTTTAACCTCGCTTTTGAACATAAGAAGACTGCTTAAGGTTACAGAAACTCCCTTAGATTTTAAGGGTTGGATTGTGCTGCCGATTGTGTTTATAGCGGCCTCTTGCTGCCTTGGCTATATGGCGCTTAGCACCGCCGTTTCCCCTGCCTTAAGGGTGGGCATTGGCTGCGGCACCACTGCCGTAATTTACCTTTGCCTTATGTTTATAAGCGGTCAGCTTAATATTTTAGACGGAATTTTTTAAAGGAGCAGATGTTATGATAATTTACACAACCAAAAGCGGCGATTCACTTTTTAAAATTGCAAGGGAATTCGGCACCACTGTGGAAAGGTTAGAAGAGCTTAACGGCATTGCTGATTTGCGCTACCTGCCAACAGGGCTCTCTATTGTGGTGCCTTCCGAAAACAGTGCCTACATTGTGCAAAAAGGCGATTCACTTTACTCTATTGCCACAGCCTACGGCATAACGGTAGAGGAGCTACGGCGGCTGAACCGTGGGCTTCGTCCACCCTTTACGATTTACCCCGGGCAATACATAATTGTGCCGCCCACAGCCCGACCCACCATAGATGTAAACGGCTATTGCTATTCCTACATCAGCGAGGAAAACCTGCAAAAAATACTACCATCACTTACATATCTTTCGGTTTTCAGCTATAACATTATGGCCGACGGACGGCTTCGCGGCATTGACGACGACCGAATTATTGCCGCCGCCAGGCTTCAGAACGTGGCACCCTTGATGGTGGTGGCCAACCTTAACGAGGAAGAGGCCTTTGATTCCGAGCTTGCCAAACGTTTTTTACGCAACGACGTGGCACAGCGCAACTTTATAAACGGAATACCTGCTTATTTAAAGCAGAAGGGTTATATGGGCATTAACTTGGATTTCGAGTATGTCTACGCCGAAAACCGCGAGGATTACAACCTGTTTATGTGCAACCTTGCCGACCGCCTGCAGCGTGAAGGATTGATTCTTACCACCGCCCTGGCTCCCAAAAGCTCGGACAATCAAAGCGGTATTCTTTTTGAGGGGCACGACTACCGCCGATTGGGAGAATGCTGCGACTGGATAATGCTTATGACCTACGATTGGGGCTATGCGGCAGGCCCACCTCAGGCGGTTTCACCCTTAAATCAGGTGGAAAGGGTTATTCGCTATGCCACCACGGTTATTCCCCCTGAAAAACTGCTTTTGGGGCTTCCAAACTACGCCTACGATTGGACACTTCCCTATCGCTCGGGCACCCGCGCAAAATATTTAAAGCTTCGCGATGCCGCCGCCTATGCCGCCGACCGCGGCGCTACAATTGAGTTTGACCCCATTGCCGCCACCCCGTTTTTTAACTACAAAGACTCCGAGGGCAGAGAGCACGTTGTATGGTTCGACGACGCCCGAAGCTATGCCGCAAAGCTTAGCCTTGTTAATGAATATAACCTTTTAGGGGTGGGAATCTGGACGGTGGATAACTACTTCTCCCCCGGAATTGAGGTTATTAACAGTATGTTTAAGGTAAGAAAAGTGCTGTGATAGATTTTGTCGCAAAAGGGCAGTTTTTGACAAGTTTTGTAGAAAGCCTTGAAAAGATAAAATATTTGTGCTATTATAAATTTGCCAACAATCTTATTATAAACCAACAGAAAGTAACGTGTTTTTACTTTGGTAAAAACGCGGGCTTGTTTCACGTTGCTTTTGTTGGGAACTGTGAAGATTGTTGGCGCAATCAAGCGGCGTTTTTCGTGCGCAGCTTCGGTTGCGCACTTTTTTATTGAAAGGAATTTGAAAATGACCAAAACTTTTATGGTAGAGCGAGTTGTAGATAGGTTAGGAAGAATAGTGATACCTAAGGATATGCGGAAAATATACGGCATAGATATAGGAACAAAGGTTGTGTTTACCGCAACCGAAAAGGGAGTTATCATCACCCCTGCAAAAAAGCATACTGATAAGTTATAAAATAATTTTTCAACTACGCAACACGGCACTCTCCGAAGAGAGTGCCGTGTTTAATTTTGGTTATTAGGTTTTCTTTTGTTCTGTGCTAAAGAATCGACCCGGGGGTTGGATAGATTTAGTGCAGAAAGGCTTTTCTTCGCCACGTTAGGCGTATGTGTATACGTCGAGTGGCGAAAAAAGGCTTAAAAAGAAAAAATATATATTAAGAAATTCGAAGAATTTCACCTATAAAAAAAGAGGCCTTGCTTGTGGCAAAGCCCCTTTTTGTTATTTAGGTTTTCTTTTGTTCTGCGCTAAAGATATCCAACCCTATTTAATTTTGAGTTTCTTGTAGCTGCAGTAAGAGCCGTAGTACTTCTTGCCCTTAACGGTCTTGTATGCACGAACCTTTACGTAATAAGTCTTCTTGGATTTCAGACTCTTAATGGTCTTCTTATAGGTCTTGTAAGACTTGATGGTAACAGTCTTCTTACCCTTTGTGAATTTACTATTGGTTGCGTATACAATCTGGTAGCCGCTTACCTTAGTATCCTTCTTGAAGCTGACAGTTAACTGCTTTTTCTTAGAGGATTTAAGCTTAAGGCTAGATACCTTTTTAGGATTAATCTTAAAGGTAAGGCTCTTTGTACCGGAGTAGTTGCCCTTGAAGGTAACCTTTGCGGTAGCTGTGCCGATGTTCTTATTATTGGTGTACTTAACGGTGTAGTACTTGGTTGAAATCTTCTTACCCTTAGAATCCTT
>JAZQCL010000044.1:0-5160 GCA_045546235.1 Acutalibacteraceae bacterium
TCCGACGTTGTTATGGAAGTTGGTAAGAAGTACTTCGAAGAGCTTATCGACAAAATGAAGGAAGAAAAGGGTGTTACTCAGGACGTTGAGCTTACTGCCGACGATCTTAAGACCCTTGCCGGCCAGTTCAAGGCTGAATACAAAGCTAAGCTTGGTCAGGACTTCCCCTCTGATCCTAAAGAACAGCTTATGGGCGCAGTTGAGGCTGTTTTCCGTTCTTGGGACAACCCCCGTGCAAACGTTTACCGTCGTGACAACGATATTCCTTATTCTTGGGGTACCGCTGTTAACGTTCAGATGATGGCATTCGGTAATATGGGCGACGATTGCGGTACTGGTGTTGCCTTTACTCGTGACCCCGCTACCGGCGAAAAGGGCCTTATGGGTGAGTTCCTTGTAAACGCTCAGGGTGAAGACGTTGTTGCCGGCGTTCGTACTCCTATGCCTATTGCCGAAATGGCTGAAAAATTCCCCGAGGCTTTCGCAGAGTTCAATAAGGTTTGCGCAATCCTCGAAGACCACTACCGCGATATGCAGGATATGGAGTTCACCATTCAGAATGGTAAGCTTTATATGCTCCAGACCCGTAACGGTAAGAGAACCGCTAAGGCTGCTCTTAAAATCGCTTGCGACCTCGTTGAAGAAGGTATGATCGACGAGAAACAGGCTGTTGCTATGATCGACCCCAGAAACTTAGATACCCTTCTCCATCCTCAGTTCGATGCTAAGGCTATCAAGGCTGCAGTTCCTGCAGGTAAGGGTCTTGGTGCTTCCCCAGGTGCTGCTTGCGGTAAGGTTGTATTCACCGCTGAAGATGCAGAAGCTTGGAATGCTCGCGGCGAAAAGGTTATCCTTGTTCGTCTTGAAACTTCTCCCGAAGATATCACCGGTATGAAGGCTTCTCAGGGTATCCTCACCGTTCGTGGCGGTATGACCTCTCACGCAGCCGTTGTTGCTCGTGGTATGGGTACCTGCTGCGTTTCCGGTTGTGGCGACATCGTTATGGATGAAGAAAACAAGAAGTTCACCCTCGCCGGCAAGACCTACGTTGAAGGTGATTACATTTCTATCGACGGTTCTACCGGTGCTATTTACGACGGCATCATTCCTACCGTTGACGCTGAAATCGTTGGCGAATTCAAAACCATTATGGATTGGGCCGACAAGTTCAGAACCCTTAAAGTTCGCACCAATGCCGACACACCTGCCGACGCTAAGAAGGCTCGTGAGCTTGGCGCTGAAGGTATCGGCCTCTGCCGTACCGAGCATATGTTCTTCGAAGCAGACAGAATCGCTGCTTTCCGTGAGATGATCTGTGCCGACACCGTTGAAGAGAGAGAAGCTGCTCTCCAAAAGATTCTTCCTTATCAGCAGGGCGACTTCGAGAAGCTCTACGAGGCACTTGAAGGCTGCCCCGTTACCATCCGCTTCCTCGATCCTCCTCTCCACGAGTTCGTTCCCACCGAAGAAGCTGACATCGAAGCTCTCGCTAAGGCTCAGGGCAAGACCGTTGCCGATATCAAGGCTATTATCCAGGGTCTCCACGAGTTCAACCCCATGATGGGTCACCGTGGCTGCCGTCTGGCTGTTACCTATCCTGAAATCGCTAAGATGCAGACCGCTGCTGTTATCCGCGCTGCTATCAATGTTAAGAAGGCTCATCCCGATTGGAACCTCGTTCC
Source organism: Acutalibacteraceae bacterium (assembly GCA_045546235.1). Classification (GTDB taxonomy): domain Bacteria; phylum Bacillota; class Clostridia; order Oscillospirales; family Acutalibacteraceae; genus UMGS1532. The sequence continues at coordinate 1,683 of JAZQCL010000044.1, forward strand.
CGAGATTATGATTCCTCTTACCGGCGAAGTTAAGGAAATGAAATTCGTTAAGGAAGTAGTTGTTGCTACCGCTGACGCTGAAATCGCCGCCGCCGGCGCCGACCTCAAGTACGAAGTTGGTACAATGATGGAAATTCCCAGAGCTTGTCTTACTGCAGACGAGATCGCTAAGGAAGCTGAGTTCTTCTGCTTCGGTACTAACGACCTTACTCAGATGACCTTCGGCTTCTCCAGAGACGATGCCGGTAAGTTCCTTGAGGCTTACTACGACACCAAGATCTTCGAGAACGATCCCTTCGCTAAGCTCGACCAGAACGGCGTTGGTAAGCTCATGGATATGGCTGTTACCCTTGGTAAGAAGGTTCGTCCCGAGATGCATTGCGGTATCTGTGGTGAACACGGCGGTGACCCCGTTTCCGTTGAATTCTGCCACAAGATCGGCCTCGACTACGTATCCTGCTCACCCTTCCGCGTACCTGTAGCTCGCCTCGCCGCCGCTCAGGCCGCCATCAAAGACAGCAAATAATTGCTGACTTTATAAATCAAATTAAATCCTCTTGGAGAAATCCAAGAGGATTTTTCTTTGATGGCTGCAGTTATATTCGCCTTGCGGCGAGTGCTATTGCTTCGCAGTGATATTATGCTTTGCATAGTGATATTGCCCTTCGGGCAGTTTTGGAGGCGAATATAATATCACTGAAGCCGTAAGGTTTCAATATCACTTTCGCTTTGCGAAAATATCACTCCGTCGCAGACGGAATATCACTTAACTCTACCAAAGAATCTAAGTAATTAGATTTATAAAGCAAAACTATCCGCCCGAGGAAACTCGGGCGGATTTTTCTATATCTATTGCATTTTTTCTACAAATCACTATAATGAAAATGGGAGGTGTTATTAGATGAAACGATTATTAGCTTTTGTGTTGCTTGCTGTATTTGTTTTTTCTTTAACTGGCTGTAGTGCAAAAAATGCCAAATACGATATTTTTAATCTCGTTGAGAACAACTATGATGAAATTGTAGCGGCTTGCGAAAACAAAGATTCTGAGGCACTTCTTGCTATTGACGGAGTCACTCAGGTTAATATTGTTGATGGATATGTATTGGTCTATTGCATGGGGGCAGGTATTGCGCCATCTTCCCAAGACTATGGATTTTATTACTCCGAAGATAATTCACCTGTAACAGTAGATTGTAATTTAGGTATTGTGTGTTATGCTGCAGACCTTTCACCAGAGGGTGACGGCTATCAATGTATAGTGAGCGGCAACACTTTTTATACCGAACACATAAAGGGCAATATCTACTTTTATAGTAACGCATACTAATTTCCCACTTTTGCTAATAACAGCACAGGCCGCAATTAAGGGATGAAGGAATTAAGCTGAAACCCTAATAAAATCAAGGGTTCTCACGACTTATCCTTTTAATGTTGTAGCTGTATAACAGCTATTGAACTAGCAATCAGCTCCCCGTATTCGAAAGAGTACGGGGAGTTTTTATGTTGCAATAGTTTAGTGTTTATGGTATGATGAAAAAGGTTGGGGTGATTACTGTGAGCAAAGAGTTGTTATTTAATAATGCAGAAGTTACTGAATCTCAAGGCGAAATAATAATATATCAAGCTGATGACGGTAGTACAAAAATAGATGTTAAGATTGAGGATGAAACTGTTTGGTTGACACAAGCACAGTTGGTAGAGTTGTACCGAACAAGTAAATCAAATATCAGTGAACATATAAGTAATATTTTTGCAGAAGGTGAATTGGATGAAGATGCAGTTGTTCGGTTTTTCCGAACAACTGCATCCGATGGCAAAAGGTACAACACAAAATATTATAACCTTGATATGATCATCTCCCTTGGCTATAGGGTTAAAAGTGTTATTGCCACAAATTTCAGAAAATGGGCTACGGAGCGAATTAAGGAGTATATTGTCAAAGGATTTACAATGAATGACGATAAACTCAAAGATCTAGGCGGTGGTAATTATTGGAAAGAATTACTTGACCGTATAAGAGATATTCGCTCTTCCGAAAAGGTTATGTATCGTCAGGTTTTAGACTTGTATGCGACAAGTATTGACTATAACCCTAACAGCGAGGAATCTGTTTTGTTTTTTAAGATTGTGCAGAACAAGCTTCACTACGCAGCACACGGACATACTGCTGCGGAAGTTATATATGAGCGTGCCGATGCAGAAAAACCGTTTATGGGTCTTACCAATTTTGCCGGTGATTTTCCTACTATGGCGGATATAAAAATAGCTAAGAACTATCTTGATGCTGATGAATTAAAAATACTCAATAATCTTGTTTCTGGATATTTCGATTTTGCCGAAATACAAGCAATGAAAAGGAAACCCATGTATATGAAGGATTATATTGACCATTTGGATGCAATTCTTTCATCTACAGGCGAAAAAACATTGCTTGATTCAGGTAGAGTTAGTCAAAAGACAGCGCTTGAAAAAGCTAAAGCCGAATATAAAAAATATCAGGTGCAAAATTTTTCACCGGTTGAAGAAGAATATTTGAAAGTTATAAAAGAAACATCCGAAACAGCAAAGAAATTGGCAGATAAAAAGCAAAAATAACAAAACCCGATAAGATTTGATATATTAGAATTGTTGTTATAAAAGTATTTACAACAGAAAGAGGAAAAATATGATATTATCAGATAAAACATTAACTAAAATGCTTGAAGAAAAAACACTTATTGTTGAACCGATTGAAAAGGAACAGATTCAGCCTGCAAGTATTGATATTCGTTTAGGTAATACATTTAGTATTGTAGAAGATACATCAACAGGTATTATAAATTTAGAAAATGAAATTAAATACAAAACAATAACAAGTGACTCATACATATTGTTACCTAACCAATTCGTGTTAGCAACCACTATGGAATATTTCGATTTGCCTGATGATTTGACAGCATTTGTTGAAGGTAGAAGTTCTCTTGGTAGAATGGGATTGTTTATTCAAAATGCAGGTTGGGTTGACCCCGGCTTTAAGGGGGAAATTACCCTTGAACTCTACAACGCTAATCGTTGTGCAATAGAACTTAAAGCAGGCAGAAGAGTTGGTCAGCTTGTTTTTGCAAAAATGGATGAAACTGCTCTTAATTCATATAACGGAAAGTATCAAGGTCAGCGTGGAGCAACAGGTTCAAGAGTGTTTATGGATAAGGAAATTAAGTAATCGAATTCCTACATTTCTTCCCTGCAGCACAGGCTTCTATCAAAGGCTAATTCCTAACGATAAAATGCCGACCTTATGGTCGGCATTTTTTGTTGGAATAGCCCTTGAGTTATATTCGCCTATCGGCGAGTTATATTGCTTCGCAGTGATATTATGCTTTGCATAGTGATATTGCCCTTCGGGCAGTTTTGGAGGCGAATATAATATCACTGAAGCCGTAAGGTTTCAATATCACTTTCGCTTTGCGAAAATATCACTCCGTCGCAGACGGAA
>JAZQCL010000045.1:0-1556 GCA_045546235.1 Acutalibacteraceae bacterium
ATGGTTTGATTACCCAAACTTACGGTAGTGGAATATACTCCCGGTATGTAGGCAGATTCAGAAACCGTCGGAGCCGGTATTTCGGGCGCGGTATCTTCCGATTTGTCAGGCACAAACATAATAATCAACAGAACAATAAACAAGATTCCCAGCAATGCAAAAATTGCGCTATATATTATTTCTTTCATACGAAGTACAACAATTTTGGTTTTATTACTCATATGCGTCACCACTTCCTTTTCTTATGTTTTAAGTGTATTCACAGGTGGGAACTTTTATGATAGGGAATTGAAGAAAGCAGGGCTTTTTATGGAAAGACTACAAGCGGAAATGGGGTATAAAATACGTTTTTCTTGTGGTTTTATGAAGAATATCATATAATTAAACTGGTATGTTATAGGCATATGCGGATTATGCCTGTTGATGTGGTGTCTTTTTATAAAAATAATAAAAGGGATGTTAATTAAAAATAGATTATTGAGGTGAAAAATATGAAATTTACTAAAATGCAAGGTTGCGGCAATGATTACGTCTATGTAAACGGAATGGCTGAAAAGGTTGAGAATAAAGCGCAGGTTGTGCCGGCGTTAAGTGACAGACATTTCGGTATCGGCGGCGATGGTGTAATTTTTATCAATAAAGGCGAAAAAGCGGATTTTGAGATGGAGATGTACAATGCAGACGGTTCCCGTTCCCAGATGTGCGGTAACGGAATTCGTTGTGTAGGTAAATTCGTTTATGATAAGGGGCTTATCGACCAAAAGGAAATTACCGTAGAAAGCTTTGGCGCGGTAAAATATCTTACCTTAACCGTAGGCGAAGATAACAAAGTGTCTAAGGTTAAAGTGGATATGGACGAGCCTGAATTACAGGCGGACAAGGTGCCCGTAAAATGCGACAGTGAGCAGGCAGTTAAAATGCCTGTGGAAATGAACGGCAAAACCTATGAAATGACTTGCATATCTATGGGCAATCCCCATGCGGTGATTTTTGTGGATGAAATTACAGACGATATGGTCTGGGTGGACGGCAAGGCTTTGGAAGTACACCCCATATTCCCTGAGAGAGCGAATATTGAGTTTGTGCAGGTTGTTAACCGCAACCATATCAAAATGCGTGTCTGGGAGCGCGGTTCCGGGGAAACGTTTGCCTGCGGTACCGGAAGTTGTGCCTGCGTAGTGGCAGGTGTTTTAAATGGTTTGACAGACCGAAACGTAACAGTGTCCTTATTGGGCGGTGATTTGGAAATTGAATGGAATGAAGACAACAACCGCGTATATATGACAGGACCTGCGGTTACGGTTTTTGAAGGCGAAGTCTAAAGTTTTATTCCGGGGCAGGCAAACTGCCGGCAATGAAAATTTTACAGAAGTGATTTTTATAAAAATGTACCCATAAAAATAAACAATCAGAATCGTATCTTAATTAGCAGGCGGTTCGGAAAGGGGAAAGATGACCCAACCGGAATTCGAGGCAAGTATTGCCAAAATTCAGCGTGGCGACAAAGAGGGCCTTCGGGAAATCTACGAAGCATATATCAGTTATATCTATATGAT
>JAZQCL010000046.1:0-44005 GCA_045546235.1 Acutalibacteraceae bacterium
AAAGGTCCGACTTGCACAGCTGCCGAAATGTTGCAGGTTGAGTAGCAGATTTAAGTTTTAAGTTGTTAACGAAAATCTGCGGCAGCACACCTGAGCGATGACAGGCAGGTTCATCGTTGCTATCGTGAAAGACACGGCTGAAAAAATATTTGCTTGGATATATTTTTCAGTACTTAAATCAAGCACCGAAGTTACGGGATTTAATCGGTAATGAAAATCCTTGCCGTACCACTATTCAGCGGTGGACCGAACCATTGTATCGGTATATGGTATTGCGTTCTCTAAATTTAGAGGCTTGGAGCATACTCCAGGTATACGCTGGGCTTGTCCCATCATGCTGACCTTCAGCTAAAATTAAATATGATTTACGTTTCGATATAATGATGATTATAATTTCGAGAGTCATTTCGAAATCTATTCTCTTTTCGAGAGGTATGATTATCTTTTCGAAATGATAGATGATAAAGATGATACTCATTTCGATATGATGATGACTTTCATTTTGAGAGGCGCCGGTTTCTATCTTCTGAACAAGGAAGATAGAAACGCGACCGAGGGCGTGCCCGAGGGAGCGGCGCCAAGGCATAGTACGCATAGTTAGAAAAAGAAAATGAGAGAAACGTACAGATTTTTTAGTAAAAAAGTCCCTGGGCGTACTATGCCTTGCTATCATTTTTAGATGATAGATGACAATATTTCGAAATGATATTTTGATATGATTTATGATACACATTTTGAAATGATATATTAACTATCTTTTCGAAATTCTTTTTGAGAGTAACTGTCAGTGCTTAGTATGAAAATATGATTTACTTTTTGATATGCTCCTAATAGATTCTTATAAGAGTAAGCAAGGATATAAAATATTAATGAGACCAATCTTCTATAAATCTGCAAAAGAATCTATCTTGTCTTTTTGAAATGATATATGTCTATCATTTCGAAATGAGTGCGAAAAATATGATATACATTTATAGAGCGGCTCCCATAGACTGCGAATCAGTCTGTGGGAGCCAAAATTTTTTGTTATAAAAATTTTCGTCAATAAATCTGTTTCGATACCAACTGCCTTAATTAAAAATTTTCGTATACAAACCTATGATTTTATAAATCATACAAAAAGTTAATGTTTTCTTGAAACTCGAAAATTTTATTCCTTATATATTTAACATCCAAATATTTTGGTACACAGTTTCAACCCGAACCACTGGGGCTGTGAACGAAAATTTGGATAAATTCGTGTGTGTTAATGTTTTCTTGAAATGGCATAAAAACATTATCCACATTTAAGTATCGGAAATTTGTGAAGGGCATCGAGTAGCACATAGATGTTTTTTATAAATTTACGAAATATTACGAAAGGAGTAATAATTGATGAGTTTAACCCCTGAAGAACAAGAACGAAAAGCCGAGAACCAAAAGCAGAATTTGCTTAATCAAACTCTTCCTGTGATTGATAGGTCAAATCAAGGAAGTTTTAAAACACGTAGACGCTATAAAGCAGTAATGAATAGATTCTGCGGGTATTTAGGAGAGAATACCACATTGCAGAATTTTAGAAATGTTGAAGTGCGCCACGTACGAAGTTATATTGAGCATCTACAAATCAGCGGTTGTAAGCCCGGATATATACTCACCGAATTATCCGGTATAAAGTGGGTGCATCAACGAATGAACCCTAAAAGAAATTTGCCTAAGAGTAATAAATGTTTCTTCGTTGCCAAACGCCAATTATATGTAAAGGATAAATCTATTCTTCCGCATGAGTTTGATGACCTTATCAAAGTAGCACTTGATATGGGTCGTATGGATGCGGTTATAGAGGCATATATGGACAGATATTTTGGACTTCGCCACGAGGAGTTTATAACCCTTCGTGTGCATCAAATTGAGTATGCACTGAAATATAAGCAATTAAATCTTAGAAACACCAAGGGTGGTAGACCGAGAGATATACCCGTTGAAACTAAAATCCAGGAGAACATTTTAAGACGAGTATTGGCATACGCTCATAAAAACGGCAAATGCTCTACGGATTATGTTATATGCGATAACCATACAAACAGCGTTAAAAAGAAAAGTAAGTCTTTAGATAATTGGATGAACAACAATAAAAAGAAATTTATGGACCCTGATCGCACCATGTACAAGAACCCAGGCAAACGGCCAAGAGAACAATCGATACATTGGCATAGTCTCAGACATTTGTTTTATCAAGAAACTAAAGAACGCTACAAAGCCGAAGGTAAAATGACCGATGCACAAATTGAACGAGAACTTTCGGAATCTATGGGACATTCTCGCAACGATGTTAATAACACTTATTCGAATGAAATTAAAAGAATTCGCTGAGTTAATGTTTTCTTGAAACGAATAAAAAAGGTTACTTAATACTTTCCTGACAATCGAGCGAGAAGTTCAAATTATGGTTGTCGGAAAGGATTTTAGTAATGCTGAAAACATTAAAGTATTTAAATCAGCATAAACATTATGTAGGTAAGGAGGGCGTATTATATGAAGAAAAATAAAACTGAATATATTGTAGTTAATGCGTTCTCCGAAATCAGCGAGGCAGAACGTAAAGAAAAAATTAATAACTCAATCCGAACTCTTTGCGTTATGGATATTGAAAAATTGTATGAATTAGATTATAATAATAGTGTTGCATTTCACGGCAGCACTCAGGACCTAAGTGGGAAGGAGTGCTTTGAAAATGCTAACTGAAATTGCGGATATTTATGTTCGCCTTTCTTCAGAGGATAGGGATAAGAAAAACAAGACTGACGAGAGCGAAAGTATCCAAAATCAAAAGACGATGCTAATAAATTACTGTATCGAGAAAGGATGGCAAATCAACGGCATTTACTGTGATGAGGATTACAGCGGTGCCGACGCTTCAAGACCTGCTTGGAATCAGGTGCTAAAAGACTGCGAAGAAGGTAGATGCACGATAGTTGTCTGCAAAACACAATCTCGTTTTTCACGTGATATGGAGATGATTGAACACTTCATTCACGGAAAGTTCCCCGAATGGGGTGTGCGATTTGTTGCGGTTGTTGATAACATTGACACTAACGTTAAAGGCAATAAAAAAACACGACAAATCAACGGGCTTGTAAACGAATGGCAGTTGGAAGAATTATCGGACAACGTTAAAGCCACTTTAAGTGTTAAGCGGAAAAATGGTGAGTTTGTCGGCTCTTTTGCACCTTACGGCTATTTAATTGACCCCGATAACAAGAATCATTTAATTATTGATGAGGTTGCGGCGCCTACAGTTCAGCGGATATTTGATTTATATATCGGTGGACTCGGGTACATAAGCATTGCGAAAATATTAAACGATGAAATGATTCCGCCGCCTTGTGTTCACAAAAAGGAGCTTGGCTCTAAGTATTATAACGGCAACTATGAGAAGAACAATGCGCCAAGGACAACCTGGTCCGATTCGGCTGTATATGCAATTCTTCGCCGATTTGAGTACACAGGTGCTTTGGTGCAGGGACGACAAGAGGTTGTAAACTACAAAACGGGTAAACGCCGCAAAAAGCCGCAAATCGAGTGGGATATTGTAGAGGATACCCACGAGCCGATTATTTCTAAAGAAACCTTTTATAAGGCACAGGAGATTAGGTTGTCACGTGGTAGAGGTCAAAAAATCCCAAGTGGAAGTTGTTATTCACTTGCCAAAAAGGTATTTTGTGCCGAGTGTGGTAACACAATGTGGAAAATGAGTTATAAGCTGCGTGACGGCAGATATAACTATCTTTCGTGCAGAACTCGCAAAACCACTAACGGAGTTTGCCAAAACGCACACAGTATTCGCCTTGACGAGTTAGAGCAAATCGTAGTAGACGAAATCAACAAGTTACTTGATAAATACTACGACAAAAAGCAGATTGGCAAGTTAGATGCACCTAAAAGGAAAAAGAATGGTGCTAAAACCTTGCAGTCGCAGATTGCTGAGTTTGAAGAAAAGGTAAAGCGGAACGATAACCGAATGGCTCAGATGTACACCGATAAATTAGACGGTATCATCACCGTAGAGGAGTTTACAAAATACCGAGAAAGCTATCAAAAAGAATCCGAAGAAACAGAAAAACGCATTGAAATTTTGAAATCAAAGCTTGTCGCATTATCAGGCGGCGAAACAAAAATGGATACGAAAACGATGCTCGAAAAGTACCGAAAAATTGACACCCTTACATTTGAGATTGCTGATGAATTTATAAGCAAAATTTTCATTGGAAAGCTCAAAAAGAGTGGAAAGAGAGAAATTAAAATTGAGTGGAAAATTTAGTGAAAATAACCACTCAAAATACGACAAATTATGCAAGAATACTAAAAAAGTATAGTATTGGCTAACTCAGCCCACGGCGGGTTCGACGGTGGGGCAGTGGCACCCGATGGCACCGAGGAAAAGGAACTGAATCTGAATATTGCTTTAAAGCTTCGGGAGGTTTTAACCCTTTACGGTTTTGACACCATTCTCACCCGCACCACCGACCAAGCACTCGGTGGCGGTAAGGACAGCGGCACCACCAAACAAAATGACCTGAGTGCCAGGGTAGAGCTTATGAACTCTCAAAGCGGGGCAATGGTGGTAAGTATTCATCAAAATAAATTCGAGCAGCCACAGGTCAAAGGACTGCAGGTGTTTTACAACCAAAGCACAGCGGGTTCTAAGGAATTAGGCGAGGCTATACAGGCTTATGCAAACGAAAATTTGCAACCTCAAAAGCCCCGAATTGCCAAAAGCGACATAAAAGGGGTACAGATATTAGAAAAATCCAAAAATCCCACGGTAATTGTGGAGTGCGGTTTTTTAAGCAACCCCACCGATTTAAAAAATCTTAAAGATCAAGATTATTGCTATACGTTATCATTTTGTATAGCAAACGGAATATTAAATTATTTGCAAGGAGAAGAAAATGGCAGCTAAAGTTAAAACCCTTTTTGTATGTAGTGAGTGCGGCTACTCTAACCCCAAATGGTCGGGCAAATGCCCCGAATGCGGCAGTTGGAACACAATGAACGAGGAAGCCCCACAGCCGGTGCTTTCGGGTACTAAAGCCGCGGTATCCACCCGCCATCTTACAGCTTCCCCTGTAACCGAAATTGACATTGAAAACGAACACCGTTACAAAAGCAGCATAGGTGAATTAGACCGCGTTATGGGTGGCGGCATTGTTAAGGGCTCTGTGAATCTTTTAAGCGGTGAGCCGGGCATTGGTAAATCCACCATTCTTTTGCAAATTTGCGGCAAAATTGCCAGCGATTTTAAAATACTTTACGTTTCGGGAGAGGAATCCTCGCGCCAGTTAAAGCTCCGCGCCGCCAGGCTTCACGTTACTAACGAAAACCTGCTGATTATGGCCGAAAACGACGCCGAGGCAATCTGCGAATACATCAGAACCGCCAAGCCAGATATTGTAATGATTGACTCTATACAAACAATGTGCCTGCAAGAGCTTAACACCTCCACCGGCAGCATATCTCAGGTAAGGGAATGCACCAACCTGTTTATGCGCACCGCAAAGGCGCTGGATATACCTATGTTCATTGTGGGTCACGTTAATAAAGACGGCGGAATTGCAGGCCCCAAGGTTATGGAGCATATTGTAGACGCCGTGCTGTATTTCGAGGGCGACCGCAACTATTCCTACCGCCTGCTTCGTGCCACCAAAAACCGTTTTGGCTCTACTAACGAAATTGGTGTGTTTGAAATGCGTGAGGACGGACTTCACGAGGTTCCCAATCCCTCGCAAATGCTGCTTTCCGGCAGAAGTGCCGACGTTTCGGGCACCTGCATCGCCTGTACTTTAGAGGGTACTCGCCCCATTTTGACGGAGATTCAGGGCCTTGTTTGTACCACAGGCTTTGGCACGCCGCGGCGTATGTCCACCGGCTTCGACTATAACCGAATGAATCTGCTGCTGGCGGTATTGGAAAAGCGTATGGGCTTTTTCTTCTCAAACCTGGACGTATATCTTAACATTGTTGGCGGTCTCAGGTTAGACGAGCCTGCCACCGACCTGCCGGTTGCCTTGTCGCTGGTGTCGGGGCTTAAGGATATAGCAATCCCCGAGGATTTGGCCGCCTTTGGCGAGGTAGGGCTTTCGGGTGAAATCCGTTCCGTTCCCCACGTGGCCGACCGAATCCGCGAGGCCGAGCGCCTTGGATTTAAGCGTTGCGTTTTTCCTGCAAGCTGCAAAAAACAGTTAGAGGGCTTGAGCTTCGGAATCCAGCTCCACCCCGTCAGAAACCTGCGTGAAGCCATTGTGGCCGTTTTTTGATAAATAGTGGGGGCAGCCACCATCTGTGTTGGTAATTTCCCCGATAAAATCCATTCCGCAATAGCCATCGTTCTGATAAACGCAGGGCTTTGCACACTGTATAAAACTCATTTTCATCACCCGAAATATATTTTGTAGTTTTCCATCAATAATTCATAAAACAACCTGCATTTTTGCGGGTTGTTTTAAATTTTGTGCCACTTTATATCGGCAGTAATATTATGAAATTGATGGGAGGTTTTAAAAATGGACAGAAATATAATCAGTCTTGAAATGTTTGGCGACGGAGCTATGTGGGAACAGAAAGATGGCATAACCCGTGATTGTGGCTGCCCCAAAAACAAATGGGGAAGCACCGCTGTTGACGAATTACCCCTTGCTATGGTTTACGGACCTATGCAAAAATTTGTGGGCACCTATGGCCCCGAAGAGGGTCTTATGGAAGGCACAATGTTTAGAGGTTTAAACAAGCCGTTTTGTGGAAAGAGAGTGAGATAATTGAACAACAAAGAAATGCTTTTACGCAGGCTCTCGGCGGCACAGTTTGCGGTGTGGGAAATGCACCTTTACCTAGATACACACCCCTGCGACACCGCCGCAATCGAGGCCTACAACACCTATTATAAACGATATCAGGAGCTGCTTAAGGAATACACCTCACGCTACGGTGACCTCACCGCAGGAATGGAGGAAAGCGAGCACTGGCAATGGACCGACTCGCCCTGGCCTTGGGACCCCGACTTCCAAAGGAGAGATAAATAATGTGGCAATATCAGAAAAAATTGCAGTATCCCATTAACATCAAAAACCCTAACCCCAAGCTGGCCCAAATTATAATATCACAATACGGCGGCCCCGACGGTGAACTCGGCGCAAGCTTAAGGTATTTAAGCCAGCGTTTCGCCGCCCCTTATCCCGAAATCAAGGGATTATTTACCGATATCGGCACCGAAGAGCTGGCGCATCTTGAGATGGTGGGTACCCTTGTGCATCAATTGACCCGCAACCTTACCCCTGAGCAGATTAAAGAGGCGGGCTTCGACACCTATTTTGTAGACCACACCAACGGTGTTTACCCAGCCTCTGCCGCAGGCGTGCCCTTTACCGCCGCCTATTTGCAATCCAAGGGCGACATCATAACCGACCTGCACGAAAATCTGGCCGCCGAGCAAAAGGCTCGCACAACCTACGATAACATTCTACGTCTCAGCGACGACCCTGATGTGAATGACGTTATCAAGTTCCTTCGCGCTCGCGAGGTAGTGCACTATCAAAGATTTTCAGAGGGCTTGCGCTTAGTTCAGGATAAGCTGAACGAAAAGAACTTCTACGCTACCAACCCCGGTTTTGACAAATAAACAGCATATAAAAAGCAGATGGTTGTCCATCTGCTTTTTTGATACAAATTCGATACACTGTGTAGTATAATGGAATTAAAAGCATAGGGAGGAATGAATATGAACAAAATACTTGTTGTTGAAGACGATGAAACTATTATAGAGCTTATGCGGCTTTGCCTTATTAAAAACGGTTATGCTTGTGTTACCGCTACCGACGGAGCAGAGGCTTTGAACCTTATTGAAGCAGAGCGTTTTGATTTAATTTTATTAGATATTATGCTTCCCGAGTTTGATGGCTACGAGATTTTGGAATATATAAAGCAATTCAACATTCCCACAATTTTTGTTACAGCCAAAAGCAGCTTGAGTGATAAGGTTAAGGGACTTCGCTTAGGCGCTGACGATTACATTGTAAAGCCTTTCGAATTACAGGAATTATTAGCCCGTGTTGAAACGGTTTTAAGACGCTACAATTTAACGGATAAAATTATAACTATAGGTAAAATCACCATCGATACTAATTCGAGAACCGTAACTCTTAATGGCGAAGCAGTACCGCTTCCGCTTAAGGAATACGAGCTGCTTATATATTTAATAAAAAACAAGAACATAGCTTTATACAGAGAAAGTATTTACGAAAGCGTTTGGAAAGAGCCCTACTACGGAAACACCCGAACCATAGACCTGCATATTCAGCGGCTTAAAAAGAAGCTTGATTTGGGCGACGCCATTGAAACGGTGTATAAGGTCGGGTACAAATTCAATGTGGAGAAGCTTATATGAAATTATCTTGGAAATTCTTTTGTATAGCATACATAATTATTCTTTTATCTACGGGAATTGGGGGCTTTTGGCTGGTGAACACAGCAGTTTCAAGAGCTTACGACGAACGTCAACAGATTTCAGAGGTTTCTGAAATCTATGCAATAGACAGCTTCATTTCCCTTTCCGAGCTTATAACAGGTGAAATTCAGCAACCGCGGTGTGACGCTATGGCGCGGCAGATAAAATCCTCCTTAGATTCTGTGGTGAAAAACGTAAGCATCGAACTTTTAGACGAAGCCCAAAAAACCGATGCAGTAGATAAACGGGGTAGTAAAAATTTCAATGTTACCGAGTACTACTGTGTAATGAAAATAGACTGTGCAATAGAATTGGGTAATAATTTTTATCTTATAACCGTGGAATCTGACTTTACAGACATTCTTTTATACGAAAAAGAAATATGGAATGCCTACCGCATAGCTGTGCTTTTGATATCGGGAATAAGCGGAGCATTGTTGTTTTTGTTTTCGAAAAGGTTCACAAAGCCTTTAAGTAATTTAACCGTTGCTACCGAAGCTATTGCCAATGGCGATTACGGAAAAACGGTGGAATGCAACTCTGAAACCGCCGAAATTGTAACTCTTTCAAACAGCTTTAACTCAATGTCTCTGGCGATAAAGCAGGCTATTGACGATGTAAAACTGGAGGTAGAAAAAAGAGAAACCTTTATTGCAGACTTTTCCCACGAAATGAAAACCCCCTTAACTGCAATAATAGGCTATGCCGACATGCTACGCTCCTACGAGCTGGACGAAGCAGAGCAAAGGGCTTCGGCCAATGCCGTTTTTAAAGAGGGAAAACGGCTGGAAAGCCTTTCAATGCAAATGCTTGATTTAATGGTGCTGAAAAGGGAAAAATGTCAGCTCTGTGCTGTTAATTTAAAGGAGATAGAGGCAACCCTTAAAGAAACGCTCAAATTTCATTGCAATAAATATGGCGTAACGCTTTCGGTAAAGCTTCAAGAGGTAATGGTTAAGGCAAATAAAGCCTTATTGCTTTCCCTTTTATATAACCTGGCAGACAACGCTTTCAAGGCTTCCTCAAAAGGAAAAAGCGTGGTAATCGAAAGCAGAATCATAAAAGACGGTGTGCTTATCAGCGTTAGCGACCACGGAAAGGGAATTCCTAAAGATAAACTTAGTTTTATTACAGAACCCTTTTGGCGAGAGGATAAAGCACGTTCACGTAAAGAGGGAAGCGTTGGCTTGGGCCTTTCTATTTGCAAAGAAATAGCCCTGCAACATTCCACCACGTTAGAGGTAAGCAGCACACCAAATGTAGGTACCACCTTCAGCTTTACACTAAAACAGGGAGGGGATGCTAATGAAAACAGGTAAGTATTTTTCAACGATGTTAATTATAACTTTTCTGACCGTTATAATAGTTTTACTTCCCGAAGTGGTAATGATTGGAAAAACAGTTACAAAAAACAATTACGAAACTTCGTGGGAGTATACAAATTCCGAACCGGGCAAGCTTACTCCAGAGCAGTTTGTGGTGCTGTATACCAATGGCGGTGTTGCCTTTAACCCCTTGCTTTATGAAAGCTATTTTACATCGGATGAAGATGAAATAGTTAAAGAAGTTAAATTGAAGCTTAAGGAACTATTTGGCTCTGATAGCACATTAACAAACTATTTTTGCAACGATATAAAGGAAATTACATACCACCAAAAGCGCAGTGCGCTTACCTTATTTATGGACGAAATGATAGCATTGAAGTTTACAGAGGTTATGTTTGGCAATAATGTAACCTTGGTGTATGAAGAAAAAACGGGCGTTATAACCGAGTTCAGTTGTGTTATTAACCACAAATTAGCCAAGAGCGTTGCCGACGCAGTTGATAGCTATTATAACAAAATTGTGGGCGCCGATTATTATTCCTACCATTACATAGAGAAAAAAATTGTCGACGAAGGATATTTCTTCAGCTTTGGACTTGAACCGACAGCAGCATTGGAAAAAGATAAAAAGGCAGAAGCCGAAGCGGAATATACAAATTAGATACCGAATTGCTAAAAAAATGATACAAGCCTCCCTTATTATCAAAGAAAAAGGGAGGCTTAATTATGCTAAAGTTTATATTATGCTTGATATTTTTCACTACTTCAATTTTACCTGCCTGCAGTAATAGGCAATCTTCAAGTGTTGTTCAGGCAGTTCCCGAAGATAAATCAAATATTATAATCGAGGTTCCAAATATAAACCAATATCCTACCTTGCCGACCGGCTGTGAATCCACCGCCGCAGTAATGGTGCTGAGATTTTATAAAGAGGAAATTACAATTACCGACTTCGCAGAGTATTGTTTGCCTAAAAACAATGCCTTTTACTATAGAAGCGGAGCTTTGTATGGCCCAAACCCACGGGAATACTTTGTGGGTGACCCCTTTTCAGAAAAGGGATATGGTTGCTTTGCTCCGGTAATCGTTAAGGCGGTAAACAGTAACAGCAGGCTGTGCAGGGCGCAAGAGGTAAGTGGCAGCCTGCCCGAACTTTGCCAAAAATATATTGATAATGGCAAACCGCTGCTTATCTGGGCTACTATGAATATGAAGCCCACTAAAGACGGTAACACCTGGACTTTATCAAACGGTGACCGCTTTGTTTGGCCGGCGGGGGAGCATTGCTTGGTGCTTGTAGGGTACGACGAGAGTAACTATTATTTTAACGACCCGCTAAAAGGGGAAACCGTGGGCTACGAAAGGGAGGTGGTGGAGAGTAGATACCAAGCACTTGGCTCACAGGCGGTGCTTATTGAAGCCTGTGTAAATTAGTGATGGTGGTGATGATGGTGGCTGTGGTGCTCTGAAATCACGTGGCAATGCTCTTCGGGGCATTCTTCGCCGCTTTTTTCCAGCTCCAGGGTGGCGTGGCAGATGCCGTGTTCCCTCAGCTCTTCTCGAATTTTGCTTTTTATTTCGCCGCCCATTTCGTCGGTAACTATATGCATTGTGGCATAGTTGTTGCTGCCGTCCATACTCCAAAGGTGGATATGATGCACACCCTTAACGCCCTCTATTCCCAAAAGATGGTGGGTAAGCTCGTCAAGGTCAATGCCGTGGGGAGTTCTTTCTACAAATAAATCCAAGGCTTCTTTCAGGTGCATTAAAGCGTTGATAAGTATAAACGCAGCAACACATATTGACATAATAGGGTCAATAATGTAAAAATCTGTGAATTTAATAACCACGGCGCCTATTAACACAACTGCCCAGCCCAAAACGTCTTCAAGCATATGCAGGTTTACGGCACGTTGATTAAGGGTTTCGCCCTCTCTTGTAAACCAGGCGGCGCCGAAGTTTACAACCAATCCCACCACGGCAAAAACAAGCATACCGTTTTTATTAATTTCTACAGGATTAATTATTCTTAGTATGGCATTATATATAACTGTAACCGAGCCGCAAATTAAAATTACGGTACTAATAAGGCTGCCCACCACAGAATATCTGGCATATCCGTAGGTGTGGGTTTTGTCGGGTTGCCTTAAGCTGCGCTTTTCTAAAAGATAAGAAGCACCAATGGCGGCGGCGTCGCCCATATCGTGAACCGAGTCGGAAAGAATGGCCACACTTCCCGTTATGGCACCGCCCACGAATTCGAAAATTGAGAACATAAAATTAAGAATAAATGCAACTAATATTTTTTTATCTGATTTCATTTGTTTTACCCCTTGTGTTTAATATGGGTTACCGTGGTTTCAAAAATTTCGGCAACATGGTTATCGTCTAAAGAATAGTAAACCTCTTTACCATCGCGGCGACATTTAACAACGCCGCTTCTGCGCATTTTGCCAAGCTGGTGCGAAACTGAGGATTTAGACATACTAAGCACGTTTGCAAGGTCACAAACACACATCTCGTGAAGCCTTAGGGCAAAAATTATTTTGCAGCGGGTTTCATCGCCCATTATTTTATAAAAGTCCGACACCTTAGCGAAAATTTCGCCCTGCGGCATTTGAGATAGGGTGGCTTTCACAATTTCCTCGTTAACCGCATTACAGTCGCAGGTAAATTCATTCTTAGGCAAGAAGCTCACTTCCTTTAGTTGAATTATTACTCAACTATTATAATTGAACAACCATTCAATTGTCAAGAGGAATTTAAAAAATCTCCCAAATTGCAAGAATTGGGAGATTGAAGTTAAATTCATTTAACAAGCCTGCCGGTGGTGCCTGAATTAATGCCGGTAATTCCACCAATAATGCCGGCAAGCATAACTATTGTAAACCGTATAAGGCTTATAATCGTAAAGGAAAAACCATTTATAATTATACTTACAATCGTATTAAGTAAAAACAGAATTCCGCCGTTGATTATTCCGCAAAGATAACCCTTTTCCTGAAGCTTTTTGGCGGTGTAACGAGAACCGAAAAAGCAGCCCACACCAAGGCTTAGAGAGGATAGGGGAAAGGCAATGCTTTCGGAAAGGCTGCCCAAGGTAAGTATCAGGGCAGATACCATTAGCATAATCGCTGCAACTATTAACGATAAAACCACCCCAAGGGTTACCGCCGTGGCCTTTGAGCTTTTGGGGTTAAGAGAAAAAACCTTGTTCATATAAAAACACTTCCCTGAAATTATGATTTATTAAATCATATTCCGGGGAAGTGTTTTTAATTACTAAAGCTTATTTTTTCTTGGGTTCTTCGTCGTGTGCGGTGTTGTTAGACTGAATAGCCCAGCGCATAATCTTAATTTTAGAATGGTCTGCAGGAGATTCCAGCACAACGCTGTCTTCCTTTAAAGAAACCACTCTGCCGGTGATACCGCCGATGGTGGTAATCTCGTCACCAATTTGCAGATTGTTGCGCATTGCCTCTTCCTTCTTTTGGCGCTTTTTCTGAGGTCTTATCATAAGGAAGTAGAAGATAAGAATGAAAACACCAAATACAAGAAGCATAGGAAGACCGCTTGTAGGTTCAGAAGCGGAAGCTTTTTTGGCTGCTAAAGCAATAAAATCCATTTTAATTTCCTCCAAAATTATTTTCTTTTATTAAACAAAGCATATTATATAGCATATTTCAATTTTTTGCAAGTGTTTTAACTAAATTCTTTTGCCTATTCGTTCAATCGCGTCCTTTTTAAACTCGTTAAAGGTGCCGCGGTCGAGGTTTTCTCTAATATCCTCCATAAGCTTGTTATAGAAGTAAAGATTGTGAAGTACGGCCAAACGCATACCCAGCATTTCGCCTGCCTTAAGCAGGTGGCGGATGTAAGACCTGGAGTAGCGCCTGCAGGCAGGGCAGTCGCAATTTGGGTCGATAGGTAGCGGGTCGGTGCTGTATTTCTGATTGTTAAGGTTAATAATTCCTAATGAGGTAAACAGGTGTCCGTGCCGGGCGTTACGGCTGGGCATAACGCAATCGAACAGGTCGATTCCTCGCTCAACACCCTCAAGAATATTCACAGGGGTTCCAACACCCATAAGGTAGCGGGGCTTATCTGTCGGCATATGTGGCTCTACCGCCTCAATTATGCGGTACATTTCCTCGGCGGTTTCGCCAACCGCAAGGCCGCCTATAGCATAGCCGTTAAGGTCAAGCTCGCGAATCCTTTTCATATGTTCAACTCTAAGGTCGGCATAGGTAGAGCCTTGGTTAATGCCGAAAAGCATCTGATTGCGGTTAATGGTGGATTCAAGGGAATTAAGCCTATCCATCTCGTTTTTACAGCGCACAAGCCAACGGTAGGTGCGGTCACAGGAGTCTTTAACGTAATCCCTTGGTGCAGGGTTTTCAACACACTCGTCGAAGGCCATTGCGATGGTAGAGGCTAAGTGAGACTGTATCTGCATACTTTCCTCGGGTCCCATAAAAATTTTGTGTCCATCAATATGGGAGTTAAAGGTTACGCCCTCTTCTTTGATTTTTCTTAAAGAGGCTAGGGAGAACACCTGAAAGCCGCCGCTGTCGGTAAGTATAGGCTTAGACCAGTTGCTGAACTTGTGAAGCCCACCCATTTCGTATACCGTATCGTCGGTGGGGCGAAGGTGCAGGTGGTAGGTGTTGCAAAGCATAACCTGACAGCGCACGTTTTCTAAATCCTCGGTTGAAACACCGCCCTTAATTGCAGCGGCTGTGGCAACGTTCATAAAAGCGGGGGTTTGCACCGTTCCGTGTACGGTGGTGAATTCACCTCTGCGGGCGGCCCCCTCTTGCTTTAGTAGTTTATACATATATTAACACTCCGTTTTTGTTCTATAATTATACAATGAGCATCGCGTCGCCGAAGTTTACGGGATATGTGAAAAGGAAATTTATAAATCCGTCGGCAAAGCCGACACCTTACCTCTTCACTATTACCTCTTACTTCTTACTTGCTCATCCGTTAAAGGATGAGCATCGCGTCGCCAAAGCTAAAAAATCTGTATTTTTCCTTAACTGCAATGTCGTAGGCCGCCATTGTATGTTCGTAGCCGGCAAAGGCCGAAACCAGCATTATAAGGGTGCTTTCAGGCAGGTGGAAGTTGGTAAGCAGACCGTCCATACATTTAAACTTGTAACCGGGGTAAATAAAGATATCTGTATCCCCGCTGCATTCCTTGATTTCACCAAGCGCGGCAACGCTTTCCACCGTTCGGCAGCTTGTGGTGCCAACGCAGATAACTCTGCCTCCGTTTTGTTTTGTTTTGTTTATAAGTTCTGCGGTAGCAGCGGGCATATAGTAGTGCTCGCTGTGCATTTTATGCTCTAAAATATTGTCTACCTTAACAGGCCTGAATGTGCCAAGGCCTACGTGTAAGGTTACGTAGCCAATGTTAATACCCGAAGCCTTAAGCTCTTCTAACATTTCCGGGGTAAAGTGAAGCCCTGCGGTGGGGGCGGCGGCAGAGCCAAGCTCCCTTGAATACACCGTCTGATAGCGTTCCTTATCCTCTAATTTTTCCTTAATGTAAGGGGGCAGGGGCATATTGCCTACCTTATCTAAAATTTCGTAAAAATTACCGTTGAAGCTGAATTCAATCATTCGGTTGCCGTCGGGTTTTACGGCTGTAACTCTGCAGGAAAGTTCGTTTGAAAAGGTGAATACAGTGCCCTCTTTTGCCTTTTTGCCGGGGCCTGCAATAGCCTCCCAAAGGGTAGAGGAGTGCTGTTTTAGAAGCACAAATTCCACCACTGCCTCGGTATCCTTACGAGTGCCAAAAATTCTTGCGGGCAAAACTCTGGTATCGTTAAGAATAAGGCAGTCGCCGGGCTTTAAAAATTCGGGCAGGTCGAAAAAGTGCTTATGCAGTACCGTTCCGTCGGCTTTTCCAAGTTTAAGCAGCCTTGAAGAATTTCGTGGTTCAACGGGGGTTTGGGCAATAAGCTCTTCGGGCAAATTATAATAAAAATCGCTTTTTTTCATTGAGATTACTCCTAATAAGACAGATATCTACATTTAAGCCGCAATTTGCATTTGACTTTTAATTGGCTGAATGGTATTATTTATATACTGTATTATATTATACGATTGAGATTTCTTCAATAGTTTTTTTAAAATAAGGTTGTGTTACAAATGGTTAAGATAATATTGGTTGGCTGTAACGGTAAAATGGGCTCGGCAATAACCGCCTGCGTTAACAGGTGTGATGATTTGGAAATTTCCGCAGGTGTAGATAAATTTCACGGCATTTCCAGAGATTACCCCGTGTACGATTCAATATTCGAGGTAGAGGGTAAACAGGACGTTATTATTGATTTTTCCAACCCCGATGCCAACGAGTCTATAATGAAATACGCCGTAGAAACAGGCACACCCGTTGTGGTTTGTACTACAGGCCTCAGCGACGAGCAGACCGAAGGAATAAAGTCCGCCTCAAAAAAGGTTGGTGTTTTCTTCTCTTTCAATATGTCTTTGGGCGTAAACCTTATTGTAGAGCTTTCTAAAAAAGCAGCAGCAGTTCTTGGTGAAGATTTCGATATTGAAATTATTGAACAGCATCACAACCAGAAAATTGATGCTCCCAGCGGCACCGCCTATATGTTGGCAAACGCCATTAATGAAACTCTGGGCGATAAAATGCAGTATAATTACGACCGCCACTCTGTAAGGGCTAAGCGAGACCCTCGCGAAATTGGTATTCACTCAATTCGCGGCGGAAACATTGTTGGCGAGCATGAGGTTATTTTTGCAGGTACCGACGAGGTTATAAAAATTTCTCATTCGGCACGTTCTAAAGAGGTATTTGCAACAGGTGCTGTTAACGCCGCACGTTTTCTTTGCAATAAGGGTGCAGGCCTTTATTCAATGAAAGATATCATAGAGTAGGAGAAGGCTGTCAATGTCTTATACAATAGATTTGCAGGCACTGTCTGGGGTGTATGCTTTACCTGCCGCGGTAGTAGATAAGCATCTGAAACTTGCAGGCACCATACAACTTAAGGTACTTTTGCTGGGGCTAAAAAACCCCGGAAACATCAGGGAAGAAGAAATTGCAGAATTCCTTTCAATCTCTGTGCCCGATGTGCGCGATGCACTGAATTATTGGGTGGATTTAGGCGTGCTGACAATTGCCGGAACGGTTGCCTTACCCGATGTTGTAATAAAAATACCTAAACCCCAAAAAAAGGTTATAAAGCCCGAGGTTATAAAGCCAACCCGCGAAGAGGTTATTAAAAGGGGAGAGGAATCGGCCAAGGTTGCCTTTCTTTTAAGAGAAGCCCAAATGAAGCTGGGTCGCCCCCTAAAGCCTAACGAGGCATCGTCTTTCGTGTGGATTCACGACGAGGGTATGGATGTTTCGGTGCTTCTGTTATTAATAGAATTTGCCGTGGCCGAGGGTAAGGCTACAGTAAGCTTTATTGAAAAAACAGCCATCAGTTGGATAAACACCGGCGTGAATACAATTAAGGCGGCAGAAGAGGCCATAAATACCCACCATGCCAAACAAAGCGCTTGGGGAATGGTGGAAAAGGCTATGGGTATCGACCATAGAAGGCCCAGTGCCAAGGAAAAAGAGCTTGCCTATAAGTGGGTTCAGGAGTATGGCTTTGGTACCGCAATACTAAGAAAGGCATACGATGCCTGCGTAGACGCCACCTCTAATTTTTCTATACCTTACATAACAAAAATTCTTGATGTGTGGTATGCCGCAGGGGTTAAAAAGCCCGAAGATATAGAGGCTTTGAAGGAAAATGAAGCCAAACCTAAAGCAAAACAAAATTCTAAAATGGCAACCTTCGATTTAAATCTGTTTAACAAGGTGTTCGACGAGTTGCCGGAATAATTGGTGATATTATGGGATTTTCAAAAACTTTAATAGCAAAGGCGCTGGAAGAAAAACGCCTTTTGCGCCAGAGTAACGAAAAGCTTCGGGAGGATAAAAAATCTCTCCTTTATTATGACTACCCCAGGGTAAGGGAAATTGATAAAGAGCTTTCCTCTTTAGGGCTTCAGATTGCAATGCTCACCTTTTCGGGAGATAAGCAAAAGCTGGAAGAGGTTAAAGAGCGATGCCTTAGCCTACAGGCCGAAAAGAAGGAGCTTTACGACGAGTCGAAATATACCGTAGATTTTTCCTGCAAAAAATGTGAAGATACCGGTTATGTAGGCGGTAAGTACTGCGACTGTGTTTTGAAAGCAGCCAAGAAGCTACAGTTTCAAGAGCTTTCTTCAATAATGCCTTTTAATGAATGCAGCTTTTCTAACTTTAGAATGGAATATTATCCCACCGAATCAATAGACGGCAAGCCCTCGCCACGGCTTCGTATGGATAAGAACATCAATTGTATTGCAAGGTTTATAAGCTCCTTCCCCAGTGGAGAAAACCTATTGTTTATCGGTGGCGTAGGCCTTGGTAAAACCCACGTATCGGTTTCTATTGCTCGCGAAATTGTTGATAAGGGCTACGGTGTTTTTTACGCCAGTGTAGAAGACCTTATAACAAATATGCAAAAAGAAAAGTTCGGTAAACTTGGTGGGGAATATAACTATACCGATGCCATAAACGAGGTGGATTTACTTATTATCGACGACCTTGGCACCGAGTTTAACACCCAATACAGCCGAACCGCGATTTACGAAATTGTTAATTCCCGTATACTTTCGGGTAAATCTACCATAATCAACACCAACTTATTTATGGAGGAATTAAGCGAAAGATATACCCCAAGAATCGCTTCAAGATTTATAGGAAACTACACCTCTTTGCTTTTCGACGGAGTTGATATACGCCAGCAAAAGGCTATGGAAAACAAATAAAATTCACCCTGCAATCCTGCCTACGGTTTGCAGGGTGTTTTTTGTTATTTTATGTTGATTTGGCGGGGAATGTGTGATATACTTAAATTATATTAATCCGAAAGAGTGATATCAGTTGCGCAAATCCAAACCCGATAAATATAATGCCAATATAATGCAGCACGCCGTAAAGAAGCAACGCTACCTTCAGCGTACCGTAGGCACAAACTGGTGGTACGAAAGAAGCAAAACAAGTGTAGTTTCCACAATTCTTTGCGAAATAGCCTTTTATTGTAATCTTTTTATAGCTGCAATAATGCTTACCAAATGTTCAATCGAAATTGACAAGTACTCGGGGAACAGCGAAACCTTAACAGAACTTTCAAAGGTAAACAACACCATGTGGTCGTTTATTGTTGCAACCCTGCTTATGGTGGCTGCATACGTACTTAAAAAGGTTGCAAGTCACGTTGTAAAGAATAACGCGGGAATCACTTCAAGAAGCTTGTATTTAATAGCTATGCTTTCGGCAATTTTGGGTAGCGGACTGTCTTTAATCACAGCTCTTAGGGTACGCGTTTTGTCGGCTTTCACCGGCATTTATTCTGGGGTAGAGGTTATTTCCGATGCTGCTACAACCAGTTTTAAAACCTATTTTGTATTTATAACCTGCCACGCGTTACCGCTGCTTGTTTTCCTTGTTTCTATGGTGTTGTTCTTTATTATGAATAACTGTGACCGCAAGGAAAAATTAAGTATGTACAATTCTATTACCGAAAAGCTTTACAAAGAATTTACAGGAGAAAACCCCTCTTTTACCGACGCTCAGTGGGAAGAGTGTATGAATTCCTACACCGGCGAAGAGGAGGAAAATGGCAAGAAAAAGCGCTCTAAAAAAGCCCGCCGAAAAAAAGAAAAACAAAGTCGCGAAGAATAAAATAAAACCTTGGAAACCGCCCAAAACGGTTTCCAAGGTTTTATGCGTTTTTATGCCGGTAACATTGTTCAAGCATATACCTACGCTTTTAAATTTTGCGTAGCAAGACATTTTTATTTTATGGTATATTCGTCGGGAAGCTCAATATCCGAAACCAACTTCCAAAGCTCGCTAATGTCACCGATTTTTTGAAAATACTTTTTGCCGAATTTTGAAGAATCGCAAAGCAGCACGGTGCGATTGGCATTTTTCATATAGGCGCGTTTAAGCTCTGCCTCGTCTTCATTAGCTTCGGTAAAGCCGGCCTCGGGGGAAACTCCGCGGCAGGAAAACAAGGCAATATCGGCGTAAATGCTTTCAACCGAATGTATAGCCGCAGCACCCACCAGGGATTTTGCATTTTCGCGAAGTTTTCCACCGGTGCAATATATAGTGATTCCGTCTTTTTCCGAAAGAATGTTGCAGGTTTTAATTCCGTTGGTAACAACCCTTAGGTTTTTAAAGCCGTTAAGCTTTGCGGCCACCGCCGCAGCAGTGGAGCTTGAATCCATAAACAGGGTCATACCGTCGTGTATATCGGGAAGAATTTTTGTGGCAATTTTTTCTTTAAGAAACATATTTTCGCTTTCTCTGAAGGTAAGGGGAGAATCCTTGCTGTTTCCGTCCATATACACAGCTCCGCCGTGGGTGCGGTGAATAAGCCGGTTGTTTTCAAGGGCGGCTAAATCGCGGCGGATTGTGGCTCCGCTTGAAAACAATTCAGCACACAGCTCGTCCACCGTTACGGCCTTCTTTTTTGCCAAAATTTCAAGTATTTTGTCCTGTCTTTCCAACGGTAGCATAAAAACACCTCGAATTTTCGATTATTTACGAGCATTTTTGATTATTGCGCTCAAAAACAGTGATATTTTATCTATTTTCGTGCCAACTCTTTACATATCTGCTCAAATATTATATAATGAGTATACAAAATTAATCACAGTATGTCAATATGTAAAAATGGAGGGAATGCCAATGAAAATACTTATACTGAATGCCGGCAGCTCGTCCCTTAAATATCAGCTTTTTGATATGGATTCGGGCGAAGTACTGGCCAAAGGTGTTTGTGAACGAATCGGTGTAGACGGTATGGTAACCCATAAACGTCCCGGCAAAGAAAACTACAAGGCCGAGCCTACTCTTCAGAACCACGAAGATGCTCTGGCACTGGTAATTGAATTGCTTACAGATTCAGAGCTTGGTGTAATAAAGAGTGTAGATGAAATCAGCGCTGTAGGTCACAGAGTTGCCCACGGCGGCGAGAAATACAAAAAGTCAGCTCTTGTAGACGATGAAATGATTGCATATCTCGAATCAATCGTTAACATCAATCCTCTCCACGGCCCACCTGCAATCGTTGGTATGAAGGCTTGTAAAAAGCTTATGCCCGATGTAAAAATGGCAGCCGTGTTCGACACATCTTTTTATTCCAACTTCGAGGATTATAAGTACATATATCCAATTCCTTACGAACTTTACGAGCAGCACAAAATCCGTCGCTACGGTTTCCACGGAACCTCTCACCGCTATGTTGCGGCTAAATGTGCCGAAATGTGCGGCAAGCCTATAGAGGATTTGAAGATTATCACCTGTCACTTAGGTAACGGATCTTCAATCACCGCTGTAGATGGTGGTGTTGCAGTAGATACCTCAATGGGCTTCACCCCCCAGGGCGGTATTGAAATGGGAACCCGTTCGGGTGATATCGACCCCACAATAGTTCCTTATCTTGTAAGGTCCTTGGGCTACACAATCGAAGAAGCCGAAGACCTTATTAATAAAAAATCCGGCCTTTTAGGTGTTTCGGGTGAATCTCCCGACTCACGCAACGTTACCGACCTTGCAGACAGCGGCCACTACCGTTCTCAGCTTGCCCTTAACATTCAGTACTACGGCATAAAGAAGTACATCGGTGCCTACACCGCCGCCATGAACGGACTTGACGCTGTGGTGTTTACCGCAGGAATAGGCGAGAACAATCCCGTTATTCGTTACGAGGTTTGTAAGAATATGGAATATCTCGGCATTAAGTTCGACGAGGCTAAAAACAACAGCCTTGCCCGTGGCGAAACCGCAGAAATTTCCGCCCCCGATTCTCGTGTTCGCGTGTTTACCATCGCAACCGACGAAGAGTATATGATTGCGCAGGATACTGCCGCATTAGTATAAAACCAAATCAAGAATTTATTTTAAAGGAGTAAAAAATTATGTCACCTTATGAAATTAAAAAAGAAATTTGCGAAATCGGCAGAAGAATTTACAACGACGGCTTCGTTGCCGCTAACGATGGTAACATCTCTGTTAAGGTAAGCGATAACGAGTTCTACTGCACCCCCACAGGTGTATCCAAGGGCTTTATGACCCCCGATATGATTATCCGTATCGACGGCACAGGCAAGAAGCTTGAAGGTAAGCTCAATCCTTCTTCTGAAATCAAAATGCACCTTCGTGTATACAGAGAGCGTCCCGACGTTAACGCAGTTGTTCACGCTCATCCTCCCATTGCTACCGCCTTCACCGTTGCAGGCGTAGAGCTCGACCAGTACATTCTCCCCGAGGCTGTTCTTACCATCGGCGCTGTTCCTACCTGCGACTATGGTACCCCCTCTACCGAAGAAATTCCTGATTCTTTAATTCCTTACGTTCAGAATCACGATGCATTCCTTCTTAAGAACCACGGTGCATTAACCGTTGGTAACACCCTTACCAAGGCTTTCTTCACTATGGAAGAGGTTGAATTTAACGCAAAGATTTGTATGTATGCAAAGCAGCTCAACAACGGCTCTATCGACGAGATCCCCTGCGAGCAGCTTGAAAAGCTTATGGAGCTCCGCAAAAAGTTCCAGCTTCCCGGCCGTCACCCCGGTTGCACAAAATGTGCAAACCTCGGTACCGACAAGTGCCGTTGTAAGGATAACGTTTCCGGCGGTCACACCTGCACCTGCGGTAAGCACGACAACTCCAGCGAGGACGTAGTTGCTGCTATCACCAAGAAGGTTCTTGCAGAGCTTAATAAATAATTTTAGAATACAAGTTATATTTATATAGGAAGGAGGAGTTCAAAATTGGCTTATTTTACAGATTATAATTGTGAGCGTTCGCCCAGAATACCAAGACTTATGGAGCATCTGTTCGCAGAAATGCCCCAAGTCGAGGCAGAACGCGGC
Source organism: Acutalibacteraceae bacterium (assembly GCA_045546235.1). Taxonomy (GTDB): domain Bacteria; phylum Bacillota; class Clostridia; order Oscillospirales; family Acutalibacteraceae; genus UMGS1532. The sequence continues at coordinate 22,771 of JAZQCL010000046.1, forward strand.
GTGCTTATCACAGAATCTTACAAAGCCACCGAGGGCGAGCCTATAATTACAAGGCGTGCTAAAGCTTTTCAGCACATATTGGAAAACATTCCGATTACAATTCGCCCCGAAGAACTCGTAGTAGGCAGTTCAACAGTTCGTCCCAGAAGCTGTCAGGTCTTTCCCGAATATTCCTTCGATTGGTTAGAGTCCGAGTTTGAAACTCTGGAAACCCGCGAGGCCGACCCGTTCTATATTTCCGACGATACGAAGAATAAGCTTCGTGAAGCCTATAAGTATTGGAAGGGCAGAACCACCTCCGAGCTTGCCACCTCTTATATGGCTCCCGAAGCCCTGCTGGCGATAGACCACAACATTTTCACCCCCGGCAACTATTTCTACAATGGTGTTGGCCACGTGTGTGTTGACTATCCAAAGGTTTTGAAAGTTGGTTATAAAGGCATAATCAAGGAAGCCACTGCAGAGCTTGCAAAGTGCGATATTACCGATGCCGATTACGTTAAGCGTTGTCACTTCTTAAATGCTGTTATTCGTAGCTGTCAGGCGGTTATAGATTACGCAAAGCGTTACGCTGCTTTGGCAACCGAGCAGGCTGCAGGCTGTGCCGACGAAACCCGTCGCCGCGAGCTTTTGAAGATTGCAGAAAACTGCTCTAAGGTTCCCGAAAACGGTGCCGAAAGCTTTTACGAAGCCTGTCAGTCCTTCTGGTTTGTTCAGCAGCTTATGCAGATGGAATCCAGCGGACACTCCATTTCTCCCGGCAGATTCGACCAGTATATGTATCCTTACTTCAAAAAGGATTTAGATAAGGGAGCAATCACCCCCGATTTTGCTCAGGAGCTTATTGATTGCTTATGGGTTAAGCTTAACGACCTCAGCAAGGTTCGCGACGAGGCTTCGGCCAAGGGCTTTGCCGGATACAGTATGTTCCAGAACCTTATCGCCGGCGGCCAGAATTCAGAGGGCATAGATGCCACAAACGACCTTTCCTTTATGTGCTTGCAGGCATCTCTTCACACTCTGCTTCCCGCACCGTCGCTTTCTGTCCGTGTTTGGAACGGCAGCCCACAGGAATTCCTGCTTAAAGCCGCCGAGGTTACAAGAACCGGTATCGGACTTCCCGCTTATTATAACGACGAGGTTATAGTTCCGGCACTTCTGTCCCGCGGACTTACTATGGCAGATGCCAGAGATTACTGCATAATCGGTTGTGTAGAGCCGCAGAAGGCCGCCAAAACCGACGGCTGGCACGATGCCGCATTCTTCAATATGTGCAGACCTTTAGAGCTTGTCTTCACAAATGGTATGGATGCAGGCGTTCAGGTAGGCCCAAAAACCGGCGACGTTGCTTCTATGGCCACCTTCGAGGAATTTGTTGAAGCCTACGATAAACAAATGAAATACTTTATCGGACTTATGGTTAATGCCGATAACGCTATAGATTATGCCCATGCGGAAAGATGTCCGCTTCCTTTCCAATCATCAATGGTAGACGATTGTATTGCCCGCGGTAAGTCGGTGCAAGAGGGCGGCGCTATCTATAACTTCACAGGCCCTCAGGGCTTTGGCATAGCCAACGTGGCCGATTCAATGTATGCAATCCGTGAGCTGTGCTTTAAATCTAAAAAATACACTCTCACAGATTTTAAAGAGGCATTGGAGAATAACTACGGTGAATCTTCGGTTTCTTCCGAAGAGGTTACCAAGATTACACTGTTGGTAGCCGAAAAAATGAAGGAAAACGGCCTTAACCCCACCGCCGAGGATATCGAAAAGATATGCCGTATGGTTTCTGGTAGTGCTTCCGGCACCGATGGAGATAAATACCATCAAATTCGTGAAGACATTATGGCACTTCCTAAATTCGGAAACGACGTTGAAGATGTTGACTCACTTGCCCGCGAGATGGCTTACACCTATACCAAGCCTCTCGAAAAGTATAAAAACCCCCGTGGCGGTATGTATCAGGCTGGGCTTTATCCCGTATCGGCAAATGTGCCGCTGGGATATCAGACAGGTGCCACCCCTGACGGTCGACTGGCTAAAAAGCCCGTGGCCGACGGTGTTTCACCCTCTGCAGGTTACGACCTTAACGGTCCTACAGCCGCTGCAAACTCGGTTTCAAGGCTTGACCATTTTATTGCTTCAAACGGCACATTATATAATATGAAGTTCCACCCATCGGCCCTTAAGGGCAAGCAGGGTCTTAACAACTTTGTATCCCTTATCAGGTCTTATTTCGACCAAAAGGGAAGCCATATGCAGTTTAACGTTGTTAGCCGTGAAACCTTGTTGGATGCTCAGAAGCACCCCGAAAATTACAAATCCCTTGTTGTTCGTGTTGCGGGCTACAGTGCATTGTTCACAACCCTTTCCCGCTCTTTGCAGGACGATATAATCAACCGAACCGAGCAGGGTAATTTCTAAATTGTTAAAGTAAAGGAGGATTATCGAGAATGGAAAACAGCATTTTGACCCGCAAGGGCAGGATATTCGATATCCAACGGTTTTCCGTTCACGATGGTCCGGGTATCCGCACAATAGTTTTCTTAAAGGGCTGTAAGCTGCGTTGCCGTTGGTGCTGCAATCCCGAATCTCAAAATTACGAGATTCAGCAAATGACCGACGATAACGGCAAGGTTACCGTAACCGGCCGCGACGTAACGGTTGGCGAGGTAATCGAAACCGTGCTTCGCGACAGTCCCTACTACCGTAGGTCCGGCGGCGGTATGACCCTTTCGGGCGGCGAAATGCTTTGCCAACCGGATTTTGCTCAAGGGCTGCTGATGGCGGCTGCGGAAAAAGGAATCAACACCGCGGTTGAAACCACCTCCTTAGCAAGCATTGAAACTATTGAAAAATTGTTACCTTATATAGATAACTATCTTGGCGACCTTAAGCACGTTGATCCAAAAAAGCACAAGGAATTCACAGGGCAGTCTAACGAGCTGATTCTTGAGAATCTTCCGAAAATTGCCGAAAAGGCTTCAAGGCTTGTAATTAGAGTCCCCGTGGTACCCACCTTTAACGATACTCCCGAGGAGATAGCCGCTATTGCAGAGTTTGCCGCTTCTCTTCCAAACGTTAACGAAATACATCTTCTCCCATATCACAGATTGGGTCAGGATAAATACCGTTGGCTTGGCAGAGATTACAGCCTTACCCACATAGAGCCTCCAAAGGACGAAAAAATGCAAATTCTTTTAGAAGCCGCCAAAAAATCAGGCCTTCGCTGTCAGATAGGCGGTTAAGAATACTTAACGAAAGGAGAGATACAAGTGAATATATACACCAAAGCCGGCGATAACGGCAGAAGCAGTACACTCACTCGTACTTCTCTCCCTAAAAACAGCCCCGTGTTCGAGCTTCTTGGTTGCCTTGACGAGCTTAACAGCAACTTAGGCACCGCAAAAGCCGGAGCAAAAGAGGGCGTAAAAACAATAATTGAAGCCCTGCAATCCGATTTAATTTCTTTAAGCGGAGAGGTTGCAGGCGCAAAGAAATTCGCAACCCCCGAAGAAATTAAGAAGTTGGAAAAGTCAATTGATTCCGTAAGCACAGCCATTCCCGATTTTTCGGGCTTCGTGCTTCCCGGTGCCACCTCTCAGGGCGCGGCTTTAGATGTATGCCGCACCGTTGCCAGAAGGGCAGAGCGTGCCGCAGTTGCCGCTCAACAAAGGGGTGGAATCACAAAGGAGCTGTTAGCCTGGCTTAACCGACTTTCCGACCTTCTTTACGTGCTTGCCAGACTTTGCGATTCGGGTGCACTAAAAGGCGGCGGCAATTCAACCCCCGTCAGCGGTGCCGTAAACGGCTTTTGCGACAAAGCAATTCTGCTTTGTGCCGCCGTTCGTGAATATGCAAGGTCAAAAGGTGTAAAAGCCGTGGTTGCGGTGTGTGATGCAGGCGGCAATGCCGTTTGTATGCAGCGTGAGGACGATGCTTATATCGCCAGCATAGATATTGCTGTGAATAAGGCATTCACCTCCGCAAGCCTAAAAATGACCACTAAAGAGGTAGGGGAGCTTGCAGCCCCCGGCGCACCTCTATATGGCATACAAAATACTAACGGTGGTAAAATCGTTATTTTCGGCGGCGGAGTTCCGCTTATAAAAAACGGTACCATCGTAGGGGCGCTTGGTGTTAGCGGCGGCTCGGCAGAGCTGGACACCGCAATTGCCGACTACGGCGCCACATACTTTGAAAAGGAGATGTAGAAATGGCTCTTGGAATAAGCGAGGCTGATATCGCCAAAATCGTGCAGAACGTTATCGCCGCTATGCCCGAAAAGTCAAAGCCTGCCGCCCCCAAAAAGGGCAATTGGGATTCTACCCAATACGAAGGCCGTAAGCTTATTGGTATTTACAGCGATATGAACGAAGCGATAATCGCCGCCAGCGCAGGTTATAAGGCCGTTCGTGAAATGACGGTTGAGCAGCGCGAGTGCATTATATCCCATATTCGCCGCCTCACCCTTGAGGAAGCCCCCATAATGGCCAAAATCGGCGTTGCCGAAACCGGTATGGGCAGGGTAGACCACAAAACTGCAAAGCATCAGCTTGTGGCCAACAAAACCCCCGGCACCGAGGATATAATTTCAAATGCCAAAACAGGCGATAACGGTTTAACCCTTATCGAAATGGCACCCTTTGGTGTGGTTGGTGCAATAACCCCCAGTACCAACCCCAGCGAAACAGTTATTTGTAACAGTATAGGTATGATTGCCGCAGGTAATGGTGTTGTGTTTAACCCTCACCCCAACGCAATTGCAACCTCTAACTATGCGGTAGACCTTGTAAACCGCGCAAGTCGTCTTGGCGGCGGCCCCGACGTGTTGGTTTGCTCTATGGTTAAGCCCACTCTGGATACAGCAAAGATTATGCAGACCCACCCCCTTATCAGACTTCTGGTTTGTACAGGTGGCCCCGGTGTTGTAAAGGCTGTGCTTTCCAGCGGTAAAAAGGCAATCGGCGCAGGCGCAGGTAACCCCCCTGTAATTGTAGACGATACCGCCGATATTAAAAAGGCAGGTAAGGATATAATCGATGGCTGTACCTTCGATAACAACCTTCCTTGCATTGCTGAAAAAGAAGTATTTGCTTTCTCTAACATTGCCGACCAGCTTATTGGCGAAATGATAAAGAACGGCGCATACAAAATCAACGCTCAACAGGCAGCCGAGCTTGCTAAGGTAGTGCTTGAAGAAAAGCAGACTAAAGACGGTAAAACCGTTAAAACCGTCAGCCGCTTCTGTGTTGGCCGAGATGCCCACGTGCTGCTTTCCAAAATTGGTATTAACGTTGGTCCCGAGGTTCGTTGCATAATCTGCGAAACCGATTTCAACCACGATTTCGTTCAGCACGAGCTTATGATGCCCATTCTCCCCATTGTGAGAGTAAGCAATATAGACGAAGCCATCGACTTAGCCGTTAAGGCCGAGCACGGCAACCGTCACACCGCCCATATGCACTCTAAGAACATCGATAATCTTTCGAGATTTGCAAAAGCGGTTGAAACCACAATTTTCGTTAAAAATGCACCGTCATACGCAGGTATCGGCTTTGGTGGAGAGGGTCACACCACCTTCACTATTGCAGGCCCTACAGGCGAGGGTATTACTTCGGCCAGAAGCTTCACCCGTCAGCGCCGCTGCGTTATGGCAGACAGCTTCAGAATAATATAAAGGAGAAATGTGAAATGAATTTAAGTTCATCTCAGGTAGAAAGCATCGTTCGTCAGGTTCTTTCGGAAATGAACGGCAGCTCCTCCACACCCGCTGCGGCAGCAGGAATCCCCGCCACCGCTAAGGTTGCAACCTTGGTTGAGCCTCATAACATCGTGGTTAAGGAATACCCTATGCCCAAGGTTGGCGACAACGATATCCTCGTTAAAATCGAGGGCTGTGGTGTTTGCGGCACCGACGTTCACGAATGGAAGGGCGACCCCTTCGGTATCTGCCCCGTAACCCTCGGTCACGAAGGTACAGGCGAGGTTGTGGCTCTTGGTAAAAACATCAAGTGCGACACCGCAGGTAAGCCTATTAAGGTTGGCGATAAGCTGGTTACTTCGGTTATCAGTTGCGGCGAATGTAACATCTGCCGTTTGCACCCCGCAAACACAAACCTTTGTGATGCTCAGGGCGTTTTCGGCCTTATTAAAGACAGCGAGGAAAACCACCTTACAGGTTGGTTCGGTACCCACCTTCTTATCACAGGCAAGGGTGCTACATACTTCGTTGTTAACGAATTAAATCTTAAAGAGCGTATGCTCTTAGAGCTTGCCGCTGTTTGCGTTCACGCATTAAAGCAGGGCAATAAAACCGGTCTTATCAACTTCGGCTCAACAGTTCTTCTTCAAGGCTGTGGCCCTGTAGGACTTATGATGCTGTCGGTTCTTCGCGCCGCAGGTGTTAACCACATCATCGCGGTAGACGGTTCTGAAAAGCGTCTGGAAATGGCCAAGAAGTTGGGCGCAAAAACAATAATCAACTTTAAGGATTCCAATGCCGATACAATCGAAAAGCGTATTGCAATCGTTAAGGGTGTTACCGATGGCTGTGGCGTTGATTTCGCTTACCAGTGCACAGGTGCTCCTGCAGCAGCAGCCGATATTTACGGTTTCATTCGTCGCGGCGGCGGTCTTTGTGAAATGGGCTTCTTCGTAAACAACGGTGAATACTCTGTTAACCCCCACTTTGCAATGTGCAACAAGGAAATTCACATTGTTGGTTCTTGGGATTACAGCGCAGACGATTATCCCACCACCGTTGCCTTCTTAAAGCAGGCAAGAGAGATGAAGATTCCGATTGAGGAGCTTATCACTCATTCCTTCCCCCTTGATCAGCTTAACGAGGCTATGGAGGTTAATGTTGCTCAGAAGGGTATTAAGGTCTGCTACGTTGCAGAATAAAGCACGAGGTGTAGAATTATGGACGCACTGGGAATGCTTGAGGTTTTTGGCTTTACCACAGCAGTTGTTGCGGCCGATGCAATAGCAAAGGCAGGCGAGGTTGAAATTTTAGCTCTCGACCGAAACAAGCCGGCCAACGGCGATGCCGCAGTAGTACCGCTTTTAATGACCGTGAAGTTCACAGGAACGGTAGCGGCGGTTGAAGCAGGGCTGGAAGCCGGCATTAAGGTAGCAAAAGACCGTGACTTATACGTCACTTCAAAAATAATCAGCCGTGTGGCTCCCGATACGGAGTATATGGCAAATCTCAACGCCCTGGGTAGGGATAAATTAAGATAAGTTTTTAATAAGTTTAGTAAAACTTACAAATAAAAAAGAAATTATTAAAAGGAGTTTTTTAAAATGATGGAAGCATTAGGTATGGTAGAAACCAGAGGTTTAGTAGCAGCAATCGAGGCATCCGATGCTATGGTTAAGGCAGCTAACGTAGTTCTCGTTGGTTCCGAAAAAATCGGTAGCGGTCTTGTAAGCGTTATGGTACGCGGCGACGTTGGCGCAGTTAAGGCAGCCGTTGAAGCCGGCGGTGCAGCAGCATCCGCACTTGGTGAGGTTGTAGCTACCCACGTTATTCCCCGTCCTCACGCAGATGTTGAGAAGCTTCTTCCCAAGCTGGACTAATAAAAAGCTTTTAGCAAATTTCAGGAAATGAGGCGAACAACATGGAAAAAGCAATAGGTCTGCTTGAAGTGCAGGCAATGGTTGCGGCAATAGCCGGTCTTGACGCTATGTGCAAGGCCGCCCAGGTTCGGCTTATACACGTTGAAAAGAGGCTTGGCGGCCGATTGGTAACTCTGGTTATCGACGGAACCGTTTCCGACGTAACCGCCGCTGTAGAGGCAGGCAGAATTGCCGCAGCCGCAGTTGGTAACGTTAAACTGTGCGAGGTAATTGCTCGCCCACACCCACAGGTTACCAAGCATCTTTACACAGATAAGTTAGATTAGAAAAGGAGAGGTTATTTATGGCAACCACAAAGAAAACCTCAACCACAAAAAAGTCAACCAATACCACTGCGGCTAAACCCGCAGAGGTTAAAAAAGAGCAGGCAGCGGCCCCCGCACCTGCAAAAACAACCGTAAAGGAGAAAAAGGTTATGATGGAAGCATTAGGTATGGTAGAAACCAGAGGTCTTGTTGCAGCAATCGAAGCATCCGATGCTATGGTTAAGGCAGCAAACGTAGTTCTTATCGGTTCTGAAAAGATCGGTAGCGGACTTGTAAGTGTTATGGTTCGTGGCGATGTTGGCGCAGTTAAGGCAGCAGTTGAAGCCGGCGGCGCAGCAGCATCTGCACTCGGCGAAGTTGTAGCTACTCACGTTATTCCTCGTCCTCACGCCGATGTTGAGAAGCTTCTTCCCACATTAAAATAAGTTTATAACAAAATTTTTAAATTCTAACAGGAGGTAAATTTCAATGGAAGCATTAGGTATGGTTGAAACCCGCGGCCTTGTTGCAGCAATCGAAGCATCCGATGCTATGGTTAAAGCAGCAAACGTAATTCTTATCGGCTCCGAGAAAATCGGTAGCGGACTTGTAAGCGTAATGGTTCGTGGCGACGTTGGCGCTGTTAAGGCTGCTGTAGAAGCAGGCGGTGCTGCTGCATCCGCTCTTGGCGAAGTTGTAGCTACTCACGTTATTCCCCGTCCTCATATGGATGTTGAAAAGCTCTTACCTACATTAAAGTAAGGCTCGACTTTTCGTAAAAAATGCATTTTTTACCCTGCACCGCTTTTGCGGTGCAGGGAAGCCCCCAAAAAACTCGGCCATTAAAGGCAAAAATTTAACGCAAAACCCGTAAATTTGTAAATTAGGCAAAATTAAGCCATTATATAAAAATTAGGAGATGTAATAAAATGAATATCGCTCCGGAAATTATTGAAAAAATAGTTCGTGAGGTTGTGGCAAAAAGCGCTATGGACAGTGGCTCTGCCGACACAGCCCCCATCGGCATTTCTAACCGACATATCCACTTAAGCCATGCCGATGTAGAAACCTTGTTCGGCAAGGGATACCAGCTTACAAAGCTTAAGGATTTATCTCAGCCCGGTCAGTTTGCTTGTAAAGAAACCCTTACAATCGTTGGCCCCTCTATGCGTCCTATCGAGGGCGTAAGGGTATTAGGCCCTGAAAGAAGCGCCACTCAGGTTGAGATTTCCCGTACAGACTCCTTTACCCTTAAGGTAAAGCCCCCTGTACGTGAATCGGGCAAAATAGCAGGCTCTGCACCTGTTACCATAATCGGCCCTAAGGGTGTTGTAGCTATTCCCGAGGGTTGCATTATAGCCAACCGCCACATTCATATGAGTCTCAGTGACGGCGAAAAATTCGGCGTTAAGGATTGCGATTACGTAACAGTCCAGTTAAACGGCGAGCGTCGCACCACCTTCTACGACGTTCAGATTCGTGTTCATAAAGATTTCCGTCTGGAAATGCATATAGATACCGACGATGCCAATGCCGCAGGTGTTAAAAACGGCGATTTGGTAAAAATCATTAAATAACGAGGAGTAAATCATTATGTTAATGGGAAAAGTAATCGGCAACATCGTTTCCACTCGCAAGCACGAGGGAATTGTTGGCTCAAAAATTCTTGAAATCAGAATCATTGAAAATGGAGCCGAAACCGATAAGTATATTATCGCTGTAGACCACGGCATAGGTGCAGGTATTGGCGAGCGTGTGCTTGTAACCCTCGGCAGCGGTGCACGTCTGGCACTGCAGAACACCTCAACCCCTGTAGACGCAGTTGTTGTTGGTATTGTAGATTAATTTTTAGATAAACTTTTTTTGCGAAGGAGGCATTGCTATGACATTGACAGAGCTGAAGAAAGTAATTTCCGAAGCAGGTGTAGTCGGTGCCGGCGGTGCAGGCTTCCCATCCTCTTTCAAATACACCGAGGATGCGGATACCCTTATAATAAACGCGGCAGAATGTGAACCGCTTTTATATACAGATTTCTACATATTAAAAAGGGAAATGGCCAAGGTTGTTGGTGCGGCCGAGGTTGTTATGGACGCTTGCGGAATGCAGCGTGGCTATCTTTCTTTAAAAGAGCATACCGCCCACCGCTTAGGGCTTGAAGACGGCCAGAAGCTAAGCGACAAGCTGTATGTAAAACAGCTTCCCAACGTTTACCCAATGGGCGACGAAATCGTTATGATTTACGAAACCATCGGTAAGGTTATTGCTCCCGGCTCTCTTCCCATAACCGCAGGCGTTGTGGTAAATAACGTAGAAACTCTTTATAACGTTTATAACGCGGTATACGGCGGTGCCGCAGTAACCGAAAAATGGCTTACTGTTGGCGGCGATGTTAAGAAGCCCTGCGTTTTGAAAACCTATATCGGAACCCCTGTCTGCGAGCTTTTGGAAGAGCTGAAGGTTGAGGTTCCCGAAACCCACGTTCTTATAGACGGCGGCCCTGCAATGGGTAACATAGTAAACCCTAACACCGCTGTTATAACAAAAACCACCAAGTCTTTGCTTGTACTGCCCAAAACCATTCCCGCAGTTTCCACAAAGCTTAAGAATAACGACATCAGCCTTAAAAGAGCCGCTTCAACCTGTTGCTCTTGCTCAAGATGTACCGACCTTTGTCCCCGCCATCTGCTGGGTTACCCGTTAGAGCCCCATAAAATTATCCGTGCCGCAACAGCAGGGGATATCGACCCTGAAGCTTACAGTAATGCTCAGCTTTGCTGTGCTTGTGGAGTTTGCGAAATTGTTGCTTGTTGTCACGAGCTTAGCCCCAAGCGTATATATGCTCAAATCAAGGGCTTAATGGCTCAGAATAAAATCAGATATACCCATAAAGGCGGCGAGGTTAAGCCCAATATGGAAAGGGCATACCGTATGCTTCCTTCCGATCGTTTCCAGCAGCTTTTGGGTGTAGCAAAATTTGATAAGGGCATCCCCGAATTTTTAAAGGATTTCGATTTTATGCCCAGCCGCATAGTGTTAGGCTTAAAACAGCACGTAGGTGCTCCCGCTTCGGCTAATGTGAAGATTGGCGACTTCGTTTGTTCTTCAGATATTGTGGGTGCCGCAGCCGAAGGCATATCGGCAAACATTCATTCATCTATCGACGGAAAGGTTATTTCCGTTACCAATTCCCAAGTGGTAATCGGTTGTTAAGGAGGTAAAAAAGTATGATATATTCAGTTGGAGTTGTAGAACTCAAAAGCATCGCAAAGGGCGTAGAGGCCTGTGACGATGCCTTAAAATCCGCAGGTATCAGACTTGTTACCGCCCACACAGCCTGCCCCGGTAAATACGAAATTATTTTAACCGGCGAGCTGGCAGACGTGCAAACCGCTGTCGACAGAATTAAGGCAAACTACAGCAACTACGTTATCGACGGAGTAATGCTTGGCAGAATCGACGAAACCGTGGTTAACGCCCTTCTCGGCACCGGCTTTTCCGAGCGCAGGGGTGCTATCGGCATAATCGAAACCTACTCTGCCGCAAGTGCTGTTAAGGCTGCCGATACTGCAGTTAAAACCGCCGACGTTGAAATTTACGACCTTCGAATCTCCCGCGGTCAAGGTGGTAAAGGCGTGGTTATTATCACAGGTCAGGTAAGCGACGTTACCGCTTCTGTTGAAGCCGGTGGCCGCTATGCCGAAGCTCAGGGTCTGCTTCACGGAACCTCTGTGCTTGCCAACCCTCACCCCGACGTTTGGGACCATCTGTAATCTTATAGGTTTTACCTACAAAAGGCATCGTTTTTGAACGATGCCTTTTTTGTAATCTTATCGATTGATAATGTTTTAACAATGTATTGCATTAAATTTGTATATGTGTTAATATGAAATCAGGATAAAATGCACAAAATTGGTTGTACGCCTAACAGACAACTTATGCGTGTCTGCTAACTATACATAATCAATTAGTTGTAAATAATTTTGCTTTTAGGAGGTTTTCAAATGAAAAAACGAATTTCAGCAATTCTGTTAGCACTTGTAATGATGCTGTCCGTTTTGCCAATGAGTGTTTTTACCGCCTCTGCAGACGATACCGCAGCGGCAACCGAAGCACTTTATTTCAATTACGAGGCATTGTCGGATACCGAGGCAATTATTCAGTCATATTATGGCAAGGATTCCGCGGTTAAAATTCCCTCAACAATCGATGGATACACCGTTTCCGCGATTGGTATGGAGGCCTTCGCTTATAACGAGATTATAACCAGCGTTACAATCCCTGCCGGTGTTTGGCTTATAGAGCCCAATGCTTTTTATGGTTGTGTCAATCTTACTGAGGTATACTATCAAGGCACAACGGAAGAAAGAGATGCAATGGAAATTGGCGAGGGTAACGAATGCTTAACCGATAATGCATATTGGAGCTATGCTGAAAGCGGTTCTGCTGATTGTGAGCATAACTATATGCCTTATGCCTGCAGTCCTACAACCTGCACAGAGGATAGTATTCAAACATACAGATGTCTTCTTTGCGGAGATTCATATAGTGAAGTAGTTAGCGCCGCTTTAGGGCATAACTACCAGGAAAAAATAAACGAAGACGGAACAGTAACCCGTTTTTGCATCCGTTGCGGTGATGGCTTAGAATCAAGCGGTGGTTCTGACACCGAAGAGCACACCCATACTTATGAAATTTACGAGGTTGCCGCCACCTGTCAGTTACATGGCAGTAAAACCTACGTTTGCTTCCAGTGTGGCGATTACTACAGCGAAGACATTGTCTGCAATGGCCATAATTATCAAGAAATGTATAACGAAAACGGCAAGTTAGTGGCCGTTATGTGTGTTAGCTGTGGCGACGTTTCAGAGGCTTATGGCGCAGGTTCACACGATCACGCTTATAAAACCTTCGTGGTTGATGCCTCCTGCGAAATTGACGGCACCAGAACCAGTAGTTGTACCGAATGCGGTGCATCTTATACTGAAACCATAAGCGCCACCGGTCATGACTTTAGTGCGTATATAATCATTGACGGTCTTGAAAGGGCTGTATGTGTAAACTGCGGCGCTCTTTCCAAACAGGACGGCGGCGACGATGAAACCTGCAACCATTCCTACGATGAGGGTAGAGTTTCTGTAAGCGCCACCTGCACAAGCGATGGCGTGATGATATACTCTTGCTACAACTGCGGAGAAGCCATTACAGAAAAAATTCCTGCTACAGGTCACAACTACAAAGAAATCGTAACTTCTAATGGCGTCGAGATTGTATGTACTATATGCGGAGAGGGCCGTGTAGATGACGAAGCCTGTACCCACTCCTATCAGGTAAGCAAAACAGATGCAACCTGTACCAAAGACGGCAGTATAAAATACACATGCACGTTGTGTGAATATTATTATATCATAACTACCCCCGCTACCGGCCATAATTATGATTACATTTCTGTAGACGGCATGGAAATGTATGCCTGCACCTATTGCGGTGAAGCGGGCGGCACAGGAGAACACACCCACGACTACGCCAGCAGTGTTATTATCAAAGCTTCAACCTGCACAAAAAACGGTATTAAACAGTATACCTGCACAGGTTGCGGCGAAACTATTACCGAAGAGATTCCCGCCTTCGGACACAACTACGAGGAGCAGAAGAACGAGGACGGCACAGTGACTGTGGTTTGCACCAACTGTGGTGAAACCTCCGAATCAAGCGGCGAAGAACACGTCCATTCCTATGTGGAACGTGGATATGCGGCTACCTGTGAGACCGACGGCTTTATGCAATACACCTGTCTCGACTGCGGCTATTCCTACAGCGAGTCAACCCCCGCCCTTGGTCATAACTATGAATACATAACCGTCGATGGCAAAGAAGTATATGCCTGCACCAACTGTGGCGACGGCTCAAACTCGGGCGACAGCGGTGAATCAGGCGGCGAGGAACACGAACATACTTATGAGGTTTACGAGATTCCTGCCACCTGTGAGGCGGACGGAAGAACAACCTATGTCTGCTATGCCTGTGGTGATTACTATATCGAAACTATCTATTCCATCGGTCACGACTATCAAGAAATGTATAACGACTACGGCTACGTGGTTATGTGTGTATGGTGCGGTGACGTTACCAAACAAAACAGCGGATGCTCAGGCGACCACGCTTATAAGCATTTCACCGTTAACCCCACCTGCGAAGCCCAGGGTCACACAACCACATCCTGTACCGATTGCGGCGTTTCTTATACGGAAACCTATTACGCCACAGGTCATAACTACAGCGCATACTTAACCATAGACGGCGTTGAAGTAGCCGTATGTACCAACTGCGGTGAATTCAAAGAATCCGACGGTGATGAAGAATGTAATCACTCCTACGTGATCACCGAAGAGATTGCATCCACCTGCACAACCAACGGAAGCGTAACCTATTTCTGTAACGATTGCGGCGATACCAAGACCGAAACCATCTACGCCACAGGTCATAACTTTGAGAATATCGTCACGGCTGAAGGTGTGAAAATCTATGCCTGCACCTATTGTGGTGAAGAGGGCAACGCCGAGGAACATTATCACGACTACACCAGCAGTGAGATAATCAAAGCTTCAACCTGCACGGAAAACGGAATTAAACAATATACCTGTACAGGTTGCGGCGAAACAATTATAGAAGAAATTCCCGCCTATGGTCATAACTACGAATACACCACCATCGACGGCATGAAAGTATATGCCTGTACTTATTGTGGTGAGCTCGGCGAATCGGGTGGAGACGATGGAGAGCATACCCACTCTTATGAGGTTATAAGAGAAACGTCTGCCACCTGCACGACCGACGGAATCAGAATTTATTCCTGTGTGGATTGCGGTGAAACCAAAACCGAAACAATTCCCGCTTTCGGTCACGATGATTATGGTTGCGATATAATTTACGAAAACGTAGTAGAAGCCACCTGTACAGAAGAAGGCTATTACGATGAGGTTTACCACTGTACTGTTTGCGGCGAGGAAACCTATAGAGAAACTATGACCGAAGACGCCCTTGGTCACAAATTCGATTCGGGTTATGAGAGCAAACGCGAAACTTGTACCGAAGACGGTGAAATGATCGCAGTGTGCGAAAACGGTTGTGGCGCCACAGAGTCCATAATAATACCCGCCACCGGTCATAACTTCGAATACATTATTGTAAACGGTGAAGAAAAATACGTTTGTACAAATTGCGGCGAAGTGGGCGAATCCGATGGCGGTGAGGACCATGAGTGCGAATATACTGCGCGCCGTGGAGAGGATCCCACTTGTACCGAGGATGGTTTCGTGGAATACGCCTGCGACTGTGGTGAATCCTACACCGAAGACATCCCCGCCACAGGTCATACAGAAGTAATAATCCCCGGCATAGACCCCACCGAAACAGAAGACGGCCTTACTGAAGGAGTAGAGTGTTCTGTTTGCGGTGAAATCTTAATGGAGCAGGAAATTATCCCCGCAACAGGTAATGGAGATTCCGGCTCCGATGATGAAGATGATCAAGAAGAAACAGATCCAAACGCACCGCAAATTGTAATAGAAAGCAAATCGGTTTCTGCAGGAAATCAGATTGAGCTTAGCGTTGTAATCAAGAACAATCCCGGTTTCTCCTGGTTGTCGTTAACACCCGAACTTCCCTCTGAATTAGAGCTTGTAAAGGTTAAGAACGGCATTTTAGCCTCTGATTTCACCTCAGGTCTTAACTTGGTATGGGCTGCCGATGAGGATGTTTCTGCCGATGGTATTTTGATGACCTTCGTGTTCAAGGTATCAGATTCCGTAGAACCCGGTGATTACGAAATTAACATTAACTTTAACGAGAGCTACAACAACAGCGAAGAAGACGTTTCATTTACTATGTTTGGCGGTACCATTACCGTTCTCGACTTTGAATATGGCGATGCTAATGGCGACGGCAGCATAGACGGCAAAGATGTTGTAAGGCTTAAAAATTATCTGGCAAATTATAACTACAGCACAGGTATATCCACCGTTCAGATTTTCGACGGCGCCGATGCTAATGGTGATGGAGAGGTTGACGGTAAGGATGTTATCAGACTGAAAAAGTATTTAGCCAATTACAACTATGATACCGACAGCTCAACCGTAGTTTTAGGTCCGCAAAGCTAAAGCGACCTAACGACTAAATAAGGAGATAATTATGAAAAGACTGATTTTGCATTTGTTGTGTGCAACCTTGGTTATATCAGCCTTTTGCACACAAGCGATTAACGCCATAGCAACATCCGAGCCGACCATCGTAATAAGCGATAAAACCTGCAATCCCGGTAATGAGATTATCTTGTCTGTTTCAATGGAATACAACCCCGGAATTATGTATTTAAGCCTGACACCTAAATGCTACGATTCTGAAGGCGAAGAAACCGACTACTTGACGGTAAGCAAAATTGAAAACGGTGAACTATTTTCCTTAGAAAAGGGAATAAACCTGGTTTTCGATTCCGACAGTGACGTTACCGACAACGGCGCTTTGTGTACCTTGACGATTACTGTAGATGAAAACGCCCCCTTTGACGAATATAGTGTTGAGTTGGTTTTAAGGGAGTGCTATAACAGTAGTGAGCAGGACGTTGACCTTGATATCGTCGCAGGTGCAATTACCGTAGAGAAGCCTCACGTTCCCGGCACCGCAGTTGTTGAA
Source organism: Acutalibacteraceae bacterium (assembly GCA_045546235.1). Classification (GTDB taxonomy): domain Bacteria; phylum Bacillota; class Clostridia; order Oscillospirales; family Acutalibacteraceae; genus UMGS1532. The sequence continues at coordinate 39,352 of JAZQCL010000046.1, forward strand.
AACAATGTGCCTGCAACCTGTACCGCGAACGGTTCCTACGAAAGTGTTGTATACTGTATCGATTGCGATGAGGAGCTTTCACGAAAAAGGGTAGTCGTAAATAAAAAAGGACATACCGAGATTACCCTTAAAGCTGAATCAGCAACCTGCGAGAAAACAGGTCTTACAGCCGGTAAGAAGTGCTCTACCTGTGGAAAAGTTACTGTGGCACAGAAAACTGTTGCGAAAAAGGCACACAGCTATGAAACCAAAACCACCAAGGCTACCCTTACAAAGAACGGAAAGGTGGTAAAGCAGTGTAAGGTATGCGATTACAAATCAAGCACCACCACTGTATATGCCGCAAAGAAAATCACCCTTTCGAAAGAGGAGTACACCTACAGCGGAAAAACAGTTAAGCCTACCATTAGTGTTAAGGATTCTAAGGGCAAAACCATTCCAAAGGATTATTACACCGTAAGCGGAACTAAAAGTGCCAAGAAAATCGGTACTTACAGAATTACAGTTAAGCTGAAGGGCAGGTATTCCGGCACCAAATATTTATACTATACCATCTGTCCAAAGAAGGTATCAAGCCTTAAGCTTAAATCCTCTGCGAAAAAGCAGCTTACGGTATCCTTTAAAAAGGATTCGAATGTCGATGGATATCAGATAGTTTACGCTACCAACAGTAAGTTCTCTAAGGGTAAAAAGACCGTAACCATCAAGTCTTACAAGACCTATAAGAAAACAATTAAAAAGCTTAAATCAAAAACCACTTATTACGTAAAGGTTCGCGCCTTCAAGAAGGTTGGCGGCAACACCATTTACGGTGACTATTGTAAAACCCAAAAGCTTAAAATTAAATAAAGCATAAAAACACCGCCTATTGCTGTATTTTAGCATAGGCGGTGTTTTTGATTGGAAATATTATTCTTTTATAAGCTCTATATCGCTTGCCAGAACGTTTATATTTTCAGAAATGGTAGGCCTGTAGCCTTCGCTTTCTACTACACTTCCTAAAATTTTAAGGTTACATTTAGGGGTAGGAGTACAGGTTACAAGCGGCTGTTTTCCTTCTCCGCATAAAGTGTTTCCCGAAAGCAATAAATTAACCGTTCCGGAATCCAAATTGCGGGTGTTTGTGAATTTTTGGTGGGTATTGTCTGCAAGGCTTTCCACACAAATTCGCCCATTACCCAGGTTTGAATTAATAATTTTCACTCCGTTTGTGGGAACTCCTACCGTAATAGGAATAGCAATATCGTTTTCCACCATTATGTTTTCAAAAATTATGTTTTCGTATTTAGGCGCTACGGAATCGGTCATATAGCTTCTGCAATAGGCAGAGGTTTCAAAGCACATATTGATAGCGTATTCACGTTTCTTTTGCAAATGAATATCCTTAAAATGAATATTTCTGCAGCCTGCACTGTAAAGGTTTGGAGTATCATCTTGGGTCATTTCCCAGCGAATGCCATCAAGTATCTGGGTGCCTTCTTTATGTGTGGGCCTTGTGTACGATTTATAGAATCTTCCGTCGGGTTCTGCAAATACCCTGTAAATTCTACCCTCCGACATAACCGCGTCAGAATGCATTACCTCCATACCTTCCTGCCAATCCACCCAAGAACCGCCCAGCAATCGGCAGAAGAAACCTGTGGTAGTGTCGGCATCTAAATCGTAGCAATCTTCAATAACTCCGTTCTGAATCCACCCAAGCTGAGGGTTGGAAACAGAGTAATCGGCAGCATTAAGGGCAATCGGGTCGTCGTAGGTGCGAAGTCTACAATGTCTTATAACGAATTTATCACCAACACCTAAATGTATAGCATCCTTTTGGCCTTCAATGTGGCAGTTTTCAGCTATAAAATTCTCAAAAGTAGAAATCTGTAAGGCATAACAGTATACGTCTAAATCAAGGCAGGTAAAATCCTTTACCGTAACGTTGTTGGCGTAATAAAAACTAAGATGCCCTCTAACGCCGGGTATACGTTTGTCTTCAGCGGCTTCCATTCCGTTGCATATAAGGTGCAGGCCTATTATAGAAATGTTGTTATTATAGGTTCTTGTGTAAGCCCCTTCGTTTATAAACACGTAGGAAGCATGCTGTGTTCCGTCTTGAGCTTTTGCACGGCGAAGGTAAACACCTGCACCAAATATAAGGCAGGTATCATCGCCTAAAAGTATGGTTTCGCTTATATCGTATGTACCGGGAGTGTCTATATAAATAGTACCCTTGTTATTAACGGCTCTTTGTAAAGCTGCAGCGTTTTGGTCGCCGTTATTCTCCGGCAAAAAACCATATTCCAACGCGTTAGACATATAATCACCCTTTCACGTATTACTATATCATAAATTGGCTGAGCATCGGCTCAGCGACACCGTCAGGTGTCTCGGCGCAGCCGCAATTTAGCCATTCGATGCTCTCCAAAATACTAACCAAATCTTTGATTTGGTTAGTATTTCGTGAGGGTATTATATCATAAAGCTTTACACAAGTCAATTAACAAAGCGTCGGAAATATCTATTATAACGCTATACCCATAAAGAATAATATATAATTTCCTCTTTACAACCAAAGGAAGTTATGCTATAATAATCACGCGAACATTTGTTCTTTTTTGTTTTTTATGGAGGTAAAGGGCTTTGGATAGGGTAATTTTGCATTGTGACCTTAACAATTTTTACGCTTCGGTTGCCTGTCACGACCACCCCGAGCTTCGCAATCGGGCGGTGGCGGTGTGCGGCAGTGAAGAGCAGCGTCACGGCATTGTGCTTGCAAAAAATATGGCGGCCAAAAAATGCGGCGTACTAACAGGTGAAACCATTCGCGACGCAAAGCGCAAATGCCCCCAACTTGTTTGTGTACCTCCCGAATTTGAACGCTATAATCATTTTTCCCGCCTTGCCCGCAACATTTACGAGCAGTACAGCGATATGGTAGAGCCCTTTGGCCCCGACGAAGCCTGGATCGACGTTACTGGAAGTCGTGTGCTTTTCGGCAGCGGTGAAAAAATTGCCAACGAAATCCGTCACCGCATAAAAAGGGAGTTGGGGCTTACCATCTCTGTGGGTGTAAGCTTTAATAAGGTGTTTGCAAAATTGGGCTCCGACCTTAAAAAACCCGATGCCGTGTCGGTAATATCCCGCGAAAATTATCGAGATGTTGTGTGGCCTCTGCCGATTGATAGTATGATTGGTATTGGCAGGGCTACTAAACTAAAGCTTAATTCAATGGGAATTTACACCCTTGGCGAGCTTAGTGCCGCCGGCACCGAAGGGCTTAAAAAGGTTTTGGGTGTGCTTGGCCCGCAAATGCAAGAAAATGCCCGAGGCAACGATGCTTCTCGGGTTGCCGCAGTCACCTACAGCCGTATTCCGCAAAGCATTGGCAGGTCCACTACCTATCACGTTGATATTTGCACCTACGCCGATGTGTGGCGGGTAATGCTTAAATTGGCAGAAGACGTTGGAATGCAGCTTCGTTCCCATAAGCTTGAGGCTATGGGCGTGCAAATACATTTAAGAACAAATCAGTTAAAGGTAAACGAACTGCAAGCTCCGCTTGGTCGCCCCACCTCCTCGGGGCTTTTGCTGTGTGAAGAGGGATTTCAATTGTTTCGTAAAAACTATCAATTTACTTATCCTTTACGTTCTCTTGGAATCAGGGCAATAAATTTAAAGTCTCAGGCAGAAAATGCCAGCCAGATATATCTATTCGAGGATGTGGCAGATTCCCTGAAAAGGCAAAAAATAGACGACGAAATGGATTCCTTAAAGGCTCGCTTCGGTAAGGATTGTATATGTCGCGGTGCAATTTTGGGCGAGCCCGACCCAAAAGGGCAGGAGAAACCCTTTTCTATGATGTATAAATAGCTCGCTTGACAAGTAAAAGCAATTGCATTATTATTTTATTGGTGATTATATGATAAAAGTAATGTTTGTCTGCCTTGGAAACATTTGCCGTTCCCCAATGGCAGAGTATGTTTTTAAAAATATGGTAAGGGAAGCGGGCTTACAGAAGAATTTTCAAATTTCATCTGCCGCCACCAGCTACGAGGAAGAGGGAAACTCCATCTATCCTCCTGCCGCCCGTACTTTAAAAGGCTATGGCGTTCCCTTTGGCAACCATAAAGCCCACCGATTAACCGCCGCAGAAATAGAAGAATACGATTATATAATCGGTATGGAAAGCCGTAATATTGCTAACATACTTCGTATTTCAAGCGGTAAATATGAAGATAAAATCCACAAACTATTGGACTTCTGCGGTGGCGGTGATATATCTGACCCTTGGTATAGCGGCGATTTTGAAGCCACTTACCGTGATGTAAAAAAAGGCTGTAAAGCTTTGCTTGAAAAACTTAAAAAAGATATTCAAATTTAAGCAAATAAAAACCTCTCCATTGGAGAGGTTTTATTTGCTTATTTTACTTTGACTTTCTTGTAAGAGCAGTAGCTACCATAGTACTTCTTGCCCTTAACGGTTTTGTAGCTCCTAACCTTTACGTAATAAGTCTTCTTGGATTTCAGACTCTTAATGGTCTTCTTATAGGTCTTGTAAGACTTGATGGTAACGGTCTTCTTACCCTTTGTGAACTTAGAGTTGGTTGCGTATACAATCTGGTAGCCGCTTACCTTAGTATCCTTCTTGAAGCTGACAGTTAACTGC
>JAZQCL010000047.1:0-47663 GCA_045546235.1 Acutalibacteraceae bacterium
AGGCACAAAAGTGCTGAACATAAAGTCGGTATCAATGACCATGAGGGTCCACCCGTTCCCATCCCGAACACGGAAGTTAAGCTCATGAGTGTCGAAAGTACTTGGGTGGCGACGCCCCGGGAGGATAGATCGATGCCGACATTCTTTTACAAAAAATCTCGAGAGAGATTTATCATATAGCGAATAGATGAATTAATAACAGAATATACTGATTATGAGTTCACTATTCCATTTTGATATTGCTCTTTAGCTCAGTTGGTTAGTTTTCACCCGAGCGCTGCCAAATGGCAGATACAGCGAGAGGTGAAAAGGCGCAGCGGTCGAAAAAATTCGTCGCTCCAAGACGAAAATTTTTTCGGGCACCGCAAGAGTCGACTGCACCAAAGCTAAATTCAAATGCGACAATAAGAGTTCGCACAGTCACCTCGGGTCTGAGTCCTCGGACTTGAAATTTAAATAACTTAAATATTGCTCTTTAGCTCAGTTGGTTAGAGCACCTGACTGTTAATCAGGGGGTCCTCGGTTCAAGTCCGAGAAGAGCAGCCAAAGAAAAACGGATTCCCATTTCGGGAGTCCGTTTTCTCTTACTATTTTTCTCGTATTTAATCTGTGTGATCCCTGATTAACAGTCAGTTTCTTTGCTCTCCAACTGAGCGTAGCTCAAGTTGGTTAGTTTTCACCCGAGCGCTGCCAAAAGGCAGCCACAGCGAGAGGTGAAAAGGCGCAGCGGTCGAAAAAATTCGTCGCACCAAGACGAAAAATTTTTTCGGGCACCGCAAGAGTCGACTGCACTAAAGTTAGATAATCTGTTGGTAAAAGAGTTCGCTGAAAACGCATCAGGGGGTCCTCGGTTCAAGTCCGAGAAGAGCAGCCAAACGAAAATCCGTTCTCTTTTGAGGACGGATTTTTAGTTTTGCATTGATATTGTTTTAATTTAAATTGCATAAAATAGTAATACATTAGTTAACTATAAAAAATTTGCATAATATTGTTTCTTATGCTATAATGGAGGAAAATAATGTATTATTATGGAGATGAAACGATGAAAGTTTTTGTGAGTTGGTCTGGTGAACAAAGCCAAAAGTTTGCTGAAGCCCTCAAGGAATGGCTCGAGCAGTGTATACAGTCAGTTGAAGTTTTCTTTTCTTCTGAAGATATTGAAAAGGGAGATAACTGGCAAATTAAATTATCTAATGAATTGCAGGACACAAACTATGGTATAGTTTGTTTGACACCAGAAAACATTGATGCACCGTGGATTCATTTTGAGGCAGGCGCTTTGTCAAAATTGTTAGATTCAAAGGTTATGGTTCTAGCAATGAATATCAATTTTTCTGATATTAAAGGACCATTAAAAGCGTTTCAAGCAACAAAATTTGAAAAAAGTGATATTTTTAAATTGCTTAAAACAATTAACGGCTTGCAGGAAAAACCCCTTGGCGAAGAAAAGTTGAAAAATAGTTTCGAGGCTTTTTGGCCACAATTTCAATTCAAAATAGAAAAAATAAAAAAAGAAACTACTTCCGAAGTTGAAGATAAGAAATCCTCAAAGATTAATGTTAGTGGAACAGTAGATGAAATATTGCAAATAGTTCGTAGTCAGAATGCGTTAATAAACAATCCGGAAAAGTTGTTGCCTGCGGAGTATATAGAGTATGTTTTCAAGAGAAATGGTTCTCTCAATAGTGAGGATAAAATTTTAGATGAAATTTATTCGTTTACTAGATTCATTATGCTTGAACATCCAGAAGTGATGAATTTTGAAGGGTCAAAAGAATTTTTTGAAAACTATAGTATGATGATTAAAAGAATTACGATGAATAGTGTGGGTTGGAGAAGACGCTTTTCACGATTGTTATTTGAAATTCAGAAACGAACAGAAATCCAAGACGATAAAGATGGGGATATAATTTAAATTATAGAAAATCTCGGTTTTTAGGTGATTTTTATTCGTGTCACTAAGTTCAAACTACCCAAAAAAACACTCGTTCTCTTGAACGAGTGTTTTTTATCCATTGCGAAAGCAATGGCATATCATCAACGATAGCAACGCTATCGTTGTATCTCATCAGTCCGTTAGGACTGTATATCATCACGATTTAGCGTGTGTCAAAAAAACTTTCGCAATGATGATATACATAACTTCGTTTTGATGGTATGCAATTCCTTCGGAATTGATGATATACAACGGCAAGCCGTTGATTTTATTGGAGCATATAGCTTTATAAACCATAGGTTGTATAAAAACTCGAAAAACTGTAAAGATTTGATGTTTTATATCTTCTTTTCTGATGTTATAATGGTATCAGAAAAGGAGGAATGAATATGAATCTCGGAAACAATATCAAAACTTTAAGAAAACAAGTTGGGCTTACTCAAACAGAATTAGCTGAAAAGCTCGGTGTTACAGAACAAACAGTATCTAAATGGGAAAATGACAAGTGTTATCCCGATGTATCTTTGTTACCGTTACTTGCAAATATTTTTAATTGTTCTGTTGATGCTGTACTGGGTATCGATAATGATACTTATGGCACTGGAATACAGAAAGTTTTAGAAAAATACAATAATTGTAAGAATGTTAATGAAGAAATAGAACTATTACTCGAAGCATTGACTAAGTATCCAAACAATAATGAATTAAAACACAAATTAGCACACGCATATTTTATGGCTTGGCGAATGGAAGATGAAAAGGAAACAAGGCACGAGTTGTTTAATAAGGTAGTGAATTATTGTAACAACATATTATCTTGTTATCAAAATGATACGGAATTGGATATGGCAAACGATCTATTGATACAAATTTATGCAGAAAATGGTGATTATGAAAAAGCATTGAGTGCTTGTAATCAATTATCGGTGAAAAGTTGGAAAAACAGAATTGTCGGAATTGCGCAAATTCTCAAAGAAAGTAACAGTTGTGAATTTTCAAAGTATGCACAAAATGCCCTTTTTGAATTACAAACTGCTATGCGGTTGATTTGTCAGTTGTATTATAATAACGCAATAGAAGAAAAGAAATATGACGATGCACTGTTGTTTTGCCAATTACAAGAGAAAATATTATCGCTTTTCGATACTGATATGCGAGTCTTGTATTTATGCGAAAAAATGATGTTGTCGTTTCAAATGGCGAGCGTTTATAAGAAAAAAGAATTACCCGATAATATTCGTGAATGTTTGTTTACAATGACTTCTTTTGCAAAAAGTGGAATATTAAGAGGGGGAGAGCATACTTTTTCTGAAAATCCTATCTTGGCATTTGTGAACGAAAAAGAACCATATATGACTGAAAGTGAAACCAAACGATTTGTAAATACTTTTTTAGATAAATTTGCAGATGTAATAAGTGAAGAAGAATTGCAGAAATTTAAAATTTAAAGAAATTTATTAGTTTTCAGGCACATTTAATTCGTGTCATTAAGTTCAAAACACCCAAAGAAAAACGGATTCCCATTTCGGGAGTCCGTTTTCTTTTTGTTTGTTTCCTCGTTCTTAAATTGATAATGAGTTATCTCCCTGATTAACAGTCAGTTTCTTTGCTCTCCAACTGAGCGTAGCTCAAGTTGGTTAGTTTTCACCCGAGCGCTGCCAAAAGGCAGATACAGCGAGAGGTGAAAAGGCGCAGCGGTCGAAAAAATTCGTCGCTCCAAGACGAAAATTTTTTCGGGCACCGCAAGAGTCGACTGTACTAAAGTTAGATAATCTGTTGGTAAAAGAGTTCGCTGAAACCGCAAACATCATTTAACCTTTAGGTTAACATCATTCCGCTTTAGCGGACACAAAACGATGTGGTCATTCGCCCGATGATGTTGCACTTCGTGCAAACGGACTTGCCTCTTTGCCGCTTTTATGCTATACTAAATCCAAGAGGTGATTTTATGAAAAGATTGCTAACCTTGTGTTTGTGTATAATATTATGTTTTCAATTTTCTGCCTGTTCAACTAAAACGCAATCTAATTCGGAAAGCATTAAAGAATCTATTTCAAAACATATTGGTATTGACGTTAGTGCAGGTGTTCAAAAGCAATATAACGATGACCATGGTGGATTTCTTGGCGATGGCACTACATATGCCGAATATAGTTTTGAAAACAACGATTTATTAGAGCAAATAAAGAATAATGATAAATGGAAATCTTTTCCCCTAACAAGCAATCTTCATACTGTTGTTTATGGAGGGGAATATTTTGACACTGAATTAAACACAATGGTAAATAGGGCTCCTCATATAAGCGACGAGGAAGGGGAGGCAATTTTACCTGAAATAAAAAACGGATATTATTATTTTTATGATAGGCACAGTGAAAATTTAGATGATAGATATGATGATAGTGAACTTTTATCACGATATTCTGTAAATTATACATTAGCAATCTATGATTGTGATACTAATATCCTTTATTTTTTTGCGATGGATACGTAATAATGTTATTATTTAAGTAAAAATAAAGAAAATTCTCGGTTTTCATTCGTTTCTTTTTCGGACACGAATGACAAAAAACTCCTTGAGATTCCTCAAGGAGTTTTTTATTCATTGCGAAAGCAATGATGATAGGAATTGATGATATACTATGCTTCGCATTGATTTATTGCCGTTTTTATACTATAATAGACCTAAGGCGGTGATGATATGTCATTACAAACTGTAGAAATTAGTTCCGTGGAAATCACATTTGATAAAGAAAAAACCAAAGAGTATCGTACAGATTTTAATAAGCCTTGTGATTGTCAAGAGTGCAGGAATTATTACAAACATGTCGGGAATAATTTAGAACTTGTTGCGTTCTTAAATGAATTTGGCATTGATTATAATTGCACCGAAGAAGTTTTTTCTTGGGACTTAGGAAATGATAAGGATTCTTTGATTCACCACGAAGGATACTATGGTGTTTTCGGTAAAATCGAAGGCGAAGAATTTGAATTTGAAAAGTTTGGTGTAAAAATTACTTTTCAAAAAGGTGCTTCCGTTCCTTGCGATAGGACAGGAGATTATTTTTGGATATGTATAGAGGGAGATTTCCCTTATATACTTGATGAAGAAAGAGATTTACCCATCACTTTTTCTCAAAGGATGCAAAAGTTAAATATAACCAGTAAAATCAAATCCATATTTAAGAAAAAGTAAAGAAAAACAACAGTTTTCAGGCACATTTGATTTGTGTCATTAAGTTCAAAACACCCAAAGAAAAATCCGTTCACGAAAGAGGGCGGATTTTTGTTTGTATTATTCATTCTTCAATATTCATAATTCATTAAACAAGAACGGATTTTCGAATGAATAATGAAAAATGAAGTCGCTTACGCTGATGAATAATGAATAATTATTGCGGTATTTGCACATTTATGTTATACTAAATTTAGGTGGTGAACATAATGAATTGGAATGAACAAATCAAACATTCCATCGATTTCACATTCGATTTAGTAAAAAAACAATATAAAGATATTATGTTTCCTTGCTATGGTGGAAGGTTTTATCGTTTTTTCTTGTATAGATATTATGAACGAAGCATCTATTTTTATTTAACTAACGATGCGCTTATCTATACACCGTCCGGAGCAACTTTTACCGAAATTCCTTTTTTGAAATTTCTAATCTTAGAGTTTATCAAAATGGGAATAAGTTTCATATAAAATTTACCGCCGATAAAAAATATCATTTTCAGTTATATACAAATGATTGGCTTGTTAGCATATAAATCTTGTGTTAAAATTAAGCATAAAATCAAACAACCGATTCCAGCGTTTTGGAGTCGGTTATTTATTGTTCAATAAACAATTTGCACAATTCTATCCAAAAATAACACAAACTTAACTGATTTCTTCTGTTTATGAATCATTTATTGACACTAAAAAAACTATATGCTAACATATAAAAAGAGTATTATTTTGGGGGTAGAATTATGGCTGATAATAAAGCTTGTTGGATATGGTGCAGGGGAGATTACGAACTGTTTCAAAATCTTCTGCTTTCCGAGAAAAGATGTCAGAAAGAGGTAGATTATCCCGTTTTCTGGGCACCCTCTACCGTTTATCCTGCAGTTGTTTTCAGAAAAAAGGTTACACTTACTAAGCCAACAAAATTAACCGTTCATTGCAATGGTACCGGATTTTTGGCCCTGGGCTTTATAAATTATGCACTGAACCGCGAAATCGAACTTCCCGAAGGCGAGCATACCATAATTGTCCGCGCAATTAATATAAAGGGCTTGCCTGCAATTTATATTAACAGCGACGAGCTGAAAACCGACGAAACCTGGGAATGTTTTCTTGCAAGCAGCTCAAGGTATCCCGATAAATCCTTAAAGGTTGGTTGCACACCAAGGTATACAAGCGCTAAAGATAACGTTGAGGTTTTCCCCTTCAGTTACCAGCGTTTAGAGCCTGTTTCCAAGGTCTCTAAAGACGGCGGCTATCTTTACGATTTTGGTGCGGAAACCTACGCCATAGTAAAGCTTAAAAATACCGACCCGAAGGATAATATATCTATCTATTTCGGCGAGTCGGCAGAAGAGGCAACCGACCATGAGTATACCCTGATTTACAAAAAATTCAGCGGTAAAAAAAGCTATACCGTAAATGGTGCCGCATTCAGATATATTCACATCATATCCGAGCTTGGCAACGATATAGACTTTACTGTAGATTACGAGTATCTGCCTATAGAAGATAAGGGTAGATTTTCCTGTGATAATCCTATGATTGAGCAGATTTATTCTGTTTGCAGTCGCACACTTCACCTTAACAGCCGCGCATTTTATTTAGATGGAATCAAGCGCGACCACTGGGCTTGGTCGGGCGATGCTTACCAAACGTATTTTATGGGCTACTACCTTTACGGCGACAAGGAAATAGCAAAACGCACACTGGTGGCCTTACTTGGTAAGCCCCCTTACGTTCAGCACATTAATGCTATTAATGATTATTCCTCTTATCTTATAATCAGTATCCTTAATTATTATCAATACAGTGGTGACCTTGAATTTTTAGAGGACGTATACGACAGAGTTTTAGCTCTTTATCAGTTTATCACCTCAAGGCTTGATAATAACGGATTTGTTATCGTTCATTCCGGCGATTGGGTGTTTATAGATTGGGCGGATTTTGATAAAACCGACCCCTTCTGTGCTATGCAAATTCTGCTTTGGGAAACCCACAGGGCTATGGCACAAATCAGCAAGGTTTTAGGCAAAGACGGCAGCGTTTATCTTAAAGATGCCGATAAGCTTCGCAAGAACATCATCAAACATTTTTGGTGTAAGGAAAAGAACGCTTTTATTGATTCTTACGAAAGCGGCAAAAAGAACGTTACACGCCATGCAAATATTTTTGCGATTATGTATGGATTTGCCGATGAGAAACAGAAGAAACTGATAATCGAAAACGTATTTAAAAACGATAATGTGCCTGCCGTTACCACTCCCTACTTTAAGCTTTACGAGCTTTGGGCGCTATGCGAGGTAGGGGAGATAGAATACGCCGAAGAGTACATAGATTCTTATTGGGGCGGTATGGTTCGCCTTGGTGCCACCACTATGTGGGAAACCTTCGACCCCGAAGAAAAAGGCACAGAGCATTACAGAATGTACGGCGGCAAGTACGACCGTTCCCTTTGCCACGCTTGGGGAGCAGGCCCCGTGTTCCTGATTGGAAAATACGTGCTTGGTGTAGATGTGCTGAGGAACGAAAAATACAAATTTACAGTTTCTCCGAACCCCGGTGTATATAAGCAGTTTAGCGGTACAGTTCCGTTGGCCGACGGTATGGTAAAGGTTGAATATACCAACGGCAGGCTTTCGGTATTCACCGATTCCGAGGGCGGCGCCGTGCTTATTAAAGGCAAAGAATATCCCTTGACACCGAATAAAGAGTTTACAATCGATATTTAAAATAAAAACCGCCTGTTTTTAGAGTGCTCACTTAGGAAAATTGTCCCCGAGTGAGCACTTTGTTAGACAGGCGGTTTATTTATTCAAATACCATATAGCAAAGTTAAGGTATGTGGCAAAGCAAACCCATACCAAATACGGTATCTGTAAATATGCGGCGGTGGGGCTAATTTTATAATACTTTTTAATTGTACTGATAATTAAATATAAAAGTAAAAGTATCCAAATAAAAGCAAAGAAGAACCAACGCAGGTTAAAAAATATTATACTCCAGAAAAAATTAAAGAACAAACTTAACGCGTATGTAGAAATTGCAGAATTTTTTTCGCGCAATGTTGCGGTTTTGGTGTTGTAAATAATTGCGGCACTAATTCCCATAAGAATAAACAAAATGCTCCAAACAATCGGAAAAAGTATTGAGGGCGGTGAAAGTGGTGGCTTATTTATGGTGGAATAAAACTGCGTGCCACCACCGCTGATAAGTGCCGAAAGCCCACCGATACCTAAGGCAATAAGAATAGAATATACGTAAATTTTTACATTTTTTGTCATACTAACAGCTCCTTTTCTAATAACAATCTATGCCGCAACAATTTTAAATATTAATTCTTGAATGATAGAGCTGTCGGGTGTATAATATGAATAAGATTACATAAAGAGGATTCGTGTATGAAAATTATTGATTTACTAAAAAATGCAAAGCCGTCTTTATCCTTCGAAGTTTTTCCGCCAAAAACCGAATCTGGTTTTGATACGGTAAAAACCGCAACCGAAGAGATAGCAAAGCTTCGTCCCAGCTTTATGAGCGTTACCTACGGAGCAGGTGGCGGCACAAGTAAATATACTCTTGATATCGCCAAAAATCTTAAAAGCCTTTATGATGTACCAACGCTGGAGCATCTTACCTGTGTTTCTTCAACAAAAGAAACGGTAAGGGAAAAGATTCGCGAGATAAAGGCTGCAGGAATAGAAAACGTAATGGCACTTCGTGGCGATATACCGGTTGATTTAAAAAATTCTGATAGAAGCGGCTGGGATTACAGACATGCAATTGATTTGGTGATAGAGCTTAAAAACGCTAACCCCGATTTTTGCATTGGCGGTGCTTGTTACCCTGAAATACACCCCGAAAGCAAATCACAAGCCGAGGATATAAAACACCTTAAAGAAAAGGTAGATGCAGGCTGCGATTTTTTGACCACCCAAATGTTTTTCGACAATAATCTTCTATATAATTTCCTATATAAAATTCGAGAAGCAGGCATAACCGTTCCTATAATCCCGGGAATTATGCCCATTACAAATGCTAATCAGGTGGAAAGAGCAATTGGTCTTTCTGGCTCGTTTATGCCGCAGCGGTTTAAAAGCCTTGTGGATAAATTTGGTGGTGACCCTGCCGCAATGAAGCAGGCAGGCATTGCCTATGCAACCGACCAGATAATCGACCTTTATGCCAATGGCATTACTAATGTTCACGTATATTCTATGAACAAGCCCGACGTTGCCGCAAAGATTCAGGCCAACCTTTCGGATATTATTGGAAAATGAATAGAGTAGTTGCATATAAAACCTATAATTCACCCCCGATTTCCGAAAAAGAAATAATGCGATATGCAGGTGTGCGCAAGGCTTCTCCCGAAACTCTGGAATTAATGCATTCAGCATTAAACGAGCTTGATAAGGCGCTAAGCTACAAGGTCTGTTATTGCGAATTACCAATAATAACAGAAGGGGATATCTGCAATTTCGGAGAATTTACGCTTCAATCGCGGGATTTGGCAAAAACCTTTAAAAACGCGAAGAGCGTTATTCTGTTTGCCGCAACAATAGGTGTGGAAATTGACAGACTTATTATGAAATACGGCAGGCTTTCACCTGCAAAAGGTTTAATGCTTCAGGCTATTGGTACCGAGCGTATCGAATCGCTTTGCAATTTCTTTTGCCAAGATATTAAAGCAGAGCGTAATGTGGGCTTAACCCCACGCTTTAGCCCCGGATATGGTGATTTGTCTATATCTGCACAGAAAGATTTATTCAAAATTCTTGACTGTGAAAAGAAAATTGGACTTACTTTAAACGATAGCCTGCTTATGTCGCCAACAAAGTCTGTTACCGCATTTGTGGGAATTACTGAATGTGACAGTTCGCAGGGCAAATGCAGTTCTTGTTGTAAAACCGATTGTATATTTAGAGGAGAAATATGAATTTCAGAAACTTTTTAAAAAACAACATAGTGTATCTCGATGGTGGTATGGGCACACTTTTACAAGAAAAGGGATTAAAGGCAGGGGAGCGTCCCGAAACCTGGAATCTTACCCACTCCGAAGTAATAACCGAAATACATAAAAGCTATTTTGACGCAGGCAGTAATGTGGTTTGCACTAATACTTTTGGTGCAAACACACTAAAGTTTTCTAAATCTGAGCTTGCCGAAATTATTAAAGCTGCCGTTGCAAATGCCAAGGCGGCGATAGAGCAAAGCGATAATTCTAAGCAAAAGTTTATTGCCTTGGACATAGGCCCCACAGGAAAGCTATTAAAACCCTTGGGTGACCTTGACTTTGAAGAGGCCGTTTCTGTTTTTGCCGAAACCATAAGGCTTGGAACAAAGCAGGGTGTAGACCTTATAGTTATCGAAACTATGAATGATAGCTACGAAACAAAAGCGGCTTTGCTTGCGGCCAAAGAGAATAGCGATCTGCCGGTAATCGTAACCAACGCCTATGGTGAAGACGGCAAGCTTATGACAGGCGCCACCCCCGATGCGATGGTGGCTTTGCTTGAAGGAATGGGTGTCGACGCTCTTGGTGCCAACTGTTCCTTAGGTCCCGAACAGCTTATGGGTATCGCAGAAAGGCTGCTTGAAAGCGCTTCTGTTCCGGTTGTGTTAAAACCAAACGCAGGCTTGCCGAAGGTAGTTGGAGATAAAACGGTTTTTGATGTAAACCCGCAAGAATTTGCACAAACTCTCGGTGATATTGTAAGAAGCGGAGTGCGTGTAGTTGGTGGTTGCTGTGGCACCACTCCCCAATATATAAAGGAGCTTTGCAAAGAAACCGATTCAATAGAGCCGAAACCTGTTTTTGACAAAGGTTTAACCCTTGTCAGCTCTTATACCCACGCCGTTAACTTCGGCGATACTCCAATACTTATTGGCGAAAGAATCAATCCTACAGGCAAAAAGCGCTTTAAAGAGGCTTTAATTAATAACGATATCGATTACATACTTTCCGAGGGTGTTAATCAGCAGGAAAAGGGAGTACACGTTTTAGACGTTAATGTGGGTCTCCCCGATATCGACGAGGCTTCAATGCTGCAAACTGCCGTGTGCGAGCTGCAGGCCGTAATAGATTTACCCTTGCAAATTGACACCTCAAACATTGTTGCAATGGAGCAGGCACTTCGCCGTTATAACGGTAAGGCTATGATAAATTCCGTTAATGGAAAGCTCGACAGTATGAAGGCTGTATTTCCGTTGGTTAAAAAATACGGTGGTCTTGTTGTTGCCCTCACTCTCGATGAAAACGGTATTCCCGACACCGCCGAGGGTAGATTTAAGATTGCCGAAAAGATTTTAAATACCGCCCAAAGCTACGGAATAAATAAAAAGGATATTATATTTGATACTCTGGCCATGACTGTAAGTGCCGACAATAAGTCTGCAATAGCGACTCTTGGTGCATTAAAGCTTATAAAAACAAAACTTGGTTGCCATACGTCGCTTGGCGTATCAAACGTATCATTCGGGCTGCCTAACCGCGACGCAGTTAATGGCGTGTTCTTTGCCATGGCATTAGAAAACGGCCTTTCTGCCGCAATTATGAACCCATATTCGGCCGAGATGTTAAAAACCTATTATGCCTTTAAAGCTTTAGCTGGTAAAGACGAAAACTGTGCCGAATATATTTCTGTTGCAGATTCTCTGATATCTGTTTCAAATGTCGTTGCCTCAAGCGGTGCCGCAGTTTCGCAAGAAAACGGATCTTTGTTACAGCAGGCCATTATAAAGGGCTTCAAGGAAAAGGCAGGGGAAATAACCCGGGAAATAATTAAAACCACCGATTCTTTGGATATCATAAATCGTGAAATAATCCCCGCACTGAATATTGTTGGCGAGGGATTTGAAAAAAAGACGGTTTATCTGCCACAGCTGTTAATGAGTGCCGAAGCGGCAAAATCTGCTTTTGAAGCTATTAAAGCTAATGCGAAATCCGCTGAAAATACAAATAGCGGTTCTGTATTCGTGCTTGCTACAGTTCACGGCGATATTCACGATATCGGTAAAAATATTGTAAAGCTTCTGCTTCAGAATTACGGTTTCTGTGTTGTTGATTTAGGTAAAGACATACCTGCCGAGGTAATAGTTAAAAAAACTGTGGAGCTTCACGCCCCGCTGGTGGGTCTTAGTGCTTTAATGACCACAACCGTTCCCGCAATGGAAGAAACCATCAAGGCCTTAAGGATAGCGGCTCCTTGGTGCAAAATCGTTGTTGGCGGTGCGGTGCTTACCCCCGAGTATGCTGAAAAAATCGGTGCCGATAAATACGCAAAAGACGCTATGGAAACCGTTAGATATGCCGAGGAAGTTATTAAATACAGTTAGTATATAGAATGTTTTGAGGAAATTTTAAAATCGAATGAATAGTTTTTATTTAAGACCCAAGCTTTTTGATGCTTTAAATGGTTATAGCAAAAATCAGTTGGTTAACGATATTATTGCAGGAATAATAGTGGCAATTATTGCCCTTCCATTGTCAATTGCTTTGGCTTTGGCATCGGGCGTTGCTCCTGCCTGCGGCATATATACAGCCATTGCTGCAGGATTTGTTGTGTCACTACTTGGCGGAAGTCTTGTGCAGATTGCAGGCCCTACCGCAGCTTTTGCCACAATAGTAGCAGGAATTGTGGCGGCAAAGGGTATGTCTGGCCTGTTTGTTGCAACGGTGCTGGCGGGTATTATTCTTATAATAATGGGCATACTGAAATTAGGCTCGTTAATAAAATATATGCCCCATACCATAACCGTTGGATTCACAGGGGGAATAGCCGTTACAATTCTTTTAGGTCAGGTGAAGGACTTCTTCGGCCTTACATACGACGATGATTCCAAGCCTGTGGAAACCCTTGAAAAAATAGAAGAAAACATCGAGGTAATAGATACCTTCAGCCCTTGGGCGGTATTAATCGGTATCATCAGCCTTGCAATACTTATAATTTACCCCAAATTTGAAAAACGTTTGCCTCCCTCACTTCTCGCAGTGATTATAACCGCAGCGTTGGTTAAATTAGTACCTCAGATAGATGTAGGAGTTTATACTATAGGCGACCTTTACACAATTCCTGCAGGACTTCCGAAAATGGATTTCAGCGGTGTTAGCTTTAGTTTGGAAAGCATAGTTTCAGCCCTGCCAAACGCCATAACCATAGCCTTGCTTGCCGCCATAGAATCGCTGCTTTCTTGTGTGGTGGCCGACGGTATGGTTAATTCAAAGCATAATTCTAATTCTGAGCTGGTAGCCCAGGGGTTTGGCAATATTACTTCTGTGCTTTTCGGCGGTATTCCCGCAACAGGAGCCATAGCCCGAACCTCTGCCAATGCTAAAAACGGCGGTAGAACCCCTATTGCTGGTATGGTACACGCTGTTGTGCTGTTTTTAGTACTGCTGTTCTTAATGCCCTATGCGGCATTAATTCCAATGCCTGCCATAGCCGCAATTCTTTTTATGGTGGCATATAATATGAGCGAATGGCGCAAATTTGTGGAAATTGTAAAAACCAAAAAACTAATCAACATTTCCGTATTATTTATCACCTTCGCCTTAACCGTAATTTTCGATTTAGTGGTAGCAATCGCAGTAGGCGTAGCCCTCCACCTAATCCTTAACCTTGGTTCAAAACTAATTTCAAAATTAAATCCATAGATATTAGGAGAATTAATATGAAAAATCTTAACGATACCTTTAAATTACAGGGTGGCACCGAAATCCCTTGTGTGGGATTTGGCACCTGGCAAACCCCCGATGGTGAAACGGCAATAAATTCAGTTTTTGAAGCCATAAAGGCAGGCTATCGCCATATCGACACCGCCGCAGTTTATAAAAACGAGGTAGGTGTCGGCGAAGGCATAAAGAAAAGCGGAATCAATCGCAATGAAATATTTGTTACAAGCAAGGTTTGGAACAGCGAAAGAGGCTGCGAAAAAACCATTGCCGCCTGCGAAAAAACCTTAAGCGACTTAGGGTTGGATTATCTTGACTTATATCTTATACACTGGCCCGCTTCGGTTAAGGATTACGATAATTGGGACGAGGTTAACCTTTCCACCTGGAAGGGTATGATAGAGCTTTATAAAAAGGGCAAGGTTAAGGCAATAGGTGTATCTAACTTTATGCCTCACCATTTAAAATCCTTAATGGAAACCGAAATTCCCCCAATGGTTAACCAGATTGAATTTCACCCCGGCTTTATGCAGAAAGAAACCGTTAACTACTGTAAGGTAAACAATATTCTTGTAGAGGCCTGGAGCCCACTTGGTACAGGAAGAATGCTTAATAACGAGTTTTTAAAGGGTATTGCTCAAAAATACAATAAATCCGTGGCACAGCTTTGCATACGCTGGTGCTTGCAGAACGGAACACTGCCGCTTCCAAAATCCGTTACCCCTTCAAGAATTATTGAAAATACCAAAATTTTCGATTTTTCTATAACCGCCGAGGATATGGAAGCCATAAATGCAATGGAATATTGCGGTGGCTCGGGTCACCATCCCGATAAGGTGAAGTTTTAGGGTAAAAACCGTAACGTTAAAATCCTCCAATACGGATATACTACAAGTATATTCTGAATTATTGGAGGATTTTTTATGTGTACCGCAGTTACCGACCGTAATTTGTTTGGCAGAACCTTAGACCTGCATTGCTCCTATGGTGAAAGGGTAGTTATTGCTCCTAGAAATTATAAAATAGAATTTCTGCAGGAAGAAGTCAGCCGTTCTCACCCTGCAATTATGGGTATGGCTTGTGTTGTAGACGGAACACCGCTTTATTTTGACGCAATGAACGAACACGGTTTAGCAGTAGCAGGGCTTAATTTTCCGGGAAATGCAGTTTATCACCCGCCACAAAAGGGCAAGCACAATATTACGTCATTCGAAGTAATTCCCTGGATTTTGTGTAAATGTAAATGTCTTTCAGAAGCTGTGGAACTTCTGAAAGCAACCAATATAACTAACGAGGATTTTTCACCCGAGCTTCCTTCCACACCGCTTCATTGGATTGTTGCTGATACCGAAGGCGCAGTAACTGTGGAATCTATGGCAGATGGTGTTAAAATTCACGACAATCCCTTTGGTGTTCTTACCAACAATCCGCCTTTTCAATACCATATAAATCACGTAGCTGAATATATGCACTTAAGCTCCGAGCACCCTAAAAACACCCTATTTCCTGAAGGGAATTTAGAAAAATACAGCGGTGGATTTGGTGCAATCGGTCTGCCCGGGGATTTTTCATCAGCATCAAGATTTGTTCGCGCAGTTTTTGCAAAGGCTCATACAACTCGGGAAAAAACAGCCGCGGGGAATATAGGCAGATTTTTTCATATTTTAGATACCGTTGCCGTTCCCAAGGGATGTAGCAAAACCGAAGAAAATCTTGATAATGCCACCGTTTATACCTCTTGTGCCGACAGATCGGAGCTTGCATATTATTTTACTACCTACAATTGTAGGGCAGTTAAATCGGTTTTTATGAAAGAACACAATATGGATTCAAGCAGGCTTATAATTGATAATAACAAAATTAACGCTATTGACTTTTAGAAAATTACGCGTACAATTAAACTATAAATATATGCAGATTGGTGTGTTAATATGAGTTTAAGTGTATTTTTCGAAAGTGTTCTAAGGCAAGATTCAGCCCCCGTGGTGCTGTGCGATTTAGAGCATACCGTTGTTTATATGAATCCTGCCGCCATTAGTCGCTATGGAGTAAACCTTACGGGCAAAAGCCTTAAGGCCTGCCATAATGCCGAATCAAACGCAAAAATTGATAGGGTAGTTGAATGGTTTAAAAGCAGCAAAGATAACAATAAGGTTTATACCTACCGTAATGCAAAAGAGAATAAAGACGTTTATATGGTTGCGTTAAGAGATGGTAATGGCACACTTATCGGATATTACGAAAAGCACGAATTCCGCAAGTCCGAAACCGCAAAACTATATGATATGTAAACTAAAAGAGAGAAGCTGTAGGCTTCTCTCTTGCTTTTTATATTTCATAGCTTGCAACGTATTCAAGGTTAGGCTTAGTTTCAAGCATGGGGTCATCAATCTTAAATGTGGTTTTTAGCGCCAATTCTTTTGCGGTTAAATCGAAGTGGCAGAGTGCAATTCCCATATCCACCATCTGTATATCAATTCCCGAAGCCTCTGTACTGCGTTTTAGGTAAAAATGCACCGCGTTTTCCGTTACAACAGCCCGCCAGGGCTGTCTGTTAACAGCCGATGGAGCAAGTCGCACCATCTCAAGCGGCGTAGTGAAAATACCGCTCAAATCCTTAGTTAACGGTGTGTCACAACCTCCGTAATAAAACAACTTTTCGAAGGGCAGCCGTTCGTTAGATTTTATAGCCTTTTTCATTACACTTTCTCTTAGCGACATCTTGTCAGCAGGGTATCCCAACGCGGCGGCACAGGGCATAATTTCACGAGATTTTAGTTCCATTGCCGTTTCAAAGGCCTGTCGATTCATAGTACCGCCAAGCCATACAGAACCTATATTTAAAGATTCTGCGTAAAGTAACAATTGTTGGAAGGAGTAGCCGAAAGCCACATTAGCGTTGTCACTTTTATGGATTTTTCCGCCAATAAACAAGGCATCGCCGCAAACCACAGGGCACTTGAGTTCGCTTTCTTTGGAATTCAGCAACATAAATTCTACCGGCAAACCAAATGGATTTTCAATGCTTTTGGCAAAGGCCATTAAATTTTCCTTGTGGGCAGTGCTAAGGGGCTTTTCTTTAAAGCTGCGTACACTTTTTCTACCCTTAATAATTTCTATAATATTATTCATATCAAATTCCTATACTCATTTTTTATAATTATACCATATTCCTTTATATACTACAACAAAGGTGTTGAGAAAATTATTGCAGAATGCTATAATATATAAAAAACTACTATAATGTGTGCCATACGAGTTTTGTAAAAATTTTGGGAAAACGAAAAAAGCAGAAAGTAGATTACATACTTATAGACTAAGTATTAAATAGATATTGATTTGTAAGGTGATAGAAATGCTTAAAATCGGCGATAATGCCCCGCAATTCACGTTAAAAAACAAAAAAGGGGAAGAGGTAACTCTTTCGGATTTTCTGGGTAAAAAGGTTGTATTGTATTTTTACCCAAAGGATAATACCCCAGGCTGCACACGTCAGGCTTGTGGCTTTGCGGGTCTATACACCGAGTTTCAAAAAAGAAACGTAGAGGTTATTGGAATAAGCAAAGATAGTGTAGCTTCTCACGAAAAATTTGCTCAAAAGCACGGACTCCCATTTGTATTGTTGTCCGACCCCGAGCTTGCCGCCATCAAGGCCTATGGTGTCTGGCAGCAAAAGAAACTCTACGGTAAAGTGAGTATGGGGGTTGTTCGCACCACATTTATAATCGACGAACAGGGCAATATTGAAAAGATTATGCCCAAGGTAAAACCCGATACCAACGCCGCAGAAATTCTTGCGGAACTAAAAGAGGTAGTAAATGAGCTACAATAACGAAGTAAAAAGCCGCTGGGGCTATACCCCTGCGTATTCCGAATTCGAGAAGAAAACCGCCGGCTACTCTAAAGATAAATGGCAGCAGGTAAATGGCGGGCTTAACGAGGTTTTTAAACGTTTTGCCGAGTGTAGGGCAAATGGGTGCAAAACCGAATCTACGGAAGCCCAAATGCTTGTAAAAGAACTGCAAAATTACATCACCGAGAACTACTACACCTGCACCAACAGTATTCTTTTGGGGCTTGGCGATATGTATGTTGCAGATAATCGATTTAAAGAAAGTATTGATAAATATGGCAGCGGCACAGCCGAATATGTATCTACGGCTATAAAAATTTTTGTATTAACAAAGTGAGGTATTATTTATGCGTAAAGATTTTGGAGTAAAAACTTTAGTTTATCCTATGCCTGTATTTATTGTTGCCGCCTATGGAAAAGACGGAACCCCTTGTTGTATGAATGCCGCCTGGGGCGGTATTTACGATACGAATCAGATTATGGTTTGCTTGGCCGACGACCATAAAACCACAAAAAACATAATCGAAAGCGGTGCATTTACCGTAAACGTTGCCGACGCACCCCATGTTATCGAAGCCGACTACGTTGGCATTGTTTCGGGCAATAACCAGCCCGATAAAATGGAAAAAGCAGGGCTTACCACACAAAAAGCTGCCTTTGTTGACGCACCTGTGATTTGTGAATTTCCAATGGCCGTTGAATGTAGGCTATTAAAATTCAACGAAGACGGTATCTGCATTGGCGAGATTGTTAATATAAGTGCCGACGAGTCGGTTCTGGGTTCCGACGGGCAGATAGACCCACATAAGCTGCAGGCCATCACCTACGACCCTGTGCATCACACCTACATTAAGCTGGGCGAAAAGGTAGGTAACGCATTTTCCGACGGAAAGAAGCTGAAATAATGAATAGACCTTATATTATTTGCCATATGGTAACATCTATCGATGGTAAGGTTACCGGCGAGTTTTTAAGCGACTCCGCCTGCAGTAAGGCTACAGAAATATATTACGAAATTAATCGCAATTTAAAGTCTGACGGATTTATCTGTGGCAGAGTAACTATGGAGGGCAGCTTTACAGGTGGTTGGTATCCCGATTTAAGTGAATATACCCCTGAGGAATTGGTCGATTATATTCCAAATGGACTTTCGGGATTTTATGCAGTTGCGTTCGATACTCGCGGCAGCCTTGGCTGGAAAACCAATAAAATTATCGACCCCGATGGTGACCCCGGCTACGATGGCGCGCAGATTATCGAAGTACTGTCCGAAAGTGTTGACAGCCGTTATCTTGGATATCTTAAGCAAAAGGAAATACCCTACATTTTCGCAGGAAAAGAAAGCATAGACATAGCCCTTGCGTTATCCAAACTTAAAAAGCTTTTAAAAATTGACACTCTGTTGTTAGAGGGCGGCAGCATCATAAACGGTGCATTTCAGCGAGCAGGGGTTATAGATGAACTAAGCCTTGTGGTAGCCCCTGTCACCGCCGGCAAAGAAGATAAACCCCTGTTTATGGACAGCCCCACCACCAGGTACACCCTCACCACCGCCGAAAGCAGGGAAGGGGTACTAATCCTAAATTACAAAAGTAATAAATAAAAAAGAGCACTTGCAAGTGCTAAGCACCCTTAAAAGTGCTTAACTTCTCCAGCAATACGGTTTCATTATCTATTACGAAAATCCGTTTAAAACGAATGATGAATATTGAATAAAGAAAAATGAATAATACAACTTTCACTTCTTCACTATTCACTATTACTTATTACTTCCAAAAATTCTCTATAAAAAATAGTAGAGAATAGTGAAGAGTGAAAAGTGAAGAGTGAAAAAGTAAAAATCCCCATTCTTACGAATGAGGATTTTTGGTCGAGGTGACAGGACTCGAACCTGCGGCATCCTGCTCCCAAAGCAGGCGCCCTACCAACTGGGCGACACCTCGAAATGATATTAAGTTTTTTGCTGGTATAAGTTTTGCTTTGGTAGCCCTCTTGCGGTGCCCTACCAACTAGGGATATCTTTTGTAGCGACTATAATATGATACACAATTAACTGCGGTTTGTCAAGTATAATTAAGGTAAATTATTTTGATGATTTTTATATTAATTAGAAAAATTTTCTGTAGCGTTAATCTTTGGTTAAAAAATTGTTTATTGTTTTGTTATTGACATAATATTTCGCCATGTGATATACTCTTAAACAAGAGATTTGGCTTGGCCGATCTCGTATTTTTCAAGTATTTGGAGGAAAATAATATGAAAAAGTATGTTTGTTTAGTTTGCGGCTACGTTCACGAAGGTGATGCAGCACCTGCCGAGTGCCCCATCTGTCACGCACCCAGCTCTAAATTCCAAGAGCAGAGCGGCGACAAATCCTGGGCAGCCGAGCATGTTGTTGGTATTGCTAAGGGCGTAGACGAAAGAATTATAGAAGGTCTTCGCGAAAACTTCAACGGCGAATGCTGTGAGGTTGGTATGTATCTTGCAATGGCAAGAGTTGCCCACAGAGAGGGTTATCCCGAAATCGGTCTTTACTGGGAAAAAGCCGCCTACGAAGAGGCAGAGCATGCTGCAAAGTTCGCCGAGCTTTTAGGTGAAGTTGTTTCCGACAGCACCAAAGAAAATCTTGCCGCTCGTGTAGACGCTGAAAACGGCGCTACCGCAGGCAAAACCGAGCTTGCAAAGCTTGCTAAGGAATTGGGCCTTGATGCTATCCACGACACCGTTCACGAAATGGCTCGCGACGAGGCTCGTCACGGCAAAGCTTTAGAGGGTCTTTTAAACCGCTACTTTAAATAAGTAAATTTAAGGGCATTCACCGCTTTGGTGGGTGCCCTGCGTTTTTAATATTTCGTAGAAGTTGCAAATGCGTATTTAAAATAGTATAAGTGTTTCAAATTTAAAGTTTTGCTTGACAATAATATTGCAAATATTGTATATTTATAATGTATAGTCGATGTATTATATACTATATCACAAACAGCACTTAACAATCGGTTTGTTATTAGTCAATTTCTATGATAAGTAGGAGGAATTTCAAATGAATAACTTCAAAAAACTAACAGCCGTTTTACTGGCCCTAACACTGCTTATAAGCGCGGCGGCAACATCAATTGTAATGGCTGAAAATCCTGTATTAAAGCTCGAGGGAAAAAGCCAGGCTTCTGTTGGTGAGTATTACGAGCTTCAACTCGTTTTAAACGATGCCGATAGTGTTGTTGGTGGAATCGAGGGTGTTATCACATACGACGATACCGCTTTCTCTATAGATTCTATCGCACTTTCCAGCACATTTGCAGGCTACGATAACAGCATTGAAAATTCCTTCAATACCGATACAAGCGGAGAAATTAAGTTTGTAGGTTTGGCAGATTTAAAGAAAAACGATAAGGGCTCTAACTGGTTCACCGTTAAGTTTAACGTTTTAAAGGAAGCCGAGGCAGACTTTACCGTTACTGCTACCGCTTCTAATAAAACCGGTACAGATACCCTCAGTGATATAACCATCGTTAATAAAGAAAATATGGGTTCCGTACCAAGTGTTGCTAAGGTTAAAGGTGCCGCCATTAAAACCGGCACTGAAGAAGAACCTGTTCCTGCCGACAAGCAAGACCTCCGCTTTGTTGTTGTTTTAGATAAAATTGCGCTTCCCGAAAACTGTAACGTAACTGAATACGGTGTGCTTATGATGTACACCAAGAGATTAGGCGACCGGGAGCTTACCTACGAAATGATTGAAAACAACGAATATGGGCTTGCCGTTGCAAATAAAACCGGCGAAAACCTGGAGATTCCCGAAGGCGAAATTTACGCCAGCCTTGATGGTATTGCCGCCAATGTCGATGCCATAGGCTCGCGTGTTTCAGCCCGCGCATACGTAGTGGCTAACGGCAAGGTTTATTACAGCAATAACAATAAAAACGCAAACGCAAGCGTTACAGATGGCTATAGCTCCTGCTCTGTAGTAGGTGTCGCAAAATTGGCTGCTGCTGAAATACTTGAAACATATCCCACAAGCAACGAAGATTATGCAAAGATTAAGGATTACGTTGATAACGGTGTTAATCTTGCAAAAGCGCTTGAACTGCTTGAATTCGTTGCAGATAACTACTGGACCTACGTTAAATAAATGAAAGGTGGAAATACTATGAAAACCAATTATGAAACTCCAAAATTTGAAATGATGGAAACAATGGAAAGCTATTGTAATGAGCTTAACGCTTCATCCTCTCATTTAGGCGACGTTGATGGTGGGGGAAATGAAGACCTTATGTAAGCGGCTATATGCTTGCAAATTATTAATAGTTTTACTGATAATAGGATTGATTGTTTGCAGCCTTTCTGCCTGTAAGGGCAAGAAAGGGGAGGAGTTGTCGAGCCAGGTTTCTTCCGATAAATCTAACACCTCAAGCACAGTATCTATATATTATAAAGATGACGAGCCTTCAGATATTGTCTATGATGATATAATCACCGATGGAGATACCGAACCTAATGCTTCTTTATCGGACAATTTAGCTTCTGATGCTAAGCCGCAGCTTATTATTCCGTCTGATAAAACGTACGGGGAATCTTCAAAAAGCAGCGGAACATCATCTGAGAACGTGTCGCATCAAGATAATGCAACTTCTTCCGGCTCTACGGTTTCTAAAGATAATGAAACCGCTTCAAAGACAAACAGTTCCTCTAAAAATCAGCCAACCGCTTCACAAGCCGTTCCTTCAAACAATTCACAAGCCGATTCTTCAAATGCTTCTCAGGTAGTTTCTTCACAGAACACCGAAAGCAACCCGGAATCCTCAATAACTTCATCGAGCGGCGATAAAGACGATACGTCTTCTAAGGAAGAGGCCACGTCGTCTTACGATAAGGGCTATACGAAACCATATTAATTTATGTAACAATTAACCTTTAAAAGGAGGTAATTCAAAATGTTAGATGCAAAGGTTATTGAATTATTAAATGATCAAATAAATAAAGAATTTTACAGCGCATACCTATATTTAGATTTTGCCAATTACTATATTGATAACGATTTAGACGGTTTCGGCAACTGGTATACAATACAGGCTCAAGAAGAGCGCGACCACGCATTGCTTTTCCTTAAATATTTACAGAGTAATGGTGTTAAGGTAGAGTTAAAGCCTATTGATAAACCTTCAGAGGTTTTCGAAAACCATCTTGACCCACTGCTTGCAGGTGCAAAACACGAGCGCTATGTTACAAGCCTTATTCACGCAATTTACGACGTAGCCTATAGCGTTAAAGATTTCCGCACAATGCAGTTTTTAGATTGGTTTGTAAAAGAGCAGCTTGAAGAGGAAGAAAATGCCGATAAGCTTGTAAATAAATATAAGCTGTTTGGTGACGATCCTAAGAGTCTTTATCTTTTAGACCAAGAGCTTGCAGGCCGCGTATACTCAGCCCCCAGCTTGGTGCTTTAATTTGAATAATTAAAACGAAAATCGTACTCTCAAACAAGAGGGTACGATTTTGTTGTATATTAAATAATTAGTTATTATTTTTTCTATATTGTAACGGACTTATGCCGGTTTCTTTTTTGAATATTCTGCTAAAATAATTGGGGTCGCCAAAGCCGGATTGTTCTGCAATTGTACTTACAGACAGGCCTGTGTTTTTAAGTAATTTCTTTGCTGCCTCTATCCGTAAAGAAATTAGATATTTACCAATGCTTATGCCTTTTAATTGAGTGAAAATATGTGATAAATAGTATTTACTAACATAACATTTTGATGCAATATCTTCAAGTGATATATTGTACATATAATTATCGTTAATGTATTTTATGGCTAAATCAAAGGCTTTATTGCTTTTGTGTATATCAAAGCTATCATCGGAAAAGTTTATAACCCTGAAAATATACATAAGAATTGTTCGGGAAATATTTTGAGAAATTTCTAAATAAAAGTTTTTCTTATTTTCAAATTCACTAATCATTCTGAAAAACAAATCATAAAGCACGTCGTAGCACTCGCCTGAGCGATAAATAAAATTATAGTCCGGTGGGAGCAAATGGTTTTGTGGCAGGTCAGTAATCTCGAACTTATCCAGTGCAAAGAACATAAATTCTGTTGGTTCGCTTAAGCTGCTTTCTTCAAAATGCACAACGTCCGGGTTGTAAATAAGAATATCACCCTTTTGAAAATCCAAGCGTTTTTCGTTAACGGTGGTTGTACCTCGTCCGTCTACAACAAATATTATTTCACAAAACTTATGGCTATGGGGTCGTTCTTGCCAACCGCCGCTTTTTTTAAGCTCTCCGGCATATAGTAACCTTGGTTTAAGCTTGAAAATGTACCTATCTTCAAACAAATAGTGTTGTCTTTCGTCACTGTTGTATCTATGTATAACTTCCATAAAACCCACCTTTTTTGTATCTATTTAAGTTAATTATACACATAGTTAGCAAGATAGTCAATAAAAAATAGCATAATATTGCTGTGTTACTAAAACAACATTGTTTATTGTATTGCCGAATACAAAAAGTTATTATATTTATAGGTAGTTGTTTATGTATTTGCAACTATTAAGCATTAAATTTGTATTTTAATAATGGAGGCAGATATTATGGCAAAGAACAGATATGTTGGAGATTATCCCGTAATCGGAATCCGTCCTATAGTAGACGGCAGAAGAGGCCCTCGACAGCTTCGCGAAAGCTTAGAGCCTCAGGTTTGGGCAATGGCAAATGCCGCAAAAAAACTTTTTGAAGAAAATCTTTTCTATTCAAATGGTGAGCCCGTAAAGGTAATTATGGCAGACACCACTATTGGCAGAGTTCCCGAAACCGCCGCTTGCGCCGATAAATTCAAGAAAGAAGGCGTAGATATAACCCTTTCTGTTACTCCTTGCTGGTGCTATGGCTCAGAAACAATGGATATGGATCCCAACACCATTAAAGGCGTTTGGGGCTTTAATGGTACCGAACGTCCCGGTGCAGTTTATCTTGCAGCAGTTTTGGCTTCTCACGCACAAAAAGGTCTCCCTGCCTTTGGCATTTATGGACACGAGGTTCAAGACCGCGATATGGTAGAGGATATTCCCGAAGACGTTAAAGAAAAGCTTTTAAGATTCGGTCGTGCTGCCATTGCTGTTGCCACAATGCGCGGTAAATCTTACCTGCAGATTGGTTCTCAGTGTATGGGTATAGGCGGATCTATAATGGATCAGGATTTTGTTGAATCTTATCTTGGTATGCGGGTTGAATCTGTAGACGAGGTAGAAATACTTCGCCGTATGGAAGAGGGCATTTATAACGAAGAGGAATATCAAAAGGCTCTTGCCTGGACCAAGGAGCATTGTAAAGAAGGCCCCGATAACAACCCCGAAGAGGTTGAATTCCTTGGTGAAACCCGCCGCATTAAGTTTAACGATGAAGAAAAGCAGAAACAGTGGGAATTTACCGTTAAAATGTACTGTATAATTAAAGATTTAATGGCAGGCAATCCTAATCTTCCCGATTTTGCAGAGGAAGAAAAGGTTGGTCATAATGCAATTGCAGGCGGCTTCCAGGGTCAGCGTCAGTGGACCGACCATTGGCCCAACTGCGACTATCCCGAAGCACTTCTCAGTTCTTCTTTCGACTACGAGGGTGCTCGCGAGCCCTATACTCTTGCCACTGAAAACGACGTTCTCAACGGTTTGGGTATGCTGTTTATGAGATTGCTTACCCATCGCGCTCAGATTTTTGCCGACGTTCGTACATACTGGTCGGGAGAAGCAACCGAGCGTGTAACCGGATATAAGTTAGAAGGTAAGGCTGCCGAATCCAACGGTATTATTCACCTTCTTAACTCAGGCGCTGCTTGTCTTGATGCCTGTGGTGAATGTACCGACGAAAACGGAAACGCCATTATGAAAAAGTGGTGGGAAGTTACCGACGAAGATATTAAGAAAATGACCGATGCCACAGTTTGGTGTGAAGCCGGTTTCGATAACTTCCGTGGCGGCGGTTTCTCCAGCCATTTCGTAACCCGTGCAGAAATGCCCTGTACTATGATTCGTTTGAATCTTGTTAAGGGTCTTGGCCCCGTTCTTCAGATCGCTGAAGGCTGGACCGTTAAACTGCCCGACGAGGTTACAGATAAGCTTATGGCTCGTACCGACCCAACCTGGCCCTGTACCTGGTTTGCTCCTCGTTGCGATGGCAAAGAGGGTAGCCCCTTCAAGACCGCTTACGAGGTTATGAACAACTGGGGTGCTAATCACGGCGCTATTTCTTACGGACATATCGGTGCCGACCTTATCACAATGTGCTCAATGCTCAGAATCCCTGTATGTATGCACAACGTTCCTGAGGACGATATCTTCCGTCCTGCTGCTTGGAACGCCTTTGGTATGGATAAAGAGGGCGCAGACTACAGAGCTTGCCAGAGCTATGGTCCGTTATATAAATAATTGAATTTTGAGGAGGGGCGTTTGCCCTTCCTCTTGCTTTACGTCAAAATTTATTGTATAATGTAAGCAATAAATAAAACGAGGTGTTAATATGTTAAAAGGAATTCCTAAAATACTCCCTCCCGAGCTTTTAAAGGTTCTTTGCGAAATGGGGCATAGCGACCGTCTTGTTATAGCAGACGGAAACTTTCCTACCTGTAGTTTAGGCGAGAATGCAATTATAATTCGAATGGATGGTCACGGTA
The DNA here is from genome assembly GCA_045546235.1 of Acutalibacteraceae bacterium. Lineage (GTDB taxonomy): Bacteria > Bacillota > Clostridia > Oscillospirales > Acutalibacteraceae > UMGS1532. Next base: position 26,352 of record JAZQCL010000047.1, read on the forward strand.
TTCCCGAAATACTTGACGCAATATTAGAGCTTTTCCCCTTAGATACCTACACCGATAAGCCTGTAACTCTTATGGAGCTTATGCCCAGAGATGTTGGCAAAATAGCCACCCCAATATGGGATGAATATAAAAAAATCGTTGCAAAGCACGACGACCGCGGCGCTGATGCTGTGGGTAACCTTGAACGTTTTGCTTTTTACGAAGAAGCAAAGCAGGTTTACTGCATAATCGCCACAGGAGAGTCGGCGGTATATGCCAACATAATGCTTCAAAAGGGCGTTGTATAAATGTAATATTAACTATTAATCGGTGAGTCGTTATTCTGACTCACCGATTTTGCATATCTAATATTTTTCAAGTTAAAGTTACAATATTTCTTTTAATAGTACAACAAAAACCTAATATAAAAACGAAACATTTTTTAAAACATCTTGATTTAAAATTATTTCCAATATATAATTGTAACAGATAAATCTATTTAAGAGGCGAATGTTTATGGCAAACGAAAGACAGTATAAATCAAGCGAGCTTTTACGCCGATTTATGCCCTATTATAAAAAATATCTACCTACGGTTATATTTGACTTGTTTTGTGCAGCACTAACCACGGTTTGTGAAATAGTGTTGCCGCTTATAATGAAAAAGATTACCGATTCGGGTATGGACGGCTTCGCTTCACTTACGGTGGATTTTGTGGTTAAAATAGGTGTGCTTTACATAGTTCTTCGAATTATAGATTCTGCGGCATTCTACTATATGTCATATATCGGGCACGTAATGGGCACAAAAATGGAAACCGATATGCGGCGCGATGCTTATGCCCATTTGCACAAGCTTTCTGATACGTATTTTAACAACACCAAGGTCGGCCAGATTATGGGCAGAATAACCAACGACCTGTTCGACGTTACAGAGTTTTCGCATCATTGCCCCGAGGAATTTTTTATTGCAGGCATAAAGGGAATAGTATCTTTTATAATTCTTGTAAATATCAACGTTCCCTTAACATTAATTATATTTATAATCATTCCCGTAATGATTCTTATATGTCGTCGCCTTAATCGCCGTATGCGTGCCACCTTCCGTGACCAGCGAGTAATGATTGGTGAACTTAACGCCAGAATAGAAGATTCGTTACTCGGTCAAAAGGTTGTTAAGGCTTTTGCCAATGAGGATATAGAGCAAGAAAAATTCAATGTAGATAATAAGAATTTTTTCTCTATAAAACGTCTTTCTTATAAGTATATGGGCGCATTTTCTACCACTACAAGGCTTTTTGACGGTGTTATGTATGCAACGGTTGTTATTGCCGGCAGTATATTTGCGATAAAGGGCGATATCACCGCGGGAGATTTGGTGGCATATCTTTTATATGTAACCACCTTTATTGCTACGGTACGCAGAATAATCGAATTTTCCGAGCAATTCCAGCGCGGTATGACGGGTATTGAACGCTTCTTGCAGATTATGGACGCCGATATCGAAATTTTTGACGAGCCCGACGCCATTCCTCTTAAAGACCCCAAAGGGAATATAGAATTTAAGGATGTATCCTTCGAATATACCGACGATCATAATCGTGTGTTCACAGGTCTTAACCTTTCAATAAAAAGCGGTGAAAAGGTCGCCTTCGTAGGCCCATCGGGCGGTGGCAAAACCACATTGTGTAACCTTATTCCAAGGTTTTACGACGTATCATCTGGTGAGATTTCGATTGACGGCAAGAACATAAAAAGCTACACCTTAAAAACTCTTAGAGATAATATTGGTATGGTTCAGCAAGACGTGTACCTATTCTCGGGAACTGTATACGAGAACATATCCTATGGCAAACCCGGCGCTACTATGGAAGAGGTTGTAGAAGCCGCCAAAAAAGCAGGGGCTCACGAGTTTGTATCGGCCCTTAAAGATGGCTATAACACCTACGTTGGTGAAAGGGGCGTCAAGCTTTCTGGCGGTCAAAAGCAGCGTATCAGCATAGCCCGAGTATTCCTTAAAAACCCGCCAATTATTATTCTCGACGAGGCAACAAGTGCTCTTGATAACGAAAGCGAATATGCTGTTGCAAAATCTCTTTCCCGACTTTCCGAAGGCAGAACCACCATTACAATCGCCCACAGGCTTTCCACCATTCGTAATTCCGATAGAATTATGGTGTTAACCGACGAGGGAATTGTAGAAGAGGGAAATCACGACCAGCTTATCGAACAGAAGGGTATGTACTATAATTTATACCAAATGGCTAACGAGATGAAATAAAAAAGAAGCCGTGTCCCGTTTTGGGACACGACTTCTTTTTTATATAGATGCCTTTTGTTTATTCGAATTTTACCCAACCGAAGCAGCCCGGTGAAATGGTATATTTTCCTAAGGTTTTTGTTTTGTTTTCTTCGGTTTCCCAATAAATATCCGATTCAGATTCTAAAGATAATTTAAAGGGTGCATTTCCTCTCATACCTGCGTGGGTTTTAGATATACTGATTCGTGCATACAAATAACCGTTTTCGTCGGCTGGAAGTGACTTAATTTTCCATTTTTTAAGCTCAGCCGCCTTTTTCTCGGGCTTGTAAAATGGCCAGTGTTCGCTCCATGAGGCTTGGTCAACGGTATGCTTACCGTTAGAATTTAGGGTTATTCTGATACCAGGAGTAACACTGAAAAGTCTGAATTCAGGCTGCAGAACAAAATTAGTGGCGGTAGGACTGCGCAATTCAATAATGAAATCGTCCTGACTGCAAGCGATTCTGAAACCGCGTTTTCCGTCGGACATTGTTTCCCAATAGGAATCTTCAATGGGCCCCTCCTTAATAGTATAGCTGTGTTCACAATCGGCTTCGATTCCAAGATAGTATTCGAGTGGGGGTAAACCATTTTTTATGCGAGTTTCCACTTCGGGAAATTCTGTTTTCAGAAGCTCATTTAATTGATTAATTCTGTGCCGTAGTTTATCGGGGAAGAATTTGTACCCTTCGGCTTCGGAATGGTATCCAAGACGCTTATCTTTTTCGCAAAGAGAAATCATATTCTGAGATTCTTCAATTTCATCTAGCACAATTTTTCGCATATCGTTAAGAAGGTCTATAGAATTACCGACTCCTGTGCCAAGGTTGTCGCGCAGCTTATAAAAAAGCAAAATGTTGTAGGTGCTGCGACATAGCACTAACAGTGACGAGGCAACCGAGTATAAATCCTTTAAAGCGGCATTGTCTTCTGCGTAAACCTTGCTCAGTTCTTCCATAGCAAGGCTGTAATATTTTTTCATATCACCAAATAATTTCAGCGCTTCCTCGTGGGTGTGACCTACAAGCAGACTGTCGCATATACGGTCGCCATTTGGCTTATCAAGCAATAACCAGGAACGAGAGGGAGCAAGATTCTTAGGTTTTAACGAAAGCTCCCAAACCACACCATCGTGTGCAGGAGAGTAGTAACTGAACATTATGTTTATTGGGTATAAACAGTAACCTTTTTTAAATAATTTCCAAGCTTTAACTATATTTTCTGCAGAGCTTTTTCCGTAATGAATAGAAGCCAGCCTTGTTAAATAGGCACTTTCGTCTGAAAAATCGTGGCAAAAGGCAATGTCACCTACCGCCTTGCTCATAAAGCAAGGATAGTTTCCAAAATACCAGGATTCCATAATGCCTTCTACGCCATACTCGTAAGCGCCTTTAAGCTTTCCAAAAACATTACCGGGCGAGGGAATATAGGGAAGTGAAGCAATTTCGTGGGAACAACATATCTGCATTTTAGCCCAAAGCTTTTTGCTATGCTCTTTCGCGGCGTTTGCTGTAAGCTGAAATAATTGCGAAGGACCAATATAGGAAAGCCAATAATCCATGGCCTGGCGCTCAACCCCCAACTGCTCTTCAAAACCACGGTCGTCGAAGTTCTGCATCAGTATAGCGCTATCAGGGGCATTTTTCACGTAATCAAGTATATCGTTGTCTTTCCATACTCTGTGGCCGTAGGTCCAACTGATGCACTCAGCATCAGGTTTAGCATCCTGCATTCCGGCGAAAAGGTTTTTAATGTTTTCGGCTAATATTTCGCCGCGAGGCAGGGCAGAACATCTTGGGCAGGTGCAAGTTTGGGGCGAAGCACAAGAGGTGGGGCGTTCGCCTGCTGTTATGCTTATAAATCCGCCGAGGTTTGGGCAAAGACTAAACAGTTTATAGCCGGCTTCATAACAATATTCTTTAACTTGTTCTGAATGAGGGCACATAGTCCACATATTATTCCAAACTTTTTGCCCTACCATATTGGAATATTTTTTTGCAAGTTCTTCGTTTATTGAAATAGGCTCAATTGCAAAAATAAAAACTTTAACACCATATAAGCGGCATTTATTAATTACTTTGTTAAGCTTTTGTATGCGCTTTTCATAATCTTTGCCATATTCTGTAATTATATCCGAAGGTATTAACTGATTAAAGCTTGAATAAATCCATAACCCATTGGTGCCGTCGTGCATCATTCGGTTAAGATATTCGTCAGGATAATAATCAATGTTGTCTAAAAGTTCGTCGCCGTTCTTAGGCGGGCGATTGGTAGGGCTGAAAAATCCCCTCGTAACACGGTTTTTAAGCCAAGGCTTTCTCTTTATTGTTCCGATTGGCAGAAAAGCACCCTCTCGGGCGGTAAGCTCATCTTCAATAAATATAAGGCCACGGCGTATTCCTTCTGTATCGTTGGCTGTAATTGTGCAGCCGTTAGCCGTAACCTCAATTATATAGCTTTCAAATTGCTCCGTTTCGCCTTTTTTTAAGGTTATGGGGTATTTTTCACCCTTAATGTTGCAAAGGGAAATAAACCTATTAAAATCGTCAATAACTGTTTCAAGCAGTCCTTCGGAGTCAGAAAATTGCATATTAACATAAAGTCCGTCAACGCAAACCTCACCGTTTTCTGCTTCAGTGCGGCAAAAACGATAGGGGGCTTCTGTGTGCACAGGCTTTTTTAAATCCTTAACAAATTCCAGTGAAGGTTGTCGAGTAAAGAATTCATCGATAACTATTTGCTTTTTCATAAAGTTCTCTCCCTATAAAAATGGAATATGTGTTCGATTGGATTATAGCATAGTAAAAATTCAATAGCAATATGTTTTTCCGTTTACATTAATATTGTAAAAAAAGCAGCCAAATATCCTAATTGGGCAACCTCGACGAACCAGGGGTTCAAATCTAATCCCTCTCTCCGCCAAACAAAAAAGACACCCTTTTGGGTGTCTTTCTGTATGCTATCGGGGATACGGTGCGCTCTCTGTTTATGCCGACGGCCCCGAGCCGTAACGGCAAAACCTTCGTGCTGCCGACTCGGGCAGACCGCCCTGCCTATCGCGGCAGCGCGGCTGCTTCGACGAACCAGGTGTTATAATCTAATCCCTCTCTCCGCCATACAAAAAAAGACACCCTTTTGGGTGTCTTTCTGTATGGCGGAGAGAGGGGGATTCGAACCCCCGAACGGGTTTAAGCCGTTACACGATTTCCAGTCGTGCGCCTTAGACCAACTCAGCCATCTCTCCATCTCTTAAAAGCTGACTATGTTAGTATAATAGATATTCATGAAAAAATCAAGTCTTTTTTTAAAAATAATTTATTTATTTGTCAGGGAAGGGTATATCGTTTTCGTCATAATGGAATTTATTATGGGTTAGAAGTTCGGCAACACCCAAATACACCTTTTCAGGCGAATCCCAAAAAATGTTTTTAGCATTCTGGGCCAATTCAAAGGTTGGTAAATTAAGCTTAACCGTAAGCATTTCCTTTTCGCCCTCTAAAATAGAGCAGGTAAGGATAAATTCGCCGCTTTCGGTTTGCTGAACGTTAACCTTAGTTTCTTCTTGATGCTTCTTTCTGCGAAGCATTTTAATAGTTGCTATGTATGCTCTTTTTCTAATTTCTATGGGCAAATTTTCCTTAAGCTCATGAATGGTGTTTCGACCTATTGGTGTAAGTGAAAACAAGCCATTTTTAACCTCTACAATCAGTTCTTTGGTTGTAAGGTCTGTAAAGGCTTCGGCTAATTCGAAATAGTTCGCAATACCTTCGGCATGCATTTCATCGCAGAAATCATTACGATTTAAGGGTTTGTCCATGTTGTTAATGATGTAACAAATAAGCAGTTTAACGTTTTCTTTAGTAATTACGCCGCCATATACGCCTGCGTCTAATGCATCTATTTCCATATTAAACTGCTCCTTTCCTAATCATTAGTAAATTACAGACGGCACAAAACTGTACCGTCTGCAATCCATTATACACTATTTGTTTACGTTTTTCAACTGTTTGTTTCTTTCATCGACAAGCCAATTCGCTTTTTCTTAACATCAACGCTTATAACCTTTACCTTTACTATGTCCCCAACCTTAACAACTTCGGAAGGATGCTTAACAAATCTGTTGCAAAGCTGAGAAATGTGAACAAGTCCGTCTTCGTGTACACCGATATCAACAAAGGCGCCAAAGTCTATAACATTTCTTACGGTACCTGTAAGTTCCATACCTTCTTTAAGGTCTTCGATGCCCAATAAATCTTTTTTTAGGGTAGGCTTTGGCAGTTCGTCTCTCGGGTCACGTCCGGGCTTTTGCAACTCTTCAACAATATCGTTAAGGGTAGGAACGCCTAAACCAAGCCTTTCGGCAATTACTTCAAGGCCATTGGCATCAATATAAACCTTAACATTATCCATACCTCCTGCAAGCTCTATTAATTCTGTTGCCGGCTTGTAGCTTTCGGGGTGAACTGAGGTTTTATCAAGAATATTATCACTTTCGGCGATCCTCAAAAAGCCAGCACACTGCTGAAAAGCTTTGGGACCCAACTTACTAACCTTTAAAAGCTGATTTCTGTTTTTGAAACCACCGTTTTCACTGCGGAATTTCACAATGTTTCCGGCAATGCTTGAGCTAATACCTGCAACACGGGACAATAACGATACCGAGGCGGTGTTAAGGTCAACACCTACCATATTAACGCATTGCTCAACCACACCGTCTAAAGTTTCGCTAAGCCTTGCCTGGGGCATATCGTGCTGATATTGACCGACACCAATCGCTTTGGGGTCTATTTTAACAAGTTCAGACAGCGGGTCTTCAAGTCTGCGAGCGATTGATACTGCAGAGCGAAGGGAAACATCAAATTGCGGGAATTCTGCGGCAGCCAATTTAGAGGCAGAGTACACAGAAGCACCGGCCTCGCTAACTATCATATAGCCAACGTTAAGCCCATTGTCATTAATAAGGTCGGAAGCAAAAACCTCTGTTTCATGCGAGGCGGTTCCGTTGCCTATAGCAAAAATGGTAACGTTGTGTTTTTTTACTAATGAAAGCACGGTTTTCTTTGCCTCTTCAATTTTGTTGTGAGGGGGAACAGGATAAATTACGCCTGTATCCAAAACGTCGCCCTTATGGTCTATAACCGCAAGTTTACAGCCTGTTCTGTAGCCCGGGTCGAAGCCAAGCACGGTTTCACCTTTAATGGGTGGCTGCATAAGTAATTGGTGAAGGTTATCGCCAAACACCTTGATTGCAGATTCAGATGCGCGTGTGGTAAGGTCGTTTCTTATTTCTCTTTCGATTGAAGGGAAAATAAGTCGGGTGTAGGAATCGGCAGCGGCGGCTTTAACGTATTCTGAACAAGGGCCGTCTTTTACGTAGAGCTTAAAAATAATTTCTATGGCACGTTCTTTGTCGTATTCAACGCTAACCTTAAGTGCTTCTTCCTTTTCACCGCGATTAATTGCAAGTATGCGGTGGTTAGCAATGGTTTTTATCGGCTCGGAAAATTCCTTGTACATTTCATATACAGTATCGTCGATGTTTTCATCAGCTCCCGCGGCTGAAATTTTTCCGTAAGCAGTAAGAACGTTTCTGAGTCTTTTTCTAAGTTCGGCATCGAAGGATATATCTTCTGCAATAATATCCATAGCCCCTGCAAGTGCAGCGTCAACATCGGGTACTTCTTCGGTTACATATTCCTTAGCTGTAGTTTCGGGGTTGGTATCTGCTGCCTGCTCTAATAGAAGTGCAGCTAAAGGTTCAAGCCCCCTATCTCTTGCAACCGAAGCTCTGGTTTTGCGTTTGGGGCGGAAGGGGAGATATATATCTTGAAGTTCAGACATTGTGGCGGCATTATCAAGGGCTTCGTTAAGCTCTTCAGTAAGCTTGCCTGCCTCTTCAATAACTGTGCGGATTCTTTCTCTTTCTTCTTCAAGACCTCTTAAATACTGCAAGCGGTCGTTAAGCTCACGAAGAACCTGATCGTCCATACTGTTAGTAACCTCTTTGCGATAACGGGCAATAAAGGGTATGGTGTTTCCTTCGTCGATAAGCTTAATGGTGTTTTCCAATATTGTGTTTTTAATATTGAATTCTTTTGATAGAGTGTTAATAATCTTTTCCATAGGTTTCTCCATTTCAAATTAATACCTTTTATCATTATATAAAAATTCCGTCTGCTTTTCAAGTAAAACATAGTATTTCATAAAATAGTAATCGAATAATTTAAAATAGCTTTTCCCCCTTGACTTTTCGCAAACTTTTATATATAATTATTTAGTCATATAACGAGGTGTGGCTCTCGTCGTCGTGTGTTGCGGAAATCGCTGTCACAAAATATGTGAAAGCTCAAATCCTCCACAACTCCTCCTCTCCCCAAAAAGCTATCGCTTTTCGGGGACCCCGCAAACTTCGCCACACATAAAATACTACTTAATAAAAACATCGAGGTGTGGCTCAGTTTGGTAGCTTTGAGTTCGACTGCCGCCGTTGGCGGAAGAAAGGAGAACGAAAAGGCGCAGCGGTCGAAATTTTTGGGCGCTCCAAGCCCTGAAAAATTTCGGGCACGTGCTGAGGGTAAGCTGCGTAGCAGTGCGAAAACACAACCACAATCGAAAACAATATAACAACTTAATAAAAACATCGAGGTGTGGCTCAGTTTGGTAGAGCGCTGCGTTCGGGACGCAGAGGTCGCAAGTTCGAATCTTGTCACCTCGACCAAAAAATCGGCAAGTTTCAACTTGCCGATTTTTTTATCCAAGCCGATAGGCTTGGCATATCATCTCGCCTTTGGCGAGGATATCATCGTCGCATATATGCGGCGTATATCAGCACATTGTAGGTGTGTATAATTAACCATTGCTTTAGTTTTTATATCTTGAATCCAAATTATTACTGTAGTATAATAAAACTATAATCGTTATATCAATTTTGATTGTTGAGGGTAATTTTATGAAAAAACACAATTTTCTTTGCGGCTTTTTGGCTATCATAGTTCTTCTTTGTAGCGGTTGTGAATATGTTAAGAAATTTGTTAGTAAAGAGACAAATGTGCAGTCGATTAAGCAAGTAGAATTAAGTGATGTACAACTCACTGATGCAATTGAACGAATCGACTTTTCGGCACTTGTTGCCTCTTTGTCAACCGAACTTGATCTAATCAATCCTCTTAGCGTTACAGCATATATTGGTGATGCTAATTCAGATGGTATCAATGAACTTGTGTGCGGGTATCCGAGTAGTGGTTTTTTGTTTCAACGAGGAGACAAAAAAGAAGCTGCATATTTTTGGGCTCAGAGCAGTCAAGAGTTTTTAGTAGATAAAGACAACATTTTGTATATAAGTGATTCTCTATCAGGGCCGACCGAAGATGGCAGCGGCGAAATAGATGGTTCGAAATATTTTCAATGGTATTCAAAATGGAACGGAACCGAGTGGGAGGCTAAATACAGCAAAAGCGGTGAATTTGATTCCAAAGGCGAAATCGAAAAAACTACATATTACAGCGGTCGCTCTGAAAAAGAAATCTTCGAGCAGGAATTTGAAAAGATAGGTTTTTCTAAGTATGATGAACGTGCACAAAAATTCACAACTTGTACTTTTGAAGCACAATATTATGATCATTTAATAAATGAGTTAAATACATATCTTGGAAATACTTATTCTTCCCATTCAATGGCTACTAATGATATAGATGGCGACGGAACAAAAGAAGCCGTTTTTGTTGTACATAATGTTTTAGACACGTGGCTTAATGATTTTTATCAAAGCGACTATAATGATTTTAAAAATTATGCTGAAAATGACTTTAATTTGTCCCACAAGCGAACTGTTGTATTGATATTAGATATTAAGGGCGAGGAAATAAAGGTGTCTGCACATGCAACATCGAGTCAAGATTCTTTCGTTGCTTCTCAGGTTGTTTTGAATAAATACTACATATCAACAGGTAGTAATAGCATATTCACGTCTACTCGTATTAAGGATTTATCTTCTCTTAGCGATGAAGATAGGGAAAGTTTATACCAGGCATTGGAAAACCATTATAAAGACAATGGCTACAGCGATATTTTCTTCAAAAAAGCAGATATAGCAGATATGAAGGGCGATGAACTGATTTGCATCTGCAAAAAGTCAGGAAACTGGCAGATGATTTTATTAACCTTTAACAGTGAAACACCATATTGTTTTACAAACAATATTCTTTCCTCCTCTGCAAATTATATTATAAATTATAAAGGTAAGCCCAGTTTCTTGTTATACAGCCAAAATCTTTATCAAAGCAGCAAGGGCGACCAATACAATTATGCTTACACAGTTTCTCGTTACGATGATAATGGTGCGTATATAAGTCTGGAAACGCAAGAAATAACCATTAAAGGTTCTGACGGTTCATCAACCAAGAATTCCGAGTTTTTTGCTGCCTTTAACACACATATCGGTCAGGATTTAATAGTTATTCACGATCCTTATCTTTTGTCAGGTCAACAATGGATGTCTGGCGATGACATAAGCTATGGTGCAAGGCCTGCTCAGACGGTCACTGCGGAGGTAGAAGACATAGAAAGCAAAATTGGAGTAATTGACATCAGCGATGGCTGGCTCAATTTGCGCGAAGGACCGGGTACGGATTACGATCAGGTTTTAACCGATCCGTCGGATCCTAAAAGCATTGTAAAGCAACCCTTAGGTGCACCGGTTACAATCTTAGAAGAGGTAAAAACCAAGGATAAGGATAATCCCGTTTGGGTAAAAATCCGCATAAAATATAATGATAAAGTCTTGGTTGGATATTCCTCCAAGAAATACATTAAAGTTTTAGATTAACAAAAAAGTCATACGCACTTTCTTTAACGAAGTGAGTATGACTTTTTGTTTTATATCTCAGGTGCAATATACCCTGAAGCGTTAAGTGCCTTTTCAATTTTATCTAAAATTTCTTCTGAATCAGCCCGCACGGTGTGGTAGTGATATCCGCCGGTTATGTTCATAAGCTCGGTGGATTTACCGCTGCGCACTCCTTCAATAAACTGCTTGATTTGAAGCTCTGTAAAAATATTCAGCTTGGCTACCACTTTACCGTACACCTTATGCCAAACGAAAACGTCCACTATCATACCGCCAAGGTCGACAATTTGAGTAAGCTCGTGTTCGGTTTGATCTGTTGTATGGTAAAGCTTGAAAACCCGTTCGGGCAGGGGAGTGGCGTTAAGCACGTAACCGTTATGGGTAGATAAAATATCGTATCCTGCGGCCTTAAGTAGTGAAATATCCTGAACAATAATTTGGCGCGAAACGCCAAATTTTTTTGCCAATTCTCCTCCGGAAACCGCCGAGCCAACCTGCTGAATATATTGGACTATTTCTTTTCTTCTGTCGTCAGCCTTCATATAATTCCCCCTTAAATTGCATGAAGATTTTTAAGCGACAGGTCTAAAATAGGTGCCGAATGGGTAAGAGCACCGCTGGAAATATAGTCTACACCAATGTCAACAAGCTTTTCAATGTTTTCTCGGGTTACATTGCCGCTGCACTCGGTTTCGGCCTTACCATTGGCTAATTTAACCGCCTCTTTCATTTCTTCAACGCTCATATTGTCGAGCATTATAATATCGGCGCCGGCCTCTAATGCTTCTTTTAGCATATCAAGGTTTTCAACCTCAATCTCAACCTTTCTAACGAAGGAAGCATATTCTTTGGCGGCGAGCACTGCCTCTTTAATACCACCTGCGGCACCTATGTGATTATCTTTAAGTAGAATTCCGTCACTTAAGTTGTAGCGATGGTTGTAGCCACCTCCAACTTTTACGGCGTATTTTTCAAAAATTCGCATATTAGGTGTGGTTTTTCTTGTATCAAGAAGCTTGGTTTTACTGCCTTTTAGAAGGTCGGCAATAGTTCTTGTATATGTGGCGATACCACTCATACGCTGCAGGTAATTAAGAGCAGTACGCTCTCCCGAAAGCAATACTCGAATGTCACCTTTTATTATTGCAAGTTTCTCGCCGTTTTTTACGGAATCGCCGTCTTTTTTAAAGAATTCAACCTCGGTTTTTTCGTCTAAAAGCTTAAAAACTCTTTCAAAAACGCCAAGACCTGCAATTACGCCGTCTTGCTTACAAATTAAATCAACTTCACCTAATTTATAGCTTGGCATAACCGAATTTGTAGTTATATCTTCGCTGGTTATATCTTCCTTTAAGGCGTTTAAAATTAAGTCGTCTGCATTCATTCTCATTGTTATATTATTCATGGCTTTGTTTCTCCTTTTCAATGGCATTGAGAATTAGTTTTTTATATTCTTCTTTATATCCATCGTATTTTTGGGGGTCGAATGTTGCTTCAACCTTGTGTGCTTCCGAGTAATTACCACTTATGTGCGAAGCAGCACGTTTGGCAAAAACAAGGCTTTCGAGCAAGGAATTACTTGCTAATCTGTTTTTACCGTGTACACCGTTACAGGCTGTTTCACCTACGGCATAAAGTCTGTTCATTGTGGTAGAACTATAGCTGTTTACGTCAATACCGCCCATAAAATAGTGCTGAGAGGGCACAACAGGAATAGGCTCTTTGGTGATATCGTACCCCTCTTTTAAGCAATGTTGATAGATATTTGGAAAGTGGCTTTTGATTTCTTTTTTTGGTATGGCTTCTAAAGACAGCCAAACATGTTCAGTGCCTTCCTTTTTCATTTCATCAAAAATTGCTGCGGCAACCACATCGCGGGGTAACAGCTCGTCTACAAAGCGTTCGCCTTTAGAGTTCAGAAGAATTGCACCTTCGCCGCGTACCGATTCGGAAATTAAGAATTCTCTACCGCTTTTGGTGGTGTATAGGGTGGTGGGGTGTATTTGTATGTAATCTATATTACGCAGCTTGATGTTGTATTTAAGTGCCATTGCCAAGGCGTCTCCCGTAAGGTGGCGGTAGTTTGTTGAATGTTTAAACAAGCCGCCTATACCACCTGTTGCCAGAATAGTGTAGTCAGCGGTGATTTGGCTGTAGTTACCATTAAAATCGTGGCCTATTATTCCGTAACAGTTGTTTCCTTTAGTGATAAGGTCAACCATTGTATAGTTTTCAATTAGGGTTATGTTTTCTTTGCTTTTAGCGGTATTAAGCAGATGTGAGGTTATTTCTTTTCCTGTTTCATCTTCGTGGAACAAAATGCGTGGCTTTGAATGGGCACCTTCTTTGGTGTAGGAAAACTCTTTGCCGTTTTTTTCGAATTGTACCCCAAAAGAAACCAGGTCTTCAATAACCTCTTGAGAAGAACGAATCATTATTTCAACAGATTCTGGGTTGTTCTCGTAATGTCCTGCGCGCATTGTGTCTTCGAAAAAGGCGTTGTAATCTTCTTCGTCACGCAGCACGCAGATGCCTCCCTGGGCTAAAAATGAGTCGCTTTTCGGAGCTTCATTTTTAGTTACCACAACAATATTTTTATCTTTAGGAAGGTTAAGTGCACAATATAGTCCGGCAACGCCACATCCAACTATTAAAATATCAGTGTTCATTTTTACACTCCAAGCTCTAACATTTTATTAAGCGGACGAAGTGCGGATAAACGCAATTCATCGCTAACAATTACCTCGTTTGTTTCGTTTTCTAATACGGATAAAATCTTTTCAGGCGTGTTGAGTTTCATATCACTGCAGCAAGGGAGGGGAGAGGGAAAGTAAAAGCGTTTTTCGGGGTTATCAGTTATAAGCTTGTACTCAACTCCATATTCGGTGCAGATAATGAATTCGTCGGCCTCACTATTCTTAACATAAGAAATAATATCTGCAGTGCTGCCGGCAAATTGAGAAAGCTGTACAATTTCTTTTTCGCATTCGGGGTGGCATAATACTTGCGCTTTTGGGTGCGCCTTGATTTCTTTTTTTAGCTGTGCGTCAGTAATATCGGCGTGTATAGGGCAACAACCATCGTTAAGTATAATATTTTTTTCTGGTACTTCTGCCGCCACGTGACGTCCCAGATTTTTATCAGGAATAAAAAATATATTTTTGTTAGGAAGGCGTTTTACAATTTTTACTGCATTAGATGATGTAACACAAACATCACTTTGTGTTTTAAGCTCTGCTGTTGAATTAATGTAACAAACTACAGCAAGGTCGGGATATTGGCTTCGCATTTCTTCAATAATACCGGGTTTAACCATGTGGGCCATTGCACAGTCGGCAGTAAGGTCGGGCATTAGCACCTTTTTATCAGGATTGAGGATTTTCGCACTTTCACCCATAAAGGCCACGCCGCAAAAAACAATTATGTCTGCAGTTGTATCTTTAGCAACTTTGGCAAGATAAAAGGAATCGCCCACATAATCCGCAAGTGCTTGTACTTCGGCCGGGGCATAGTAATGCGCCAAGATTACGGCATTCTTTTGTTTTTTTAATTGCTGGATTTTGCTTTTCATTATGTACCTTCCTATTCGATGCATAGTTTGTTTAATTATATCATTTGTCTTTACATCTGTCAAGTCAACTGTAAAGTAATGTGTAAAGATTTAATATAGATTTAACAAAAGAATGCGAGAAGATTTAATCTGAAAATAATATACTCTACTTGTAAAAAAATTGTAAAAACGAAAAGGAGTATAAAAAATGGATTTATTTGATGTGTTAAATCTAATAGGCGGCCTCTGTTTGTTTTTGTTTGGTATGAATCTTATGGGTGCCTATCTTGAAAAATCCGCCGGTTCTGGGCTTAAAAGTCTGCTTGGCAGATTAACAACAGGAAAGGCAGCCGGCTTTTTAACTGGTCTTGGAGTTACCGCTGTTATTCAGTCTTCATCTGCCACAACCGTTATGGTGGTAGGCTTTGTTAACTCCGGCGTTATGACCTTGAAGCAGGCTATTAACGTAATTATGGGCGCAAATGTAGGTACCACGATTACCGCCTGGCTTTTAAGCTTAACAGGTATAGAAAGCGGTAATGTGTTTATTCGGCTTTTAAAACCATCATCTTTTACGCCCGTTCTCGCGTTGGTGGGCATTATTCTTTATATTTTTTGCAAATCCAATAAAAAGCGTGATATCGGCGTTATTCTTTTAGGCTTTGCTACACTTATGTATGGTATGGACGCAATGTCTGCTGCAGTGGCCGACCTGCGTGGTGACCCTAACTTTGCCAAGTTACTTACTATGTTTTCTAATCCGATTATGGGAGTGCTGGCAGGTGCGGTGCTTACCGGAATTATCCAGTCTTCTTCGGCGTCGGTTGGCATATTACAGGCACTTTCTTCCACCGGTCAAATCAGCGTTGGAATGTCAATTCCTATTATCATGGGTCAGAATATAGGAACCTGTGTAACTGCGCTTATTTCTTCAGTGGGTACCAACAGAAACGCACGTAGAGCGTCATTAGTTCATCTTTCCTTTAATATAATAGGAACTGCAATTTTGTTAATAATGTTCTGTATAGTTAATGCCGTAATTGATATACCGCTAATGGCTACCGATGCCAGCGAGGTTACAATTGCTGTTGCTCACACCGCCTTCAACGTAATTTGTACAATAATAATGCTGCCGATGGCAGGCTTGCTTGAAAAACTTTCAATGCGAATTATTCCCGAACCTCAGGGCAGCGAAAAAGAGAAAAATACAGAATTAGACGAACGTTTAATGGCTACACCTGCAATCGCTATAGAAAGATGCCGTGTTGTAACCGATGAAATGGCATTAGCCGCTACAGATGCATTGAAGCTATCTTTTAAATCCTTTGAAGAATACGATGTAGATACCGCAGAATTAATCAGAAGCTACGAAGAAAAAGCCGACCATTTCGAGGATATTCTGGGAAGCTATCTGGTTAAGCTCAGTACCTACCCTATGACCGATCGTGACAGTACAGAATCAGCAAAGCTTTTGCATATTATTGGTGATTTTGAACGCATTTCCGACCACGCGGTAAACCTGCTTAAATCAGTAGAAGAGCTTAATTCCAAAGAAATTAAGTTTACAGAGCCTGCGAAAAAAGAACTGTCAGTAATTATTTCTGCTGTCAGTGAGATTTCAGATATCACCTTAAAGTCGTTTAAAAATAATGATTTGTCTGCTGCAGAAATGGTAGAGCCTTTAGAGCAGGTGGTAGATGGCTTGAAAGCCAAGCTTCGCAGTAACCACATTCAGCGTTTGCAAAAAGGCGAGTGCTCTATAGAAGCCGGTTTTGTTTGGTCTGATATTCTTAATAACCTTGAACGAATATCCGACCATTGCTCGAATATTGCGGGTTGCATTTTAGAATTGGCACACGATAGTATGTACGTGCACGAATATCTAAACGGAATTCGTGAAAATAATCAGGATTTTGTTCAACGTTACAACGAGTATATGAACAAGTACGCCTTAGCTAACTAATGTAAAGTTGATTATTTCAGATAATTGATACATCTGTTTAAAACAATTGTAGAAATTTCTACAGCAGCAGAAATAAGTTATCTTTACATCGTTTGAAGCAAAAATTATCCGAGGCTCGCTATAAACCGCGAACCTCGGATTTTTCAGATTGTTTTTTACAATCTTTTATGGTGTTCAGTATAAAAAAACCTCGGTAAGGCTTTATTTATTTCATGCTGTTTTCGTAAGATTCGATCATCTTCTTAAAAGTGTGTCCCGTACTGCAAACATTGACAATACCGTTATCAGAGGACTCATTTTCATCGGGTTTTTCGGCATTTTTAATAGATTTATGGCGTTTTCGTAGGGTGGACAAATGTTTCTCTACCGTCTCTCCCGAGAAAATCTTAACCGAAATTTCAACAGTGCCTTCTTCAATAGGAGTCACGTAAATCTTGTCAATATATCTGTTTATGAACGCCGAATCAATCATATTCTGACTTGCTTCGTTTTCAGCTTTAAGCAAAATATTACGGATCTCTTCAATCTTCTGCTTATATTCGGAGCGTGAGTTGATTTCATACTCAATTTCCTGAATAGCCGAGTAAACTTCCGCAGATTCATCAGTAATTTGCTTGTTCATCTCAATAAAATCTTTGTCATTGATTTGACCCGCAACATTGTACTCAAGTAACTTTGATTTTTTCTTAGAAAGAAAATCAAGTCGGTCTTTTAACTTTTGCAGTTCGCCCGATGAACTATCTTTCGCTAAAACTTCAGCATACATGTTTGTGTATTCTTCAATAATCAGCTTTGCATCCTCGGCGGTGTCTTTAAATACTTCGTAAAGAACCTCTTTGATTTCTTCTTCGTAAATAGTGAACGATGGACAAGAGTCAGTACCGTTATTGATTTTACCACTGCATATCCAACGGGATAACACATTGCCTTTGCGGTCTTTACTGTCCTTGCGGTAGTAGAGTTTTCCGCAATGGGTGCAGTACATTTTTCCCGTTAAAAGATTGGGGTGGTTGCACAGATTCTGCCTATTCTTTACATCACGGCTACGCCTTCTCAGAACAGCGTTGGCTTTTTCCCATAATTCTTCATCAACAATAGCAGGAACAATTTCGCCGGTTTCATCCTTAAACATAACCCATTCTTCAGGCGGTAAAAACTTTTGCTTTTTAGTAAACATATCAATAATCTTTACCTTGTTGCCAACATAGTAGCCCTTGTATTTAGGGTTGGAAATGGTGTTAGACATTGTGCTGTGGCAGATACGCTTACCATTGTTGTTGCGGTAGCCTTTGTTCCATAAAATATCCTCAATCTGCTTCATACTGTATTGGTCGGTAGCGTAAAGTTCAAACAACTCACGAACCATCTCTGCTTCTTTTTCGTCAATAACCAATCTTTTGTTGTCTTTGCGATAGCCAAAAATTCGGCTGTTACCAAGGACAACGTTTTTCTTTATGGCTTCTTGATGACCAAACTTAATACGGGATGATAACTTGCGTAGTTCATCCTGTGCAATACCCGACATAATAGTAAGACGTAGTTCGCTATCTTCGTCAAGAGTATTGATATTATCGTTCTGAAAGAATACACCAACACCGTTGGAAAGTAGGTCGCGAGTGTATTGAATACTGTCAAGCGTGTTACGGGCAAAACGGGTAATTTCCTTTGTGATAACAAGATCAAAGAGCCCTGCCTTTGCATCGCTAATCATATTATGGAAGTTCTCGCGCTTTTTGGTGCTCATACCCGAAAGACCTTCGTCAATATACCCCTCAACAAACTCCCAGTTAACGTTTTTCTTTATAAACTCACGGTAATATGAAATCTGGTTATCAAGTGAGTTCAACTGCTCGTCTTTCTCGGAAGATACACGGGCATAAAAAGTCACACGTAGTGGTATCTCGTATATACTTTTAGTCCTCATCATCTGACGGACAGAATGCACATCCATAAACTTAAATCTCCTCTCAAAATTTTCGTCAATAAATCGTTTGTTGTTCATTGTCAAATTACGATATTATAATATCACAACCAAAACGGAAAATCAATATATTTGTTTATATATTAATAATATAGCAAAACATTAATGGCGGAGCAATATTACTCCGCCATTAATGTTTAGTTAAAAATTTTATCATAATCGAAAGCTTGACTTTTATATTTTTCTTTCACGCTTTTAGCTGTATATTCTAGTTCGGGGAATAAGTAAGCTTCATTAATATTCATTAAATCTAATTCGTTAAGAATCTGTTTTTTATATTTTTGTTCAATAATAATACTACAAAAATATTTCTTCATAGAATCGTTTGAAATGTTTTGTAATGTTGGTATGATAGTAAACCGATGTAACAATCTTTTGTTAAATTCAACGGAAAAAACATCCGGATGCATCTCTGAAAAGTCGGGATGGCTTTTATAACACTCCTTTAGTTTTTTAAAACTTTCGCCGTCAACGAAACAACTGGGAAATTCTTTGTTAATACCGGGAACTGATGATTTTTTCATCGGGTAGATTTTTTCGATTCTTTCGTATTTGGTTATTTCATGGTTATTATCAGGTTTGGGTTTGTTTTTCTTAATATCATTTTCAGAATTTGAAATTAATGCATCATATGCATCTTGTGCACCTTTATCATAGATAACACTGGGGAAAATCATAAAAATTGCAGACTGTCTTTTAATTCGTTCATTTGAATATTTAGGCTTTTGCATTAGAGGTATTTTTGTGTGTAAAAAATATCTTGAAATGTATTCAGTACCAATGATATCTTCCAAATACAAACCACTGTATTCAGAGTGTTTATGTAACCCACAAATAGCCTCGATTAAATCAACACTATACTCGCTACTGGTATCGGTTGTGCAAACGACACGACCTGTATTTCTAGGGTTGTCACAGCAAGCAAAGTACAACGCAACCAATGGATTAGTCGAAAAATCGAGTAATCTTGTTGGTAGACCAAAATGTTGCATTTTTGCAAGAATGTCAAAGTTTGAAAAATCCTTAGAAAATTCTTCAGGACGAAGAGTTTTCATTTCTCCAATCATGGAATTTTCAAATCCTTCACAGCAAGGAAACTCGCGTTCATAACTAGGTTCCAGTTTCCATTTATAATCTGACATCCCTCTAAATACAACGGATGGTATCATATCTTTAGGAGACCTACGCTTATTAATAATATTCATGATTTTTAAATAGTCTGAAAGATTTTCAATGCGAAAAGTGATATGATTATAATAATCCAATATATTTTCAGAAGATACTATGAGATGTTTTGATAATTCTTTGAACGATTTTTTCTTACGTATGTTTTCGTTAAAGTTCCAAAAAAATTCCGACATATTTTACCCCTAATAATTTTTATTTATTATAACATAAATCATACCAATTTGCAAATTTGTAATGATGCATAAATGTATTTTTAAAGTTATATAACCGTGGAAGTTTCAAATGAGTTATTTAAGTTCAGATAAAACTAGTTGTAGACTAGATAACGATTGACCGTTGTATAGAAAGCAAAAATATGGTAAAATAAAATAGACGATATTTCTTATGGAGGTAAAATGTATGATTGCTCTATTATCTAACGGTATTACAAGTAAAGCATTAAAAAATGCTTTAAGTAAATATATTGCTCCGTTATCTAGTGCAGCTGTTGTTGTAACCGCAGATAATGAATATAAAGAGCGTAATTATCATGTTCCTCGTGTCGTAGACGAACTTAAAGAATACGGATTGAGTGTCGATACCTTTGATTTGGATACACAAGATGATTCCGAATTGCTAAAATACGATGTGGTTGAATTTATAGGTGGCAACCCCTACTATTTGCTTAATTCAATTCGTGTACATAATGCTTCGGCTGTAATTAAACAACTTGTCGAGAAAAAGGTGTTGCTTGGATGGAGTGCAGGTGCGCTGGTGTTCACTCCGTCTATTGAGGTTGTTGACAGATTAACTCCTGAAATGAACATTGTAAATCTTGATAATCTCAAGGGTTTATCATTAACAAATACACATATACTTCCTCACTATAATAAATTTCTCAAACGATTTGATAAATTAGAGGATGTCTGCAAAGCGTACGAACAAGAACACAATTGCACAGTTGTTAGACTTAACGATGGTGATGGAATAATTATAGAGAACGGCATTGAAACACTAATCAAAGGCTAGTAATCTCATAAAGGAAAATTATAATGACATTCGAAGAAAGAAAAGCACTTGTAAAATCATATCTTGGCAAGATAGTGGATATTAAAATTGATCGTCCTATAGGTTATGTGTATAAAAAGGAAAAATATAGTTTAACCTATCCAATCAATTATGGATATATACCCGGTGTTATCGGTGGTGACGGTGAAGAACTTGATGTTTACTTACTTGGTGTGAACGAGCCCGTAACCGAGTATAAAGCCAAAATAATCGGCATAGCTCATAGAGAAAACGATGTTGAGGACAAGTTAATTGCATCTCCTATCGATAAAGTGTTTTACCAAAACGAAATTGCAGAGGCTATACATTTTCAAGAACAGTATTACAAAACACACATTGAGATTATTTGAAAGGTCTTAACATAATGGATAAAAGATTAGTTGGAAAATGGTATAAAAAAGATTTGGGTGAAACCATTAACATTTTCGATGAAAGCCCACTTCGTATGAAAATGTCCT
>JAZQCL010000048.1:0-19121 GCA_045546235.1 Acutalibacteraceae bacterium
GAATATCCCTCTTGCAAAAGCTTTAAGAAAAAATATGACACCTTGGGAACGAAAACTTTGGTATGAGTTTTTAAGATATTATCCTATAAGGTTTCAACGACAAAAAGCTATAGGAAATTATATAGCAGATTTTTATTGTGCAAAAACAAGGCTTGTTGTTGAACTTGACGGTAGCGGTCACTATACCGCAGAGCAAATAGAAAAAGACAATATCCGTACAAAAGAGTTAGAGTGTATGAATTTAATCGTTTTAAGAATTTGTAATTTAGATATTGACCGTAATTTCAATGGCGTATGTGAATATATAGATTTGAATGTTAAAAAATCTCTCCCTCAGTCAGCTTCGCTGACAGCTCCCTCGTCAGAGGGAGCCAAGGGTTGATTTGTTCTCAATTTAACTCAAGCATATAATTCACACATAACCGCTTGGTATTTGAGGTGTTTTTATGAATACGATTTATAATGTCAACAGGTTTTTGGAGAACTCTAAGCGCAGTGACGTTTGGGGTTATAACATCTACTCCCGCGGAAAAAGTAAAAGCCAAATACAGTGGGACGCCCCATCTTTAGGTCTTACGGGGGATATATCCATTGGACATGAGTTGGATTCTAAGAATATTGTAGTTCCGCAGTTTTCTATAAACGGCAAGGTGCAAGACTTTGTTCCGCAGCGAAACCGTTGGACCCCCGCTTTTATGGATACATATTATCGCTCGAAACCCTCAGGCGAATACAAAAAATCGGGGCTTTTAGCGGTAAGAGAAAGAAAATGTTTCACCGAAAATGATGTTTTTGTTTCCCATCTCACCCTTACAAACGACGGCCGCGATGAAATGCAAATTGAGGTTTCACTTGTTATTCCCTACTCGAATATTTCAGAGTCTGTTTACAGGGTTGAATCTAAAATCCTGCCCAAAAGCATAAAAAAAGAGCTAACTCTTAAGGGCTTTTTGGCGGCCGACTTTAGTTGTGAAGCAAAATGCTTTACCATTCCGCCCCAATCGAGCATACAGTTGAAGTACGGTTTTGCTTTCTCTCCTATAAGTTCAGATATGGCGAAAACCGACCTTTCCGATGCTATGCTTATTTCTAATCCCTTTGATGATGCTGAAAAACGTTTCAACCTTTGGATGGAAACCAATGCGCCGCAGTTAGAAACAGAAAATCTTGACCTTCTAAAGGTGTATTATTACCGTTTTTTTGTTATCAAATGTGCTATTCACAATCCATGTGAAGTTTTGCCCGAGTCGGAATACAAAGGCGAGTGCATTTACGAATCTCCATTTGGTGGTTGGTTCGGCGCCCCTATAGGTCTGCCAATTCCTCTGCAAACTTTGGATATGAAGTGGATGAAAGACACTTCAGCGCTACGCTCAAACATAAAGAATTGGTGCCGCGGTGTTGGCACAATGCAAGACTACATACAATGCACCCCTATGGCTATTTGGCAATACTATCTGCAAACCGGTGATAAAACAATACTTACAGAATTTTACGAAAGTGTTTGTAATTTCACGATTGCCCGCATAAATAAAATCGACACCATATTACCCCAAACCCACGGCAGTTGGATTACGGGGGCTGAATATCAGCCAAGCTTTTATCAGTACACCACTCCCCCTTGGGATTGGCGTCACGACCACGAGGGCGCAGATATGGGATTCAAAAACACCGTGCTTCACCGAGTAGATGAATCGGTTATGTACGGGGCAAATATACTGGCGTGTAAATTGATGGCCGAACAGTTAGGAAAAACCGAAGATGAAGATTATTTCTCCAATGTGGCAGAATCCGTTTTATCAGAAATCGAAAATCTGCTTTGGAATGAAGATAAGCATTTCTTTTTCGACTTCGATCCGTCAGTAGGAAAGCCCTGCGATAAAGCTTATTCCTACGGCGGCTTTACTCCCCTTATGTTTGGGCTTTTGGGCAGTGATTTTGATTCTGTGTTTGAACATCTCGGTGAAAACGGCAGATTTGACGGCAGTTTTGGAGTTACAAGCGTAGACAAGGAATGCCCTATGTATTGGTTTGACAACTGTATTGCAGGACCTACCGCCTCGAGCGTTGCAGAGCCACACGAATATGGTTGCAGTTGGAACGGACCTATATGGCCCTTTGCAGTTTCCCTTGTGCTTGAAGCTTTGGGATATGCAACCTACGAAAACCCACAGCTTGCTGATACCTTCAACCGCATTTTCAGCGACTACACCGAGCTTCATTTTGACTTTGGCGACAGAACGCTCCCTTGTATTCGTGAGCATTACCGCCCCAGCGACGGAACAACTTTCTCGTCCTACACGGAGTATTTCCATTCCGAGTGGATAAACCTGCTTTTCTCCTATTATCTCGGCATAAGAGTTAAAGAAGACGGCATAGATTTCCTTCCTGCCACAGAGGAATGCTTCTCTGTAAGCGGTGTCGTGATAAAAGGAAAAAGCTACCGCTTCACACAAGAAATGAAAGACGGAGTTTTAACAAGAACCATAACTGAACTTAAATAATTCAGGCATAGTAAAACCCGCTTTGCCCAAATGACCAAAGCGTCTTTTGTTATTTGCTGCCAAGGTCAATTTCTATTGCAGTATTTCCGGCATAAAATTTTAGTATATCACATTCCCCAAATTTCAGTGCTACGGTACGAGGCTTGTTCGCCTCTAAGCAAATCTTTTCGTGTTGACTAACTTTTCCTTGAGTACCATCAACGCAATAACCATTCAATCCACACGATATCACTTTAGGTTCAGAGGATAAAAGTTCGGCGACTATGTAATTTTGCTCGTTCTTTCCAAAATAATATATATCCTTTATGTTCACTTTAACATCCTTATAGGCTTTATAAACATGCCTTAAGCTTAATGTGCCGTTAGCATATTTTCCTTTGTAATAGTTATTTGGAGAATAAATAAAGGCATTTATCAGTAATTTTCGGAAACTTTCGCTAATTTCAAGAACTCTATTACCTTCCTTATGGTAAAGTTCCTTAAACTCAGGCGTAGAATAGTAAGTGTCGGTTGTAGTTTTAATACGCACCGATTTATCATATTCAGCAGGAAGTGTTTTACTTTTTATCTCTGCGCCGTTTATACAACGTAATAAATCCTTCCCCCATTCACCATAGAAGCTCTTATTTGTTCTATAATATGGCGAAATAGATGAAACGATATTCACTACCTCTTGCTTAGACGAGTTATATCGGTAATTATCTTCTTCATAAATTTTGTTGTTTGGAACAGCTCTGTCGATTTTCAAATTAAACTTTGGATGGGTATATTCGCTATGGTTTTTTAATGCTTCCATAACAAGCGTTTCATCATAAGACCTCGAGTTCGATACAAGCTCAATATCATACATATAGTTTTCGGATATAACACTTAAATAAGGCTCTCTGTAATAATTGAATTTAACCTCTTGTGGAACGCCGGCCTTAAGCGACACAGTTTTACTTTCGGCTGAATTGCTCGGCTGGTATTTAGCAACCCTGAATGAACAGCTAACTTTTATTTCTTTATCGGTTTTTGAAGTGATTTCTACCGTAACAACGCCTGCGCTAATATCCTTTATGCTCATTTCTATGGAAGATTCAAAGTTAAGTTTAGATTCAAGAACCATAATCTCTCCACTTGCACAATAGCCTGTGAATTTACTGTAAGGGTGGTTATAGTTACTGGCGTAAGACCCCGCAATATCAGCAGAAAAGTCCTTAAGGTCGTCGGGTATTGTAGAAACAGTACCCTCATAAACATTATAAATTTTATCGGAATAAGTAGGGATTTGATAAGTGTTTGTTTTGGTTTTGATAATTATTCCGTCACCATCAGAATAGGTTCCTTTTTCTTTAAACTTGGCACTTTTTAGAACTTTTAAAAAATCCTTTGCCAATTCTCCCTTGATTCTTACGGTGTTTGCAGACTCAATTTCCACAAGCCAATCCTCTTGATTATCAAAAGGCTTTTTCATTACATCTTCGGGATTGTAGGTCTTATTGCTGTGCGGAAAATCAAGTTCAATTATCTTAAACTCAGATTGCTCACCATTAGTTACAGATTCCACATAGGACGTTTCCGGTGATACATAAGTGCTATCTGCTTCGGAAACGTCAGCTATGGATTCACTCAAGATCGATGAATCGGTAGTGTCAATTTTGCCGTTACATCCGCAAAAGATAAGCAGCATTACAAGTGCAATTGATAAAGAAAGTATTTTGTTCATAAACTTCTCCTTTCTTTTTTTCAACAATACTTAAGTAATTAGTTTTATCTTGCGTATTCTATTTCAATTTCTATACTGTTGTTGCCTCCGTTAAGGGTTATTTTATCGCAATTACTGAACTTCAGATATACGGTTTGCGGCTTGTCTGCCTCTAAATAAACCCAACTGCTATCTCCGCCGCTTACGCTTATAAAGGCGGCGGTATTTTCCTTGGCGGTCAGCTCGGCTAAAATGTAGTTATTAGTTGACTTTTCAAACGCATATATATCCTTTACCTGCAGGCTGAATTCCGATTCGCCTGCATAAATATGCTCTAAATTCAAATTGCCGCCCGAGTATTTGCCGCGATACAGATTAGTGGGGTAATAATAAATAATATCGTGAAGCAGCTTATCTAACTCTTCAGGGTGTTCGATAATTATTTCCCTTTCAATATCATAGAGATAGTCTGTTGCGGGGTCTATAAAAAAGCGGTTATCCTTGGTTTCAAGGGTGATTGAATTTTCAGGTGGGGTTGCATATTCCATAGGCTTGCCTTCCCCTAAAGAGCCTGCACTATTTAGAATATTGAGCAGCTCTTCACCGATTTCATTTCTGCAGTATTTTGATTTCTCATATCCGGGAATTTCGGCCGATACCCGAACTGCCCAGGGAACCGAGCTACGGTAAATATCGCTATCACCTTGGTACACCTTATTTTTTGGTGTTGTGGGGTCAGACACAAGATTAAACACGGGGTGGTCATACCATTTGTTAGTGTTCATTGCTTTTTCAAGATCGCTTTTCGTGGTGTGATTGCCATATTGTAAATTGATTTTAAAAAGATTGTTATCGGCTATAATCTCCAGGGTGGTGCCATAAGAAAATTTAAGGGTAACCTCTTGCGGCTCGCCCGCCTTTAAGCTTACAGGCTTGCTGTCGCCAGTACCTCTATTATCATCGCTGTAATAGCAGTTGGTAACAACCTTTAACTCCTGCGCCACGTCGCTTACAAGCTCTACAATTACGTAATTTGTGCGTTCTTCTCCGTAGGCATAAATATCCTTAACCGACATCTGCACCGAGGTTTTGCCTGCATATTTATGTGCCATAGCCAGCGTGCCGTCTATATACCTGCCCCTGTAATAATTATAGGGATAATAATTGTATATACCCAATAAAAAATCTTTAAATTGGGGGTCTATTTCGTAGTAAGCCATGGCGCTTTTGTGGTAGTAACGGTTCATATCCGGTTCTATATAATAGACATCGTAATCGGTGGTCATTATGGAAGCTCCATTATCAATATACCAAGCCTCAAAAACCGATTCACCCGAACCATTAACGGGAGCAGGTCCGTAATCCGCCACATCGGCCTTTTCAAAATAGGCCATAAGGTCCGTTACTACCTTACCGCTGAACTTCTTACCCACCAAAGACAACCCCGTAAAGTTTTTTAAGGTTACCGTATCCTTGCCGGATTTATTGTAGTCGCTGTAGATTTTATTGGTGGGCTCGCTACCCTCTGTAATAAGTCTGAATTCGGGGTGCTTGTAATCGGGATTATCCTTTAGGCTTTGCTGCAGGTCTTCGCTAAGGTCAACCTGCACTTGTGAGGTGGTACTAAGAACGGTTGATGCTGTTTCCACCTTATCTGCTTGTTGTTTTTTACCACTACAGCCACTTACCAATAAAAGCACAAGCACGGTTAAAAAACATAATATGCGTTTCATTACAATAATACCTCGCGGTTAGTTCCGTAAAAAATATCGCTGTGCCCTGAAATCAGGCGGCAGAATTCTTCCATTCTGTCCCAAGTGTTATGTATATCAAATTCGTAAGCGTGACCCCAAATGTAGAAAAGCTGAGGTTTATCGGGCTTTAAGGCAATAAATTTCTCGGCTAATTCGAACATTTTGTCCCACTCCTCGTGGTGGTACACCGTGGGCTTGAATACGTGCAAATCTTCCTGTAAATCGAAGCTGTGGTTTGATTCAATGGTTCGACAATACTTAATGCCGGTATTTTCCTTAATCAATTCCGCAATGTGCTCGTTGTAATTTTTGCCGCCGCAGGGATAGGCCATTCCCACAACCTCGTAACCAACTATTTCGGAAAGGTTTTTGCGGTCCTCTTCCACCTGGCGGATAACCTCAGCGTCGGGGAGATTAGGAAGAAATGGGTGGGTAAGGGTGTGGGCCGCAACCTCGTGACCCTTATATATTTTTTTGGTTTCACAAGAACGGGGCTTTACGTGAGCCACCGTTACGTCCTCTCTGATAAGGTGACCGCCGTTGCCCAAAAATTCAGAATTAAGATTAAAGGTTGCCTTCAGCCCATACTTATTAAAAAGTGCTATTAAGCGTTGGTCTTGGGTAACACCGTCATCGTAACTGAAGGTTACTGCTTTTAATTTTCCGTTCCACATATTCTGTCACTCCAATTAACTTATTATGTTATATACTATAGGCAATTCTTCGGGCTTTTCTGCTCCATACAGATAAGCCTTGCTAAGACGGCTCAGCGCCGCTGAAAAATCCCTTACTACAGAGGATTGAAGGCGAGCAATCGGTTCGCCTTTTTTTACGTAATCACCGCATTTTTTATAAAGGCTGATGCCTGCAGTAAGGTCGATTTCTGAATCCTTATTCTCTCTGCCGGCTCCCAAAAGCGAGGCTACAACCCCAACGGATTTTGCATCAATATCCGTAATATAGCCTTCGGATTCTGCCAAAAGCTCTGTGCTTCGCTTAGCGGCGGTAAAGGTATTTAAATCTTCTAAAACAGCCACATCTCCACCCTGTGCCTTTATCCATTTTATAAATGTGTTGTATGCTGTGCCGCTATTTACGGCTTCTTGGCATAGCGTGGCGGCTTTATTTTCAGGTAAATACAAAGCAAGGCTTACCATTTGGGTAGAAAGCTTTAAGCAAAGCTCTGAAAGGCCCGGGACGTATTTGCCGCGAAGAATTTCCACCGCCTCGGCAACCTCTAAGGAGTTACCTACGGCATAGCCCAAGGGCTCGTTCATATTGGTTATAAGTGCCGCTATTTTTCTTCCTGCGGCTTTGCCGATATCAACCATAGCCTGTGCCAACTCGGTTGCACCCTTTGCAGTGGGCATAAATGCACCGCTGCCGCATTTTACATCCAGCACAATGTTTTTAGAGCCTGCCGCCAATTTTTTGCTCATAATACTCGATGCGATAAGTGGAATGCTGTTAACCGTTGCGGTAACATCCCTTAAGGCATACAGCTTTTTATCGGCAGGGGCAAAATTTCCCGTTTGCCCAACCACGGCTATTCCCACTTGGTTAACCTGGTTTAAAAACACATCGGCATCAAGTGAAGTGTTATATCCTTTTATCGATTCAAGCTTATCTACCGTGCCGCCGGTGTGACCGAGGCCACGACCCGACATTTTTGCAAGCTTACAGCCCACAGCCGCGACTATTGGTGCCACAACAAGGGTGGTTTTATCCCCCACGCCGCCGGTTGAATGCTTATCAACTGTTTTTTCACCAAGCTGTGATAAGTCCGCCAAATCTCCCGAATCCCGCATTGCAAGGGTCAGTTCGGCGGTTTCCAATGCCGTACAGCCCTTAAAATATATAGCCATCATTAAAGCAGAGGCCTGGTAATCCGGGATTTCTCCCTTTGTATAGCCCTCTATAAACCATCTTATTTGCCGAGAGGTAAGCTCTTTACCCTCTCGCTTGGCTTCAATAATATCGTACATTCTCATTTCAGTTCACCCTTTGTAAAGGCTAAAGGCAAAAGCTCCTTTAAGGTGTAAAGGGAAGCTTCTTTTCCGTTCCACAGAACTATTTTAAAATCGCCATCGCAAAATTCACTAATCACCTGACGACACACACCGCAAGGGGGACAATAATCAGTGATTTCGCCGTTTTTACCACCAACTATTGCAATAGCTGAAAATTCCCGCTCGCCCTCTTTCACGGCGCTGAAAAACGCGGTTCTTTCGGCGCAAACGGTGGCGGAATATGCGGCATTTTCAATATTACAGCCTGTGTATATCTTGCCGCCTTTAGTTTGCAAAGCGGCACCAACAAAAAAGCCCGAATATGGGGCGTATGCCTTTTTTGAAGCGGCAAGTGCAGCCGCTATAAGGCTTTTGTAATCGGTCATATAAAATCCACTCCAAAATAATTTGTAACGATTTTTGCAACATAGCTAAAGCCAGAAACTGTGCCACGGTTTTCCGGCATTATTCCTCTGCCGTAAATCAACAGCGGCACACATTCCCTTGTGTGGTCGGTGCCGTAAAAGCCCGGGTCACAGCCGTGGTCGGCCGTTATAATAAGTATATCCTCTTCCCTTAAATTTTCAAGCATTTCGGGAAGTTTTGAATCAAATTGATTAATCGCCGAAACGTAACCTTCAATATCGTTTCGGTGCCCGTAAAGCATATCAAAATCCACAAGATTTGTAAAACAAAGACCTTGCCAATCCTCTTTAATCAACTGCAGGGTTTTGTCAATTCCCTCTGAATTACAGGTGGTAGCAAAATGCTCGCTTATACCCGAACCGGCAAAAATATCGTTAATTTTACCCACACCAATGGTGGAATAGCCTGCATTTTTTAAAACGTTCAACATTGTGTCAGAGGGCGGTACAAGGGAAAAATCGTGCCGCCTTGAGGTACGCTTAAAATTCGGGAAGCTACCTGCGAAGGGTCGGGCAATAACCCTGCCTACTCCCTGCTCGCCAACCAGAAGTTCACGGGCAATTCTGCAATATTCGTACAGCTTTTCTATAGGCACAGTATCCTCGTGGGCGGCTATTTGAAAAACGCTGTCGGCCGAGGTGTATACAATCAGCTTTCCTGTTTTTATGTGCTCGACACCGTAATCTCTGATTACATCGGTTCCGGAATAGGGCTTATTGCAAAGCACTCCCCTGCCGGTTCGTTTTGAAAACTCGGCTATAATGCTTTCGGGAAAGCCTTCAGGATATGTGGGGAAGGGTTTCGAAAGGGTTAATCCCGCCATTTCCCAATGGCCTGTGGTGGTATCCTTACCGCGGGATTTTTCGCAAAGCCTTGCCACCGCTGCCCTTGGCATTTCAGCTTTTGGCAGATAATCCACACCGTCGATATTTCCTATACCCATTTTTATTAGATTAGGGATTTTTAAATTCTTCGAGGTACTGAGGGTTTTTAAGGTGTTGGCTCCAAGGTCGCCAAAATCGGCGGCATCGGGTGCGTTGCCTATACCAAAGCTATCAAGCACTATAAGAAAAACTCGTTTCATTACTTTTCCTCTAATTTTTTGGCGGTTTTTAGCGCCAGCTCCATCATTTCGGTAAAGGCGTTCTGTCGTTCTTCCGAAGAAGTGGACTCGCCCGTTACCAAATGGTCAGACACGGTGCATATTGCAAGGGCGTTTTTATTAAGGCGTGCCGCATTCATATATAGCGCCGCAGCCTCCATTTCCACCGCAAGCACACCCATTTTACCCCAAGCATTTACAGAGTGCAGGGCTTCAGGGATTCCATCGTTATCGGCATAAAAAACATCACTTGAAATAAGGTTTCCCACGTGGGGCTTTATTCCCAGCTCTTCGGCGGTGTCGGTGCAGGCCTTAAGCATTTTATAGCTGGCTATTGGAGCAAAGGTGCCGGGCAGATGAAACTTATGTGCAAAATTAGAATCAGTGCATGCCCCCATTCCAATAACTATATCTCTTAGTTTAACCTTAGGGCTTATACCGCCTGCAGAGCCGATTCGCATTATGTTTTCTACACCGTAAAATTCATAAAGCTCGTGGCTGTATATACCGATTGAGGGCATACCCATTCCGCTGGCCATAACAGTAACCTCGGTACCCTCAAATTTACCCGTATAGCCACCTATGGCACGGACATTATTCACAAGCCTTACGTCGGTTAAGAAGTTTTCTGCTATAAACTTTGCCCGCAAGGGGTCGCCGGGCATAAGCACGGTTTTTGCAATTTCCCCCATATTTGCGCTGTTATGTGGTGTAGCCATTACATCTGCTCCTTTGCTAATTTCACTATACTGCTGGTGCCAAGACGCGAGGCGCCAAGCTTTATAAACTCTTCGGCATCGGCCAGGGTTTTAATTCCGCCTGCAGCCTTGATTTTCGTGCCTCCGTATACGTGCTGCGCCATAAGGTGAACATCAGCCTTAGTGGCTCCGCCGGTGCTGAAGCCTGTGGAGGTTTTTATATATTCCGCTTGGGATTCCGACACAATTTCGCACATTTTAATTATTTCTTCCTCTGTAAGCAGACAGGTTTCAATAATAACCTTTAAAAGCCTGCCGCAACAAGCGGAATGCACTGCGTTGATTTCGTTTAAAATTTCTTTGTAATTACCGCTTTTCAGGTCGCCTACGTTAATTACCATATCGATTTCTGCGGCTCCGTTTTTAACGGCGTCTGTAGCCTCGAAGCATTTGGCCTCGGTGGTGCTGTAGCCGTTGGGAAAGCCTATAACGGTGCAGATGTTAAGCTTTTCTCCAAAATGCTTACGCATAGGCTTAACGTACGCCGCAGGTATACATACACTGGCGGTGCCGTAATCTATCGCCTCTTGGCAAACAGCCTTAATTTCCTCGGCAGAGGCATCGGGCTTTAATAAAGTGTGGTCGCAAAATGAAAGTATTTCTTTTATATCCATAATATCACCTAATGTAATTTTACCACATAAACTCACAAAATAAAAGTGCCCAATATTAAAATATTACATTGACCGCAACTATATAAAGTGATATAATTAATGCGTATTAATATTTCTCACGAAAGGAATTGTGAATAAAGTGAATAAAATTCTTGAACAGGTAAGAGAAGTTGGACTTATGCCGGTTATAAAGCTTAACGACGTTTCAAAAGCTGTAGACCTGGCTACCGCCCTTACAAAAGGTGGTATTCCCGTGGCAGAGGTTACCTTCCGTGCCGCAGGCGCAGACAAGGCAATCAAAGCTATTGCCGAAGCTCTGCCCGATATGCTGGTTGGTGCAGGCACAGTTATTAACGTAGAGCAGGCCGACCTAGCAATTAAAGCCGGCGCAAAATACATTGTTTCCCCCGGCTTTGTGCCCGAGGTTGTTCAGTTCTGTATTGATAAGGGTGTGCCCGTAATTCCCGGCTGTACCAACGCCAGCGAGGTTAGTGTTGCTTCTAATATGGGCCTTGAGGTTGTTAAATTTTTCCCTGCCGAGGCTATGGGTGGACTTAAGGTGCTTAAGGCTCTTTCCGGCCCCTTTGCAGCTATGAAGTTTATTCCCACAGGCGGAATTGGCCCCGACAATCTGGGCGAATACCTTGCATTTAATAAGATTATTGCCTGCGGCGGAAGCTGGATGGTACCCGCAAAAATGGTTGACGATTGCGATTGGGACGGTATTACTGCACTCGCTCGCGAGGCCGTTACCGCAATGCTTCAGGTGTCGGTTAAGCACATAGGCATTAATTCTGAAAGCGACGAAGCATCAAGCAACACCGCAAAGATTTTTGAGGTTCTTATGAACGCTACTGCCAAAACAGGCAACAAATCCCACTTTGTTACCCCCGAGGTTGAAATTATGCGCTCTATGGGTCGCGGAAAAATGGGTCACATCGCTTTGGGTGTTACCGACGTTAGCAGAGCTATCAGATACTACGAGTCTCAGGGTATGGAATTCGACTACGACACCGTAACCTACGATGATAACGGCAGACCTAAGTTCATCTACTTCAAAGAAGAGGTTGGCGGCTTTGGTGTTCACCTTGTAACAAAATAATTTACATATTTAAGGAGTAATTATTATGGCAAAAGTTATTACATTCGGCGAATTAATGCTTCGTTTAGCCCCCGAAGGCTACAATCGTTTTGTTCAGTCCGAAAAGTTCACCGCTACCTTTGGCGGTGGTGAGGCAAACGTGGCTGTTTCCCTTTCTAACTACGGCATTGATGCCGCTTTCGTTACCAAGTTCCCCGAGAACGAAATTGCACAAATGGCTATTAATTCTCTGCGCAAATACGGTGTTGACACCTCCCTTATTTCCAAGGGTGGCGACAGAGTTGGTATTTACTACTGCGAAAAGGGTGCTTCACAGCGTCCTTCAAAGGTTATTTACGACCGTGCAGGTTCCTCCATCGCAACTGCTACCACAGCAGACTTCGATTGGAACAAGATTTTTGAAGGTGTAGAGTGGTTCCACTTTACAGGTATCACCCCCGCTCTCGGTGACAACGTTGCCGAAATCTGTTTAGAGGCTGTTAAGGCCGCTAAAGAGCGCGGAATCACCATAAGCTGCGACCTTAACTACCGCAAGAAGCTCTGGACCCGCGAAAAGGCAGGCGAGGTTATGGCCAAGCTTTGCGAGTACGTTGACGTTTGTATTGCCAACGAAGAAGATGCTTCCGACGTGTTCGGCATTAAGGCCAGCGACACCGACTTATATGCAGGTAAGGTTAACCACGAAGGCTACAAAGAGGTTGCCAAAAAGCTTGCCGACCGTTTTGGCTTCAAGAAGGTTGCCATTACACTTCGTAGTTCCATTTCCGCTAACGATAACGATTGGGCAGCAATGCTTTACGACGGTAGCGACTACTACTTTAGCAAGACCTACCATATGCACATTGTTGACCGTGTAGGCGGCGGCGACAGCTTCGGCGGCGGCCTTATCTACTCTCAGCTTAACGGCTACGGCCCACAGGAATCAATTGAGTTTGCAGTTGCGGCCTCTTGCCTTAAGCACAGCGTTGAGGGCGACTACAACTTAGTTTCTGTTGCAGAGGTTAAAACTCTTGCAGGTGGCGACGGTTCAGGCCGCGTTCAGAGATAATCTACCTGAAATCACAAACACCGCACAACCCTTATGGGTTATGCGGTGTTTTATTTTCTATCTGTAGCATAAAAATAGAATAATTACGTGGGCAACAGAGAGTAGTGGAAAGCTTATCATAAACTTTGGCTTTTTGGTTTTATGGCGAAACAGCTTCATAGCCCCTAACATAAGTAGTGCACCACCGAAAATACCAAATAGCATTAAGGTATTTTCGCTGATTCTATATAGGTTATGTATTGCGTTATATTTATCTATAAACACAAACAGCGCGCCACCAAGCGACACAGCCACCATTATGCACAGCACAATTCTGAACAGCTCGGGCATTAATTTCTCACTCTCTTTCGGTTTTTAAATCTTCTTCACTAATGGCAGCATTACTACCAATAAGGCTGTCGCCTTTTGCTTTATCAATATAAAAAAGCTTTTTGCAGCCCTTACAAATTGCTGCATAACGGCGGCGAAAGGGATATAAAGGGATATTCTTTACAGCAGGAGAAATGCTGGTACAAAACAGGCTGAATCCCTGCGGCTTTCGGCAGTGGGGGCAGCTTAGAATTCGGCTTCTTAAAGGTACGATATTAGACTTTAACAGTGACATAAACCTTCCTCCCTTATATATCTTAACACATTATTTCAAATATTCAAGCCCAACCTTATTGACCTTTCGTGGTTTTCGGGGTAAAATGTACTTAATAGCGTTGCTAATATATTATTTGGAGATATTGTATGATAATTAAAAATTTAACACGTACAATTTCATATATACTTATTTTGCTAATGGTGGTTTCACTTTTCGCCTGCGGTAAAAAGAAGAATTCTACCACCTCTTCAGGCGACAGTAACCTTATTTCGGAAGAATTCAGCAATACCGACATTGATATGGATGAAATTGAAAAAACCATTCTTGAAAACACAGGTAAAATTGTTTTTTCAAGCCCTCGGGAAACCGACCTTACCGTATACGAGGATACCCTTAACTTTAATGGAATATGCAATAAAAACTATACCCTTTTGATGAACGGAGAAAAGCAAGAAATCTCAGAAGAGGGCTATTTTTCTATATCGAAAAAGCTTAACATAGGAAAAAACAAGGTTACCTTCAAAAACGGTGATTTTAAGAAAACCTTTACAATAACCCATTCACTTCCCCTTATAAAAAGCTACACACCGTCGGACAAAACCCTTAGTTTAGACGGAAACACAAGGCTTTCGGTAACGGTTGTGGCAAAATCCGGCGCCACCATTACTGCCATATACAACGGCAAAACCACCACCCTTTCTCCCGACAGTGAAGAAGAACAATACACCACCTACAGAGGGGTTATTATCACCGCAAAAAGTGGAACCAAACCGCTTAAATTCAAGGCTACCTTGGGTAAAGACAGCCAAGAGATAACAGCAACCAAAATTAAAATTGAGGGTCAGGGCTCTTACATAAACACAAACCCTGTAGCATCGCTGCAAAACAAGGGCTATGTTGACGTTGGCACAACCTACGTTGCCGAGGTTGTTTCCTCCACGGCGGAATGCTTTTTAGGCGGAACTATAGACGATTATTCAAGACCCACCGTGAATTATCTGCCTCGCGGAACTATGGATTACTGCAGCACTTCGAAAATTTACGATTCCGAATCGGGTAAAAAATATTATATACTCCGCAACAACACAAGAGTTTATGCCAAAAAGGGTGTTGTTAAAATTTCCAAGAAAAAGCTTCCCGAAACCAATAAAATAAGCTATGCCGGAAGCTATACCGAGGGCAATCATTTTTTTCTTAACTTTAACGTAGATTGGCGTGCTCCATTCCGCTTTAATTTAGGTAAACAGGGTTACAGAAGTGAAAAAGGTCAGGATTACAGCATTTCCTCGGCTAATTTCACATACGTAGATATAACCTTCTGCTACGCCGAAGCTCTGGAAAACTTCAGCCTGCCTGCCAATCAGCTTTTCAGCAGCTACGAAATTTTCAAAAACGAAAAAGACTACACCCTGAGGCTTTATCTTAAATCACAAGGCGTGTTTTACGGCTGGAAAGCCAGTTATAATAGCAGTAATCAGCTTGTATTCTCTTTTCTAAACCCAGCAAAAATTCAAGCTGCTAACAATAAATACGGTTACTCACTAAAAGGCATAAAAATTGTTATAGACCCGGGGCACGGCGGTAGCGACAGCGGAACCTACAACGCCGCTAATTCCGCCTATACCGAAAAGTATTACACCCTTATATACGCAAAAGAGCTGGCTAACCGCCTTTTACAGTTGGGTGCCACGGTTTATATGACCAGAACCGAAGATAAAACTATGTCCCTTGAAGACCGCTATAATTACATTACCGCCACAGGGGCCGACCTTGCAATTTCGGTGCATTTCAACGGCTCGGAATACGGAAGCAGCAACGGATATTTTATGGGTTACTTCAACCCCTATACCTATGCGGCGGCCAAAAACATCTCATCCGGAGTAGCATCGACCGGAATTATGAATCGTGAACGTGGCGGAACCGATTGGCATTACTTCAATCTCAGTCGCGTTTCCTACTGCCCCACGGTGCTTACCGAAAACGGATACTTAACAAGCATTAACGATTACAAAAAGATTAAAACACCCGAATTTCGCAAAGCCTATGTAGATGGAATTGTGGGCGGTATAATAAAATATTTTGTTGCGGTAAGCTACAACGCTCCCACCAATTCAGATAGCTATACACCACCACAGGTTGTAATTTCACAACCCACGGAATCGAAAAGCAACGGAAGCCGTGTTACCGTTTCCACCTCTTCAAAATATATACCCAGCCGTGTGGTTGTGGCTTCTGATAGAATAAGCAGTTCTTCTAAACGGCAGGAAAGCTCTTCAAAATTAAACTCTACCTCTTCTTCCATAACCTCATCCCGCGTTCCAACTGTAAGTAGCAAACCTGTTGTAAGCTCAGCTTCAAGCTCTGTTCCTTCGGTGGAATCACCACCGCAATCGGAAGAGGCTATAGAATCAAACTCTGACAGCAGTTCGGATGTTAGTTCAATTGGTACCGAAAGCACCTCTGCCGAACCAGCGATTACCTCTGAATAATTTAAGCTCTACCTACTTCACGATCTGTAGGTAGAGCTTTTTGTTTAATTCTTTGTTCTTTCAACCGCTTTGTTCCAACCCTCTAAAATAAGGTTTCTTTCTTCCTCATTCATTTTGGGATTATAGGCCACTGTTCCACCCTTAGTGGCAATCAGCTCTTGCTTTGAAGAATAGAATCCGCAAGCAAGGCCTGCCAAATTCGCCGCACCTCGGGCGGTGGCCTCGGGGGATTCGGGGCAGATAACCGACAGAGCAGAAATATCTGCCTGGAACTGCATAAGCAACTTGTTTGCGCTGGCGCCGCCATCGGCATACAGAGCCGAGAAAGACAAACCTGTGTCGCTTTCCATTGCCCTTAAAATATCGTTTGTCTGATAAGCGATAGACTCAAGCGCGGCACGTATTATGTGATTTCTGCCGCTACCTCGGGTAAGGCCTGTAATGGTGCCTCTGGCATACATATCCCAATGGGGCGCACCCAAGCCTGCAAAGGCAGGCACCACGTACACTCCGCCGCTGTTTTTTACCTTTGCGGCAAAGTATTCGCTATCGGCAGCTTCCCTTATAAAGCCTAATTCATCTCTTAACCACTGTATAACAGCACCGCCTACAAAAACGCTGCCCTCAAGGGCATAGGTGGGCTTTTCACCCTTAATGCTTGCCGCCATTGTGGTAACAAGTCCGTTAGAGCTGTTAAAGGGCTTTTCGCCTGTATTCATAAGCATAAAGCAGCCTGTTCCGTAGGTGTTTTTAACGTCGCCTTCCGAAAAACAGCATTGTCCGAACAACGCCGCCTGCTGGTCGCCTGCTATACCGCAAACAGGAATTTCCGCCCCCAGCAGATTGATGGTGGCGTAAACCTCGGAAGAAGAACGCACCTCGGGCAGCATACTTTCTGGAATATTTAAAATTTCAAGCAGCCGCTTATCCCAACAAAGCTTGTGAATATCGTAAAGCATTGTTCTTGAAGCGTTGGTATAGTCGGTTACGTGCACCTTACCGCCGGTAAGCTTCCACAAAAGCCAGGTGTCGATTGTGCCGAAAAGCAGTTCTCCCTTTTCGGCCTTTTCTCTGGCACCTTCTACGTTATCGAGAATCCACTTGATTTTAGTAGCAGAAAAATAGGCATCTATAATAAGCCCCGTGGTGTCTTTTATGTAATCCGATAAGCCCTGTGCCTTTAACTCCTCGCAAATATCGGCAGTACGGCGACATTGCCACACAATTGCATTACATATAGGCTTGCCGGTTGACCGTTCCCACACCACCGTGGTTTCACGCTGGTTGGTAATGCCTATACCCGCAATTTCTTCCGGGTTGATTCCACCACTCAGAATCGCCTCGGTAAGGGTAGCATATTGGCAGGCATATATCTCGGTGGCATCGTGCTCTACATAACCGGACTTCGGATATATCTGCGTAAATTCGCGCTGTGCCATCGATACGGTGTTGCCCTGCTTATCGAACACAACTGTTCGGGCGCTTGTGGTGCCTTCGTCTAAAGCGAGTATGTACTTTTTCATAATTTATCGGTCCTTTTTTTGATAAGACTTTTTATAACTATAATTCTATCATATACCGCGGCTTATTGCAACAAAAAGCGTTGCAACCAAAGCTGCAACGCCGTCTGTCTATGATTCACTTTTTATCTTCTATCTTTCTTAATATTTCCAGAAGCTTCGAGGCGTGAACGCCTTCCTCTTCTGCAAAGTTGGCGAACAGCCCAATAATTTCTTTGTCATCGGTTTCGTCAACGTACATTTCATAGGCCTGAACCAGCGCCATAGAAGCCTGCCACATAAGAAAAACCCTATCTCTTATACTGATATTTATTCCGTGCTTTTTATCCATACTGCACCTCCGCTGTAATTCTGATTATATTATCAGAACTTCTCTGCAAAATATACAGCCATGCAATTTTTGGAAATATATGCCGCAAATTACCGATTTGCTCCCTCCTTGTTCGACTCCCGCCTACCCATTAAAGCAAAAAAACACCCAGCCCTTTCCGTGATGTTCTTAACGGAGAATTAGTGGGTGGTATGTAACCGGAAGGTGTAAAAACCTTCCGGTTATTACTTTTCATGCGGTTTTTGGTGTGGGTTGTACAAGGACTTCGATTGCGGGGACACCTTCCTGTTCGGGAAGTCGGAAGGCGTAGTGTATGCGGATCGGGTTTCCTGCTGTTCGTGAGTATTTCTCGAACTTCTCGTACACCTCTATTCTGCGGATAAATACTCTCAGTAGTTCGGGTGTCAGCTTCGGCATCTCAATATACTGCTTGGCGTTGCGAATAAATTCTTGTATGCATTTTCCCTCATATCTACCTCGCCAATTCGCTCTGCCAACTCTTGCAGCTCACGCTTCTTTTCCGCCTGCTCCTGTTCATATCCGTTTGCCATCGAGTCGTAGCGTTCGGGTGTGATTCTTCCCGATACTCTGTCCTCGTACAAGCATCGAATGATATTGTCAAGGTCTTGGATCCGCTTTTCAAGCTGCTCCTTTTGTATTTTAGCATTGCGGTAGAACTTTTCCGCTTCTTGCTCGCCGTTCTGCGTTGCCATCGCATAGAACTCGTCGGGGTCATCTCTTGCAAAAGCGGTTACGGTTTTGAGGTTGTGCAGTACGATGGTATCGAGGACGCTCTCTCGGATATAGTGTGCGGTGCATTCGGTCGTTCTTCTTTGGAATCCTCCGCATTGGAAGGCGTTGTTTTCCGGCTTTACGGTTTTCCCTCGGTGGAGATATAACCGTTTGCCGCATTCACCGCAGAAGAGGAATCCCGCATACTTGTCCATCTCGCCTTGTTTGTCGGGGCGTTTCCGTCCGGCGAAGTGCCGTTGCACCATCTCAAATGTCTTGCGGTCGATGATCGCTTCGTGGGTGTCCTTGAAGATAAGGATGTTTTCGGGATCGTTCTTCAACCTTTTCTTCAGCTTGTTGGATTTGGAATAGGTTTTGAAGTTCACGGTATCTCCCACGTATTCCTGATTGGACAGCATCTTGCGGACGGTGTTCTGTGCCCAATGATACGGTCGGCTC